>JAHIWP010000041.1 GCA_018816095.1 Gammaproteobacteria bacterium
ACCGGCCGCCTGATTCCTTGCGCCATCAGCGCCGTGCTGATGGGCGTGTTGCTGTATGTGCTGTTTGACTACCTGCTGGATGTGCCGCTGCCCCTCGGCCTGTTCGAAGCCTTTGTGGAGAGCTGAAATGGAAACCCTGAACTTCTTGATGCAAGGCTTTGATGTCGCCACCCGCCCGGAAAACCTGTTGATGGCGCTGTTCGGTGCCTTTGTCGGCACCATTGTCGGCATGCTTCCAGGCCTTGGCCCGATCAACGGCGTGGCCTTGCTGCTGCCGCTGGCTTTCGCCCTTGGCCTACCACCGGAAACCGCACTGATCCTGTTGGCCGCCGTGTACCTGGGTTGTGAATACGGCGGGCGTATTTCCGCCATTTTGCTCAACGTACCGGGTGATGCCGCCGCGGTGATGACCACCCTTGATGGTTATCCGCTGGCCCGCCAGGGCAAGGCCGGTATAGCCTTGTCGCTGTCCGCGGTCAGCTCGTTTATCGGCAGCATCATCGCCACCTGCGGTGTGGTGCTGTTTGCGCCACTGCTGGCGAAATGGGCGGTGGCCTTCGGCCCGGCCGAATACTTCGTACTGATGATCTTCGCCATTGCTTGCCTCGGCGGCATGGTCGGCGACAAACCGATGAAAACCCTGATGGCGGCGTTGATCGGTCTGGCCCTGGCCACGGTCGGCGTCGACTCCACCACCGGCGTATACCGCTTCACCTTCGGCAGCGTCAGCCTGTCCGACGGCATCCAGTTCGTCATCGTGGTGATCGGTTTCTTCAGCGTCAGTGAGGTACTGCTGATGCTGGAAAAAACCCACAACGGCCAGAAAGCAGTGAAAGCCAGCGGTCGCCTGCTGTTCAACTTCAAAGAGTTCACCTTCACCTTCTGGACCATGGTGCGCAGCGCAGTAGCAGGCTTCGTCATCGGCACTCTGCCCGGTGCCGGCGCGACCATCGCCAGTGCCATGACCTACATGAGCGAGAAGCGCATGGCAGGCAGCACAGGCAAATTCGGTGAAGGTGACCTGCGCGGCCTCGCGGCGCCAGAAGCGGCTAACAACGCTTCGGCCTGCGGCTCGCTGATCCCCATGCTGACCCTCGGCGTGCCGGGCTCGGGCACCACTGCAGTGATGATCGGCGCACTGACGCTGTACAACATCACCCCTGGCCCGCTGCTGTTCGAACAACAACCGGATGTAGTCTGGGGCCTGATTGCCTCGCTGTTTATCGGCAACGTGATTCTGCTGGTGATGAACATTCCGCTGGTTGGCCTGTTCTCACGCATGCTCAGCGTGCCTAACTGGGTATTGGTGCCGGCGATCACCGTAATCAGCATGGTTGGCGTCTACGCGGTGCACAGCACCACCTTCGACCTGGTGCTGATGATTGGCCTCGGCGTGTTCGGCTACATCTTGCGCAAGCTGGACTTCCCGCTGTCGGCACTGATCCTTGGCTTCGTCCTCGGCGAGCTGATGGAAGACAACCTGCGCCGCGCCCTGTCGATCTCCGCCGGCGACCTGAACATCCTCTGGAACAGCCCAATCAGCCTGTGCCTGTGGTCACTCACCGCGCTGATGCTGGCCCTGCCAGGCCTGCGCTGGTGGCGTGCACGTCGCACGGCGCAACCGGCCAATGCCTAAGTTACCCATGCTCACCGGCTGGCAAGGCTGGTGGGCCACTCCGCTGGTCGGCCTGGCCGGCGGCGCGCTGGCCAGCCTGATCGGCTGGCCTTTGCCGTGGATCATCGGCTCGCTGCTCGCGGTTATCGCGGCACGCTGCAGCGGCTGGCTGATTACCGAGCTACCGGGCGGGCGCAAGACCGGCCAGTGGCTGGTATCCAGCGCCATCGGCCTGCATTTCACCAGTGAAGTATTCGGCCAGCTCTTCAGCCACTTCGGCGTGATCCTGCTCGGCGCCCTGCTCACCCTGCTGCTGAGCCTGATTGGCATTATCGTGCTGCGCCGCGCCGGCCTCGATCGCGCCACCGCGTTCTTCGCCAGCATGCCGGGCGGCGCCAGTGAGATGGTCAACCTGGCGCAACGGCACAACGCCGAAACCGCCAAGGTGGCGGCCGCCCACAGCCTGCGATTACTGCTGGTGGTATTGCTGATTCCGGCAATCTTCACCTGGAGTCTGCCGCCTATCGAACCACCGGTGCCGGCGCCGGTGAGTTGGCCGTGGTTAGCGCTGCTGTTGCCTGGCGGTGCGCTGATGGCCTGGTTATGGGGGCGTTTGGGCCAACCCAACCCCTGGATGCTTGGCCCGCTGAGCGTTTGCGCCGTGGCCAGCGTTAGTTTTGACCTGCATCTGGGCTTGCCCGACGGCCTTGGCCAGGCGGGACAATGGCTGATTGGCTGCGCATTGGGTTGTCATTTCGACCGCAACTTCTTTCGCAGCGCGCCGGGCTTTCTCGCGCGCATCCTGCTGTTCTGCCTGCTCGCCATGCTCGCCGCCGCCGCATTGGGCCAGGGCCTGGGCTGGCTGGCCGGAGAAAGCCAGAACGCGCTGATGCTCGGCATGATGCCCGGTGGCATCACCGAACTGTGCCTGACCGCCGAAGCCCTGCAACTTTCAGTGGCAATGGTCACCGCCCTGCAGGTGCTGCGGCTGTTTCTGGTGATGTTCCTGGCCGAGCCCTTGTTCAGGCTCTGGCAGCGCCGCTGAAAACGCATTAACGACCACATTTAGCCCGCCTTGTGCGGGCTCTTTTTTGCCGGCTTCGGCAACAATTTTTGTTTAACAGATATGTCCATCACCACGCAGACGCATTGCGCAGGGGTACTCTCAGGGCCTGGCTAAATGAGGCATTTGTGTATGAGCGTACTGCGCTGGCCCGCCGCAAAAACTCTGCTGCTATTGCTCTGCCTGAGTTTACTGGTCACGGCCTGCAGCCGCCTGGGGCTGGCCTACCGTAATCTGGACTGGCTGGTGCCCTGGCGGCTGAACGATTACCTGAACCTCAACAGCCAGCAGCAGGCCTGGCTCAAGCCGCGCTTGCAGACCCACCTGCAATGGCACTGCAGCGTCGAGTTACCACGTTATATCGACTGGCTGCATAGCACCGAGAGCCTCCTCAACCAGGCGCAACCGGACAGCAGCCAGCTGCTTGCGCAATTCGCCCAGTTCGATGCTGCGCTCAAACGCATCAGCGTCGAAATCACTCCCACCGCCATCGAACTGCTGCAAGGGCTGAACGAGCAGCAGGTTAGCGATTTTTACGCGGCGCTGGATGAAGACAATCTGGAAGACCGTCAGGACTTTCTCGACCCGCCCCTGGCCACCCAGATCAGCGAACGCCAGACGCGCATGCAGGAACGCCTGCGACCCTGGCTGGGCCGCCTAAACAGTGCGCAAACCGAGCATATCGCCGCCTGGGCCAATGGCCTTGGCGAACAGAACCGTTTGTGGCTGGAGAATCGTCAACGTTGGCAAGCACAGTTGCGTACCCTGCTCGTCGAGCGTGACAGCGCTTACTTTGCGCCCGAACTGACGCAGTTGTTGCAGCACCGCGAACGTTTCTCCAGCGACGCCTATCGCACCAGTTATGCTCGCTCACGCCAGGCGCTGGCCACGCTGCTGAGTCAACTGTTAAGCAGTGCTGATGAACCACAGCGCGAGCGCCTGAGGCATCGCCTGCGTGATTTACGTCGGGATCTGGCAGAGCAGCAGTGCAGTGCCGCTTAAAGGGTTCTAGCAAGCAGGCTCGGGTAAGCGCCAGTCTATTGGGCTCAGTTCATGCTGCTGCAGGAACTTGTTGGTACGGCTGAAATGGCCATTGCCAATAAACCCGCGATGCGCTGATAGCGGCGAAGGATGCACCGACTTCAGCACCAGATGCTTGCTGGAGTCGATGAGTTTTTCCTTGCTCTGCGCATGCGCGCCCCACAGCAGAAACACCAGCCGCGCCTGCTGCTGACTGACCACCTCGATCACCTTATCGGTGAAGGTTTGCCAGCCGATTTTGGCGTGGGAGCCGGCGATGCCATGCTCCACGGTCAATGAGGTATTGAGCAGCAACACGCCCTGCTCCGCCCAATGCTGCAGATTACCGTGGCTGGGAATATCGATATTCAGATCGCGCTTGAGCTCTTTATAGATATTCACCAGCGACGGCGGGGTTTTCACCCCAGGCTGCACCGAGAAGCACAGACCATGGGCCTGCCCCGGCCCGTGGTAAGGGTCCTGGCCGATCACCACCACCTTGACTGCCGCCAATGGCGTGGAATTCAAGGCATTAAAAATCAGCGCACCCGGTGGGTAGATCTCTTTGCCCGCCGCCTTCTCCGCCCGCAGAAAGTCGCCCAGCTCACGCATATAGGGATTTTCGAACTCCTCGCGCAGCGCAGCTTTCCAGCCGGCTTCGAGTTTGACGTTATCTGCAGCGCTCATGCCTATGTCCTGCCTGTACCAACGGAGACGGCACGCTAAGGAAGCCTCATCGGCAAGTCAAGCAAACGGGCATGCCCCATATTGCTCACTCTAGAGTGGCTTAATCCCGTAGAGGGCAAATAATGCGGCCCAGGCGGGATCAGCCTTAGCGCGCTCAAGCGCGTCGCGTAAATCTGGACGGCTTCTGGGAATCATGGCCTGCAAGGTGAACTGGTTGAACGGTTGCTTGGCCACGTAGAAATCAGCCGCAATTGACATCAACTGCGGATCGTTCTGCAGGTAATAGTTGAATGCCAAACGACGAATAATGGTTACCGCGGCCCGCCGTGAGTGGATACGCATCAGCGAGGCGCGCACATCATTGCCATCTTCGCGGTCAATTTTGCCTTGCTGCATCAGCTCTTCAACGCCCATCGGGTAGTGATGCCCGCGCAACGCTGCGAAGCGTTGACCGATCAGCGAGTTGGCGTTGCGGTAGGGGACCTTATGCTGCTGCGTTGAAACCACCAGGTCTTCATCTTTGAACAGATCAACCCAGAGAAATCGCTGCCCAGCCCTCTCGCCCCAGCCCCAGGCGGGGATGACCCAAAGCAGCATCCAGTTGTCATCACAACCTGGCGCCCCTGGCCCTGCACAACTGCCGTCTAGCCAACCGGCCAAGGTTTGGTTTAAGCGTGCGCGCGGCAGCACACGGGCATCATAGGTTTGCTGAGCGTCGGCTTGCTGATTCAGCAGCGCCGCCACCTCAAACATAAGACCCGTGCGCGGCTCTAACTCCAGAACGAAGGGGGGCTGGCGATGGTAGGTGTAAAGACTGACAGGTGCGGCCACTACCGTGACGGGCAACAACAGAAGCAGCATCCAGGCTAGGCGTCTCAATATGACCTCGTACTAACAGTGTCCCTACCGACCTTTGTGGGCCAGCTTAATGACTTTATTAGTGTGCTAGGGCCTTTGGCAGCACTTCATGTATAAGGCAGAAAGCTGGCAAACACCACCTGCTGCACGGCTTATTTACTAAAGAATGCAAGGCAGCATCAGCCCTGATGTAACGCCCGATAATGACTAGGCGCCATGCCCACTACTTTGCGAAATAGCCGCGAAAAGTAATACACATCGTCATAACCCAACTGCTCCGCTACCTGACGAATGCCCTGCTCGCCCTCATCGAGCAGGCGGCAGGCGTGAGCCATTTTTAGCTGGATAAAGTCCTGAATCGGCGCATGCCCGGTCAGTGCACGGTAGGTTTTGGCGAAGTGAAAGCGTGACAGTTTGAACTGCGCGGCCAGCTCATCGAGGTTCAGCGAGTCATGCAAATGCGCGCGCATCACCGCCTGCACCGCGTCCACATCCAGCACCCGCCCAGACTTCAGTGTGGCACGCGCCGGCAGCACCGCCAGGGATGTCAGCAACACCTGTAATTGATGCGCCGCATGAATGAAGTGCGGCAGGTTCAAGCCTTGCTTACGCAAATTCAATAACGCATCGAATTCGGCCAGCAGCCGTGGCTGCACGCCAATGCGCCACAGCGGCCCCTTACCCAACGGCTTGAGAAAATCCGCCACCAACTCACCATCAAAATGCACCCAATACAGGGTCCAAGGCTTCTGCGCGTCCGCGCCATAGGTATGCGCCACGCCTTTTGGCAACAGCAGCAAATCGCCACCACTGACAGCTAATCGTCCATCCGCCGTTTCCAGCCAGCCCTGCCCGGCGCGGCAGTAGATCAGCAGGTGATCCTCCGGCTGAGGCCGATGCATACGGTGCCCTGCAGCTTGCGGGTAGAACCCCAGAGCCAGCGGGTAGCAGCCCTGAGCCAAAGGGCTACGAGCCAACAGGCGGCGCAAGCGCGGCGGTGTGATAAAGCGCACGCCGTTGGCGGACAAAGGCTAATTGGAGGTCTCGACATAGGCTGGCATCGGGCAGTCCTATTAGATTTCAAGCACAAGATAGTCCATCCAGCGACCAAGATCGTCAATCCACAAAGCACCGCAGGGCCGCTATAACAACCAAACAATAACAATCGAGCCCAACAGCGGTTCGCCACGAGGAATACCCGCATGGCCAAGGCAATCCCACAGTTGATCGACGGTGAATGGCGCGAAAGCCGCGCCCGTGAATTTATCGAAGTCACCGACCCGGCCACTCAAGAGGTCCTGGCCCTGGCCCCCAAGGCCACTGCCGAAGAAATCGAAGCCGCGATTGCCAGCGCCAAGGCGGCCTTTCTCACCTGGCGCGACGTGCC
Source organism: Gammaproteobacteria bacterium (assembly GCA_018816095.1). GTDB lineage: Bacteria > Pseudomonadota > Gammaproteobacteria > Pseudomonadales > Pseudomonadaceae > Aquipseudomonas > Aquipseudomonas spirodelae. The sequence continues at coordinate 6,631 of JAHIWP010000041.1, forward strand.
AGTCTCCGACCGAGCGCGGGTGATGCTGCGCTACCAGCATCTACTCAAAGAACATCATGATGAGCTGGCGGAAATTCTAGCTGGGGAAACAGGCAAGACCCTGGCCGATGCCAAGGGCGATGTTTGGCGCGGTATCGAGGTGGTCGAGCAGGCCTGCAATATCGCCAGCCTGATGATGGGCGAGACCATGGAGAACGTGGCCCGCGACATCGACACCGCCAGCTGGATTCAGCCGCTGGGCGTATGCGTCGGCGTCACCCCGTTCAACTTCCCGGCGATGATTCCGCTGTGGATGTTTCCCCTGGCCATCGCCGCCGGCAACACTTTTATTCTCAAACCGTCCGAGCAAGACCCGCTGACCCCCATTCGCCTGGCTGAGCTGTTTATCGAAGCTGGCGCGCCCAAGGGCGTGTTGCAGGTGCTGCACGGCGCGCGTGAGGTGGTCGACAGCCTGCTGACTCACCCGGATATTCGCGCCATCTCCTTCGTCGGTTCAGTGCCGGTCGGCCAGCACATCTACCGCACCGGCACCGCGCACCTCAAGCGTGTGCAGGCCTTCGCCGGGGCGAAGAACCATATGGTGATCATGCCCGACGCCAATAAACAGCAAGTGCTGAGCAATCTGGTCGGCGCCAGTTGCGGCGCCGCCGGGCAGCGCTGTATGGCGATTAGCGTGGCGGTATTTGTCGGCGAATCGAAACAGTGGATCGACGAACTGCAGGCGCAGATGGCCGACCTGCAACCCGGCTACTGGACCGACGGCCACGCCGCCTTCGGCCCGCTGATCAGCCAGCAAGCGAAACAGCGCGTGCTACGGCTGATCGCTGAAGGCAAAGCGGAAGGCGCCGAATGCCTACTGGACGGCTCGCTCTGCGCGGTCGAGGGCTACCCCAACGGCAACTGGATTGGCGCCACACTGTTTCGCGGCGTGACCCGCAAGATGAGCCTGTACCGCGAGGAAATCTTCGGCCCGGTGCTGGTGTGCATGGAAGTCGACACCCTGGAAGACGCCATCGAACTGGTCAACGCCAGCCCTTACGGCAACGGCACCTCGATCTTCACCCGCTCCGGCGGCGCGGCGCGGCATTACCAGCACGCAGTGGAAGTCGGCCAGGTGGGCATCAACGTGCCGGTGCCGGTGCCGCTGCCGTTCTTCTCTTTCACGGGCTGGAAGGGCTCGTTCTATGGCGACCTGCACGCCTATGGTAAACAAGGGGTGCGTTTCTTTACCGAAACCAAAACGGTCACCAGCCGCTGGTTTGATGAGGATTCAGTGGCCGGCGCAAATATGACCATTCAATTGAAATGAGAACCCGTAGCCGTATTGATCCACTGCAATACCCAGTTGTTTAGACCAAAAGACAATGCCTCCTTGCGTGCCAGAGCCTCACAGTGCTTTGACATAAAAACAACATGGAGGATTGCAATGAAACAACTGACTGCCGCCCTGGCCCTCTGGGCCGGGCTTACCGCCTGCGCGCAAGCAGCTGAGCCGATCACCCTCGGCCTCAACTACCCACGCACAGGCCCGTATAAGGAAGAGGGTTTGGCCCAGATGCGCGGAGCCTTGCTGGCCATCGACGAGCTTAACGCCCAAGGCGGAGTCCTGGGGCGCACGCTGCGCCTGTCGAGCAAAGACACCGCCTCGCGTCCGGCCAAGGCCGTGAAAAATGTCGACAAGCTGGCCAGTGAAGGCGCGGCCATGCTGTTTGGCGGCTCATCCAGCGCCGTGGCCATCGCCTCCGGCAAGCGCGCAGCAGAACATGGGCTGCTGTACTTCGGCACCCTCACCTACTCCAACGACACCACCGGCAAAGACGGCCATCGCTATATGTTCCGCGAGAGCAACAACGCCTGGATGAGCGCGCGGGTGTTAGGCCAATACCTGAGTAAAAATCTGCCGGACAAACGCTACTTCTACATCACCTCCGATTACACCTGGGGCCACACCAGCGAAAGCTCCTTGCGCCAAACCACCGGCAGCGCAGACAGCACTCAGCACCCCGGCCTCAAAGTAGCCTTTCCGGGTGCGCGCCTGGCCGACTATCAAGATGCGCTGAGCCAAGCCGCCGCCAGCAACGCCGAGGTGCTCGCTCTGGTGCTGTTCGGTGAAGACCTGGTGCGCGCCATGCGCATCGCCAAGGACCTTGGCCTCACCGAGCGCATGCAAATCGTTGCGCCAAACCTGACCCAAAGCATCGTCGAACAAGCGGGCCCCGGCCTGATGGAAGGCGTTATCGGCAGCGAACCCTGGACCTGGCGCGTGCCGGCACTGGAAAAATCCGTGCACGGCGAAGCCTTCGTCAAATCCTTCAGCGAGCGTTACACCACCTACCCGTCCAGCTCCGCCGCATCGGCCTACAGCATCGTCTATCAGTGGGCCGATGCCGCCAAACGCGCAGGCAGCCTGGACAGCGAAGCGCTGATCAAGGCCCTGGAAGGTCATCAGTACCAGCTACTTAAGGACCCACAAACCTGGCGCGCCTTCGACCACCAGAACGTGCAGACGGTGTATGCGGTCAAAGTCAAAACTCGCGCCGAGGTGCTCAAGGACTCGTTCAAACAAGACTATTTTGAAATCGTCGACCGTCTCGACGCCTCCCAAGCAGCGCCCAGCCTAGCCGAATGGCAGGCCGAACGACGCGCCGCCGGGCAACCCCTAACCCTGCAATGAGGACTTATGGATTTCGAACTCAGCGATGAACAACGCCTGCTGGTCGACAGCGCCCGTCAATTTGCCAGCCGTGAGCTGGCGCCGCATGCCGCCGACTGGGACCGCGACCACCACTTCCCGGTAGACGTAATCAAGCGCGCCGCCGAACAAGGCTACCTGGCCCTATACATCGGCGAAGAGGACGGCGGCCTGGGCCTGTCGCGGTTGTCCGCCTCACTGATTTTCGAACAGCTCGCCGCTGGTTGTATCGCCACCACGGCGTTTCTGACCATCCATAATATGGCCTCGTGGATGCTCGCCTCCTTCGCTGACCAGGCATTGAAGGATGCCTGGCTGCCGCGCCTGGTCAGCGGCGAGTTGCTCGCCTCCTATTGCCTCACCGAGCCGGATGCCGGCTCCGACGCCGCGCACCTGCGCACCCGCGCCAAGCGCGATGGTGATGACTACGTACTGGACGGCAGTAAATGCTTTATCTCCGGCGCGGGCAGCACCGATGTGCTGATCGTCATGGCGCGCACCGGCGAAGACAGCGGTGCCAAAGGCGTGTCCTGCTTCCTGGTACCCGCCGATGCCGAGGGCGTGAAGTACGGCCGCAATGAATTGAAGATGGGCTGGCGCGCCCAACCGACGCGCACCATCACCTTTGAAGGCGTGCGTATTCCGGCCGGCAACCGCATCGGCCCCGAGGGCCAGGGCTTCGTCTACGCGATGAAGGGGCTGGATGGCGGGCGCATCAATATCGCCAGCTGCTCGCTGGGCGCGGCACAAGCGGCGCTGGAGCAATCGCTGCGCTACGTCGAGGAGCGCAAGCAATTCGGCAAGCCGCTGAGCGACTTCCAATCCTTGCAGTTCAAACTGGCCGACATGCTCACCGACCTCACCGCCAGCCGGCAGATGGTGCGATTGGCCGCGCATAAGCTCGACCATGGCCACAGCGAGGCCAGCCTGTATTGCGCCATGGCCAAGCGCTTTGCCACCGACCACTGCTTCAACCTGTGTAACGAGGCGCTGCAGCTGCATGGCGGTTACGGCTACCTGAATGATTACCCGCTGGAGCGCTGGGTGCGTGACAGCCGTGTGCACCAGATTCTCGAAGGCACCAACGAAATCATGCGGGTGATCATCGCCCGACGCCTGCTCGACCAGGGCGGCATGTTGGATCGTCTGCTATAGAGCCTGAATCCTTGACCCGCAGGTGGCAGCAACAAGCGCCTGCATCAGCCCACATGAGGACACCCATGAGCCACGCCATCGAACCCTACAACCCCGGTGTATTCGACCTGACTCACAAGATCACCGTGGAAAAGCACGGCCACACGGCACTGATCACCCTTAACAACCCGCCTGCCAATACCTGGGATCGCGACTCGCTGATCGGCCTCAAGCAGCTGGTTGAACACCTCAACCGCGATGACGACATCTATGCCCTGGTAATCACCGGCCAAGGCGGCAAGTTCTTCAGCGCCGGCGCCGACCTCAAACTATTTGCCGATGGCGATAAGGCCCGCGCCCGGGAAATGGCCCGACGCTTCGGTGAGGCCTTCGAAGCGCTGCGCGATTTTCGCGGGGTGTCGATTGCCGCACTGAACGGCTATGCCATGGGCGGTGGCCTGGAATGCGCCCTGGCCTGCGACATCCGTATCGCCGAGCGTCAGGCACAAATGGCCCTGCCAGAAGCCTCGGTTGGCCTGCTGCCGTGCGCCGGCGGTACGCAAAACCTGGCCTGGCTGATCGGCGAAGGCTGGGCCAAACGGATGATTCTCTGCGGCGAGCGCCTCGATGCGGAAACCGCGCTGCGCATTGGTTTGGTCGAGCAAGTGGTCGACACTGGCGAAGCCCGCGGCCATGCCCTGCTGCTGGCGGCCAAGGTCGCGCGGCAAAGCCCGGTGGCGGTGCGCACCATCAAGCCGCTGCTGCAGGGCGCACGCGAGCGCAGCCCGAATACCTGGCTGAGCGAGGAGCGTGAGCGCTTTGTCGACCTGTTCGACGCCGATGACACCCGTGAAGGGGTCAACGCCTTCTTGGAAAAACGCGACCCGCAGTGGCGCAATAAATAATCCGCTCATGGAAGGGGCTTTAGCCGCGATTACAGCCCCTCCGACAAACCTATTAAGCCGGCTGAGCTGAACAAGCAGCCCCGTGCAGCAGGAACACATGATGAACGTGCAATTCGAAGAACGCCCGGCGCAACACGGTTACCGCATCGGCATCGCCAGCCTGGATGCCGAGAAAAGCCTGAATGCCCTGTCACTGCCGATGATCGAAGCGCTGGATGCCCAGCTCAAAGCCTGGGCCGAAGACCCGAGCATTGCCTGTGTACTGTTGCGTGGCAATGGCCCTAAGGCGTTTTGCGCCGGCGGCGACGTGGTGCAGCTGGCGCAACAATGCCGCGAACACCCGGGCGAAATCCCGCCCCTGGCGCGACGCTTCTTTGCCGACGAATACCGCCTCGACCACCGCATCCACACCTATCCGAAACCCTTTATCTGCTGGGCCCACGGCCATGTATTGGGCGGCGGTATGGGCCTGATGCAAGGTGCAGGCATTCGCATCGTCACCCCAGGCAGCCGTTTGGGCATGCCGGAAGTAAACATCGGTCTGTACCCAGACGTGGGTGGCAGCTGGTTCCTCGCCCGCCTGCCAGGCAAACTCGGGCTGTTCCTCGGTCTGACCGCCAGCAGCATCAACGCCCGTGACGCACTGGATCTGAACCTGGCCGACCGCATATTGCTCGACAGCCAGCAAGACGACCTGCTCGATGGCCTGGCCCAGCTCAATTGGCAAGAACAAAGCGCGCAACAACTGCACAGCCTGCTCAAGGCGCTGGAAAACCAAGCCCTTGCTGAACTGCCGGAAGCGCAGTGGCTGCCGCGCCGCGCGCGCATCGATGCACTGCTCGACAGCGCCGACCTGCCGCATGCCTGGCAAGCGATCAGCGAACTGCAAAACGATCACGACCCGCTGCTGGCCCGCGCCGGCAAAACCCTGACCGGCGGTTGCCCGCTGACTGGGCACCTGGTGTGGGAGCAAATTAAGCGCGCCAAGCACCTGTCACTGGCCGAGGTATTCCGCATGGAATACGCCATCAGCCTGAACTGCTGCCGCCACCCGGAATTCCCCGAAGGCGTGCGCGCGCGGCTGATTGACAAAGACCATGCGCCGCGCTGGCACTGGCCGGATGTGGCGAGCATTCCTGTCGAGGTGATCGAAGCGCACTTCGAGCCAGTGTGGGACGGCGCTCATCCGCTGCTAGACCTATAACCCGGCAACGACAACCTATTCAGCGCGGCAGGAGAATAACAATGACAACAATCGCTTTTATCGGCCTCGGTCACATGGGCCTGCCCATGGCGCGCAATCTGCTCAAGGCAGGCTTCAATCTGAGCGTCTTCGACCTGCTGCAAGCTGCCGTTGAGGATTTAGCCAAGGATGGCGCCCTCCCTGCCAGCAGCGCGCTGGAGGCGGTGCAGAATGCCGATGTGCTGGTGAGCATGCTGCCGGCCAGCCGTCATGTTGAAGGTCTGTACCTGGGTGATAACGGCCTGCTGGCGGCGCTCAAGCCCGGCAGCCTGGTGCTGGAATGCTCAACCATTGCCCCGGAGTCTGCGCGCAAGGTGCACCAAGCCGCGCAGGCGCGCGGTATCGAACTGCTCGACGCCCCCGTCTCCGGCGGCACCGCTGGCGCGGCGGCGGGCACCCTAACCTTTATGATCGGCGGCGCAGCAGAAACCCTAGAAAAAGCCCGCTCGATTTTCGACGCCATGGGCAAGAATATCTTCCACGCTGGCCCCGCCGGTGCGGGCCAAGTCGCCAAGGTGTGCAACAACCAAGTGCTCGCCGTGCAGATGATCGCCACGGCCGAGGCCATGGCCATGGGCGTAGCCAACGGCCTTGAACCCGCGGTGCTGGCCGAGATCATGCGCCAGAGCTCAGGCGGCAACTGGACGCTGGAGAAGTACAACCCCTGGCCCGGCGTCATGGAAAACGCCCCCGCCTCCAAAGGCTACAGCGGCGGCTTTATGGCCGAACTGATGGCCAAAGACCTCGGCCTGGCCCAGGAAGCCGCCCAAGCCAGCGGCAGCAGCACCCCCATGGGCGCGCTGGCCTTGCAGCTCTATCGGCTGCTGCTCAAGCAGGGCAAAGGCAAGCAGGACTTCTCGGTGGTGCAGCAGTTGTTTATCGAGTAAGCGTGAGACGTTTGTAGCCTTAAAGCAGCCGCAAGCGCACGACAGCAGGCTCATCCGTCATAGCGCGGAAGCGCCCGATTGATCGCAGCCAAAGCGCGTCGCTAAGCGCTGCTCGCGCACACCCCAGACAGCAAAAAGCCGCAGATAACTGCGGCTTTTCTATGCGGACCTTCAACCACTCAACGTTCGCGCAATGCCTCGGCGCGAGCACGGATAATCGGCTTGAGCAGGTAACTGAGCACACTTTTCTTACCGGTGATGATATCCACCGAAGCGACCATGCCAGGAATAATCAACAACGGATGTTCTTCGCTGCCCAAATGGCTTTTGTTGGTACGCAGTTTGATCACGTAAAAGCTGTTGCCGTCATCGTCGGTTACCGTATCTGCACCAATCTGCTCCAGCTCAGCCTTGAGTCCGCCATAGATGGTGTAGTCATAGGCAGTGAACTTGACCACCGCCTCCTGCCCCGGATGCAGGAAGGCAATGTCTTGCGGGCGGATCCGCGCCTCAACCAGCAGGTTCTCACCCAACGGCACGATCTCCACCAGGTCGCTACCCGGCTGAATCACCCCACCGATGGTGGTGACCAACAGCTGTTTGACGATGCCGCGTACCGGCGAAATCACCAGGGTGCGGTTGACCCGATCTTCCAGCGCCTTACCGGTTGACTGAATTTTGCTCAGTTCGGTGCGCGCCTCGTTGAGCTGAGTCAGCGCATCGCTGCGGAAGCGCCCACGGGTTTCATCGATCTTGCGCTCGACTTCCTTGATCGCCGACTCGGCGCGCGGTATGGCCAGAGTAGTGGCCTCCAGCTGGCCACGTGCCTCCACTTCGGCACGCTTGAGGCGCAACACCTCCACTTGGGAAATCGCGCCCTCGGCCACCAGCGGTTCAGACATACGTATTTCCTGACGCAGCAGGCTGAGGCTGTTGCGGAACTGCCCCTGTTTGGAGGCAAACTCGCGCAATTCCTGTTGGCGCTGAATCAACTGCTCTTCCAGGCCAGCCACTTCATCGAGCAATTGCTGCTTGCGACTGTTGAACAGCTGAATCTCGTTATCCGCCTGCCTCGGCGCCTTTTCGCGCACCTCATCGGCCACCACCAGCTCGCGGTCCTGCACTTCGGCGCTCAGACGCTCAACCCGCAGCAGCAGGGCCAGACGGTCGGCCTCTGTTTCACCAACATTGGAGGCAAAGCGGGTGTCATCGAGGCGCAACAGCGGGTCACCCGCATTGACGATCTGCCCCTCTCGGACAAACAGCTCAGCGACGATTCCGCCTTCCAGGTTCTGGATTTTCTGCAGCCGCGAGGACGGAATCGCCTTGCCATCACCGCGGGTTACTTCATCAACCACGGCGAAATTAGCCCACAGCAAGCAGAACACCACAAAGGCAATCAGCCCCCAAATGGTCAGGCGCACCACTCTTGGCGCATCCTCGATCAACGCTTTATTGACCTCTGGCAGCGGTTCATCGCCCAGCTCATCGTCACTGCCAAAATAGGCGGCAACGGCCTGACGCAGGCTCTTTTTCTCGGGCACTTTAGCTGACACTGATCTGCCCCTTCTTCAACGCTTCCATCACGCTGCTTTTTGGCCCATCGGCGATGATTTGTCCTCGATCAACAATGATCAGCCGGTCGACCAGGCTGAGCATCGACGCACGGTGCGTGACCAGCAGTAGGGTTTTAGTGCTAATCACCGCAGACAAACGCTGCTTGAGGCGCTCTTCGCCGGTGTTATCCATGGCGCTGGTGGGTTCATCAAGCAGCAGAATTGGTGGGTCAAGCAGCAACGCACGCGCCAAGGCAACGTTCTGCCGCTGGCCACCGGAGAGGTTCTGGCCGCGCTCCCCCACCTGCAGCTCATAGCCTTTCGGGTGCAGGCGAACGAACTCATGCACGCCAGCCAACTCAGCGGCCTGCAACACCAGCTCGTCTTCCACATAGCGCGCGCCGGACACCAGGTTGTCACGCAAGGTGCCGCTGAACAGCTGAATGTCTTGTGGCACATAACCGATGTTATGCCGCAAGTCGCTGACATCCAGTTGGCGTACGTCAATACCGTCAACCAGCAAGCTGCCAGCATCCGGCTGATACAGACCGACAATCAGCTTGGCCAGCGAACTTTTGCCCGACCCACTGCGGCCGATAATGCCAATTTTCTCACCGGGGCGAACGATCAGGTTGATGCCCTGCAAAGCAGCCTGCTGCTGATCCGGGTAATGGAAGTCCAGCTGCCGAAACTCGATGGCACCTTGCAGCGATTGGCGCTTGAGCGGCCGCTCATCGGCCTGACGCTCCTGCGGCAACTCCATCATCTGATTGACTGAATCGAGTGTGATCCTGGCTTGCTGATAACGCGTGAGCAAACCGGAAATCTGCGTCAGCGGGCCCAGCGCACGGCTACTGAGCATGTAGCACGCAATTAGCCCACCCATGCTCAGGTTGCCGTCGATAATCTGGTACACCCCGAGCACGATCACCACCACACCCGCCAATTGCTGTAACAGCATGGTGGCGTTCATCGCCAGGCTTGAGAGCATGCGCGCGCGCAACTCCAGACGACTGAGGGTGCCGATGGTCTGCTCCCACAGGTATTGGCGTTCACTCTCGGCGTTATTCACCTTGACCGCATCCAACCCCGCCAGGCTCTCGATCAGACTCGACTGACGCTCACCGGCTAGAGCCATGGTGCGCTGCATGGTCTCGGCCAGCGGGCGTTGCAGCGTCCAGCCAATCAGCGCCACCAGCGGAAAAGCGAGCACCGGAATCCAAACCAAATGCCCGCCAATCATGGCGATCACGGCGAGAATCAACAGGGTAAACGGCAGGTCAATCACGCTGGCCAGGGTCAGCGAGGCAAGAAAATCGCGCAGGCTTTGAAACTCATGGATGTTCTGCGCAAAGCTACCAACCCGCGCAGGACGGAACTTCATGGCCATCCCAACGATGCGTTCGAACAACGTGGCGGAGATAATCAAGTCAGTCTTCTTGCCCGCCAAATCCAGACACAGACCGCGCAAGGTTTTCAGCAACAAGTCGAAGCAAAACACCCCGGTGATGCCAATTGCCAACACCCACAGGGTCGCTTCGGCCTGATTGGGCACTACTCGGTCATATACGTTCATCACAAACAGCGGCCCGGCCAGCTTCACTTACACCACCAGCGACGGTAACGGTGGCTCCGCCACCGCCACCGTTAACATTGGTGTGACACCGGTCAACGATGACCCGATTGCCAACACTGATAACAGCACTGGCGCGGCAAACGATGCCT
>JAHIWP010000005.1 GCA_018816095.1 Gammaproteobacteria bacterium
CTATGGGATCGCCTGGGGCTGGTCTCAATACTGGATACGATCAACCGGCTTAGCCGCATAACCTGAACCGCCGTATACGGAACCGTACGTACGGTGGTGTGAGAGGACGGCGGATGTGAATCCGCCTCCTACTCGATTCTACTTCGCTAACTCACGCCTCAACCAATCGCTCCTCGACCCCAGCCTGCGCTTTGCTGCAGACTTGGCCCATGACCGATATCCTGATTTTTACCCATGTTGATTACTGCCCACCGGCCCACCTCGGCAAGGTGCTGGAGCAGGCTGGCCATGCCTTTACGGTGTTACGTGCTGATCTTGGTGAACTGGAGGGCATCGACCTTGACCGTCCCAAAGCCGTGGCTATTATGGGTGGGCCGATGAGCGTGAATGACCCACTGCCCTGGATCGCCACAGAAGTGGCGGCGTTGCAGCATTTAATCCGCCGCGATATCCCGCTGATCGGTCACTGCCTGGGCGGCCAGTTGCTGGCCAAAGCGTTGGGCGCGCAAATCCAGCGCATGCCCTTTACCGAAAGTGGCTGGCAGCCGCTGAGGCGGCTCGATCAGGCCGCACCTAGCCCGTGGCTGGCGCACTTACCCGACAGCTTTACGGTGTTTCAGTGGCATGGCGACAGTTTCGCCATCCCGGCCGGTGCGCAGCCGTTGCTCAGCAGCCCCTGGTGCAGCAATCAGGCGTTTGCCTGGGGCGATAAAGTGCTGGCCCTGCAAGGCCACCCGGAAATGGACGAAGCTTTAGTGCGCCAATGGCTAGACGATTGGCACCACCTGCTAGATGACACCCAGCCAAGCCAGCAGAGCAGGGCGCAGATGCTTGAAGACCTGCCAGCTAAGATCGCTGAACTGAATCGCGTGGCCGAAGGCTTCTATCGTCACTGGCTGCATTTGGCCGGTTTGTAGGTCGCCGCCATAAAATGGCGCGGCCTGTCATGGGCAAGCCAGTGACGCGTCTCATCTTGGTGCGTAATGATCGCAGACATTATTTAACCTATTGAAATTTAAGCTATTTAACTAGTGGCGCGGGCTTTGCAGTGTTGACTCCATGACCGGCTGACAAGGAGTACGGCATGGGCCGCACCTTTTATGATGAGATGTACGACGCGAGTGGTGCAGTCCGCCCGCACTATCAGGCCTTTTCCCGTTGGCTGGCGGACACCCCGGAGGAACTGCTGGCCCAGCGCCGCCGTGAAGCTGACCTGCTGTTCCACCGCGCGGGGATCACCTTCACCCTGTATGGCGATGATCAGGGCACCGAGCGCCTGATTCCATTCGATATCATCCCGCGCAGTATTCCGGCCAGCGAATGGCGCATGGTCGAACGCGGCTGCATCCAGCGCGTGCAGGCGCTGAATATGTTCCTTGGCGACCTCTACCACGACCAGCGCATCATCAAGGCTGGCATCGTGCCGGCCGAGCAGGTGCTGGCCAACGAGGGTTACCAGATCGCCATGCAGGGTCTCAACCTGCACCGCGACCTATACGCACACATCGCCGGGGTCGATCTGGTGCGTGATGGCGACGGCAGCTACTACGTGCTGGAAGACAACCTGCGCACCCCCAGCGGCGTCAGCTACATGCTCGAAGACCGCAAGATGATGATGCGTCTGTTCCCCGAGCTGTTCGCTGCCCAGCGCGTGGCGCCGGTCGATCACTACCCCAACTTGCTCCTCGATACGCTTAAATCCTCCAGCCCGCTGGATAACCCCAATGTCGTGGTGCTGACGCCGGGGCGCTTTAACAGCACGTACTTTGAGCATGCCTTCCTTTCCCGTGAGATGGGCGTGGAGTTGGTCGAGGGCGCTGACCTGTTTGTGCGCGACGACAAGCTCTTTATGCGCACCACCTCCGGGGCCGTCCAGGTGGATGTGATCTACCGCCGCCTCGACGATGCCTTCCTCGACCCACTGGCGTTCAACCCGGGCTCCATGCTCGGTGTGCCCGGCTTACTGGCCTGTTACCGCAGCGGCAACGTGGTGCTGGCCAATGCCGTCGGCACCGGCGTGGCGGACGATAAATCGGTCTACCCCTATGTCGACGACATGATCCGTTTCTACCTGAGTGAAGAGCCGATCCTAAAAAACGTGCCGACCTTTCAGTGCCGCAAACCGGCCGAGCTGTCCCACGTGCTGGCCAATCTCGAACAGTTGGTGGTCAAGGAAACCCAGGGTTCCGGCGGCTACGGCATGTTGGTGGGTCCGGCGGCCAGCAAGGCTGAGATCGCAGAATTCCGCACGCGGCTGATCGCCCGCCCAGAAGCCTATATCGCCCAGCCGACTCTGTGCCTGTCGACCTGCCCGACCTTTGTTGAGCGCGGTATTGCACCGCGGCATATCGACCTGCGTCCGTTCGTGCTGTCGGGCAAGGAAACCCGCATCGTCCCCGGCGGCCTGACCCGCGTGGCGCTGCGCGAAGGCTCGCTGGTGGTCAATTCGTCCCAAGGGGGCGGTACCAAAGACACCTGGGTCGTGGAGGATTCATCATGCTGAGTCGAACGGCCTCTGACCTGTACTGGATGTCGCGCTACCTAGAGCGTGCGGAGAACCTGGCGCGCATGCTGGATGTCAGCTACTCGCTATCGTTGATGCCGCAAGACGGTCGCGGCGACGGCTTGGAAGAGCTGGCCCTGCCGCTGCTGATTACCGGCACCCTGGATGAATACCTGACGCGCCATGGCCCGATGGATGCCGAGCGCATGCTGAATTTCTTCGCCTTGGATGCGAGCAATCCGGCGAGCATTTACTGCTGCCTGCAGGCCGCCCGCAGCAACGCCCACGCCGTGCGCGGACGGATCACCGCCGACATGTGGGAGAACATCAACGCCACCTGGCTGGAGATTCGCGGCATTGCCGAACAGGGCCTGGGCCGATATGGCATCAGCCGCTTCTGTGAGTGGGTCAAGGAGCGCTCGCACCTGTTCCGTGGCGCCACTTTCGGCACGATTATGCGTGGCGACCCGTACCGTTTTATCCGCCTCGGCACCTTTATCGAACGCGCCGATAACACCCTGCGCCTGATCGATGCGCGCTATGAAATGCTCGGCGAAGACATCGACGAAATCGACGGTCGCCCAGCCCGCAGCTACTACCAGTGGACCGCGCTGCTACGCGCCTTGTCGTCATTCGAGGCGTTTGCCGAGATCTACCGTGGCTCGCCCGATACGCGCAAAGTCTCCGAATTGTTGCTGCTGCGCGCCGACATACCGCGCTCGCTGCGCGCCTGCATGGACGAGCTCAACCTGATGCTCGCCAGCCTGCCCGGCGACAACGGCCGCCCAGCCCAGCGCCTGGCCGCCGAACTGGAAGCACGGCTGCGTTACACCAGCATCGAAGAAGTGCTCGACGAGGGCCTGCACGCCTGGCTCACCGATTTCATCCTGCTGGTTCGCCAGTTAGGTCAAGCCATCCAAAGCTCCTACCTGGAGGTCGCATGAGACTGTCAATCAGCCACGACACTACCTATCGCTATGAAGATCAGGTACGCAACAGCATCCAGTATTTGCGCATGACCCCACACGACAGTGAGCGCCAGCACGTAATCAGCTGGGCATTAAGTTTGCCGCGCCCGGTGCGTGCGCAGATCGACCCCTACGGCAACATCCTGCACGTGCTGACCCTGGATGAACCGCACGAGTCCATCGTCATCGGTGCCCGTGGCCAGGTCGAAATAGACGAGTCGCGCGAAGCCGAGCACGAAAGCCAGTCGGCCTGGCCGTTTCTGCGCTTTACCCGCCTGACCGAAGCCGATGCCGCCCTGCGCGAGTTCGTCCAGCTGCAAAGCCACAGCCGCGCTGACCGCAGCGGCCTGATCGACCTGATGTACGCGCTGAATGCGCACATCAGCTACCAGCCCGGTACTACCGCCGTGGAAACCAGCGCCAGCGAGGCCTTCGCCGGCGGCAGGGGCGTCTGCCAGGACCACGCCCACGCTTTTCTCGCCTGCGCGCGCAGCCTGGGTGTTCCGGCGCGTTATGTGTCGGGTTATCTGTTTACCGACAGCGAAGACCACCTGGCCAGCCACGCTTGGGCCGAAGCCTGGCTGGATGGCGCCTGGTACAGCTTTGACGTAACCAACTGCCTGGCCAAGCCAGAGCGGCATTTGAAGTTGGCCGTGGGCCTGGATTATCTGGACGCCTGCCCGGTCCGCGGCATGCGCCGCGGTGGCGGCATCGAGCAAATGCACGCACAGGTTGATGTAGCGCCGTTGCTGCACGTGCAACAGCAGTAAAGGCGTGGCGTTGGCTTCGTAGGGTGGGTTAGTGGCGCTGGATCCGAGATTGGCTGTCCAACTCGGAGCATGAGCGCCACGTAACCCACCGAGCGGTGGTCGCGGTTGTGGCTGTGGGCTCTTCTAGTCCCTTAGTCCGTAGGATGGGTTGAGCACAGCGATACCCATGCTGCTGGTGTGATAGATGCAGCGCAGCGCGACTCGGTCCATCCACGCGTTGCTGCTTAACGCCAGTTTTGTAGGAGGGGCTTTAGCCGCGAGCTTTGCTGCTTCTGGTGCTTTCTTTTCAGGTACTGCGACAAGTTCATTAGCGTGGTGATTTCTGATTTTGGTTTCGCCCCTTACGAGCGAGTCTCTTTATCCAGTCGCGGAAAAAGTAACCAAAAACGCTTGCCCCAACATCCGGCCCTGCCTGCGGCAGGGTTCGTTCACGCCATCGTTGCTCTAGGGGCCCGCCCGGATGCGGCCCACCGACGAAGGGCCATCCCTGGCCCATCGCGGCTCTCGCGGCATCCATGCCGCTCAACGCCATCCACAACGATTCTGTTCACCCTCTTGAAGGGGCGTTTGGCGTCGTCTGCACGTTTTGTGTGGCTGAATCAAAAGCAACGCCTGCCACCACTGCGGTTTGATGGGTATCGCGTTGCTCAACCCATCCTACGGCCAAGGGTTTTAAGCATTTCGGTTTCTAAACACATATCTCAGATGCGCGCGCAAAATCCCCGTCAGGAGGCCGAGTGGAGGTGTTGCGTAGGGGGACGAGCCGCATGGATGCGGCGAGAGGCGTAATGGGCCAGGGACGGTCCATGTACGCCGGCCCCCGGATGCAGGGGCGCATTCTCTTTGGTTACTTTCTCTTGTGCGAAGCAAGAGAAAGTAACTCGCCGTAAAGGCGAAAGCGTAGGTTCAGTCGACCAAGATGTTTTGTGAAACAGTGCTAATGAATAAGCAAAGTGTTCGCGGCTCTCCATGAAGCCATCAAGGCTTCACTTTCCTCCCGACCATATGCCCCAAATACTCAACCAACTCGCCCAGCGCCTTGTCACTCAAAACCTCAACCGCAAACCCCGGCATCTTGCCTTGCGGCCAGCGGCGCAAACTCTGTGGGTCGCGGATGTAGCGGGTTAGAAAGTCGCCGCTGAAATACTCGGTCGGGTTATGCGGAATATTCAGGTCGGGGCCGAATTGCGAGTCGCCGGCACCGTTCAGGCGATGGCATGCCATACAGTTCTTCTGGTACTGGGCAAAACCCGCCTGCACCGCCGGGCTGGCGTCTGCCGCTGGCAGCAGTTGCGGAAAGCGTTGCGCCACCGGGGCTAATTTGCGAATGGCGGCCAATTGGAACGGCCACTGTTCCGGGCTTATCTGGCTGGCGGCTGGGTTTTGCCAGACTAGGTAAAACGGCCCGGCGCTGGATTTGCCTTTACCCAGGGGCGGCCAGGGTTGCGCCGGGTCTTCAATAGCCAGCCAGGCTTGGCTGCCGGTTTTGCTCAGCACAGGCGCAGCAGACAGCTCGGCGGCAAAGCCGTCGCTGGCCACCAGTTGCAGGTGATCACCCGGTTGCACGCCTTTCAGCAGCGCTGTCAGCGGCACGGCGCGGTAGTGCATACGGCGTTTGTAACTGACGTCGTTGTCGATCTCGACGCTTTGCGTCTGTGGGTGGGCGAGCAGTTGGGCGGTGCTCAGGCGCTGGCTGCCGTTGCCTAACTCCAGGGTCAGTTCGGCGGCGTGCAGCTGGCTAAAGGGCAGCAGGCTGAGCAGGGCAATGCAGGCGATGCGGGTGTTCAATCCTGAGACTCCAGGGCGAATTTAAGCTCCTCATAGCCGCCGGCGTTGATCAGGTTGCTGTAGCCCATGGCGCGCAGGCTTTCTTCGGCAATGCCGGAGCGACGACCGCTTTGGCAGTAGAGGACGATTGGGGTGTCTTTGTCCGGGGCGAGGGCGCTGATCTGGCTGGCGATCTGTTCATGGCCCATGCGTTCGGCGTTTGGCAAAGCACCGGCGGCGAATTCTTCGGCCGTGCGTACATCAATAAGCAGCGTGTCGGGGGATTGCAGGGCGGTGACGGCGGCATTGAGTTCAGCTTCGCCGGCCATAAGCGGTAGGCTAATTAGCAGGCAGAGAGTGGCGAGTAGGCGACGCATGGTGTGCTCCTTGGGGTGATTGCGGTCACCCTAGCACAGGCGCTGATCTTCCCGCTTTGCGGCGATTGTGCTGCCCTGCCAGCGCACTCCACTGTGGCGGGCAGGGCAGCACACGAGTGGCTGACCGCGCTTCAATAACAGGCAATGAAGCGGTGCGATTTCCAGCGTTAACTAATCAAACGGGTCAGGTTGGGAAGGATCAGAATCACGGTGGTGGCAAAAACGATCATGCCTGCTTGGCGCATCTTCACGGGATTGAACATGGCGATTGGCCTTGTTTTTTTTTGCGGCGGGTAGTCGCTGGCCTGCTAATTGTGCGGGTGCGACGCCTCACCTCATGTTGAGCATTAAAACCGTCCCGGCAAAACCCGGCGACGATGCCTTCAACCGCCTGCACTGCATTTCAGGCGGCTTGATTCAACTGTAGGGGCGCCTAAGCACTTGCCATAGACGCCTTGATTACTAAGGCCGGTGGGTTAGGTGCTGGTGGTTATGACCGTAGTGCTGCCACCCGCATTCGAGCCTTGAGTTAGACGCTGTTTTGCCCATTCGCTCAGCAATTGACCGTTGGTCTGAGCTGAGCGGTCAATAGCCCTGAGCGCTTCGGTCATTGAGCCTGTCTGCGCGCGGCGTATGGTGACTGCACTCAACAAAAATAGGCGCGGGTAACACCTGCGCCATCAGCCACCCTCCATTGGAGGTCTGAGGACGCCATGACCGAAGCATTTATTTTCGATGCCGTGCGCACGCCCCGCGGCAAGGGTAAGAAGGACGGCGCGCTGTACAGCGTTAAGCCGGTCGACTTGGTCGCCGGCCTGCTCAAGGCGCTGCAAGCGCGCAATAACCTCGATACCAGCCAGGTCGACGACATCGTGCTCGGCTGCGTGACGCCGGTGGGTGATCAGGGTGCGGACATCGCCAAGACGGCCGCCATGGTCGCCGATTGGGATGTCAGTGTGTCGGGCGTGCAGCTCAACCGTTTCTGCGCCTCAGGCCTTGAGGCAGTCAACCTTGGCGCGATGAAGGTGCGTTCCGGCTTTGAGGACTTGGTGGTGGTCGGCGGCGTCGAGTCGATGTCGCGCATCCCCATGGGCTCCGACGGCGGTGCCTGGGTGATGGACCCGGCGACCAATATGCACACTCATTTCACCCCGCAGGGTATTGGCGCCGATCTGATCGCCACTTTGGAAGGTTTCAGCCGCACGGACGTCGACAGCTTTGCCCTGCGCTCGCAGCAGAAGGCCGCTCGCGCCAGCAAGGACGGTTCGTTCAACAAGTCGCTGATTCCGGTGGCCGACCAGAACGGCATCGTCCTGCTCGACCACGACGAATTTATCCGTGGCGAATCCACCCTTGAGGGCCTGGGCAAGCTCAAGCCGAGCTTCGAGATGATGGGCCAGATGGGCTTCGACAGCACCGCGCTGCGTGTTTACAGCCATGTTGAACAGATCAACCACGTACACACCCCAGGTAACAGCTCCGGCATCGTTGACGGTTCGGCCCTGATGCTTATCGGCAGTGCTGCCAAGGGCAAGGAACTGGGTTTGAAGCCGCGCGCGCGCATCGTCGCCACCGCCGTAACCAGTACCGATCCGACCATCATGCTCACCGGCCCAGCGCCGGCCACGCGCAAGGCGTTGGCCAAGGCCGGGCTGAACATTGCTGATATCGACCTGTTTGAAGTCAACGAAGCGTTCGCTTCGGTGGTGATGAAGTTTATGAAAGAGATGGGCGTCAGCGAAGACAAGGTCAACGTCAACGGCGGCTCCATCGCCATGGGCCACCCGCTGGGTGCCACCGGTTGCGCCATCCTAGGCACCCTGCTCGACGAGTTGGAGAAGCGCCAGCTGCGCTATGGCCTTGCCACCTTATGCGTGGGCGGCGGTATGGGCATTGCCACGATTATTGAAAGAGTTTGAGGTGGAGATAAGAAAAATGACTGACGCCATCCGTTACGAAAAAGGCCAGGACAATATCGTCGTTCTGACCATGGACATGCCCGGCCAGAGCGCCAACACCATGAACGCGGTGTACCGCGAGGCCATGGGCAAGATCGTCGAGCGCCTGGAAGCTGAGAAGGACTCCATCGCTGGGGTGATTGTCACTTCGGCGAAGAAGACTTTTTTTGCCGGCGGCGACTTGGGGGAGCTGATCAAAGTCACCAAGGCTGACGCGCAAGCCTTCTACGGCATGATCCTCAACATCAAAGGCCAACTGCGCCGCCTGGAAACCCTCGGCAAACCGGTGGTCGCGGCGATCAATGGTGCGGCTCTGGGCGGTGGCTGGGAAATTGCCCTGGCCTGCCACCACCGTATCGCCCTGGACAGCTCCAGTGTGCAACTGGGCCTGCCGGAAGTGACACTTGGCCTGCTGCCGGGCGGTGGCGGGGTGGTGCGTATGGTGCGCCTGCTCGGCCTGGAAAAAGCTCTGCCGTATTTGGCCGAAGGTAAGAAGGTTCGTCCGGAGGCCGCGCTTAAAGCGGGTTTGATTCATGAGTTGGCTTCCGACAAGGATGATCTGCTGGCCAAGGCCCGCGCCTGGATTGCGGCCAACCCGGCGCCCAAGCAGCCTTGGGATGTGGCTGGTTACAAGATTCCGGGGGGTACGCCGTCGAGCCCGAACGTGGCGCAGATGCTGGCCATTGCACCGAGCGTGCTGCGCGATAAAACCAAGGGTTGCTTCCCCGCGCCGGAGAAAATCATGTGCGCCGCCGTCGAGGGTGCCCAGGTCGATTTCGATACTGCGCAGATCATTGAGGCGCGCTACTTCACTGAGCTGACCACCGGCCAGGTGGCGAAGAACATGATTGGCACCTTCTGGTTCCAGCTCAATGAAATCAACGCCGGCGGCTCGCGCCCGCAAGGCTTCGCGCCCTACGTGACCAAGAAGGTTGGCGTGCTCGGCGCTGGCATGATGGGCGCCGGCATTGCCTATGTGTCAGCGGTTGCCGGGATCGAGGTGGTGCTCAAGGACATCTCCATCGAAGCGGCCGAGAAGGGTAAGGCCTACTCGGCCAAACTGCTGGAGAAAAAGGTCGGTCGTGGTCAGATGAGCGCCGAGAAGCGCGATGGCATCCTGGCGCGAATCAAACCGACGGTCAGCGATGCCGACTTCGACGGCTGCGATCTGATCATCGAAGCGGTGTTCGAGGACCGTGACCTCAAAGCCAATGTCACCGCCGCGGCCGAGCGTGCGGCGTTGAGCGACGCGGTGATCGCCTCCAATACCTCGACTCTGCCGATCACCGGTCTGGCCACTGCGGTACAGAACCAAGACAAGTTTATTGGTCTGCATTTCTTCAGCCCGGTGGACAAGATGCCGCTGGTGGAAATCATCAAAGGCGAGCAGACCAGCGACGAAACCTTGGCGCGTGGCTTTGACTACGTCATGCAGATCAAGAAGACTCCGATCGTGGTTAACGACAGCCGCGGCTTCTTCACCTCGCGGGTGTTCGGCACCTTTACTAATGAAGGCTTGGCCATGCTTGGCGAGGGCGTGAGTGCGGCGATGATCGAGAACGAAGCACGCAAGGCCGGCATGCCGGTCGGCCCGTTGGCGATCAGCGATGAAGTGTCGATGAGCCTGATGAACCATATTCGTCAGCAAACCATCAAGGATCTGGCCGCAGAGGGTAAGCAAATCCCCGATCATCCGGCCTTTGCGGTGATCGACATGATGCTCAACGAGTACAAACGGCCGGGCAAGGCGGCAGGCGCTGGCTTCTACGATTACCCTGCGGGCGGCAAGAAGCACCTGTGGCCGGAACTCAAGGCGCGCTTTGAGAAGCGCGATGCGCAGATCTCGCAGATCGACGTGCGTGATCGCATCCTGTTTATCCAGGCCATCGAAACCGTGCGCTGCGTGGAAGAGGGCGTACTCAAATCGGTTGCTGACGCCAATATCGGTTCGATCTTCGGCATCGGCTTTGCCGCCTGGACCGGCGGTGCGCTGCAGTTTATCAACCAGTATGGCGTGCAGGACTTTGTCGCCCGCGCCGAGTACCTGGCTGAGCAGTACGGCGAGCGCTTCCTGCCGCCGGCGTTGCTGTTGGAAAAGGCGGCTAAAGGCGCGCACTTCTAGCCATGGTGGCCCCAATGCGAGCGCTTTGTGGCGGCCCCTAGAGGTGAACCTGTTGAAGAGTATCCGGGTGGCCTGAAGCGGTCAGGGGGGAATGAAAATCCCTGGGAGCAATATGCGCCCAGGGGCGTGATGGTTATGGAAATAAACAGCGAGGTAAAAGCCTTACCCGAGTTAAATCATGGTCGGCCAATATGACCTTGATGAATTGTGGGCGTAATTATGCGCAGTATGAGTTTGCACAGCTAACGTGCCGGCGAGATTAAGCGGGAGAGGTGGTCGAGAGATGGGTGATAAAGAATCAGTTGTTGTAACGGCTATTAGTGTTGTGTGGTGAACATCCCTGTTCCTGCGTTTTAAATTAACGCATGCTCAGGGCGAAGTTGTTCTGCAACCAACTTTGGTGATGCGCATCGCTGCGGTCTATCGACCACTTGGTTAGGCTCAGCATGGCTAGCGTAGCGCCGACGATCATCAGCGGGTAAGCCGTCATGAGTTCGCTCAGCGAGTATTTCCACGCGAGCGGGTGACCCACGCCGAGCAGGGCGGCGTAGAACCAAGACACCCCCGACAGCGCGCCGGTAAAGATCGCCAGGTTGCGCATGCTCAATGGTAGCTTGAGTAGCGAACCGGCCTGCTGCAGAGCCGGCAGCACGGTATTGTGTAGCACCATGCCGTTAATGGTCAGCAGTATCACAACGGTGATCTTGGCTTGTAGCTTGGGGTTGAGGAAGTACTGCAGGCCGGCGCTGGACGCGTCCATAGCGATAATGCCGATGCCGCTAACCCACAGGACGATAAGCGAAAGACCCACTGCGTTCTTCAAGTGCTCAAGGTGTTCGTTGCACTGTTTGACGCCTTGACCTTTGAACAATTGCTTGAGCATGGCTAGGTCACTGGTTAGTACCAGGCCCACTGCAACGCAGCAGGCGATCAGGTGAACGTAAATGACCCCTAGGCGCATCAGGGTCATAACTTCTTTTTGTTGCAAAGTTGCAATGAGGAAGGTGTAAAAATCCATGGGTGCCTCTTATTGTTTAATTACTAATTAAATAGTGCATGTGGGGTGGGTTTTATAGGTTGGCACATGCGCGAGTTAATATTTAATAGTGTGGGCGGCCGCGAAAACTGAGTGCAACACCTGACCTTTCCGGTACGGTGCTGCCCCTATGTCCTATTCCGAACTCAGCGTTGAAGAGCGCGCGATCATTCAGCTCAGTCAAGCTCAAGGCTTCACCCTGCGCGGCATTGCTCGC
>JAHIWP010000042.1 GCA_018816095.1 Gammaproteobacteria bacterium
AGCATGCAGGTGGAAACTATGCTTGCCCAGATCGATACCGATCAATGCTACTGACTTCATGGCGATGGCCTCCGGAATAAAAACACCCTACGAAAGACTAGTCTGCGCAGGGTGTCGGGGGTGACCATCTCATTAGCCCGCGCGACTAAGCAGTTGCGCGGTTTTTTGTGCGGAGGGTTTAGCGGATTTTCAGCTTGCCGATGCGGTCATTATTCAGGCTACCAAAGTACAGGTAGTCGCCCACCGGCTTGACCGAGGTGACCATGCGCAGGTGAGTGCCACTGGTGTCGTGCAGGCTCTGGGTGATTTCCCCTTGTTCGTTGAGGGCGATAGCAAAACCGTAGGGCACGGCCTTGGGCCAAAGTGCACGCGGCAACTTGGCCATCTGCGTTTTCAGCCATGGATATCGGTGCAGGAAGTCAGCGTCAGCCTTGCGCGGAGTTGGCAGGGCCACCCAGAAGGTGCCGTTGCGGTCGCCCTGCAGGTTGTCCGGCAGGCCGGGCAGGTTGTCGATAAAGATATCGTGGGTTCCGGCCTTGTCGCCGCTCAGCCAGTAACGGGTGATGCGGTAGCGGTAGGTTTCGTTGACCAGCACGAAGTCTTCATCAGCCGACAGCGCCACGCCGTTGGCGAAATACAGATCCTTGAGCAGGACCTTCGTTTCGCCGTTGCCTGGGTTGTAGCTGAGCAGGCGGCCATGGGGGCGGGCTTCGAGCAGGTCGAGTAGGTAGTCCGGCTGTTCAAAGCGCGAGGAAGCATCGCTGAAATAAATGATGCCGTCGCGGGCAATATCCAGGTCATCGGTGAACTTGAAGGGTACGCCTTCGGCCTCTGTTGTCAGCACGGTGATCTTGCCCTGGCCATTGATGCTGAGCAGGCCTTTATAGGCGTCAGCCACGATCAGGTTGCCGGCAGCGTCAAAATCCATACCCAACGGCCTGCCTTGGGTGTTGGCGAAGGTTTCCATGCGGCCATCAAGCGTGATCCGCACGACTCTGCCGTCATGCAAGCCGCTGTAGACCTGGCCTTGGGCGTCCACGGCAGTGTCTTCCGGGCCATGCACCAGGCCGCGGCCGAGCAGCTCGGCTTTCATCAATGTGTCGTTGGGTTCTAGCACGCTGGTCATCGCCGGAGGGGCCGGCGCCTCCCAGACTAACGGGTCAATCGGGCTGGGCGTGATAACGAGGTAGATCGCCACGGCCGCGATCAGGGCCAGAAGCAGGCCAAGCAGTTTCTTCATTGTTGTTATTCCCTGTAGTGAAGAGTGAAGTAAGCGCCGGGCAGAATAACGCTTATGCGCTTTACCGCGCATCGTGAATGCCCGGCTATGGGGTGTGGCGATATATACTGCGCCGCATTCTTGATGGGAGAGCCGTGTGGCGATTGATATTCAGTGGATTGGTGATGACGCCAGCCTGGCGGAGCATTGTGCAACCTGGCGTACGCTGGCGTTTGTGGCGGTTGATACCGAGTTTATGCGGGTCGACACCTTTTACCCGATTGCCGGTTTGCTGCAGGTTAGCGAAGGCGAGCGGGCCTACCTGATTGATCCACTGCTGATCAGCGACTGGACCCCTTTTGCCGATTTGCTGCAAGACCCAGCGGTGGTCAAGGTGCTGCACGCCTGCAGCGAAGACCTGGAAGTTTTCCTGCGCCTGACCGGAAGCCTGCCGGCGCCCTTGTTCGATACTCAGCTGGCGGCCGGTTACCTCAACCTCGGCTTTTCCATGGGCTATTCACGCCTGGTACAGGCCGTGCTGAATATTGATTTGCCCAAAGGTGAGACCCGCTCCGACTGGTTGCAGCGGCCGTTATCAGCCAACCAGGTGAGCTATGCGGCCGAAGACGTGGTGCACTTGGCCGAGGTGTATACCCGGCTCAAGGATCAACTGTCCGCAGAGAAATATGCCTGGGTACTGGAAGACGGTGCTGAACTCGTCGCCAATCTCACCCGTGAGGTTGATCCCGAATTGGCTTATCGCGAAGCCAAATTGGCCTGGAAACTCTCACGCCAACAGTTGGCCGTACTCAAAGCGCTATGCACCTGGCGCGAAGTCCAGGCGCGCCAGCGCAACCAGCCGCGTAACCGCATCCTCCGTGAGCATTCGCTGTGGCCATTGGCCCGTACTCAGCCGGATAACCTGGTGGCCCTGGCGCGGATTGAGGACATGCACCCGAAAACCGTACGCCAGGACGGTGAATTTATTCTGCAATTGATCAAGCAGGCTGCGGCCACGCCAGCCGCAGAATGGCCTGAAGCGTTGCCTGAGCCGTTGCCGCTGGAAGTCTCGTCACTGCTGAAGAAGCTGCGGGCTATCGGTCAGCGCGAAGGTGAGCGCCTGAACATCGCTCCCGAACTGATGCTGCGCAAGAAAACCCTCGAAGCTTTGTTAAAAACCGGCTATCCCAATGGGCCCTACCAGTTGCCGGAGTCGCTGCGCGGCTGGCGGCGTGAATTGATGGGCCAGGCGTTGCTGGATTGCCTGGCTGCAAACGGAGAGTCCGCGTGAAACGTATTTGCTCAATCTACAAAAGCCCACGCAAGAACGAGATGTACCTCTACGTGCTGCGCAGTGACGGTCTTAAGCGCGTACCAGAAAACCTGCTGCTGGCGTTTGGCCCGCCGGCCCTTGCATTTGAAATGGTGCTGACACCCGAGCGCGTCCTGGCTCGCGAAGACATCCACAAGGTGCTGGCCAACCTCGACGAGCAGGGCTATCACCTGCAAATGCCACCGCCGGAAGACGAGTACATCGAGCACCTGCCGGATGAACTGCTGCGCCGTAACGACCCGATGTAAACGCCATGCATGCGACTGCGAAGGCCCCACTGCGTGTATTAATTGCTGAAGCGGAGCACGCGCTGTATGCCGAGCTGCTGCGCGAGCAAGCCCCCGAGCTTGAATTGCGTGGCAGTGATCAGCCGGATGCACTGGCCGAATATGCCGCCGGCGGTGCCGTCTGGCTGGGCCAGCCAGACCTGCTGGTACCGTTACTGCGTCAGGGGTTTCAGCCGCAGTGGCTGCAATCAACTTGGGCCGGTATCACGCCGCTGCTGGCCAGGGGCTTGCCGAAAAATTATCCGCTGACCCGCGCCGTCGGCATTTTCGGTCAGGTGATGGCCGAGTATGTGCTCTGTCACGTGCTGGCCCATGAGCGCCAGCTGTTGGCTCGGCTGGCAGCGCAGGTCGAGCAGCATTGGAACAATCGCCAACCGCACAGCCTTAATGGGCGCCGCGCCTTGATTATCGGCACGGGTGATATTGGCCTGCGCGTGGCGCAGTTTCTTGCGCCATTCGGTATCGAGCTGTGCGGCTTCGCCAGCCAGTCACGGCATCTGCCACCGTTTCGCCAGGTGGCGGGGCTCGATGAGCTGTCGCAACTGGCGGGCGAGGCCGACTACTTGATCAATCTGCTACCGGACACCCCGGCTACCCGCGATATCTATAACGGGGCGTTTTTTGCCTGCTGCAAACCCACTGCGCTGTTTATCAATGCCGGACGTGGCGTCGCGGTGGTCGATGCCGATCTGGTCGCAGCGCTGCACCGGAGGCAGCTGGCCGGCGCGGTGATTGATGTCTGTCGTGAGGAGCCGCTGCCAGCAGGTCATCCGTTCTGGGAGGCGCCGCGTCTGCTGCTGACCGGGCACAGCTCGGCACCCACTGACCCGCGCCTGCTGGTGCAGTTGTTTGTCGACAACCTGGCGCGCTGGCAGGGCGGTAACGCACTACGCGGGCAGGTGGATTTTTCCCGCGGTTATTAACCCACCCTCCATTCGGCATACCGCCCTTGGCCGCTGCTGGCCAAGCAGCTAGACTGCCGGCCTTTTCGCTCTTCACGTACCCTCGCCATGGCCGCCAAAGTCGAACCCTTCTGGAAACGTAAAACCCTCGAACAGCTGAATCAGGACGAGTGGGAATCGCTGTGCGATGGCTGCGGCCTGTGTTGCCTGCAAAAGCTTGAGGATGAGGACGATGGCAGCGTGTATTACACGCGCATCGCCTGCAAACTGCTCGACCTAAACACCTGTCGCTGCACCGACTACAGCAATCGACGCAAATTCGTCGCCGACTGCATCCAGCTCACCCCGGCCCAGGCTGACCAATTTCAGTGGCTGCCGCCCACCTGCGCCTATCGCTTGGTGAGCGAAGGTAAGGACCTGCTGCTGTGGCATCACTTGGTCTGCGGTGACACCGAACAGGTGCACAAACAGAAAATTTCTCAGGCCGGACGCATGCTCAGCGAAAACAGCGTGGCCGAAGAAGACTGGGAAGACCACATGATCTTCCGCTCGGGCTGAACCGCACGTCAGTAACACTGCCTAAGCTCATCTGCGCCAATGAACAGCCTCTGGAGGCCTGCCATGTTGATTCGCCGTGTGTTGTTGTCTGTCGTCTTACTCAGCCTGAGCACACCGTTGTGGGCGAAGAAGGTCGACTTGGATTATCGCGTGCGCTTTCTGCCGGAGACCGAGCAGGCTGAAGTCAGCCTGACCCTGGCCGACGGCGCACCGGTGCTTAGCCTGGCGTTCAATTTGGGTCAGCAGGGCGTCTACAGCGACTTCAAGGCCGACGGCCAATGGACCCAAGACAAGCCCGAACTCGGCACCTGGCAGCCGGCCAAAGGTAAATCGACCCTGACCTACCGCGTGCGCGTCAACCACGAACGCAGCCCAGGCCGCTTCGATGCACGGATGACCAAAGACTGGGCCTTACTGCGTGGTGACGATCTGGTGCCGGCAGTAACGCTGCGCCAGGAAGACAAAACCGAATTGGTCTCGCGCCTGCTATTCGAACTGCCCACGGGCTGGAAAAGCGTTGAAACGGGCTGGCCACGTATCGGTAAGAACAAGTTCCGGGTGGATAATCCGCAGCGCAAGTTCGACCGGCCGACGGGCTGGATCGTCGCCGGTAAAGTGGGTACGCGCCGCGCCAAACTGGGTGAGACCGATGTAGCAATTGCCGCCCCCGTGGGTGAGGGCATGCGCCGTATGGACGTGATGACCCTGCTGACCTTTGTCTGGCCACACGCTCAGGACGTGTTCCCGCGTGATCCCGGCAAGCTGTTGATTGTCGGGGCTGGCGATCCGATGTGGCGCGGCGGTCTGTCGGCCGCCAATTCGTATTACATGCACAGCGATCGTCCGCTGGTCAGCGAGAACGGCACCAGCTCCCTGGTGCATGAACTTGTGCATGTGTTCAGCCGTATTCGCGCCCGCGATCGCAGTGACTGGATCACCGAAGGCATCGCCGAGTACTACGCCATCGAGCTGATGCGCCGCGCGGGCGGCTTGAGCGAGGAGCGCTATCAGAAAATTCGCGAACAGCTGATTGGCTGGAGCAAGCCGGTAAAAAGCCTGCGTACCGACAACTCCAGCGGTCCGGTCACCGCCCGCGCCGTTCTGTTGCTGCAGGAGCTGGATCGAGAAATCCGCCAGGCCACTAAAGACAGCACCCAGCCGCGCTCGTTAGATGACGTCACCCGCGGCCTGATGCGTCTGGATAAAGCCACTACCAAAGACTTTATCGAAATCAGCGAAAACGTTATGGGCGGCGCCTCCGAAGTGCTGGACAGCAAGCTGTTGCGCTAACTACTTGAGGCCCAATCCGGATTTGGTGTTGAGGCCCTTGGCCATGCGGTCGTAGAGCACCACATTGACGGTGGCCGCGAGGTTCATGCAGCCCTGGGTGGGGATGTAGATCACGTCCTCACACCAATCGAGGACTTCCTTGCTCAGCGAGCCGTCTTCGGGGCCGAAGATGTAGATGGCGCGGTCGGGGTGGGTGTACTGCGGCAATGGGCGTGCACCTTCGACCAGTTCCACTGCGACCGGTGTGCAGCCAATCGGAATGATTTGCTGCAGGTCTTCAACGCCGATCAGCGGAATATCCATATAGATGCGCTGGGTGTCGGTGACAAAGTCGCGGGCACGCGCATAGCGTTTGCCGCTGTAAAACACTGAGGCCGCGCTATAACAGCCTGCTGCACGCATGACCGAACCGACGTTCTCTGGGGATTTTGGGTTGAACAACCCGATGCAGCTGTATCGTTTGTTTGCCACGTGTCCGGCCTTTTCTGTGCCTTGCGGCAACCAAAATTAAAGGCCGGGGATTATACGGGCTGGTCAGGCTGGGGCCTATTCTTTGCTCTTCAACCGTGCCGCCAGGTCAGCAAAGGGGTTGTGCGTGGCCTGAGCCGTCTTCGGCGTGCTGAGCGAGCCTTCACTGAAGTACTGCTGATCGGTGTAGCGCGAATGCTCATTGTCATGGCAGAACAGGCACAGCAGCTCCCAGTTGGAACCGTCCTGCGGGTTGTTGTCATGGTTGTGGTCGCGGTGGTGTACGGTCAACTCGCTCAGGCGCTTACCGGCGAACTCACGGGCACAGCGGCCGCAGACGTGTGGGTACATTTTTAACGCTTTGTCGCGGTAGCCTTCCTCACGCGAGCGCTGGGCATCAGCAAGGATGCGGTCAAGCTTGGCGGTGGCGGGTGATTTATCGCTGCTCATTGGGAGTCTCGTGAATTGTGCCTGTGTGCGCAGTCTAGCCTTGCCGGCGATCAGTGAGAACTGCCAGTTCGGCACTTAAGCGCTTGCGCGTGGCCTAAGTGAATACCTGCTCATGGAGATGCCATATGCGCCCGATCATTTTGCTCGTTGCCCTGACTACCCTGACCAGTACGCCGTTGTTGGCTCAGCAACCTATTGGCAATCCGCTTCCAGAACCGGCGACAGGGGCGCCCGGTACGGCCACACCGCAACCTTATGGCATGCCCGCTGCGCCACGGCCACTGCCGAGCGCGCCGGCTAACAGTGTGCCGCTGCTTAAGCAGCCATCCTTGTTAGAGCCTTCGCAGAACCGCAGCGATCAAGACCTGCAGCTGTTGCGTGAGCAACGCGAGCGCAATGCACAACCGCTGAAAAAGCCTGCCGAGTGACCGTTCCTTGGCTGTGCGAGCACTTTTCGCGGCCTCAGTGCAGGCCGAGGACCTTGAAGATAAAGGCGTACTCCAGAGCGACATCCTTGAGCGCCTGATAGCGCCCGCTCATGCCGCCATGGCCGGCGTCCAGATCAGTCTTCAAAAGCAACAGGTGGCTGTCAGTCTTGTGCGCCCGCAGCTTGGCCACCCATTTGGCAGCTTCCCAATACTGCACGCGGCTGTCGTTGTAGCCGGCCACGGCGAGGACCGCCGGATAAGCCTGAGCCTGGATATTCTCGTAGGGCGCATAACGTTTGATTCGCTCGAATACTTCAGGCTCGCTCGGGTCGCCCCATTCGTCGTATTCGGTGACGGTCAGCGGCAGATCGGGGTTCTGCATGGTGTTGAGCACATCGACAAACGGCACCTCGGCGATGGCCGCAGCGAACAGTTCCGGGCGCTGGTTAAGCACGGCACCGATCAACAGGCCGCCGGCGCTGCCGCCGCTGATAACCAGTTGTTCGGCCTGGGTGTAACCGCTGTTGATCAGGTGTTCGGCGCAGGCAATAAAGTCGCTGAATGAATTGTGCTTGTGTTGCAGCTTGCCGGCGCGGTACCAGGCTTCGCCCAGTTCGCCGCCGCCGCGCACATGAGCAATGGCAAAGACAAAGCCACGTTCGAGCAGCGACAGGCGCGCGTGGGAAAACCACGGGTCGAGGCTTTCGCCGTATGCGCCGTAGCCATACAAGTAGAGCGGGGCGCTGCTGCCCAGTACCTCGCGCTTGGCCACCAGGCTGATCGGCACCTGAGTACCGTCTGCCGCTGTCGCCCACACGCGCTGGCTGACATAGCTGTCAGCATCAAACGGGCCGAGTACCGGGGTTTGCTTGAGCACCTGCTGCGCGCCGCTGGCCAGTTCCAGCTGACGCACTTGCGCCGGACGGTTGAGTGCTTCATAGCGCAGGCGAATCACCGGGCTGTCGAACTCCAGGCTGTCCTGCACATACAGGCTGTCCTGCACATACAGGCTGTAAGCCGCGTCGGGTAACTGCACGCGGTAGGCCGTTTGCCCTTGCGGTTGTACCTCGATGATCGGCAGACCGTTTTCGCGCAGGCTAAGTACCAGCGCGCGCTGATTGAGGCTGACGCCTTCGAGCATCACCTGCGGATCATGCGCGCGCAGCAGGTGCCAGTGCTGGCGAACCGGGTTTGTAGCGGGGGCGCTGAATAGGGCGAAGTTGATCCCGTCTTGGTTACTGCGAATCAGCCAGCACCACTGACCATCGAGCATGCCGTGGTCGATGTCGTATTCATGGCCGTCTTCGCGCGGGGCTACGCAGCTGAAGCTGTCTTGCGGTGTGGCGGCATCCAGTACCCAGGTTTCGCTGGTGGTTTTGCTGCCTAGCTGCAATATCAGCTGACGCTCCGAGCTGCTGCGGTAGCAACTGAGGAAGAAACGCCCATCTGGCTCATTGAACACCAGCTCGGCCGCGTCAGTGCCCAGTGTGTGGCGATAGAGTTTGTGCGGGCGGTGGGTGTCGTCCAGCTCGCCGAAGAACAGGGTCTGGTTGTCATTGGCCCAGGTCATACTGCCGTCGCAGTCGGCGAACGGCAGCTCGATCAAGCTGTCGTCGGCCAGTTCCTTGACGAACAGCTGGTAGGTTTCCTCACCGCTGGTGTCCAGGCTGTAGGCCAGGCGCTGATGATCAGGGCTGATGCTAAATGCCCCCAACGAGATAAACCCGCCCTCGGCCAACGCATTGGGGTCGAGCAGCAATTGCTCGCTGTGTTCATCGACGTTCAGCGTGCCGTCAGCCGGTTTGCGGCAGCGATAATGCCTTGGGTATTCGTCCCCAGCGGTGGTGCGCTGGTAATACAGGTACGGCCCCCAGGGCGAAGGCAGGCTGAGATCCGTTTCACGGATGCGTGCCTTGATCTCCTCAAACAGTGCTTCACGCAGGGGTAGCTGTGCGCTGAGCTGCGCCTCTAAATAAGCGTTTTCAGCCTTGAGGTAATCGAGCACCTCGTCACTGTCGCGGTTTTCCAGCCAACGATAAGGATCAGCAGCGTTATCGGTGCGGGCCACAGGGGCGTGGTGCATGGGGTAACTCCATAGGCTAACAGCCACAGCGGGGACGCCGAAGCAGGCAAAAGCCGTTATCATAAGCGCCACTTCGCCCGTCGGCTGCTGAAATCTGCGCGCTTCTGTATCTGCCAGTCAGCGGCACCATTAATACCAGAGAATTTGCGTTTTATGACTGAAAACGACTACCTGCTTGCCTGGGGTGCCTATCTAGTTGCAGCACTCGGCTGTCTGTTGGTGTGGTTTCGTCTGACCGGCTGGATGTGGCGCTACCTGCGCGAGCCGCTGCGCGTATTGGTTCTGGTGTTGTTGTTCAGCCCGACCATTGTTGACCCTGGCAAAGAACAGTTCGCCCCGGCGATCGCCATCACCGCCATGGACCTGCTGCTGGATGTGGGTAACAACGCCTGGCGTGCGGTGGCCGACCTGAGCATGTACGGCTTGATCGCGTTTGTCCTGTACCTGCTGTTTGTGGCCATTCGCTGGCCTGTGGAACGCTGGTGGCAGGCGCGTAAAGGCCCCGCGCCGATTGCCGATGACGAACCGACCCTGCGCGAGATGATGGCGCGCGATGCCGATACCCCAGAAGACACCCGCTACGATGCCCGCAGCGACCGCCGTATGCGCGTAGAGCCCCGTCTGTAAGCAGCGCCGTTGGCCTTGCATGTCAGCAGGCCTAATGCTCATACGCCCCGTCTCTGTGCAGCCGGCCCAAGGGCTGTTACGCGAGCGCGCCAATTGTTGTGGCGCGCTCTGATGGGGTTTTTATCATTGGTGCCTAAGCGCCCGGAGGCCAGATTGCGGCTAGATGCTCAACGACTGCGCGAGGCATTGCGCCATGTGTGAATTGCTGGGCATGAGTGCCAATGTGCCGACCGATATCGTCTTCAGCTTCACCGGCCTGATGCAGCGCGGCGGCCGTACCGGGCCGCACCGTGATGGCTGGGGCATCGGCTTCTATGAAGGGCGCGGCCTGCGCCTGTTCCAAGACCCTCGGGCGAGCAGCGAGTCTGAGGTGGCGCAATTGGTGCAACGCTACCCGATCAAGAGTGAAGTGGTGATCGGCCATATCCGGCAGGCCAATGTCGGCCGAGTCTGCCTGGCTAACACTCATCCTTTTATGCGCGAAATGTGGGGCCGCAATTGGTGCTTTGCGCACAACGGCCAGCTGGCCGATTTTGCCCCGCGTCTGGATATCTACCGGCCGATTGGTGATACCGACAGCGAAGCAGCCTTTTGTGACCTGCTCAACCGCCTGCGCCACGCTTTTCCTGAGCCGGTTGCGGTAGAGGCGTTGCTGCCAGTCCTGGTCAATGCCTGTGCCGGTTATCGTCAGCAGGGGGTGTTCAACTGCTTGCTCAGCGATGGCGATTGGCTGTTCAGCTTTTGTTCGACCAAGTTGGCACATATCACTCGGCGTGCACCGTTTGGCCCGGCTCATTTGAAAGATGCTGATATGCAGGTGGATTTTCAATCGGAAACCACGCCCAATGATGTGGTCAGCGTACTGGCCACTGAGCCTTTGACCAATAACGAGAGCTGGACGTTGTACCAGCCGGGCGAGTGGCGTTTATGGCGCGGCGGTGAATGTGTCGCGCAGGGCGTGGCTGGCTGAGCAAATGCAGGTTTAGGACGGGTTTACTGGGGGAGGGGAGCAATGTTCAGAAGTTATCTGCGGTTAGCCTTGTTTGCACTGGGGCTGCTGGTCGGGGTCCAGGTGCCGGGCTTTATCGATGACTACAGTAAGCGCGTCGACGCCCATCGTATTGAGGCGGAGCAGGGGCTTAAGGGATTTCGGCAAACTGCTGAGCGGTTCTTTAAAGGCGATTTGGTCGCTTTGGTCGGCCATTACCAGGCCAGCGCTGATCCAGTCATGCGCAGCGATGCGCAGAGCCTCGGTACGTTGGTTGAACGCTCGGCATTTCTTGAGCGCGAAGCCAAGGCCATGCAGGGGGCTTGGTACGCCCAGGTCTGGCACCTGGCCACAGCTGCAGACCATGAATTAATGAAAGAAACCCTCGACGCCTACCGCTACCAAGTGCTGCTGGTGCCCGAAGCCATTGCCTGGGGCATCGCCTGCGCCATGCTGCTGGCCTGGCTGCTGGAAAGCCTGGCGCTGCTGATCGGTATGCTGCTTGGCGTAGGCCGCAGCCAGAAGGTGCAGCAGCGGCATTGGCGTTGATATGCCTAGAAGCTGATGACCAGTTCTGGGCCCAGGTAAGCGTTGGCTTGATTGATATCGTCATCACCGAGCAGGCCAACGGCCGCCGCTAATTGCAGGCGTGCCAGCAGGTAACGCAATTTGGCTTCGAGCAAGTCACGTCGTGCGATGAACACTTGTTCCTCGGCGTTGAGAATGTCGACGTTGGTGCTGGAGCCCGCGAAAAAGCCCTTCTTGGCTGAGTCCTGTGCACGCTTACTCGACGCTACGGCCGTTTCCAGTGCTTTGATGCGGGCCTGACCGCTTTGCACGCCGCGGAACTCGCGGGTGATCGAGGAGAAGACCTCCTCGCGTGCGGCATTCACTTCCTCGCTGGCTTGTTCACGGCTGGCCACTGCCTGGCGCACGCGGGCGCTGACGCCACCGCCGGCAAATAGCGGCATGTTGAACTCCAGCCCTGCGGATGCATAACGGTTTTGTTGATTGATGGTGGACAGTGAGTCGCTCTCACTGTTGGTGTAGCCCAGCACCAGGTCGAGGGTCGGCCAGTGGCCGCTTTTAGCCCGATTAACCTCTTCTTCCGCCACGCTATGGTTAAAGTTACGCGCCTTCAGGGCGGGGTTATGGACCTGCGCTTTGTCCAACCAAGCTTGTAAATTGCCGGGGTGCAGCAGTGTTGTGGTGAACCTGTCGTGCAGGGTCGCGACCTGTTGCGGCGTTTCACCGATCATCTCTTGCAGCAGGCGCAGGGCAACGACTAAGCGGTCCTGCGCTTCAATCAACTCGGCCATGGCCAAATCGCGGCGCGCCGTGGCTTGGTCAACATCGGTGATGGTGCCGTCGCCCAGATCGAAGCGCCGCTGTGAGGCGCTGACTTGTTGCTCGAAGGCCTTGAGTTTGGCGTTCGCTAAATCAATGGTTTCCCGCGCGAGCAACACGTCAAAGTAGCGATTGGCTAAGCGCACCGCGACATTTTGCGCCTTGGCATCAAACACCGCCTCGCTATAGTCAGCGCGGTATTTACCCTGGCGGTATTCAGCCATTTTCTGCCGATTGAACAATGGTTGCCGTAACTGCACAGCAAGGTTTTGCGAGTCGTAATCCAGATCGTTGCTCACGGAGTTGCCGACTATGTTGTCCTGTTCTTGGGTGCCATTAATTTTACTTTTATTGGCGCTGGCATTGATCCGCGGTAATAGGCCTGCTCGTCCCAGCGCGCGGTTTTCCAGGCCTGCATCACGTTCATAAACGGCAGCGCGGTAGGTAGGGCCTTGGAGTTGCATGATTGACCAGGCCTCTTGCAAGTCCAGGGCAACAGCGGGAAGGCTAGCGAGTCCAGCGAGGCACAGAAGCAGTCTGGCGGTCATGTCATTGCTCCTTGAAGGCACCATCAATGCGGTCAAACATCGGTTTCATCAGGTAGCTCATCAGGTTGCGCTCGCCGGTCTTGATGGTGACGGTGGCCGGCATTCCAGGGCGGATCATGCTGTTGCCGAGCTTATCCATGCCTGCGCTCGTCACCTCAACCTGCGCCAGGTAATAAGGTTGTTTGTTGGTTTCGTCGATCAAACGATCTGCCGAAATGGTCATTACCCGGCCGGGAATACTGGGTGTTTGCGCATGGTTGAAAGCGGGGAAGGTGATGTCCACCGGCAGGCCAGGGATCATTTTGTCGATCGCTTGCACCGGAATCATGGCATCCACCTGCAGCGGTTCGCCGGCGGGCACCACATCCATAACGGTTTGGCCGGCCTGAATGACGCCGCCAACCGTTGAGACATTCAAGCCCAGCACCACGCCGTCGATGGGTGAGCGGATCACTGTATTGGTGACTTCGTAATCCAGTGCGCGCAGCCGATCAGCCAGGGCCGTGGCCTCTTTTTGAGTGTCGCTGAGTTGCGATTGCACTTCCTTCTGATAGTCCTGCTCAAGTTGCAAAATTCGCAGCTTAAGTTCGGCAATCTGGTTACGAGTACGGCCTATGTCGGCAATATTTTGCGACAGCGCCGCATTCAAATCGGCGCCGTTGCGCTCCAGTTCCAACAAGCGATTGCGCGTCACATAGCCCTCTGCCGCCAGGCTTCGAACGCCTACCATCTCCTGTTTTAAAAAGTTCACCTGGGCGCTACGCGAGCCTTGAATCTGCCGCAGGCCTTTGAGTTGCTCTTCGGCGCCGAGGATATTTTCGCGCAAAATACCGGCTTCACCGAGCAGAGCCGCGCGACGGGTATTGAATAGGCGTTGCTGCAGTGTCATGGCCGAAATCAGACGTGGGTCGTCGGCAAAGCGGGTGACCAGTTGCGGGTCAAAGCTGACGGAGCTGGCACCGTCACGTTCGGCCTGCAAACGGTTTTCGACGCTACGCAGCACCACATATTGAGAGCTGACCACGCCTTGCTCGGCGATTGCACGGGTTGAGTCGAGCTCAATCAGTGCTTGACCGCTTTTTACGTGGTCACCTTCACGAACCAGAATGGCTCGTATCGAACCGCCGGTGAGGTGTTGGATCGTTTTGCGGGCATCGGTCACATTGACTGTGGCAGTGGCCACCACACCCGCATCCAGCGGTGCCAGGCTGGCCCACAACAGAAACCCACCAAAACCGGCAAATACTAACCAGAGGCCCCAGCGGCTGTGACGGCGATCGTCAATGTCGATCACCTGTTCAGGGTTCGCCAGAATGAGGCCCTTATGCTCGTGTTCAAGGTTGGACATGACGTATCACTCCTTGCTCTTGACGGACGCCAGAGTGGGAGCGGTGCCCTGGCTATGCGCGACATTGGCCTGACGCAGGCTGGCGAAGACTTCGTCACGGCTGCCGAATATCTGCACGGCGCCCTCATGCAGCATCAATAGCTTGTCCACCATGTTCAGTACGGCGGGCCGATGAGAGATCAGTACCAGGGTTTTGCCACGGCGTTTGAGGTCTTGCAGCGCCATCACCAGTGCTGCTTCGCCGACGTCATCCAAGCTGGCGTTGGGCTCATCAAGGACAACCAGTGCAGGGTCGCCGTACAGCGCGCGGGCCAGGCCTATACGCTGTTTTTGCCCTCCCGAAAGCGAGCCGCCATCGGTGCTGAGGTAGGTGTCGTAACCTTGCGGCAAATGCAAAATCATCTCGTGCACGCCGGCTTGCTTGGCGGCGAGAATCACCGCTTCGCTGTCGATCTCGCCGAAACGCGCAATATTTTCGGCGATGCTGCCTTCGAACAGCTCCACATCCTGTGGCAGATAGCCGAGCCAGGGGCCGAGCTCCTCTTTATTCCAGAGAAAAATGTCTGCGCCATCAAGACGAACCTTGCCGGCATAGGCAGGCCAGACGCCGACTAACAAGCGTGCGAGGGTCGATTTGCCGGCAGCCGAGGGGCCGATCACGCCGAGTGCCTCTCCTGGCTGCAGGTTAAAACTTACACCGCGCAGAGTCGCATTAGGTGAGCCTGGGGGGCTGGCAAATACCCCGTTTAGGCTGAGCAGGCCGGTCGGTTTGGGCAGCGACATCGAGATCGGTCGGGCAGGGAAGTCATTCAACAGCGTGTTGAGCCGCGCCCAGGCGCTGCGGCTGGAGAGTACTTGCTTCCAGGCAGCAATGACTTGTTCTACCGGGGCGAGTGCGCGCCCGGAAAGAATGGAGCAGGCGATCATCATGCCAGGCGTGATCACGCCTTGAATGGCCAGCAGCGCGCCAGCCCCAAGAATCAGCGATTGCAGGGTGACGCGGACAAAGCGCGTAGCCCCGTTTATATAGGCCGCCCGGTCAGAGGCGAGGGTTTGCATTTCAAGAATTCGCAAGTGATTGCCGAACCAGCGCTTACGGATGGCTGGAAGCATGCCCATGGCTTCAATGACTTCTGAATTGCGCAGGTTGTTGTTGGCAAAACTGCCCGACATTAAGGAGGCCTTATTGGCTTCGCCTAGAGGCTTGCGGGTGGTGACTTCGGTTAGGTAGGCAAGTGCAAACAGTAGCAGCGAGCCAATCAGGGTAATAAGCCCGAGTAGCGGGTGAACCAGGTAAATCACCAGCAGGTAGATGGGGGTCCAGGGGGCATCGAAGAACGCGAACAAACCATTGCCCGTGAGAAACTGCCGCACCATTGCCAAGTCTTGCAGGGCTTGTGCTGGGTTACCGCCGCTGCGCCTGAGGTTACGTTCAAAGGCTGCTGTGAAAACACGTCTGTTGAGCATCATGTCGAGCCGGTTACCGACCCGAATCAATACGCTCGAACGCACCACCTCAAGCAAGGCCATCAACACGTAAAGACCCAGCACCAGCAAGGTGAGCATCAAAAGAGTTGTGACGTTGCTGCTCACCAGGGCGCGGTCGTAAACCTGCAACATGTAAACCGCAGGGGTCAGCATCAATACATTGATCACCCCGCTGAAGGCAGCCAGTACGTAGAACGTTCGACGCAAGCGAAACAACACGTCGGCCAATTCAGTACGCTGGGACGGCAACATGTCCATATAGATTCTCCAATGCGCCGCAGTGTTGAGCAGGCTGACGGTAAGGAGCGTCGATCTGCTGTTTACTCTGGCCGGTAGATATCGCATGTGAAACAGCGCCCATGAACGCCGCTGATAAAAGCGACTTTCACGCTAGGTATTAACCTGGCAAATAAATAGGGCATATTAGATAATCTGTCTCCATGAAAATAGATGCCCGTAAACTCAGCCCCCAAGAACAACGTGAAAAGCGCTCCACGGCCCTACGCATGCGTGAGCAGGGTTACACCTACAAGGC
>JAHIWP010000043.1 GCA_018816095.1 Gammaproteobacteria bacterium
CGGGCTTTTCAGGATCACCAGGTGCGACTCTCATCGTGGCGCGGGGCATGCCTCATACAGACGCCGGATAGATTTAAGCAAGCCAAACACCCATCGCTGATCAGTATTGCAAAAATGGGGGTGACCATAGATTTTTTGTGGGCTCACAGCCTTGTATCAGGCTGCGCTTAGCGGCTGATCAGAACACGCTGATCGGGTAGTCAACGAAGACGCGTACTTCATTGCCGCCGATGTTGTACTCGCTCGATTTCTGCGACACACGCAGGAACGAGCTGCGCAATTTAATGCTCAAGTCTTTGGCTACGCCGCTCTGCACCACGTACTTGAACTGGTTGAAGATTTCGCGCTCGCTGCCGCCGGTGCTGGTGGAAGTGGTGATGTTAGAGCCGTGCACATACGCCACGTTGTAGCTCAGGCCGGGGATGCCGAACGTGCTGAAATCTAGGCCATAACCCAACTGCCAGCTGCGCTCGTCTTCGGCGTTAAAGTCAGACCAGTAGGAGTTGGCCAAGTAGATGGTGTTGCCACCGTCGCCCGGACTGTTGCGGTGGTTCTGATAGCCGCCGTAGGCATAACCCAGGCCGCTGTCGCCGGTGCTGCGCTGGTGGGCCAGGGTGAACGAGTGTGCCCCCATGGTGTAGATAGCCGCCAAGCTCCAGATTTTGTTGTCCTGGCCGTCAGCATCTTTCTGCTCGGCGTAGGACTTATCCAGCTTGGTGCGGTAGCCGTTAAAATCCAGGGTCAGAGAGCGCTCGGCCGCCAACGGGAAGACGTAATTCAGGTTGACGTACTGCTTCTTCAGCACATCTTCAACGTCAGACGCGTAAAGCGCTGCGCTGAACTGCTCACTGAACTGGTAGCTGCCGCCCAATACGTTGATCGATTTCAAACCACCGCTGTCACGGCCTTCAGCGCTTTTGCGCGATTCGGCGGTAAAGCGGCCGGCGTTGAGTTCCAGGCCCTCGATCTCGCTGGAGGTGATCAATGTGCCGGTGTAGCTTTCCGGCAGCAGGCGCGAGTTGTCGTGGTTCAGCACCGGCAAGGCCGGCATCTGCTCACCGTAGGTCAGCACGGTGTTGGATGCGCGGAATTTGACCGCTGCGCCGGCTTTGGACAAGTCGTTGGCGGCGCTACCGCTGTCACCCTGCTTGAAGAAGTCGATGCCGCCAGCGCCTGAGCGGCCCTTGCCGCCGTCTAGGCGCAGACCATACAGCGCAAAGGCATCCACGCCGACGCCGATGGTGCCTTGGGTGAAGCCCGAGGAGAACGTGCCAATCGCCGCTTGGCCCCACTCGGCTTTATCCTGGTTTTGGTCTTTGTAGTC
The DNA here is from genome assembly GCA_018816095.1 of Gammaproteobacteria bacterium. Classification (GTDB taxonomy): domain Bacteria; phylum Pseudomonadota; class Gammaproteobacteria; order Pseudomonadales; family Pseudomonadaceae; genus Aquipseudomonas; species Aquipseudomonas spirodelae. The sequence continues at coordinate 1,325 of JAHIWP010000043.1, forward strand.
ACGGCTTATGTAAGCATTACGCAGCAGCACATTGAGGCTGCTGTCTTCAACAAAGCCATTAGAGGCTGCCTGTTCATTGGCCATGGCCTGGTGGCACTCAGTATTCCCAGGGCAATCAGCCCCATCCGGTTAGTCAGCATGTTGTGTTTCCTTGTCATGTGTTGAAAGTGCGCTGTCAGGGTTTTGCCAAACAGGCGCACAAACGCTCCCGGCACCCATCGAATAGACGTTGGGATAGGTTTGGCTGGGATCGCTGTTATTTTGATTTTATGGGTATAGCCACAGGCGCAGGCGCGGAGCCTAATCGCGCCCTCAGAGCGCTGTCAATTTCATCAGGCGCACTACACTGGACATCAAGCGGCTAAAAGCAATTAGCCGCCCCTGTGCGCCGCTTGCCTTAGGCGGCTTGTTCGGCGGCCTGACCGAGGGCGCGATTCAGTGCACTAAACAGCGCACGGAAGCTGGCTGTGGTCAGGTTCTCGTCGATGCCTACGCCATGCAGGGCGCGGCCGCCGTTAACCCGTAGCTCGATATAAGCGGCTGCCTTGGCATTGGTACCCGCGCCGATGGCGTGCTCGGAGTAGTCCATGATCTCCACAGCCACCGGCAGGCCGGCGACCAGGGCTTCCAGCGGGCCTTTACCGATACCGCGCCAGTGCAGGGTTTCACCTTCGCTGACGATTTCTACATCGACCGCGCTGGTGCCGTTTTCTTCCTGCAGGCGATGGCCTTTGAGGGCATAGGGCGTGGTGGCTTGCAGGTATTCGCTGTCGAGCAACTTGTAGATTTGTGCGGCGGTCATTTCCAGGCCGAGGCGGTCGGTTTCTTTTTGCACCACCTGGCTGAACTCGATCTGCATGCGGCGCGGCAGGTTAATGCCGTATTCCTGTTCGAGCAGGAAGGTAATACCGCCTTTGCCGGATTGGCTGTTCACGCGAATCACCGCCTCGTAATCGCGGCCGATATCGGCTGGGTCAATCGGCAAGTAAGGCACTTCCCAAACAGCATCGGCCTGCTGCTGGGTGAAGCCCTTACGGATCGCATCCTGGTGCGAGCCAGAGAACGCGGTGTGGACCAAGTCGCCGGCATACGGGTGACGCGGATGCACGGGGATCTGGTTGCAGTCCTCGACCACCTTACGCACGGCGTCGATGTCGGAGAAGTCTAACTGCGGGTTCACGCCCTGGGTGTAGAGGTTCAGCGCGACGGTGACCAGGCAGACGTTGCCGGTGCGCTCGCCGTTGCCGAACAGGCAACCTTCGACGCGATCCGCGCCTGCCATGACCGCGAGCTCAGTGGCCGCAACGCCAGTGCCGCGGTCGTTGTGGGTGTGCACGCTGATCAATACGCTGTCACGCGTATCGATATGGCGGCCAAACCATTCAATTTGGTCGGCGTAATTATTCGGCGTGGCACACTCGATGGTCGCCGGCAAGTTGAGGATCAGCGGGTTGGCCGGGGTCGGCTGGAACACCGCGATGACGGCATTGCACACCTCGACGGCAAAGTCGGTTTCAGTGCTGCTAAAGACTTCCGGCGAGTACTCAAAGCCCCATTGGGTGTCTGGTTGCGTGCCGGCCAGACGCTTGATGGTCTTGCCGGCGGCCACGGCGATGGCTTTGACGCCCGCTTTGTCTTGGTTGAAGACGATCTTGCGGAAGCTCGGTGCGCAGGCGTTGTAGTAATGCACGATGGCTTTCTTCGCGCCCTTGAGCGACTCGAAGGTGCGCTCGATAAGGTCATCGCGCGCCTGAGTCAGCACTTGGATGGTCACGTCATCGGGGATGTGGCCCCCTTCGATCAGCTCGCGGACGAAGTCGAAGTCGGTCTGCGAGGCGGAGGGGAAGCCCACTTCGATTTCCTTCAAGCCAACCTGCACCAGGCACTTGAAGAAGCGCATCTTCTTCTCGGCATCCATCGGCTCGATCAGCGATTGGTTGCCGTCGCGCAGGTCAGTGGAGAGCCAGATAGGCGCTTTGTCGATGACCTTGTCCGGCCAGGTGCGGTCCGGAATGGCAATCGGGGTGAACGGGCGGTACTTGCTGGACGGGTCTTTAAGCATGCTCATGGGGCAATCCTTGTAGCGCGGCGGCAATCGGCGAGCCGGGCGAAATTCAAAAGAGGGGTGTGCGCTGGCGTCAGCTATTAGCCACGCAGTCGCTGGCTGACCAAGCAGAGGTTGGCGTGTTGGCGCAGCAGGATAAGGGTGTGATGGGCATTCATAGCGCCAACCCTAATCTTTGAGGGGAAAGCTGGCAAGCAAGGTGAATAAATTGGTGTTTATAAGCATTTTTAGCGCGTTTAAATGGTTTTAATGCTGATAAAAGTCGCTGTGCTTGGTGTCAATTGCGGGCGGCTGCGGTGCGTGCAACCGCCCGTTTTGCGGTCAGTGCTGGGCCGTAGCCAGCAGGCTTGGTTTCAATTCGCGCATATCCGCGCCACTTGGGTGTTGGAAAACCCGCAAACCAAATTCCGGAAGAATGGCCAGCAGGTGATCGAAGAGGTCGGATTGGATCGCTTCGTAGCGCGACCAGGCCGTGGTGTTGGTGAAGCAGTAGAGCTCCAGCGGCAGGCCGTCCGGCGTAGGGCTGAGTTGCCTTACCAGTTGGGTCATCTCCTGATTAATGCCGGCATGCTGGCGCAGGTAATGTTCAACATAGGCGCGGAAGGTGCCGATGTTGGTGACGCGTCGGGTGTTCGCCGGCTCCTGGCTGGCCTCGGCCAACTCAGCGTTCCAGCTGTGCAGCTCGCTTTGTTTGTTGCGCAGGTAATTGCCGAGCAGCAGGAAGCGTTGCAGGTGAGCGATTTCATCGGGGCTGAGAAAGGTGATGCTGGTCTGGTCGAGAAACAGGCTGCGTTTGATCCGTCGCCCGCCACACTCCTGCATGCCGCGCCAGTTCTTGAATGGGTCGCTGATAAAGCGTTTGGTCGGGATGGTGGTGATGGTTTTATCCCAGTTCTGCACCTTTACGGTGTGCAGGGCGATGTCGATGACATCGCCATCGGCGTTCAGTTGCGGCATCTCAACCCAGTCGCCCACGCGGATGATGTCGCTGGAGGAGATCTGTACGCTGGCCACCAGTGACAACAGGGTGTCTTGAAAAATCAGCATCAACACCGCGGCCATGGCGCCAAGACCCGACAGCAGAATCAACGGTGAACGGTCGATCAGGCTGGCGACCATCAGGATGGCGGCAATGGCAAAGAGCAGGATCTTCACCACCTGCACGTAGCCCTTGATCGGTTTTAAGTGGGCGTTCGGGCGCTTTTCGTAGGCGCTGTTCAGCAGCGTCAATACACCGCTGATTGCCAGAGCAATAGTCAGCACGATAAACGCGCTGCAGACATTGCGTGTTGCCGTGACGACGGCCCCCGGCAGGTGGGGGACGAGGGTGATGCCGGCGGAAATAATCAGCGCCGGCACGATGTTGGCGAGCCGCGCGGTGATGCGTGAGTCCCGCAGGGTGCCGTCCTGGCCAATGGGCGTGGCCTTCAGCGCCCGGTAGAGGCCGCGCAGCAGCACGCGTTTGACCATCCAGTTGGCCAGCCAGGCCGCAATGATCAGCAGGGTTAAGCCGGTCAGGCTGTAAAGCTCGGGGTAATTCTCAAGCCAGTTCTGGGCGTTGTTGTAGAAGTCGCTCATGCCGCTCCTCTAAGGTCTCAGCGTATGGGTCAGCGTGGCCACCTTAACAACTGCGCTGTTGTCAGGCCGGCGGGGTTGGTTGCTGAACGTGTCTGGCAGGTTGTTAGGGGGTGAAGGCGCCGATGAAAATCGCCGGGTCAACGCGGGCATCGTTCAAGCTGACGTTCCAGTGCAGGTGTGGCCCGGTGGCGCGGCCAGTGGCGCCAACTTTACCGACCACGCCACCGCGTGGCAGTTCAGCGCCGAGCTTCACGTCGATGGCTGAGAGGTGGCAGAACATGCTGATCAGCCCTTGGCCGTGGTCGACAAACACGGTTTTGCCATTGAAGAAGTAATCGCCAAGCAGAATCACTTTACCGGCGGCCGGGGCCTTGATCGGCGTGCCGCGGCTGGCGGCGAAGTCCAGCCCGGAGTGCGGGTTGCGTTCCTCGCCATTAAAGAAGCGGCGCAAACCGAAGGGGCTGGAGAGTGGCCCGTTGACCGGTTTGTCGAACAGCAGGTTGCTCGGCTGGCGTGGGCTGAATTGCTGGTAGGCGTGGGTTTGCTCGGCGAGTTCGCGCTGAATGCGTTTGAGATTGGCCGCGTTCGGATTGACCTGCTGCTGGTTTTTCAGGGTGATGCGTTGTTCGCGGTAGTGCTTGCTTGCGACCTGGAAGCTCAGCGTCTGATTGCCGTTGACGCTGATCTGCTGGTTGCCGGGCTTGACGCTGAGCGGCACGCCGACAATGGCGATCCAGCGTTGTTGGTCTTCTTTAATCACCAGTACCGGTTTGCTCTGGTAGCGCACGCTGGGCGCCGTTTCTCCTGCGCCCAGATCGATGACTGCCACGCCACCGGGCACTGGTTTATTCAACAGGCGGCTGATAAAGCCCTCGGCATAGACGGGTAAGGTGAGGCAGATCAGGGCTAGCAGGGTGAATAGGCGCATTGAATATCCGTAGGGTGGATAACGCGAAGCTTATCCACCTGCATAAAAAGGTCAGTCGAGCAGCGAGAGGGTAACCGGCTGCACATGGTTGTCTTCGACCCGCACAGCCAACTCGCCGTTGCCCAGCCGGGCTTTCAACCGTTGGCCTGGCTGGGTATCGGCGGCATTGCGGATGGCGCGGCCGCGCTCGTCGAGCAGGATGCTGTAGCCACGGCCGAGGGTCGCCAGCGGACTGACCGCATGCAGCGTTTGTACTTGGCTATGCAGTTGCAGGTGTCGCGCCTTGAGGCCTTCACGCATGCTGCGTTGCAGGCGTTCGGCCAGTGCTTGCAGGCGTTGCTCAAGCAGTTTGAGGTTGCGCTCCGGGTGCAGGCTTAGCAGTCGGGTTTGCAGATGGCTCAGGCGTTCACGGCGACTTTTTAATTGGCGCTCGAAGGCGCGACTCAGGCGCATGTCCAGGTCATCCACGCGCAGGGCGTGTTGGCGCAGGCGTTCGCCCGGATGGCGCAAGCGCCGTTGCAAGCCCTCCAGGCGCATGCGTTCGCGCTCCAGGCGGTGTTGCATGCGCAGGTTCAGGCGGCGCTTGAGGTTATGCAGGCGCTGCACCAGTTCGCTGCTGTCGGGGGCCAGCAACTCAGCGGCGGCCGAGGGCGTTGGCGCGCGCACGTCGGCGACAAAGTCGGCGATGGAAACATCAGTTTCATGGCCCACGGCACTGACGATGGGGGTTTTACAGGCGGCAATGGCGCGGGCCACCGGCTCTTCGTTAAAGCACCAGAGGTCTTCCAGCGAGCCGCCGCCACGGGCCAGGATCAGTGCATCAAAACCTTTTTTATCGGCGATGCCGAGGGCGCGAACAATCTGTGCGGTGGCTTCGCGGCCTTGCACGGCGGTGGGGATCAGGGTCAGTTCGACCTGCGGCGCGCGGCGGCGGAATACGCTGATGATGTCGCGGATTACCGCACCGGTCGGCGAGCTGATAATACCGATGCGTTTCGGGTGGGCTGGTAGGGCGACTTTGGTCTCTGCGGCGAATAAGCCTTCGGCGCTGAGTTTTTCCTTCAACGCCTCAAAGGCCAGGCGCAGCGCACCGTCGCCGGCCGGCTCGACGGCGTCGAGAATCAGCTGGTAGTCGCCGCGCCCTTCAAACAGCGATACTTTGCCGCGCACTTTTACCGCCAAACCGTCACGCAGCGCTTGACGGACTTTGGCGGCGTTCTGTCGAAACAGCGCACAGCGCACCTGGGCCTGACTATCTTTAAGGGTGAAGTAGACATGCCCAGACGCCGGCTTGGCCAGGTTGGAGATTTCACCTTCCACCCAGATACCGCCGAATACATCTTCCAGCAGCAGGCGTGCACGGTTGTTCAGTTGGCTGACGCTGAGCACCTCGCGGTCGAGGTTCAGGCGTTGGAAGGGGTCTTTGATCATGGCCGGCATGATAAAGGCTTTGCCCCGGCTGGCCATAGCGGATTGACCTTGACCGTTACGGTCAGCCGATTAAGCTGCGCGCCCTTAGTTTCCTTACAGGTTAAACGAGCCTTTTATGAGCGAGCAGCAAGCCATCATCGTGCCGCAGATTTCCAGCTTTCCCGGCCATGAGGCGCGGGCGCGGTTGATCGTGCGTTGGCTGGTCAAACAGAACATCATTGAAGAGCAGCTAAGCACCTGCGGGCGCACCTTCAAGCATATGGGCTATGGCATTGCCGAGGGCGCGCGGCGTGTCGTCGAGCGTCCCGAGTTGTTGCCGTTCGGCCAGGCCGTGCATGGCCTGGAGATTATCTACAAACGTTGCATCTACACCCCGACGGCAGGCTTTCTGGAAGAGGCAGGCTGCGCGCAGTGCCGCAAGGAAGTGGGCGAGGCGTTGTTTGACAGCCTGGATGAGTGGATGCCAGGGCATACCGATAACTTCACCTGCCCACGTTGTGGTCATGAAGATGACATCAACGGCTTTTTATTCCTGCAGCCCTGCGGCTTTTCCAATCTCGGGTTTATTTTTAACAACTGGGCGGATGCCGGCTTTAAAGCCAGTTTTCTCGACGAGCTCGCTGCGCGGCTGGGCTTTCCGGTGTCGTTGGTGCGGGTTGATTTGTAGGGTGCTGTCGCGCTTGGGCAAATGTTCTGCGTAGTTTGCGTTGAGTGCAGGGGGGCGTCTGAGTATAATGGCGCGCTTCCAATTTTCCCGTCCGGGAGCCCCCGCCATGCTGCGTATCAGTCAAGAAGCTCTTACCTTCGACGACGTTCTACTTATTCCAGGTTATTCCGAAGTTCTGCCGAAGGATGTCAGCCTTAAAACGCGCCTGACCCGTGGTATCGAGCTGAATATTCCCTTGCTCTCTGCTGCTATGGATACCGTCACTGAAGCCCGTCTGGCGATTGCCATGGCTCAGGAAGGTGGCATCGGCATCATTCACAAAAACATGACTCCCGAGCAGCAGGCGTTCGAAGTGCGCAAGGTCAAGCGTTACGAGTCTGGTGTGGTCAAGGACCCGATCACCATCGAGGCCGACGCGACTGTGGGTGATCTGTTCGACCTGACTCGGCAGAACAACATCTCCGGCGTACCGGTGCTGCACCACGGTGATCTGGTCGGCATCGTCACCAGCCGTGATGTGCGCTTCGAAACCAACATGAGCGCCAAAGTACGCGATGTAATGACCTCGAAAGAGCGTCTGGTAACGGTGAAAGAGGGTGAAGACACTCAGACCGTACGCAAGCTGCTGCACAAACACCGCATTGAGCGCGTGCTGATTGTCGATGACCAGTTCCGCCTCAAGGGCATGATGACCGTCAACGACATCGAAAAAGCTAAGGCTTACCCGCTGGCCAGCAAGGACGACCAAGGTCGTCTGCGCGTTGGCGCGGCGGTCGGCACTGGCGCCGATACCGAAGATCGCGTGACCGCGCTGGTGCATGCCGGTGTTGACGTGATCATCGTCGACACCGCGCATGGCCACTCCAAAGGCGTGATCGACCGTGTGCGCTGGGTCAAGCAGACCTTCCCTGAAGTTCAGGTGATCGGTGGCAACATTGCCACGGGTGATGCGGCCAAGGCGCTGGCCGAGGCCGGTGCGGATGCCGTCAAGGTCGGTATCGGCCCAGGCTCGATCTGCACCACGCGGATTGTCGCCGGTGTCGGTGTGCCGCAAATCTCTGCCGTCGCCAATGTTGCTGCTGCTCTGGCCGGTACCGGTGTGCCGTTGATCGCCGATGGTGGCATTCGCTTTTCCGGTGACCTGTCGAAAGCCATCGTTGCCGGTGCATCCTGCGTAATGATCGGCTCCATGCTGGCCGGTACTGAAGAAGCGCCAGGCGAGATCGAATTGTTCCAGGGTCGCTCCTACAAGGCCTATCGCGGCATGGGTTCGCTGGGCGCCATGGCGCAGGCGCAGGGCTCCTCGGATCGCTACTTCCAGGACTCCTCGGCCGGTGCGGAGAAGTTGGTACCGGAAGGTATCGAAGGCCGCGTGGCTTACAAGGGCGCTATGGGTGCAATCGTCCATCAACTGATGGGCGGCCTGCGTGCTTCGATGGGCTACACCGGTTGCGCGACCATTGAAGAGATGCGCAGCAAGCCTGAGTTTGTGCGCATCACCGGCGCCGGCATGGCCGAGTCCCACGTACACGATGTACAGATCACCAAGGAAGCCCCGAACTATCGCGTGGGCTAAAAAATCGATGTGCCGCTGCTGCGCTTGATCCGGCTGCGTTGGAGAAAAACTCGAAATGCTCATTGGCTACAGCCAACTCCGCTTTCTCGTCTATCTCCGCTTTGCCGGCTCTGCGCTCGAGACGTGGCAAATCGATTTTTGAAATTTGAGTAAGGCACGGGGCTGAGGCTGTTAAAAACAGAGCAGCCCCGAGTTATTTGTGAATTCCGCTACGAGAGACGGCCATGGCTCATCAAGATATCCACGCGCACCGCATCCTGATTCTGGATTTCGGCTCCCAGTACACTCAGCTGATCGCCCGCCGCGTACGCGAGATCGGCGTGTATTGCGAGTTGCACCCGTTCGACATGAGCGACGATGACATCCGCGCCTTCGCTCCGCGCGGGGTTATCCTCGCCGGTGGCCCGGAGTCGGTGCATGAGGCCAACAGCCCACGCTGCCCTCAGGCCGTGTTTGACCTCGGCGTACCGGTCTTCGGTATCTGCTACGGCATGCAGACCATGGCCGAGCAGCTGGGTGGCAAGGTTGAGGGGTCCGAGCTGCGTGAATTTGGTTACGCTCGCGTTGACGTGGTCGGCAAGAGCCGCCTGCTCGATGGCATCGAAGACCATGTCGACGCTGACGGTTTGTTCGGCCTCGACGTGTGGATGAGCCATGGTGACAAAGTCACCAAGCTGCCGCAGGATTTCCACATCCTGGCCAGCACCCCGAGCTGCCCGATTGCTGGCATGTTCAACGACGCTCTTGGCTATTACGGCGTGCAGTTCCACCCGGAAGTGACTCACACCAAGCAGGGTGGTCGCATCCTCTCGCGCTTTATCCTCGACATCTGCCAGTGCGAAGCCCTGTGGACCCCGTCGAAGATTGCCGAAGACGCCATCGCCCAGGTGCGTGCGCAGGTTGGCAGTGCCAACGTACTGCTCGGTTTGTCCGGTGGTGTCGATTCGTCGGTGGTGGCGGCATTGCTGCACAAGGCGATTGGCGATCAGCTGACCTGCGTGTTTGTCGATAACGGCCTGCTGCGTCTGCACGAAGGTGAGCAAGTGATGGCCATGTTCGCCGAGAACATGGGCGTCAAGGTGATCCGTGCCAACGCCGAAGAGCAGTTCTTGAACAACCTGGCCGGCGAGTCCGACCCGGAGAAGAAGCGCAAGATTATTGGTCGTACCTTTATTGATGTTTTCGATGCCCAGTCCAACAAGCTGGACAACATCAAGTTCCTCGCCCAGGGCACCATCTACCCGGACGTAATCGAGTCGGCTGGCGCGAAGAGCGGCAAGGCTCACGTGATCAAGTCGCACCATAACGTCGGTGGCCTGCCAGAGGAAATGAACCTCAAGCTGGTCGAGCCGCTGCGCGAACTGTTCAAGGATGAAGTGCGTCGTCTGGGTCTTGAGCTCGGCCTGCCGTACGACATGGTTTACCGTCACCCATTCCCCGGCCCAGGCCTGGGCGTGCGCATCCTCGGTGAAGTGAAGAAGGAATACGCTGACCTGCTGCGTCGCGCCGACCACATCTTTATCGAAGAGCTGCGCAAGGCCGACTGGTATCACAAGGTCAGTCAGGCGTTCGTGGTGTTCCAGCCAGTTAAATCGGTTGGCGTTGTCGGTGATGGCCGTCGTTACGCCTGGGTTGTCGCCCTGCGCGCCGTGGAAACCATCGACTTCATGACTGCACGTTGGGCGCACCTGCCCTACGAGCTGCTGGAAACGGTTAGCGGCCGCATCATCAATGAGATCGAAGGCATCTCCCGCGTCACCTACGACGTGTCGAGCAAGCCGCCAGCGACTATCGAGTGGGAATAATCCCGCGAGTGAGTTGAAACGCCACAAAGGCAGCGCGAGCTGCCTTTGTCGTTGTGCGCCAGGCATGGCGCGTTGCGCGCAAGCGCAACCAGCTTGGCTGTGGTGGCCTCGCTGGTGACTTGGAGGTGAAAGTCCTCTACACACCCGGCAAGGGGAAGTGTTAGCCAGAGGCAAGGGTGTCGC
>JAHIWP010000044.1 GCA_018816095.1 Gammaproteobacteria bacterium
CCTTGATGCCGATGGTTGGCTGAAGACCGGTGACATCGCGGTGATTCAGGACGACGGTTATATGCGCATCGTCGATCGCAAGAAGGACATGATTCTGGTGTCCGGCTTCAACGTCTACCCGAATGAGCTGGAAGACGTGCTCGCCACCTTGCCGGGCGTGCTGCAATGCGCGGCTATCGGTGTGCCGGACGAGAAATCGGGTGAGGCGATCAAGATCTTCGTGGTGGTCAAGCCGGGTGAAACCCTGACCAAAGAGCAGGTCATGGAGCACATGCGCGCCAATGTCACCGGTTACAAGGTGCCCAAGGCCGTCGAGTTCCGCGACATACTGCCGACCACCAACGTCGGCAAGATTCTGCGCCGCGAACTGCGTGACGAAGAACTGAAGAAAATGCAGTAACCACGCCTGCGTTTCGCCATAAAAGACCCCGATATTCGGGGTCTTTTTGTATGTGCTGAAAAACCTGCTCAATTATTTCCGGCAGCGGTCGCTATATAGCTGTAAGTAATAGTCGATACGGTAAAGCGCTGAGCCGCTGCCGTTGTCCGTCCTTCCAAGAGGTAGTTGGTGATGCTTTCAACGTTGCGCGTACGCTCCAAACTGTTGTTGCTTGCACTCGGTCCGATTTTTCTACTGGCGATTCTGCTCAGCGCCGTAGCTGTGCATCAATTGCAAAGCCTTGCCGACCAGCAGGAAAGCAAAACCCGTGAAAGCTTGATCAAGGATCGTCAAGCCGAGCTTAAGCAATATGTCGAGCTAGCCAAGAATATGCTGGCACCGCTGTATCAGGCTTCGGCGGAAGGCGATATGGCGGCGCGCGCTGAGGCCGTGAAGGTTCTTGAGCGCTTGTCTTACGGTGATGACGGCTACTTCTGGGGCTACGACGAGCAGATCGTGCGTGTACTGCAAGGCAATACCGGCAAGCAGGTCGGCGAAAGCTTCAATGATTTCCGCGACCCCAATGGCGTCTATGCCATTCGCGAGCTGGTGCGTGCCGGTATCGATGGCAGTCATTACGTGAACTACAGCTTCGTGCTGGGTGGCACGACTGAGCTGGTGCCGAAGGTCGGTTACGCCGAGCACCTGCCGAAATGGAACATGGTGTTCGGTACGTCGCTGAACCTCGACGGTGTCGAGCGTGATGTGCAAGTGGCGCGTGCTGAGTTCCAGAAGAGCATCGACCGCTTGCTGCTGATCATGATCGGTTCGGCCCTGGGCTTGTTGGTGGTGATTGCGATCCTCGCCATGGGCCTCAGCCAGTCGTTGCTGCGTCCACTGCTGCTGATTAAGCGCAACCTCGATGATATGGCCGCCGGCGACGGTGACCTGACCCATCGCTTACCGATTACCAGCCAGGATGAAATGGGCGAGTTGGCCGGCTCCTTCAACCGGTTCGTGGAGAAAATTCATGGCCTGGTGCAGCAGGTCGCCGGCACGACAACCCAGCTCAGTGGCCTAGTTGGCGCAGTAGCCAGCCAGGCGCAGCGTTCGGAGCAGGCGATGGAAGGCCAGCGGCATGAAACGGACCAGGTCGCCACGGCGATTAATGAAATGTCTGCGGCGGCCCACGAAGTGGCCATGAGCGCCCAGCGTGCGGCCGAAGCCGCTCAGGAAACCGATCAGCAAGGCCAGTCCGCCAAACATGTGGTGGAATTGAATATCAAGCAGATCCATGAGCTGAGCGTGGAAATGCACAGCAGTGGTGAGTCGCTGGAAAGCCTGCAAAAAGACGTACAGGGCATCGTCAGCGTGCTTGATGTGATCCGCGCCATTGCTGAGCAAACCAACCTGCTGGCGCTGAATGCGGCCATCGAAGCGGCGCGCGCTGGCGAAGCCGGACGTGGTTTCGCGGTGGTTGCCGACGAAGTGCGGGCGCTGGCGAGCCGCACCCAGCAAAGCACCGGCGAGATTCAAAGCATGATCGACCGCCTGCAAAACGCCACGGCACGCACGGTGGCCAGTATGCAGCGCGCGGGTGAGAAGGGCGAAACTACCCGCGAACAGGCCAACCAGGCCGGCACGGCGCTGGACACCATCGCTGGCCTGATCGGCACGATCAACTCGATGAACGCGCAGATCGCCAGTGCAGCTGAAGAGCAGACCGCCGTTGCCGAGGAAATCAACCGCAGCGTGCATCAGATTGCCGGGGCGGTGGATGGCGTTGCCAGTGATGCCGCCGAGGGCGCGCAGACCTCGCGTGAGCTCAATGGCCTGGCCTTGCGCTTGCAGGAGTTGGTCGGGCAGTTCCGTATCTAAGCGATGTTGCGCCGTGAGCGGTGTAACGAAGCGCTGAAGAAACCGGGCAAGCAGTCAACGCCCGGTTAAACAAAACCCCGCCTAGGCGGGGTTTTGTGTGTCTGTCAGTCGCTCAGTTAGCGGTGCGCCAGGTGATTTCCTCAACCCCGTCGGCGCTGATGCGCATCCAGCGGTCGGCCTGCTCATCGCTTTCCTCTTCTTCCCAGCCGTTGGGCGCACAGCGCACTTCGACATTCAGGGCAGCAAAAGCCGCTTGCGCGCACGTAAGGTCGTCGGCCCAGGGCGTGGCGTCGCTTTCCAAAAACAGGCTGTGCCATTTGCCCACAGCCTTGGGCAACCAGGTGACGGGTACATCACCGGCCATGCATTTGTAGGTTTGGCCCTTCTGCTGCCAGGGTGTGCAGCTGCCCAGTGCGTTGCTCAACCACTCACCAATGGCGTTGTGGTCGGCGTCTTTCAGGTAAATCTCGATATCCGGTTGGCGCATGGTCATAGCTTCTCGATCCAGTCGTAGCGGATGGCAACGGTCACTGCACAGGGTTGGGCAATTACCGCAGCGCGGCGTTCGGCGCTGGCGCGCCAGCCGTGTGGGGTCATGGCCAGCAGGTCGGCGCGGGCTTCGCTGCTGTCCAGTTGTAGAGTAAATGCCAGGGTTTCGCTGTGCGCCAGGCGCATGCCTTCAGGGATCAGCTCCAGGTGCTTCTGATCATCATAGTCACGCACTTCGTCATACAGCTGCTGGCGAAGCTCCATCAGGTGTTCCCGGGTTGGCCCCATGCGCAGCAGACCGCCACCGGGGGCCAGCAGGCGTTTGGCTTCCTGCCAGTCGAGCGGGCTGAATACGCTAGCCAGCAGTTGGCAGCTGGCATCAGCCAATGGCACGCGGGCCATGCTCGCCACCAGCCAACTTAGCTGCGGGGCGCGCTTGCAGCCGCGCTTGATTGCCTCGCGGGAGATATCCAGGGCATAGCCGTCGGCGTGTGGCAGGGCATCGGCGATTTGTGCGGTGTAATAACCCTCGCCACAGCCAATATCCAGCCAGCGGTTCGGGTTATAGCGCGCCGCCAATTCGGCCAAGCGTTTGGCCAGGGGCGCGTAATGGCCGCCATCGAGAAAGCGCCGACGCGCCTCGACCATGGCGGCGTTGTCACCCGGGTCACGGCTGTTTTTGTGCTGCACCGGCAACAGGTTCAGGTAACCCTGACGTGCACGGTCGAAGCGGTGGTTGGCCGGGCAGGCCACACCGTTGTCTACGGCGCTCAGCGCGCCTTGGCAGATAGGGCAGGTCAGGCTCATGCGAGCAGGTTCACCAGGGTCTGATAATAAATTTCGGTAAGCACATCCAGGTCACTGGCCAATACGCGCTCGTCGACCTGGTGAATAGTGGCGTTGACCGGGCCGAGCTCCACCACCTGGGTGCCGAGGGTGGCAATAAAGCGCCCGTCGGAGGTGCCGCCGCTGGTCGAGGGTTTAGTGTCACGACCGGTTACCGCTTTGATGCTGGCGGCAACGCCGTCAAGCAGGGCACCAGGCTCGGTGAGAAATGGCATGCCCGACAGCGCCCAGTCGAGGTGATAGTCCAGGCCGTGCTTGGTGAGAATCGCCTCGACCCGCTGCTGCAAACCTTCGACTGTGGATTCGGTGGAGAAGCGGAAGTTAAACACCGCTTTCAGTTCACCGGGGATCACGTTGGTCGCGCCCGTACCGGCATTCAGGTTGGAGACCTGAAAGCTGGTCGGCGGGAAGAAGGCATTGCCTTCGTCCCAGTGCTCGGCGGCCAGTTCGGCCAGCGCCGGGGCGGTCAGGTGAATTGGGTTGCGGGCCAGATGTGGGTAGGCCACATGACCTTGCTTGCCGCGCACGGTGAGGGTGCAGCCGAGCGAGCCACGACGGCCGTTCTTCACCACGTCTCCGACCAGGGTGGTGCTCGACGGCTCACCGACGATGCACCAGTCCAGACGTTCGTTGCGCGCGCGCAGGCGCTCGACCACGGCCTTGGTGCCATGGTGCGCTGGGCCTTCTTCGTCGCTGGTGATCAGAAAGGCGATACGCCCTTTGTGGTTTGGGTATTCGGCGACGAAGCGCTCAACGGCGATGATCATCGACGCCAGGCTGCCTTTCATGTCCGCTGCACCACGGCCGCAGAGCATGCCGTCTTCGTCAATCAAGGCATCGAAGGGTTGATGCTGCCAGCTCTGTACCGGGCCGGTTGGCACCACGTCGGTATGCCCGGCAAAGCACAGCACGGGGCCGTCGTTGCTGCCGTGGGTGGCCCAGAAGTTGTCCACTTCCTCGATCCGCATCGGTTCGATGGTGAAGCCACAAGCCGCTAAGCGGCGCGTCATCTGTTCCTGGCAGCCTTCATCGAGCGGGGTAACGGACGGGCGGCGGATCAGCTCGCAGGCAAGCTCCAGCGTCGGGGAGAGGGGCGTGGCGTTGGCGGTCATTGCGGCTCCAAGGCGGCGTCAAGCGGAAAGGTCGCCATCTTAAAGCAAAACGGCGGCCATTGGCCGCCGTCTGGCATTCCAGTCTGCGGCTACTCAGTGGCGGCGGGCTGGGCGGGCTGTGCGCTTGGCTGAGGCGCGGGCCATGACGACAGTAGGGCCATGATCAGCGCTGCCAGATAAGGCAGTGATTGCACCAGGAGCATTGCCACCCAGAACTTTACATCGGCGCTGGGCAGGCCCTGGACAACGCTAATGCCCAGTGCTGCACCCCATAGCAGCAGCATGATGAACACTTCTTCGCGAGCCTCGACCAAGGCCACCAGAATGCCGTGGTTGTTGGCCATCTTCGGGGTGCGGAAGAACGGGATGGTTTTGGTAAAGGTGCCGTACAGCACCGCCTTGGCGATGGTGTGCGACAGCGCCAAGCCAGCGATAGCCGCCTGGAATGAGCGCATCAGGTCCACACCCATGGCCTTGCGGTAGAGGAACATGATTTTGCCGAACTTGAAGAAGAACAGCGCCAGCGGCGGGATGGCGAAGATCATCAGCGGCGGGTCGACCCGTTGCGGCACGATGATCATCGCCGCCGACCAGAGCAGCGCGCCGACGGTGAAGAAGATATTCAGGCCGTCCGCCACCCACGGCAGCCAGCCGGCGACGAAGTGGTAGCGCTGGCCGGGCTTGAGTTGGGAACCTTTGCCGAGGAACAGGCTGCGCGCGTGGCCCTTCATGATCTGGATAGCACCATAGGCCCAGCGGAAGCGCTGTTTTTTGTAGTCGATAAAGGTGTCCGGCATCAGCCCGCGGCCGAAGCTCTGGTGGGCGTAGGCGGCGCTATGGCCTTGCTCGAATACGCGCAGGCCCAGCTCGGCGTCTTCGCAGATGGTCCAATCGGCCCACTTCAGCTCGTCCATCACGGTGCGGCGGATCATGGTCATGGTGCCGTGCTGGATGATCGCGTCGCGATCGTTGCGCGTCACCATGCCGATATGGAAGAAGCCTTTATATTCGGCGTAGCAGAGCTTTTTGAAGATGTTTTCGTTGCCGTCGCGGTAATCCTGCGGCGACTGCACCACGGCGATTTTCGGGTCGCTGAAGTGCGGCACCATGTATTTGAGCCAGTTTTTATCGACGCAGTAATCGGCGTCGATCACCGCCACCACTTCGGCATCTGGCGCGGTGTGCGGCAGGATGTAGTTCAGCGCGCCGCCCTTGAAGCCGGCAATCGGTGCGACGTGGAAGAAACGGAAACGCGGGCCCAATACTTTGCAGTAGGCCTCTACTGGCTCCCACACGGCCGGGTCCTTGGTGTTGTTGTCGATGATGATGACTTCGTAATCCGGGTAATCCAGCGCCGCGAGGGCGTCTAGGGTCTGTTTGACCATCTCCGGCGGCTCGTTGTAGCAGGGCACGTGAATCGACACCTTGGGTCGGTAGGCGCTGTCGCTGTCCACTGGCTGGAAGGGGCGCCGGCGTGCGCGGGTCCAGGCGGTTTCAGCCAGTTCATGAGCCTCGGTGAGCAGCACGATAAACACGCCGAAGGCGCCTATGCCGAGCAGCAGGCCGACCAGGGTGCTGAACCAGGTGCTGTACTGCTGGCTGTAGTCGTAGCCAATCCACACCAGGGCGGAGCCGCCGGCAAACGCGACAAAGGTCAGGAAGGTCCGCCCGCGCTGGCGCAGGGCGCTGCCGTCGATCAGCATCATGGCCAGGCTGAGCAGTGCTAATACCACCGAACCGATGGCCAGCAGGCGCCACTGCGGAATCGCCACCACCGGGCCTTCGAAGGCGAACTTGGGCTGGCGTTCGAGGTTGTACACGCCCCAATACGCGCCGACTGAGCCTTCATCGCTGGCCTTCCACGGCTGGTCGAAGGCTTCGATGACGAAGTAGTTGTAACCCTTGGCATTCAACGCATTAACTAGGGTGCGCAGGTAAATGGCCTGATCGGCTTGTGAGGCGTCTGCGCCACCGCGCATGCGGCCGTTACTCGGCCAGCCGACCTCCGAGAGCAGCAAGGGTTTTTTCGGGAAGAGTTTTTTCAGGTCCTTGGCGCGTTCGAGAACGAAGTCTGTGGCGTCCTCCATGGGCACGAACTCCCAGTAGGGCAGCACGTGGGCGGCGATCAGGTCGGTGTGCTGCGCCAGCTCCGGGTATTCCTGCCAGATGTGCCACTGCTCGGAGGTGGTCACAGGCACCTTGACCGCCGCGCGCACGCGGTCGATGTAAGCAATCAATGCGTCTGCTGTGACTTCCTTGCGAAATAGCGCCTCGTTACCGACCACCACGCGCACTACGCTGCGTGAGTTGTTGGCAATCTCGATGGCCTTGCTGATTTCCCGCTCGTTACGCGCCAGGTCGGGGCTGATCCAGATGCCCAGGGTCACGCGCAGGCCGAATTCTTCCGCCAGCTTGGGGATGTCGCCCAACGGACCGTCGACCGAGTAAGTGCGGATGTTGTCGGTCTGGTTGCTCAGCAGCTCCAGGTCCTCACGCATCTGCGCGTCGCTGGGGTAGGTGTCTTTCTGTGGGTTTTGCCCAGCGCGAAAGGGTGAGAAAGAAAAACCGGAGACCTGTTCCGGCCAATCAGGGGCCGTTACCGGGCGGTTGTACAGCGCCCAGATACCGGTAAACAAGGCAGCAATCGCCAGGAACATGACCAGGTTCAGTCCAAACTTACGCGAAGGCATAGTGAGCAGGTCCAGCGAAAAGGCGATGAGAAATCGACGAGCGTCGGGTGGCGCATGCTACGCCGCCGCTACAGGGCTGTATAGCCCGGCCTGTGGGGCTATCAATGGGACGATGACGGGGGCTTGAAGGTTCCTCGTGCGGCTCTATGAGGCGGCTGCTTTTCGCCTAGGCATGGCCTGCGCCAAACAGCGCTTGGGCACAGGCCACAGGCTACCTATAATGCGCGCCGCAGCTGGGAGTGAGTGATAAAGATGCCTGTGGATGAACAACGCTTTGGCGGCATTGCCCGTTTGTATGGCCAGCAAGGGGCTGAGCGGCTGGCGGCTGCCCATGTCGCCGTGGTCGGTATTGGCGGCGTCGGCTCTTGGGCCGCTGAAGCCTTGGCCCGCTCCGGGGTGGGTGAGATTTCCCTGTTCGATCTGGATGACGTGTGCGTGAGCAACAGCAATCGTCAGCTGCATGCGCTCGACAGCACGGTTGGCCAGCCCAAGGTCGAGGTGATGGCGGCGCGCATTCGTGGCATCAACCCGGCCTGCGTGGTGCACGCGGTGGCGGATTTTGTCACCCGCGAGACCATGGCCGAGTACATTACCCCGCAGCTCGATGCGGTGATCGACTGCATCGACAGCGTTAACGCCAAGGCCGCGCTGATCGCCTGGTGTAAACGCCGCAAGATCCAGGTCATCACCACGGGCGGGGCGGGTGGGCAGATAGACCCGACGCAGATTCAGGTCGGCGACTTGAACAAGACCTGGAACGACCCACTGGCCTCCAAAGTGCGTTCCACCCTGCGCCGTGACTATGGCTTCTCGCGCACCCCAGGGCGCAACTACAGCGTGCCGTGCGTCTACTCCAGTGAGCAGCTGCGTTACCCCAAGCCCGATGGCACGGTATGTCAGTACAAGGCTTTTGTCGGTGATGGGGTCAAGCTCGACTGTGCCGGTGGTTTTGGTGCGGTGATGATGGTCACGGCAACCTTTGGCATGGTCGCTGCCGCGCGCATCGTCGACAAACTGGTGGCCGGTACGCGCCGCCCCGCAGAACGGTCGCCCACGGCCTAGCTGTTGCGGGCACGCGGTAAGGAATGACCAACGCTGGTCGATATTCAGCAGGGACATGTTGGTGGTTACCCGTTGAGGTGTTTGTGTTGTCCCTGTTGCGTCGTGCGCTAAACCGTCCCCTGCGTTATCTGCTGCCGCTGGTGCTCCTGTTGAGGGGCCTGGATGTCAGTGCTCAACCGGTTGTGCGTGTCGGTACTGGCGACTGGGCGCCTTATGTTGACCAGCAGCTTGAGGGTGGTGGTGCGCTGACACACCTAATCCGTGAGATTTTCAATGCGGCAGGCTACCAGGTCGAGTTCGTTTACCACCCTTGGGAACGCAACCTGTTAATGCTGCAGCAGGGCAGCCTGGATGCGGTGATGCCCTATTCCTGCTCAGCGCAGCGACAACGCATCAGCGCCTGCAGTGACCCTCTGGTGCAGGGCGAATTTGTACTGTTCCAGCGCAGTGAGCAGCCGCTGGATTGGGCAACTGTCGAAGACCTCAAGGCAATGCGCATTGCCACCACGCTTGGTTATTCCTATGGCCCGCAGCTTGATGCGGCCCTGCAGGCTGGGGAGTTGCGCGTGCAGCAGGGTGGCAGAGAAAGTACCGGTTTACGTTTGCTGAGCTTGGGCCGTGTGGACGCCTTTGTGCAGGACCGTGCGGTGGGCTATGCCATGTTGCACCGCATGTTCTCACCGGCTGAGCGTGCGGCCATCAGCCATCACCCGCGCATTCTTAATCGCGAGTCGCTGCACCTACTGTTTCGCAAGCACGAAGCCCAGGCCGATCAATTGCGTGCGCTGTTCAATGCCGGTTTACGTCAGTTGAACGAGAAGGGCGAATTACAGCGATTGCAGGAGCATTTAAATTCGCTCGACCCTGCTGCGGGTCAGCGCGCACTTTAGTCGTCGCTTGCCAGCAACTGCTGCATACGAGTGAGCACCGCCTGTAAGCCATTGCTGCGAGAGGGTGAGAGGTTGCGCGCCAGGCCGAGTTGGGCAAACCAGTCGGGTAGGTCCAGCTGCTGCAGCTCCGTCAGGGGCAAACCGTTGACCCGTACCAGCAACAAGGCGAGCAGCCCGCGCAGCAAGCGTGCATCACTGTAAGCGCGAAACTGCCGGTATTGCCCCGTTGCCTCGATCAGCAGCCAGACCTGGCTTTCACAGCCGCTTACCCGGTTGTCTTCACCGCGTTCGCTGTCGCTGAGTGGTGTCAGCTGATCGCCCCACTGCATCAACAAACGTGCGCGTTGCTCCCAGCCCTGGCAGGCGCTGAAACTATCCAGGGCAGCTTGGGCGCTGGCGGGCAGGCTCATTGCAACAGCTCCAGGGCTTGGTCCAGTGCGCTGAAAAAGCGCTGTAGATCCGCCGCATCGTTATACAGCCCGAGGGATACGCGAAGCGCGCCGTTTAGGCCGAGGCCCTGCAGCAAAGGCATGGCGCAGTGATGGCCGGCGCGCACGGCAATGCCTTGCTCGCTCAGCAAGTGGGCGAGGTCGGCATGGTGCACCCCCTCGACCACGAAACTGGCCAGGGCGACATTCGGCGTGCCAAGCAGGTGCACGCCTTGGCGCTGCTGCAGGCCGCTGAGTAGCTCGGTGTGTAGGGCGGCTTCATGAGCACTAACGGCCCTGGCATCGAGGCTGGTCAGATAATCCAGGCTGGCGCCGAGGGCAATCACCGCGGCAATTGGCGGTGTACCGGCTTCAAAGCCCAGTGATGCAGGGCGGAAGCTGGCGCTGCGGTAGTCGGTGTGCAGCAGCATCTCCCCGCCAAACTGCCAGTGCGCCAGTTGCTCTAAGGCGTGCGTGCGGCCGTAAAGCAGGCCGACCCCATCCGGACCATAGAGCTTGTGGCTGGAGCAGACGTAGAAGTCGCAGCCGAGCGCCTGCACATCGTGGCGGCCGTGCACCACGCCTTGGCTGCCGTCCACCACGGTCAGCGCGCCTTGCGCCTGTGCCAGGGCCAGCAGCGATGCAAGTGGCTGCCAACTGCCGAGTACATTGGACAGCTGGCTGGCTGTGAGCAAGCGAGTGCGCGGGCCGATCAGTTGCGCGGCTTGCGCCAGATCGATCAAACCGTGGCTATCCAGCGGCAACACCACCAGCTTGAGTTGACGGCGCAGAGCCAGCTGTTGCCAGGGCAGCAGGTTTGCGTGATGTTCCAGCGCGCTAATGACAATCTCATCGCCCGGCTGAAACTGCTGTTCCAGGCCATAGGCCAGCAGGTTGAAGGCTTCGGTGGCGCTACGGGTGAAGATGATTTGCTGCGCGTCGGCGGCATTCAGCCAGCGTGCAACCTGCTCACGGGTGGCCTCGAAGGCGCGGGTGGCACGTTCGCCCGGCACATGTTGGGCACGATGCACGTTGGCGGCGCCTCCAGCGTAATAGCCGAGCAGGGCATCGAGCATGGCCTGGGGTTTTTGTGCGGTGGCGGCGCTGTCCAGGTAGGTCTGGCCCTCGGCTTCAAGGGCCAGAATGCCAGGGAAGTCAGCGCGCCAAGGGGATTGGATAGGCATGGGTAAGCAATCGAGACCGTAGGATGGGTTGAGCGCTGCGATATCCATAATGAGCGTGATGGGTATCGCAATGCTCAGCCTATCCTACAAAACTGAGTGTAAATAAACAGGCCGGGCATTAGCCCGGCCTGTGGCAACTGCGCTGCGCTTAGTTATGTGCGTGCAGGGCGTCGTTCAGCTCGATCGCCGACTTGTGGGTTTTGCACTCCACGGCGCCGGTTTGCGAGTTGCGGCGGAACAGCAGGTCCGGCTGCCCAGCCAGTTCGCGGGCTTTAAGCACCTTGACCAGCTTGTTGTCAGCATCCAGCAGTGCCACTTTGGTGCCGGCAGTGATGTACAGACCGGATTCCACGGTGTTGCGGTCGCCCAATGGAATACCGATACCGGCATTGGCGCCGATCAGGCAGCCTTCGCCCACGGAAATGACGATGTTGCCGCCACCGGACAGGGTGCCCATGGTCGAGCAGCCGCCGCCTAGGTCCGAACCCTTGCCGACGAAGACACCCGCAGACACGCGGCCTTCGATCATGCCTGGGCCTGCAGTGCCGGCGTTGAAGTTGACGAAGCCTTCGTGCATCACGGTGGTGCCTTCGCCCACGTAGGCGCCCAGGCGGATACGCGCGCTGTCGGCGATACGCACGCCAGCCGGCACCACGTAGTCGGTCATCTTCGGGAATTTGTCCACCGAGAAGACTTCCAGCAGGTTGCCCTTCAAGCGCGCTTCCAGCTGACGTTCAGCCAGTTCAGCCAAGTCGATGGCGCCCTGGTTGGTCCACGCCACGTTCGGCAGCAGCGGGAAGATGCCGGTCAGGTTCAAGCCGTGTGGCTTGACCAGGCGGTGCGACAGCAGGTGCAGCTTGAGGTAAGCCTCAGGCGTGCTGGTCAGGGGCGCGTCTTCAGCCAACAGGGTGACCACCAGCGGCTTCTGGCTTTCAGCCAGGCGGGTGAGCAGAGCGGCTTGCGCCGGGTCTACATTTTTCAGCGCTTCGGCCAGGTCGCCGGCCTGAGCGGTAGTGATGCTGATGGCCTGGTTGCCGCCGGTATAGCCAAGTTGCTCTACGACTTTAGCGACCAGCTCGCTGGCTGGGTTGAGCAGCGGCTGGGCATAGAAAACTTCCAGCCAGTTGCTCTGACGGTTCTGGGTGCCAACGCCGAAGGCCAGGCTAAAGAGGGTGGTGTTCATTTTATTTTCCTTACCGCAAATTCATGTGGGCCGAGTGGTCAACCCAGTTCGGCGGCATAGCGGTCGGCCTTGAAGCCGACCAGGGTCTTATTGCCGAGATCCAGCACGGGGCGTTTGATCATCGACGGTTGGGCGAGCATCAGTTCGATCGCCTTGTCCTGGTCGAGGTTGCTTTTCTGCGCCTCGTCCAGCTTGCGGAAGGTGGTGCCTGCGCGATTTAGGACGATTTCCCAACCATGCTCGTTGCACCACTTTTCCAGGTTACCGCGGTCGATGCCGCAGGTTTTGTAATCATGAAAGACATAGCTTACCCCGTGCTCGTCGAGCCAGGTGCGGGCTTTCTTCATGGTGTCGCAGGCTTTGATGCCGTATAGGCTGTAAGTCATTGATTTATAAGGGGCTGTGTTGGCTCTCCAAAACCCCCCCCAAATCCTCCCCAAAATTCCGGCGCGCATTATGCCACGTCGATCCACTCGGCCCCGCGCGCATCACGGTACAGGTCGGTCATTTTCGCGTGACGATGACCGAGCAAAGCCTGCGGGTCGCGACCTTCTGCGGCGTGCAGCCTTGCAGCCAGCGAGCGCATTTCATGGAAGGTCGGCGGGTGGTCGCCAAGATCAAGCCCGAGCTTGGTAGCGGCTCGATCCCGGGCCGCGGCAAACTCCTTGCTCAGCGTGTCCAAAACAAGGCTTTGCCCAGCCTTTGCGCGACTGATGGTGCGTGCGTGGTGGATCAGGTGCTTGGACACTACCATATCGCGACAGCTTTTAATCACCGCGCCCAGCTCAAGCCCTGTCGACTCAAGCCGCAGGCCGGTACTAATGCGCAGGCGCGCGCCGGTCTTTGACTGGATCACATGCAGGTGATCGTCGCGCACATCCTTGAACAACATCCCCGCCACATCCTCCCGCCGCTGCCCCGTAAGTACAGCCAGCTCCATGGCCCGCTTTAGCCATGACTGCTTGGCCTCCGCATAGGTCGCCTTCCACAGATCCAGGGTCAGGCGCTTCCGCTTGATCTTCACGCGCGCCGCCTTGGTTGCATCTACTGGATTGCTATCCGTCCAGCCAACCGCCATCGCCTCGACGAAAACGTCGCGCAGCAGTGAGCGCATCGCCCTGGACATTTGCCCCTTGCCACCTTTGGCCACGCCCGCCAAGTAGCCCGCCACGTCCATCGTGGTGATCGCCCGGATTGGCTTGCTGCCCAGCGCAACGTCAAGCCGGTTAATCCGCATGCGTGCGTTGCGCACGCTGGCCGGTGACAGTTCACGCGCCTGATAAATCTCCCGGTACTCGACCAGCCAGGCCGAGAACAGAAGTCCGACAGGCTCTGGCTGCTCAGTGAGCCGAGTCGCCAGTGATACCGGCGCAGCGTTCAACGCATGGTTGGCGGCCACCGCTTCACGAATGGCGGCCTCCTTGTCGGTGCCCATGCCAAAGCACCGGCCAGACACTGGGTCGCGGTACTGGTAGTACGTCACGCCATTGCGCTTATCCAGCTTGCGGTACAGGTTCAGGCCGGCAAGGTCTTTGCTGCCTGGATCACGCGGCCTTGGAGACATTGCGGGCGGCCTCTATTCGGTTGAGTAGGCTTGAGCCTCGCGGGATAGGCTGAGGCTTTGGTGGCTCGTGGTAGCGGGCGTCAATCTCAACATAGTAGCTGCGCCCATGCTTTACCGGGGCGGGCTGTATCGATCCTTCACGCGCCCATTTGCGCAGCGTGTTCGTGCTGGGCGGCGTCTTGAAGTTCTCGGCGGCCCATTCTTCTAGGGTTGCAAGACTCATTGGATACCTCTCTACCCCTATGCCGGGGAGGGTGGGAAGGGGTTAGGGTTGGCTGCTGCCTGTCATGGCGGCTTCGATGTTTAAGTCAAAGTTGTGGCCATCGCCGTGCCACGAAACAAAAGCCGCATCCTCAACGACCTGCCACGTCGATTGATCACCCTCCGCTCTGGCGCGAATAAAACGATACCGCTGCGCATCCCGCTTTAGCTCTGCGCGTTCGGCGAGTAGGGCGGCTATCGAGGGAACTCCGCTGTACTGCTCAAGCTCAGCAATCAACTCGTCCGTAATGGTTACGGCTGGCGCGGCCGTAGTGGTTTCTTCAGGCACAGCGAATACCTCTCCACCGACTCGCGCCGGCACAGTTAAAGATGGGGTTTAAGTCGCAGGCTAGGCCAGGTGCCTAATGCCTTTGCGGGTGGCGCGGTGTACGGCCAGGCAGATGGCGCCGGGGCTTACGCCGAGGGCTCGGCCGATCCGGCGCCAGGGCATTGGCTTGGGCAGGTGGCGCATTTCGTAGGCCCATACGAGCTGGGCCTTTAGGTAGGCGGGCTGGCTCATGGCTTGAGGCTGGCCAGCTTGGCGTCGATGCGTTCTTTCAATCTGATAGCGGGAGATGAATCCCACAAAGCAAACGACCCAGCGCACTCGCGCAACAACTCCACCAGCTCAGCGTCAGGCGATGGCGGGGCGGACTTGGCTTGGTTTAGCAGCCGGCATATAGCCCCCTGAATCGCCTCCGGAGATGTGTAGTCCTTAACGGCTTCACTTGCCAGCTCAAGCCCTGCAACGTGACTCAGGTTAGGCGTCATGGCGCATACTCCACTTTATTGTCCACACTCTGCCGTTGAAAGTCTGAATCACAAAGGCACCCATAGCTGCTAACTCTAAACGCCTAACATCAGCCTCGGCCTCCGTACTGAACACTTCAAAATTCATTCCGTCACCTCGCCATTGTCTGCGTCATCATCAGGATCGCGGCCAGCGCACCAGCCACACAGTGAGCAATGGTCAGCGCCACTGCAGTTCAGGTACACGCCGCAGCGTGGATTTTGGCAATAGAGATACATTACTTAGTCACCTCGCCATTGGCAGTTGATAGGGCTGCTCTGGCTTGGCTTGTCCATTCTGCTGATTCTTCGCGCCAGTAACCGCCCGGCAATTCAAGCGTCAGCCGATCCAGACGATTGGCGGCTAAGGTCAGTGCCAAACGCAACCGATTAACCTCACCCTCTAGCCGCTGGTTGGCGGCTAGAAGCGCCTGGACGTTTCCCTCAGCCATTCCCGCTCTACGCCATGCCTTGTCGTACTTATCCAGCAAGTCTTCATTGTCCAGCGCCAGCCGCTGGTTGGCGGTGCGGAGTTGGTCGTAGTCCTGCCGCAGGTTGAATGCGAAGCCAGCAAGCTCATCTCCAATAGGCTCAAGGTACTGCTCAAGCTTTCGCGTGCTGATCTTGTGCTGCGTTTCGCAGATAGTGTGCAGCGTGCGCAGTGGGCTACGGCGAGCAAGGCTTGCCAGTATCTGCATTAGTCGTGCGTCACTCATCGCGGCCACCATTCAGCAGGGCGCGGAGGTCACGCAGGTTTTCGATAAGGTTTGACGTACTGGTGAATGGGTCAGCAATACGCTCCAGCAGCTCCCGCGACACAGCTACACCATCTGCCACTTGGTCGGCTGGGTGGGTGTAGAGCGGCGCTACCGGCCATCCCTTTGCGCTCCATCGTTCTGCGACTTCTCGGTCGTAGGTCGTGGCTGATTTGTCGGTCAGGTGGTCATCGGTGTGCCACGCAACAGCCTCGCCCCCTTGGCTGGGCAGTTGGGCGCGGGTGTTCCACTCACGTATTGCAGCATCCTTCCAGTGTGGCCAGTCTTTGTACTCAGTGCGCACGTCAGGGCCAATTGCCCCGCATCCGCACTGAATTGCGCCGTACTTAAACCCACCATCAGTCAGGGTGTGTGCATCTTCTCCGGGCGTATCGCCGCAGAATGGACAAGGGCACGCTTTCAGTTCTTCGTCCATCGTTAGCTACTCCGCTGCTGTTCGTTGTAGTCCTGCCAAGCCCAGCGCCACACGGCCCAGCGGTTCCAATGAATGGCTGATTCTTCCTCGTCGCTCTCGCGCTCAAAGAGAAAGTGCCCGCTGTCCAGGCCGATCAGCAAATAGCCTGGCGGCATCTTCTTGATGCCCAGTCGGTTGGTGTAATCGAAGCCGGTGACGTTGTTTGCTGCCATCACCCTTGCTCCTGACTGCCTGCTGATGGGGCGGCGGCGAGCATGGCCGAGTAAACCTGCACCCCGATTTCATGCTGCGCTGATTGTCGCGTTACGGCGCTTGCAAGCCTGGTGGTCTCGACCGAGTAGCGCATAGCTCTAGTCGGCTCAACCGGCACCAATTTCCAACCATCCGGCACCATATGCCGCACCTGCTCACTATGGTTAGCGGATAGGGCGGCGCGGGCTTGCTGCCATACCTGCCAGCCGTGCTCAGCGCCTGGGTTAAGGTACTCACCAACACCAGCCGGGCGCTTGAAGTAATGGGCCTCATAGACCCTGCCATTGCTTGCTGCGCGCTCTTTGCATGATTGCTCGTAAAGCGCCCGCTCATCCACCCCGCCAGCGCTTGGCTGATCAATTTCAGCTGCAAAACCAGCGCCGTGGAAATAGGCGTAGCGCAGTGTCGGCTGATCAGCCATCCCCGAGTAGGACAGGAAATGCTCGTATAGGCATTGAGTTGTGTGTGGATTGCCTCCGCACATGCACGGATCGCCAGCGCTGACAGGGGATGAGTTGAGGCGGGCCGCCGCACATGCAGCGCTATACTCGCCGGGCAGTTCTGGCACCACCCCGCTCTGCTGGGCTTTCAGGGCGGCAAGCTCTGCATCGCGCTGCTTATCCAGCGACAACCAGTGCTCCAGTTGCTCGGTAAGCCGCTCAATCCCCCGCGCCTGCTCGGCTATGGTTGTGATCGGCTTACCGTCCGCATCCTCGTACTTCGCCAGGCGGGCGCGCAGGACTTCCAGGCTGTCCAGTGATGTTTCGTGCATTTCTAATTCGGTCATGCCACTCATGGGTTACTCCGGTGTGATGGGCTGGCAACACAGGCAGATACATACAGCCATGCGCTGCTTGGTGTGGCGGCAGTAGGTGGGGCGGCTCATGCTGTTTTCTTCAGCTCCGGCTCAGTGAGTGTTGCCGCTGACCGAAAACTGACCCAGTAGAGGCTGTTCTGCCGACTGAAAACTGACCCAGGTGTTCAACTGCTTCTGCTCAATTTTTGAGCAGGAGAACACAGGGTGATCAGTATGGAAATGATGGGCAAAATCCGC
>JAHIWP010000045.1 GCA_018816095.1 Gammaproteobacteria bacterium
AGCAATCTTGCGTAGGCTGAACCCTTGGGCACGGCCGATTTGAATGGTGGCGCGTTCTTCAACGCTGAGTTCGGAATAGGACATAGGGGCAGCACGGTACCGGAAAGGTCAGGTGTTGCACTCAGTTTTCGCGGCCGCCCACTTATCTACCGACAAAAACGCCAAGAACGTCTAACTTCTTGCGTTGCATCGGCAATAGCTGATGAGTCATTAAATCTTAGACACAAGAAATATTATTAACCCAGAAACCTCACCAAACACCGAAGCCCGCCTATTTAACCCATTAATAAACACCCATAGCCGTCTGTTTATTTATCCGGTTTAATCCGGACTTGTTGCGTCTAGGAGACACCATGACGTTGCATACACGCAAAGCCCTGTTAAAAAACGCCCGCGTCTGTTTGATTGGTCCACGTGACCTGACGGCGCTAATCGGCAAACTTGAGCGTATCGAGCGCTTACGCTCGAGCGGCCACCTGGCTCAGGTAGCCAGCATCGGTAGCACGCTCAAGCTACTCGACCTGGAAGCCGACAGCATGGCCGAACTGACTTTGGTGGCAAACAGCCAAAGCAGCCCAGATATCCATGAAGTTTCAATCTTTTCGCCACTCGGCAGCGCGCTACTTGGCGCGGTATCAGGCGAGGTCATTTCCTTGCAAAACTTCGCAAGAGGCTGTCGCTACTTGGTAATCAGCGTGGCGGACGCAGACGCAGAGACCGACTAACCAGCCCCTCTGCGCTCCGCCTCGCAGACACTGCAGCTCGTTTCAGCGGCCATCCGGCTTATCGCTTGGCCGCTGCTCAGGCGCTATCGGCTGATAGGGACGCACCTGCCAAGCGCGCGCACTCGGGCGCGGAAACAGTCGAGCAATCTGCACGGCCAAATGCGCACCAAGCCGCGCATCCTCACGCAGCCCAACATAGCCGCTCACCGTGCATACCACAGGCGAAAAAAGCCTATAGCCACTAGCAGTGCGACCTGCCCCAGCGCCGCACACAAACTCAAGAACGATTGCACCACACGACTCTGGGCGGCGTTGACCAGCCCAGTTAGACCTTCCCAGAACGCCTCCGGCAACAGCAGCAGGCTCAACTGCGCCAGCGGTTGGCCGGTTAGCTGCAGGCCTTTGATCAGGTCAAACTGACCACAGAACATCAACCCCAATAGCCCCCCTATGGCCACTGCCAGGCCCAGGGTGAAACAGGCGGAAAACTGAATGAATAAGCGCATTGTGTTTATCTCTCCAAGGCGGGCGCAGCCTGAGCGGCGCCCTGGCTAAGTCAAAGGCTGCTGGCCGGACCCGCTTTACCCACGCCGTACCAGTCGAGTTTGCGCGTCAGCACCATCACCCCGGTCAGCACAGCAAACACCAGGAGCGAGCCCATCAGCAGGGCGTAATCCTCAGCCCCAAGCAGACCGAACAACATGCCGTAGAGCAGCGCCAACAAGGCGCCGAAACCCGCGCCGCGCAGGACGCTGTGCAACACGTAGCTGACGTAGAAACCAATCAGCAGCACACAGGCCGTCGCGGCAATGCCATAGGCCAAGGCAAAACTCAGGTGTTCAGAGAGCGATAACAGCAGCAGGTAAAACAGCGCCAGCGACATACCCACCAGGGCGTATTGCACCGGGTGCACGGCCATACGCTTGAGCACTTCAAAGAGGAAGAACACGGCGAAAGTCAGGCCGATAAACAGCAGCGCGTATTTGATTGCCCGTTCGGTTTTCAGGTACTGGTCCACCGGGTCGACAAAACTCACGCCAAAGTGGCGAGTGGTCAGCGCCTTGCAGCTGTCACCCCGCACACAATCGGCCAGTGCTTCTTCCAGGTTGGTGGCGAAGAAACTGGTCTGCCACTGCGCCTGGAAACCCTTGGCCGTGACTTCTCGGCTGCTCGGCAGGTATTCACCGATAAAGCTCGGATGCGGCCAGCTCGAGGTCAACTCAACCCGGCTATCACGGCCCACCGGGGTGATGCTCAGTTGCTCAGTGCCCTGCAACTTGAGGTCAAAGGCAAACTCCAGGCTTTGCCCGCCCTGGGTATTCAGCGCCGGCAACGGCGCATGCACACCCGCGCCGAAACGCTCATCGGCACTGCCAGGGGCAAAGCTCAGGTCTATCCCGTTGAAGCGCAATTGCAGGTCATTGCTGATGCCGCGAATATCACTGATGCCGACCGAGAGGAAGGGCCGGTCGAACTGGTACAGCCCCAGATCGTCCCCCAAGCCAAGCCGAACCGGCAGCTTGAAGGCGCCACTGATCTGGTTGTCGCTGCGGTACAGCAAAGCCTTGTAGATGCCACGCGCCCGCTCTTCAGTGCTGACCGTACCGTTGAGCACAAAACGCTCCGGCAGGAAGTACAAGCGGCCTCGACTCTTCTGCTCTTCCAGGTAGCGCTCGCCGGTCTTGGCGTGGGTTTTCCACTGGTTCCAGACCTTGGTGTAAGGCATGACCAGAATCGGCCCGGTGAGCTGTTGGCGATAACTGGAGCTGCGGGCGATATCCTGCAACACCTGTGCCCGCTGCTGCCGCCGCTCGCTCACTAGCCCGCCGATCATCAGCAACGGTATCAGCAACAACACGATCAATAAGGCGATAGCGCCCAACTTGAAACCCAGAATACGGTTCATGGTGCAACTCTCCGCTACGGTTTAGGTAGGCAGAGTCTGGGCAGCGCAAGTGGGGGTTTTATGGCGGGAAGATGGAGAATGTGTGGAGAGTCGCGGCAAATGGCCAAGCGCCGCGCGCCGGCAAGTTGAACGGAGCCGCCCTGGTAAACCGGGGCGGTTTAGCCCTTAAAAACTCAAGTTAAAATTACCCGTGCCGAATATGCCGACCAAGCCGACCAAGCCGACCACAATCAGATAGATCGCCACGATGTAATTCAGCAAGCGCGGTACCACAAGGATCAAAATACCGGCGATAAGCGAAAGCAGCGGAGTAAGGGCTAGGGTCATGATCGTTACCTGAGGGTTATTGAACCGCCAGTATGCGCGCCAGGCCCAGACCGCACAGCACTATCTACGCGCACGCGTTGGCGCTTACCCAATGGGTCAAGACAGGCTGCGCAGCCGCTGCAATGGCTCTACTCGCCGCGAATATATTGTTCCAGCTGCTGAATCAGGCTGGCCTGCTCGGCGATGGTGGTTTTGACCAAGTCACCAATCGACAACAGGCCGATGAGTTCGCCTTCAGCCAATACCGGCAAGTGGCGTAAATGGCGGTCGGTCATCAGCTGCATGCAATGCTGCGAGGTGTCACGCGGGCTCACCGTTAAGACATCTGCTGTCATAATTTCGCTGATCGAAATATCGCCCGCAGCGCGCTCCAGCAGCACGACTTTACGCGCGTAGTCACGTTCGCTGACGATGCCGGCCAGGCGGCCCTTGTCCAACACCACCAGCGCACCTATGCCTTTTTCGGCCATCAGCTTGATCGCTTCGAGTACCGAAGTGGTCGGGGTGACGCTATAAACCGCGGCCTGCGGCTTGGCGCGGAGTATCTCGGCGACTGTGATCATGCAGTGGCTCCTGCTCAGTTTCTTCTTAGACAGTAAGGATAGTGCGCGGACTGGCCCTCGTCGCCAACCCAACGACTCGATCAGAGCATCTGCCCGAACTCAACGCAACCTGCAAACGCAGTACCAAGCGAACCGCTCACTCACCCAGGAAACGCGGTAATCGCAGGCACACCTCGACGCCGCCTTGCGCATTGCCGATCTGCAATGCGCCGCCGTGCAGTTGCATCACCTCCTCGACAAAGTTCAGCCCCAAGCCGGTGCTCTTGCGCCCGCTATTGGGGCGCGGCAGCGAGTAGAACCGTTCGCTCAGGCGCGTTAAGGCATAGTCGGGAATGGGCTCGCCCTGGTTGAACAAGCGCACTTCAACCTGCTCACCACGTGCCTGCGCACTAAAGCGAATCAGGCCGCCAGGGGGCGTGAAGTCCAGAGCGTTATCCAGCAGATTGGCCAGCGCCTGACGCAGCAGAAACGCCTCACCACACACACTGAGCGCAGGCTCAATCAGATTCTCAACTTGTAAGTCGCCGGCCTCAATGCGCGCCATCTGCGCCTGCAATAACGCGTCGATCAATGGCCGCAGCGGCACCTCCACCTGCTCTTCCAAGCCTTGACGTTGCTCGACCTGAGCCAGGTGCAGCAGGCGCTCAATCAGTTGCTGCATGCGCGCGCTTTCCTGCTCGATATTGGCCACGAAGCGCTGGCGTTGTGCAGCCGGCATCTCGCTGTCGAGTAATTCCGCTGCGCCGCGAATCGCCGCCAGCGGGCTTTTCAGTTCGTGGGTCAGCGTGTGCACGTAACGCTCGACATAGGCCTTGCCTTCCAGCTCGGTACGCATGTGTTCGATCGCCTCGGCCAGTTGCGCCAGCTCGCCACCGTGCACGCTCGGCAACTCGGCACGCTGCCCTGCGCTAACCGCCTGGGCGTAGCGAGTGAGCTTGCGCAGCGCGGCGCTGAGCCACAAAGACAGCAACGCTCCGATCAACAAACCGAGCACGATCAGCCCACCGCCGAGCCAGGCCAGGCGTTGCTCGGAACGCTCGATATACGGCTGCAGGGTGCGATTGGGTTTGGCCACCGAGACCACGCCGATAATCTGCGCGCCATCCATGATTGGCGCCGCCACGTACATCACCGAAGAGTCGGGATCGCTTGGGTCTTCCTTGGTTGAACGCGCACCGTATTCGCCGCGCAGAGTCAGCAGCACATCGTTCCAACGCGAATAATCCTGGCCCACCGCTGCGCCCGATGAGTCGAGCAACACAACGCCCTTGGCGTCGGTGACATAGATGCGGTGATTGACCTGGGTTTTCTCCACGCCCCAGATCTGCGCGCGCGGCTGACGTTGACCGTAGGCCTGTAACACCTGCGGTAAAAGGCTCTGTTGCAGGCGGCCGGCTTTGACCTCATCGCGCAAAATCTCCGCCAGCAGGTTGGCGGTATCGACCAGGGTTTCCTCGGTGGACTGACGCACGCCGGGGCGGATTTCATCCATCACCGTGCTCAGGACAAACCAGCCAGCCAGGCCGACAAACAGGAAATACACCAGAAAGATGCGAATCCCCAAGGGCATCAGGCGTGCCTCGGCGAGTAGCTGTAACCCAGGCCGCGATGAGTCTGGATCGGCTCGGCATCAGCGCTCACCTGGCGCAGCTTGGCGCGCAGGCTTTTGATATGGCTGTCGATGCTGCGCTCGTAGCCGGCATCGGCGGCGACACCCAGACCATCGAGCAGTTGCTCGCGGGAGAACACCCGTTCGGGCTGGGCCAGCAGGCTTTGCAGTAGACGGAACTCATGCCGGGTCAGGCTGAGTAACTGGCGGTGGTAGTGGATCTGCACCCGCTCGCTGTCGAGCTGGAACGGCCCGTCGACCGAGCTCGCTACGGGCACCTCACGCGGAACCATACGCTTGAGGATGGCCTTGACCCGCGCCACCACCTCCCGTGGGCTAAAGGGCTTGACCACGTAATCGTCGGCACCGATTTCCAGGCCCACCACCCGGTCGATCTCCTCACTGCGTGCGGTGAGGAAAATCACCGGCACCTCAGAGAACCGCCGTAGGCGCTTGCAGGCTTCAAAGCCACTGATATCCGGCAGGCCCACATCGAGAATCAATAGAACCGCCGGATTGCGCTGCTGTTCGGCCAGAGCCTGCTCGGCCAGGCTTAGCCAGGTGGTGGTAAAGCCTTCGTTCTGCAGAGCGAAGATCAGGGTGTCGGCGATCGCGGCTTCGTCTTCGACAATCAGAATGTGCGGCATGGCGTCCTGCTCGTGGCAATTCGGCGAGGAGCCTGCGACAGCCAGCCGATAGCGTCAAGGTCGGGCGCGGAGCCGGTGGACAAGCTGCGCGTTGTCCACCCTACACCGGCCTGGCCTTAATCCAGCTTAAAGCGCGCCGTGTTCTGCGCCAGCACCTGACTCCCCTGGCGCAGCTCTTCGGCCGCATGGCTCACTGCCTGCGCGCCTTCAAGCAAGGCACTAGCAGCCTGATCGACCTGCTGAATATTGCCGCTGACTTCATCGGCCGTAGCGGCCTGCTGCTCGGCAGCCGTGGCGATTTGTGCCAGGCGGTCGGTCACCAACTGCACCGACTCGACAATCGCACTCAAGTCTTCGCCCATGGTCAGCACGCTGCCCACATCCCCTTCGGCCTGACGTACAGCCTCTTCCATCTGGGTGACTGACTGGCCGACCACACGGTGCAGGTTGGCCACCGTATCGGCAATTTCCGCGGTGGAGTTTTGTGTGCGCTGCGACAGCGAACGCACTTCATCAGCGACCACCGCAAAACCGCGCCCCTGCTCACCGGCACGCGCCGCCTCAATAGCGGCATTGAGCGCCAGCAGGTTGGTTTGCTCGGCAATGCCCTTGATCACATCCACCACTCGGGTGATCTGTTCAGTCTGCGTGCGCAGTTGCTGCAAGGTCGTGGCGCTTTCACCCAGACGGCTGCTGAGTTGGCGCATGCTCTGGCTGGTGCGGTTGCTACGCTGGTTACTTTGGCTGGCGATTTCGCGGGTTTGATTGGCCTCTACCGCGGCTTGCTCGCAACTCTGCGCCACGCTTTGTGCAGTGGCGGCCATTTGCGTGGCGGCGGCGGCAATCTGGCTCATTTGCGCCTGCTGCTGCTCGACCGACGCCAGCGCATTGCGCGCTTCGCCATTGAGCACCTGCACCGTACCGCCTAACTGTTGGCTCTGCTGGTCAACCCCCTGCATGGAGCCACGTAACTGCTCGACAGCCGCATTCAGGGCCATGGCGATACTGGCCAGGTCATCCGCGCCGTGCACCTGCATGCGCACACGCAGATCGCCGTCACGCAGCCCCTCTGCAGCCTGGATGATGCCGGCCGTGCTGCGACGGATAGAGGCATTCAGGCAGAACAACACATACAGCGCCAGCACACTCAGCAGACTGAATACACCGACAACCTCAAGCATGGCGACCTGAGCCTTCTGCCGGTAATAACCGAGGCTGCCAGCAAACTGCTGGTACAGCGCGGCCTGCAAACCGAGCAGCTGACCCTGCAGGGTTTCAATGCGCTGCACGAACTGCTCGGGGGTCAGGGCCATCGGGCTGGCTTCGAACATGTCGCGATCGATACCCGCGAGGAAGGCCTCATAGCCCTGCAACGCTTCATCATAAGGACCTTGCAACTGCTGCATTGCGCGCGGCGCTTCGAGGCCAAGGGTCGATTGCGCCTTGAGTAGCTGACTGCGCGACTCATCCAGGCTGCGCCGCAGGTCGCGGATCAGTACGCGACTCTGCAGGGTGAAATGCTGCGACACCACCGCGCCATAACCCTGGCTGGCAAAACTGCCCAATTGCTCGAGCAGGCGCGGCAAGGTGTAGGTCAACTGCTCCATCATCAGATAAGTGTCGAGATGCGGGTCGAGGATCAGGCCACTGTCGGTGGCCACTTGCTCGCGCAGTGCAAGCAGCGCCAGGAGGTTCTTTTGGTAACGCTCAAGCGCATCCGGCAGGGCGAGTTTACCCAGCACATCAACGCTCAAATCGGCCGTCCCGGCGTTGAGGGTCTGCACATGCTGGCGGGCCTGGTCACTCAGTAGCGCTGACTGAAGTGGTTGCTCCAAGGCCTGCAAGGCAGTCCCGAGGTCAGCTTCACGCTCACGCAACAATGCTTCGGCGGCTTTCTCGGTGCCCTTCCAGCGCGACAGCAAGGTGCGCTGCTGAATCAACGCGTGTTGTACGCCGGCCATGACCTGCAGCGCACTACTGCCTTCGAGTTCATGGTCGATGGCGTTGAGCCGATCTAGGTTATTGCTAATGATGACCCACAGTGAAAATCCCAACGGCAGAGCAAACAACACAAACACCAGCTGAAATTTACGCGCGAAGCTGAACCGTTCCAGCAGCCGCACGCCCGGTTTGAGTACTCCAGTCATACACACCTCAACCTGTGAAGCGCGCCAACTACAAGGGCACGCCAGAGCAAAGTCTCAAGCAAGAAGCACGCCCAAGCCGCGAATCTGTGGGTGTTGATGGACACGAGCAGCGGTGAAGAGTGCATAGCGCGAGCACGGCAGATTGCCGACTCTGCGTACGGGATTAATTGGCGAGACCACTCCAGAGTTCGTCGACATGGCGAAACCCCCAGGTTTCGGCGCTCTCACGCCCGACGATTTTGTCGCGCCCGCACAGCTTGCTCAGGTCGAGGACCTCCTGGGGAATCGGGGTTTTCGCCTTGGCCGAAAAGAACACTTTGACCTTGGGTGCGAGCAGGGATTTAGCCTGCTGCTCAATGACCACACCAATGCGCCCACTTTCCAGGCGCACCAGCGAGCCCACCGGATAGATGCCCACGGTTTTGACAAACGCCTGAAACACCACCGGGTCAAAGTGGCCTTTCCACTCGGCCATCTTGCGGATTGATTCAGCCGGGTCCCAGCCTTGCTTATAGGGCCGATTGGAGGTGATGGCGTCATAGACATCGCACACCGCCCCCATGCGCGCATACAGGCTGATTTGCTCACCGACCAGGCGATGCGGATAGCCGCTACCGTCCATTTTCTCGTGGTGGTGCAAGCACACGTCCAACACCAGTGCGCTGACTTGCTTGCTCTCCAACAACATGCGCGAACCGGCCTCGGGGTGATCGCGCACCGTGGCAAACTCATCATCGCTAAGCTTGCCCGGTTTATTCAGCACGGCATTGGGAATCGCCATTTTGCCGATGTCATGCAGCAAGCCGGCAAGCCCGGCTTCGCGCACCTGCCCCTCGTTAAGGCCTAAATTGCGCGCCAGGGCGATCATCAGCGCACAAACGGCCACTGAGTGCATATAGGTGTATTCATCGGCGTTTTTCAGCCGCGCCAGGCTGATCAACGCATTGGGATGGCGCATGACCGATTCGGAGATTTCCTCGACCAACTCACCGGCCTGCCCAAAGTGCAGCGCCTGGCCCATGCGCGCATCGCTGAACATGCTGATAACCGCGGCCTTGGAACGGGCGCAGAGTTTGACCGCACGCCGCACCTCGTCCTCCATCGACATTGCCAGGCTGACGACGGGTGCCTGCACGGCCGCGAGCAATTTCGCCTCGGCCTGGGCTGCCACCTCTTCAGGGCTCACGCTGGGGACGCCGGCATCGACATCCAGCCCCTTGCTGACGTCGATCCATAACTCGCCAATGCTACTGACCTTGATCCGCTGCAGGTCTTTTGCAGACTTGAGCAAAAACTTGGACTTCCAAAAGGGGTGGTCCATCCATGCACCACAGAATTCATGGACATACATACCGATACGCACGTCGGCCACAGCAATGCGCTTCAACATGGGTTGCCTCAGGTGAAAAAACCAATACCGCATAGACAGCGTAGATGATCACGCCGTCTGTATTGGTATGAACTTAGGCCGTCGATGGCAATAAGACATCAGTCGCGGACAAGCACCTGCCGACGGACCTGATTTATCCAAACAAACCCTAAAAACACTATATTACCGCTCTTTTAGCCGAATATAGCCACTCAATCGCCACAAACACTTCGCATCACGGTCATTACCTTGAATGCATCCGCGCGCCCCACTCAAGGGCCAAGCCCTGCCTGAACGCAAAAGCGCGCAATCCCCCCTCAACAACGGGCAAAAAACCGCACTCAATCGGCCGCCATTCTGAGCGACTCAACCACGACCCAGCGGCTGGTTTTTTGATCCACTTGCCACCCACTTTTTGGCTGCCGTGAGTGGCGATTTTTTGTTTTAGACTGAACAGTCAAACAACAAAAACAGCTAAAAAAGCCCTTCGTTCAAAAAAAATTACAGCTTTTTGCGATTACCGCGCAGCCCTCTAACCACCTTACCTGCGGCCGATTCAACGACTACGCGCCACGGCTGGCGCGGCCTCCAGCCTTGCCCAAGGCAGCGAAACATCTGTTATGGTTTTTATAGGCAGTCGCTAGGCCGCCGCACTTCAGCATGCTCACTTTCGCGATTTTTCGCCGCTGATCGTTAACGATTTGCCGGTGATGATCACGCCCCGCTGAAGCCGTTCGCCATGGCGAACACGACCTGGCTGACGCTCGAACTGACAACGCACCTCGTGACGAGATGTGTTTGCCCGAACCATCGGGCGGTTTTACCTGCAGAGGATATGGATCACGGTTTGCAATACGGCAAAGAACGGTTTACTCAACAGCACTCCCGCGTTTCGCCCACGGTCATTGCGTACCTGGAGCGGG
This sequence comes from Gammaproteobacteria bacterium, assembly GCA_018816095.1. Taxonomy (GTDB): domain Bacteria; phylum Pseudomonadota; class Gammaproteobacteria; order Pseudomonadales; family Pseudomonadaceae; genus Aquipseudomonas; species Aquipseudomonas spirodelae. The sequence goes on from JAHIWP010000045.1 coordinate 10,217, forward strand.
GCCGCCCCCATGCCCGACGCCACCCGCGTCATCCCGCCGTGTCATCCCTCCCTGCCTTCACCCACTCAAGCCTGCCACGCTCGCCAATGTCAGCGCGCGCTGTCCGTTATTGCCTTGGCATTTGCCCCGCGCAGCTACGCAGGCCCCTTGAAGGGACACCCACTGCATGCCATCTGGAAAAATCGTTGTCGAAAATCTCTACAAGGTCTTCGGCGACAATCCACAAGACGCCATCGACCTGCTGAAACAGGGCTGGGATAAAGAGCGCATCCTCGCCGAAAAAGGCGCTGTAATCGGCGTTCGCGACGTTTCATTCAGCGTCGAAGAAGGTGAGATTTTTGTGCTGATGGGCCTCTCCGGCTCCGGCAAATCGACCTTGATTCGCCTTATTAACCGCTTGGTCGAACCCAGCGCGGGCAACGTCTTTATCGACGGCCAGAACGTCGCCAAGATGCCGCAAGCGGAGCTGGTGGAACTGCGCCGCCGCGACATGAGCATGGTCTTCCAGTCCTTCGCCTTGATGCCTTCGCTGAGCGTGCTGGATAACGCCGCCTTCGGCCTGGAAGTGGCCGGCATCGCGCGCAAAGAGCGCGAAGAGAAAGCCATGGAGGTGCTCACCCAGGTTGGCCTGGACAGCTTTGCCGACAAGTACCCGCACGAGCTGTCTGGCGGCATGCAGCAACGCGTCGGCCTGGCGCGTGCCTTGGCGGTCGACCCGTCGATGATGATCATGGACGAAGCCTTCTCCGCTCTCGACCCACTCAAGCGCCGCGAGATGCAGGACCTGCTGCTGGACCTGCAGAAAGAACACCGGCGCACCATCATCTTCGTCTCCCACGACATCGAGGAGGCCATGCGCATCGGCACCCGCATCGGCATCATGGAGGGCGGCAAACTGGTGCAGGTCGGTACGCCACAAGAGCTGGTGGATAACCCCGCCAACGATTACGTGCGCAACTTCTTCGACACCGTCGACACCAGCCGCTACCTCACCGCCGGGCAAATCATGACCGACACGGTGCCGCTGTATGTGCACAACGGCGAAGCGCCGGATGCCGCGCAGATCTGCCAGGAGCTGCAGGACCAGGATCAGCACTACGCGTTTATCGTCAATGAGAACAACGAATTCCAAGGCTCCATCAGCCTGGAAAAAATCGCCCTGATGGTCAACGGCGATGCCGTTCAACCGCTGGAGCCCGACGCCCTGCAACAGATCGAGCCGCTGTCCCATGACATGCCCCTGGAGCAGATCATTGGCCGCGTGGTGGAAACCGACGGCCCGGTGCCAGTAGTCGACGAGGACGGCCAATACAGTGGCTCGATTAGCAAGGGCAGCCTTCTGAGCCGCATGCAGGGAGAATCCAATGAGTGAGAAAAAAATCGACCTGGGCACCTGGGTCAACGACGGCGTGGAATACCTGCTGGATAACTACAGCGGCGCGTTCGACAGCATTGGCGGCGTGGTCAATGGCTTCTCCGAGGCCCTGGAAAACCTGCTGATGTGGCCGCCCGCCTGGCTGCTGATCGCCCTCTTCGTCGCGCTGGGCTTGTGGCGCATCGGTGTGAAGTTCGCGGTGTTTACTGCCGTTTCCTTTGCTCTGATCGTGCTGACCGGCTTCTGGGAGCAGACCGTGGTGACCCTCGGCCTGACCTTCTCCGCCACCCTGATCAGCCTGCTGCTGGGCATTCCACTGGGCATCTGGGCCGCCAGCAGTGAGCGGGTAGCCACCACCATTCGTCCGGTGCTGGATTTCATGCAGACCATGCCGGCGTTCGTTTACCTGATCCCGGCGGCCATGCTGTTCGGCCTCGGCCGCGTGCCCGGGATCATCGCCACGGTGATCTTTGCCATGCCACCGGCGGTACGCCTGACCAACCTGGGCATCCGCCAGGTCAACAAGGAAATCGTCGAAGCCGGCCAGTCGTTCGGCTGCACCGGGCGCCAGCTGCTGTTCAAGGTGCAACTGCCCAACGCCATGCCTTCGATCATGGCCGGGGTTAACCAGACCATCATGATGGCCTTGTCGATGGTGATCATCGCCTCAATGGTCGGCGCTGGCGGCCTGGGCAACGAGGTGCTGGCCAGTATTCAGCGCCTGGATATCGGCCTCGGCTTTGAAAGCGGCATGGCGGTGGTACTGCTGGCGATCATCCTCGACCGCATCACCGAAAGCTTCGGCAACCCGCAAATCGCTAATCGCCCCGGCGTGTTCGCCTGGCTCAACGCCAAGCTGCAACGCACGTAACGCCCCCACTTTTTGCTCAAGGAGTTAGCCATGAACCCGATCAAAAGCCTTGCTGGCGTCACCCTTATCAGCTGCGCCCTGACCCAGGCCGCCTGGGCCCAAGAGCCTGAAAGCTGCAAACAAGTGCGCTTCGCCGAAATCGGCTGGGCCGACATTGCCGCCACCACCGGCGTGGCCATGACCCTGACCGAAGGCCTGGGCTACCAGCCGCGCAAAATCATGGCTTCGGTGCCCATCGCCTTTACCGGCGTGAAGAAAGGCCAGATTGATGTCTTTCTCGGCTACTGGGCACCCTCCATGGATGCGGTGATCGAGCCGTTCCTCAAGGATGACGGGGTAAAAGTCCTGCCCAAAGCCAACCTCGAAGGCGCCAAGTACACCCTGGCGGTGCCGACTTACGCCGCCGAAGCGGGCCTCAAGAGCTTCCAGGATATTGCCAAGTTTAAGGACCAGCTGGGCGGCAAGATCTACGGCATCGAGCCCGGTAATGACGGCAACCTGCTGATCGAGAAAATGATCGAGGACAACCAGTACGCACTGGGCGACTTCCGCATGGTCGAGTCCAGCGAAGCCGGCATGCTGGTGCAGGTGCAGCGCGCCGTGAGGAAGCAGCAGCCGGTGGTCTTCCTCGGCTGGGCGCCGCATCCGATGAACACCCAGTACGACCTGACCTATCTGGCGGGTGGTGACGAGGTATTCGGCCCCGATTACGGCGCCGCCAAGGTCTATACCGTCGTCTCGAAAGACTACGAGGCGCGCTGCGCCAACGTTGGCAAGCTGCTGAACAACCTGCAGTTCAGCGTCGAGATTGAAAGCCAGCTGATGGACAAGGTGCTGCAGAAAGAAGACCCAACCAAGGTCGCTAAAGACTGGATCCGCGCCAACCCACAGGCGCTCGACCAGTGGCTGCAGGGTGTAACCACCTATGACGGCAAAGACGGCGCCGCTGCGGTTAAGCAGTACCTGGCGCTCTAACCCCGCCGGGCAGGCCTCAGCGCCTGCCCACACTTTTATATGTTCGCCAACCTCACCGCTGTTACTTAGCGGCTATCTGATATGGAGCACACTTCGTATGCGCACAATCAAGACTCGTTGCCTGCAAGCACTCGGCGTCGCCACCCTGGCGCTGGGCATGTCCAGCGCCATGGCGGCCGACCCGGTCACCCTCAAGATCGGTTACGTAAACGGCTGGGACGACAGCGTAGCGACCAGCCATGTGGCCGCAGAAATCCTGCAAAGCAAGCTGGGCTATGAAGTAAAACTGCTGCCGGTTGAACCTGCCATCATGTGGAACGGCCTCGCCCGCGGCGACCTCGACCTGACCCTCAGCGCTTGGTTGCCGGTCACACACGGCGAGTATTACGCCAAGGTTAAAGACAAGGTCGAAAGCCTCGGCACGAACTACGACGGCGCGAAAATCGGCCTGGTTGTGCCGAACTACGTCAAGGCCAAAAGCATTGAAGACCTGAACGCATCAGCCGCCGACTTCGATGGCCAGATCACCGGCATCGACGCGGGTGCGGGCATCATGCGCCGCACCGAAGAAGCTATTGACGCGTACAAGCTCGACCTCAAGCTGCTGAGCAGTTCAGGCCCAGCCATGGCTTCTGCGCTGGCGCGCGCCGAGAAATCGCAAAAAGCTATTGTCGTACCGGGCTGGGTACCGCATTGGATGTTCGCCAAGTGGGACCTGCGCTTCCTCGAAGACCCGAAGAATGTCTATGGCGATGCCGAACATGTCGACACCATGGCCAACCCAGCCGTGAAGGACAAAGCACCGGAAGCCGTCGCGTTCCTCAACAAGTTCAACTGGGACAGCGCTGAGATTGGCTCGGTCATGCTCGCCGTACGCGACGGTGCCAAGCCCGCTGCGGCGGCCAAAGACTGGGTGGCCAAGCACCCAGAGCGCGTCGCTGAGTGGCTTAAGTAAGCCGCCCCGGCTGATTAAAAAGGGCGAGCGAATGGCTCGCCTTGTTCGGCCTACTCGTCGATGGCCGCCAGCCCCTTAGCGGCCTGGCGGCGCTGGATTGTCACGGCGTGGCGCTGGCCTTCGCCCCCACGCGCGGCCCCGCCGTGAAAAAGCCGCGCCAGCGTGGCAAACTGGCCGGCCGCTTAGGCCGTGACGCCTCCATCCTTCACCCAATGACTCAAGAGGTTTGCATGACCTGGACTGTCTATCTCTCCGGCGAAATTCACAGCGACTGGCGCCAGCAAATCATGTCGGGGGCCGAACAACTTGGCCTCGACATCCACTTCACCTCCGCCGTTACCGACCACGAAAGCAGCGACGCCGCCGGTGACGTGCTGGGCGCCGAAAGCCAGCCCTTCTGGCGTGACCACAAGTCTTCCAAGGTCAACGCCATCCGCACCAAAAACCTGATTGAACAGTGCGACATTGCGGTGATCCGCTTCGGTGATAAATACAAGCAATGGAACGCTGCCTTCGACGCCGGTTACTGCGCGGCGCTGAGCAAGCCGTATATCACCCTGCACAATGACGACATCATTCACCCGCTGAAGGAAGTCGACGCCGCCGCCATGGCGTGGGCGCAAACCCCTGAGCAGGTAGTCGAACTGCTGCGTTACGTCACCAGCGCATAAGCACCGAGCCTCTGCGCTGCCTGCGCAGAGGCTCGCCCCGCTCACATCCTGCACACGGAGTCACCCATGCCCAAGGTTGGCATGCAACCCATCCGCCGCTCGCAACTGATTAAGGCCACCTTGCAGGCTGTCGACCAAGTCGGCCTGGCTGACGCCAGCATTGCCTACATCGCGCGCCTGGCCGGGGTGTCTAACGGCATCATCAGCCACTACTTCAAGGACAAGAACGGCCTGCTTGAGGCGACCATGCGCCACCTTATGCAGGCGCTCAATCTGGCGGTCCGCGAACGCCGCGCCGCGCTACCCGACGACAGCGCACGGGCGCACCTGCGTGCCATCATCGAAGGCAACTTCGACAGCAGCCAGGTCAACGGCCCGGCCATGAAAACCTGGCTGGCATTCTGGGCCAGCAGCATGCACCAGCCCTCCCTGCGCCGTTTGCAGCGGGTCAACGACCAGCGCCTGTATTCCAACCTGTGCAGCCAATTCCGCCGCACCCTGCCAGTTCCCGAGGCGCGCCAAGCAGCGCGAGGGTTGGCGGCCCTGATTGACGGTTTGTGGCTGCGCGGTGCCCTGACCGGGGAAACCTTCGACACCCAGCACGCCGCCAAAATCGCCTGCGATTATCTGGATTTGCAACTGGGCATCAACACGCCCTGACCTTTAGACAAGGCCTACGAAAACGCTGCACGCCACGAATGGCAAGGGCTGCAGCTTGCCTCGGACTTTTTATTGATTGAACGATCAATAAAAATAACGTAGGCTCAAACGCTAATTCCCCGCGCCGGGCGGCTCCAACGTCCGCGCTTCACCGACGAGAGGAACGATCATGCCGCGCTTCCCCGAACAACCCCTCTACATCCATGGTGCACCCAGCGCCGCCAGCAGCCAGCAGACCTTCAACAGCCTCAACCCGGCGAATGGCGAGCTACTGGCCGTGGTGCAACACGCCAGCCAGGCCGACGTCGAGCGCGCCGTAACCAGCGCCGCCGCCGGGCAAAAAGTCTGGGCCGCGATGACCGCCATGCAGCGCTCACGCATCCTGCGCAAGGCCGTGGACATCCTGCGCGAACGCAACGATGAGCTGGCCGAGCTGGAAACCCTCGACACTGGCAAACCGCTGTCGGAAACCCGCTACGTCGATATCGTCACCGGCGCTGACGTGCTGGAGTACTACGCCGGCCTGGTTCCGGCCATCGAAGGCGAGCAGATCCCGCTGCGCGACAGCAGCTTTGTCTACACCCGCCGTGAGCCGCTGGGGGTGGTCGCGGGTATCGGTGCCTGGAATTACCCGATCCAGATCGCCCTGTGGAAATCCGCCCCGGCGCTGGCCGCCGGTAACGCAATGATCTTCAAGCCCAGCGAAGTCACGCCGCTGTCGGCGCTCAAACTCGCCGAGATTTACAGCGAAGCCGGCGTACCGGATGGCGTTTTCAACGTGCTGAATGGCGACGGCCAGGTGGGCCAGTGGCTTACCGAACACCCAGGTATCGAGAAAGTCTCCTTTACCGGCGGCACCGTGACCGGCAAAAAGGTCATGGCCAGCGCCTCCAGTTCGTCACTGAAAGAGGTGACCATGGAACTGGGCGGCAAATCGCCCTTGATCATCTGCGCCGACGCCGACCTTGATCGCGCAGCTGACATTGCGATGATGGCCAACTTCTACAGCAGCGGCCAAGTCTGCACCAACGGCACCCGGGTGTTTGTACCGCGTGCGCTGCTGACCAGCTTCGAAAGCAAATTGCTCGAGCGGGTCAAACGCATCCGCATCGGCGACCCACAGGATGAAGCCACCAACTTCGGTCCACTGGTCAGCCTCGCCCACCTGGAAAAAGTCATGGGCTATATCGACAGCGGCCTTGCCGAAGGCGCCCGCCTGCTGATTGGCGGCCAACGCTTGGAAGACGGCGAACTGGGCCAGGGCGCCTATGTCGCGCCGACGGTGTTCACCGACTGCACCGACAGCATGCGCATCACCCGTGAAGAAATCTTCGGCCCGGTGATGAGCCTGCTGGCCTACGACAGCGAAGACGAAGTGATCGAGCGCGCCAACGCCACCGACTACGGCTTGGCGGCCGGCGTGGTGACGTGCGACGTCAACCGCGCGCACCGCCTAATCCACCAGCTGGAAGCCGGGATTTGCTGGATCAACACCTGGGGCGAATCCGCCGCGCAAATGCCCGTGGGCGGCTACAAGCAGTCCGGCGTTGGCCGCGAAAACGGCCTGACCACCCTGCAGCACTACACCCGCCTGAAATCCGTGCAGCTCGAACTGGGCGACTTCGCCTCGGTGTTCTGATCGAGCCCGTAGGGTGGGTTAGCGGCGCGGCGCAGCACGCTCATGCGCACCGCAGAGCAAGACGCCGCGAAACCCACCCGCTCGTCAATCCGATCGACCCGGTGGGTTACGGCGCACCGAGATCGGATGCATAACCAAGCCCGGTCTTGCGCCTAACCCACCCTACGGGTTGCACAGACCCGCTATTACAGGTGACGTCCATGTCCCAAGAATTCGACTACATCATCATCGGCGCCGGCTCGGCCGGTAACGTACTGGCCACCCGCCTGACTGAAGACGCCGACGTCAGCGTGCTATTGCTGGAAGCCGGCGGACCCGATTACCGCCTGGATTTCCGCACGCAGATGCCCGCCGCCCTGGCCTTTCCGCTGCAAGGCCGACGCTACAACTGGGCCTACCTGACCGAGCCCGAGCCGCACATGAACAACCGCCGTATGGAGTGCGGACGCGGCAAAGGTTTGGGCGGCTCGTCCTTGATCAACGGCATGTGCTACATCCGCGGCAACGCCCTGGATTACGACGGCTGGGCCAAAGAGCAGGGGCTGGAAGACTGGAGCTACCTGGATTGCCTGCCCTACTTTCGTAAGGCGGAAACCCGCGACATCGGCGCCAATGCCTACCACGGTGGCGACGGCCCTGTGAGCGTGACCACGCCGAAGAACGGTAACAATCCGCTGTTCCACGCCATGATCGAAGCCGGCGTGCAGGCCGGTTACCCGCGCACCGACGACCTCAATGGCTACCAGCAAGAAGGCTTCGGCCCGATGGACCGTACTGTCACGCCCAAGGGCCGGCGCGCCAGCACCGCACGCGGTTACTTGGATCAGGCCCGCGAACGCGCCAACCTGACCATCGTCACCCACGCCCTGACTGATCGCATTCTGTTCGACGCCAAACGCGCCATCGGCGTCGACTACCTGCACGGCGACAGCAGCACAGCCACCTCTGTTAAAGCTCGACGTGAAGTGCTGCTGTGCGGCGGCGCGATTGCCTCACCGCAAATCCTACAACGCTCAGGCGTCGGCCCCGCGGCGCTGCTGCGTGAGCTGAACATCCCGCTGGTGCATGACCTGCCAGGCGTTGGCGAAAACCTGCAAGACCACCTGGAGCTGTACCTGCAGTACGCCTGCAAGCAGCCGGTGTCGCTGTACCCAGCGCTGCAATGGTGGAACCAGCCAATAATTGGCGCGCAGTGGCTGTTCCAGGGCAAAGGCATCGGCGCCAGTAACCAGTTCGAGGCGGGCGGTTTTATCCGCTCCAGCACGGACTTCGCCTGGCCGAACATCCAATACCACTTCCTGCCGGTGGCGATTAATTACAACGGCAGCAACGCGGTTAAAGAACATGGCTTCCAGGCGCACATGGGCTCCATGCGCTCGCCCAGCCGTGGGCGCATCCAGGTCACATCCAAAGACCCGCGCCAGCACCCGAGCATCCTCTTCAACTATATGAGCAGCGCACAGGACTGGCGCGAATTCCGCGACGGCATCCGCATCACCCGCGAAATCATGGCGCAGTCAGCGCTGGACCCGTATCGCGGCCGCGAGATCAGCCCAGGCGTCGATGTGCAATCCGACGCCGAGCTGGATGCCTTTATCCGTGAACACGCGGAAACCGCCTACCACCCATCCTGCTCCTGCAAAATGGGTGAAGACGCCATGGCCGTGGTTGATGGCCAAGGCCGGGTACATGGTGTGCAAGGCCTGCGCGTAGTGGATGCGTCGATCATGCCGCTGATCACCACCGGCAACCTGAATGCCCCGACCATCATGATGGCCGAGAAGATCGCCGATAAAATCCGTGGCCGCAGCCCGCTGCCGCGCAGCACGGCGCCGTATTTCGTCGCTGGCAACGCGGCTGTACGCGGCGCCGCGCAGCGCTTGTAGGAGCGGGCTTGCCCGCGAATCAAGGTCGACAGAAAAACATCGCGGCCGATGACTAGGCGCCGCCGCCGCTCCTACGGGTTCGCAGCATCCGCCGCACTATTTGATTGAGCACAGCCTTCTAGATAGACCTGGGCGGCGTGCTCTGCAGCCCATCGCTGCGACCTTTAGCCCGGTGAAACCACACGCTGCTTGAAGCTGCGGGCGAAGGGCGTCGATAATGCGCAGTTTTCAACCAGCGCCTTTGTGCGCCGCCGCCCCAACGGCCGACCGAGCAGACCATGAAAGACACCATTCGCCACCTGATCCAGCAAGCCCTGACCCGCCTCACTGCCGAAGGCGTGCTGCCTGAAGGCCTGAGCCCGGCCATTCAGGTGGAGAACACCAAGGACAAGACCCACGGCGACTTCGCCAGCAATATCGCCATGATGCTGGCCAAGCCGGCCGGCATGAAGCCGCGCGACCTGGCCGAAAAGCTGATCGCCGCACTGCCCACCGACGCAGCCATCAGCAAAGTCGAGATCGCCGGCCCAGGTTTCCTCAATTTCTATCAGAACACCCAGGCCCTGGCCGCGCGCCTGGACGCCCTGCTGGCTGACGCCAAGCTTGGCGTGCGCAAGGCTGGCCCGGCGCAGCGCGTGGTGGTCGACCTGTCCGCGCCTAACCTGGCCAAAGAGATGCACGTGGGCCACCTGCGCTCGACCATCATCGGCGACGGTGTGGCGCGGGTGCTGGAGTTCCTCGGTGACGAGGTGATCCGGCAGAACCACGTCGGCGACTGGGGCACCCAGTTCGGCATGCTGCTGGCCTATATGCAGGAAAACCCAGAGGCCGCCGAAAGCGAGCTGGCCGATCTGGAAGGTTTCTACCGCGCGGCGAAAAAGCGCTTCGACGACTCGGCCGAGTTCGCCGAGCGTGCCCGCGAGCTGGTGGTGCAGTTGCAGGCTGGTGACGCCGAATGCCTGCGCCTATGGCACCGCTTCAACGATATTTCCCTGAGCCACTGCCAGGCGTTGTATGACCGTTTGGGCGTAAAACTGAGCATGGCCGACGTCAAGGGCGAGAGCGCCTACAACGACGACCTGGCCAATGTGGTCGCCGACCTCAAGGCCAAGGGCTTGCTCAGCGAAAGCGATGGCGCGCAGTGCGTGTTTATGGACGCGTTCAAGAACGCCGAAGGCAACCCACTGCCGCTGATCGTGCAGAAGGCCGGTGGCGGCTACCTGTACGCCACCACGGACCTGGCCGCCACTCGCTACCGCGCCAACGTGCTCAAAGCCGATCGTGCCCTGTACTTCGTCGATCAACGCCAGGCCCTGCATTTCCAGATGGTTTTCAGCGCCGCGCGTCTGGCCGGTTTCGTCCCCGCCTGCATGCAGCTGGAGCACATGGGCTTCGGCACTATGAACGGCGCCGACGGCCGCCCATTCAAGACCCGCGACGGCGGCACGGTGAAGCTGGTCGACCTGCTCGATGAGGCCGAAGAACGCGCCTACACCCTGGTTAAAGGCAAGAACCCTGAACTCGACGAAGCCGAACTGCGCCAGATCGCCCGCGCAGTGGGCATCGGCGCGGTGAAGTACGCCGATCTGTCTAAGCACCGCACCAGCGACTACCGCTTCAACTTCGAGCTTATGCTGAGCTTCGAGGGCAACACCGCGCCGTACCTGCTGTACGCCTATACCCGCGTGGCCAGCGTGTTCCGCAAACTGGGCAAGGGCTTTGATGAAATCCAAGGCAGCCTCAGCCTGCAGGCCGCCCAGGAAATCGAGCTGGCCGGCAAGCTCGCGCAGTTCAACGAAGTGCTTGGCAGCGTCGCCGACAAGGGCGAACCGCACCTGCTCTGCGCCTACCTGTATGACCTGGCCGGGCTGTTCTCCAGCTTCTACGAGAACTGCCCAATCCTTGCCGCCGAGGACGAGGCCACGCGTAACAGCCGCCTGCGCCTGGCCGCACTGACCGGCCGCACCCTCAAGCAGGGCCTCGAGCTGCTCGGCCTGGAAACCCTGGAGCGCATGTAAGTGGCTGTGAAAAAGAAGCCCGCCGCCAAGCGCGGCGCCAGCCGTTACAAGGCACCGGCGAAAAAGCCGGTGCCGGGCTGGTTCTGGCTGGTCTGCGGCCTGGTGATCGGCGGCTTTATGGTGTTTTTGTTCAGCCTCGAACCCGGCCGCGATGAAATCAAACGCAGCAAGGTCGAACAAGCCCGTGCCAACCAGGCCAGCAAAGCGGCGAGCGCCAAGCCCGCCACTCAGGAGCCGGCCAAGCCCAAGTACGACTTCTACACCCTGCTGCCGGAATCAGAAGTGATCTTGCCGCAGCAGGCCGTCGAAGAGCCTGTGGTTGCGCCGCCGCAGAAACCAGTAACGCCGGAAGAAGCCGCCAAGATCGATGCGGCACGCGCCCAGGCGGCGCTCAATGGCCAGGTGCCGCCTCCGCCACCGGTGGTCGCCAAAGGCCCGATCAGCTCGCAGTTTTTCCTCCAGGCTGGCTCATTCCGCCGCAAGGACGACGCCGACAGCCTGCGCGCGCAGATCATCCTGCTCGGGCAGAACGTCAAAGTGGAATCCGGCACGGTGCGCGAGGAAACCTGGCACCGCGTTTTGGTTGGCCCTTTTGCCAGCCGCGAACAGCTCGGCCAAGCGCAAAAGTCCCTGGCCGCCAGCGGCTTTAGCAATCTGTTGTTACAGCAGCGCCAGGTGCAATAAACCCCACGAATTCAGGCCCTGTGGCGTGCTCTGATGACTATTTGTCGGACGGGAATCGTTCCAGGGCTTGAAGCGGGCCACCGCTGCCCCCACTTCATTCGGCATTGGGCACTTTCGCCCCGCTGCGTGGAGACTCTCCCCTTGACCACCATCGTTTCAGTACGCCGCAACGGCAAAGTCGTCATGGGCGGCGACGGCCAGGTGTCCCTTGGCAACACCGTGATGAAAGGCAACGCGAAAAAAGTTCGCCGCCTGTACCACGGCCAAGTACTCGCCGGTTTTGCCGGCGCCACCGCCGATGCCTTCACCCTGTTTGAACGCTTTGAAGGCCAACTGGAAAAACACCAAGGCAATCTGGTCCGCGCGGCCGTCGAGCTGGCCAAAGACTGGCGCACCGACCGTTCCCTGAGCCGCCTGGAAGCCATGCTGGCCGTCGCCAACAAAGATGCCTCGCTGATCATCACCGGCAACGGCGACGTGGTTGAACCCGAGCATGGCCTGATCGCCATGGGTTCCGGCGGCGGTTTCGCCCAAGCGGCGGCCATGGCCTTGCTGCAGAAAACCGAATTGAGCGCCCGTGAAATCACCGAAACCGCGTTGAACATTGCCGGTTCCATCTGTGTCTTCACCAATCAAAACCTGACTATTGAAGAGGAAGACTGCGCTGAGTAAGGCGCGGTCTTTTCTGGAGTACCTCCGCATGTCCATGACGCCCCGCGAGATCGTTCACGAGCTCAACCGCCATATCATCGGTCAAGACGACGCTAAGCGCGCCGTGGCCATCGCCTTGCGCAACCGCTGGCGGCGCATGCAGCTGCCGGTTGAGCTGCGCGCTGAAGTCACGCCCAAGAACATTTTGATGATCGGCCCAACCGGCGTCGGTAAAACCGAAATCGCCCGCCGCCTGGCCAAACTGGCCAATGCGCCGTTTATCAAGGTGGAAGCGACCAAGTTCACCGAGGTCGGCTATGTCGGCCGTGACGTCGAGTCGATCATCCGCGACCTCGCCGATGCGGCGATCAAGATGCTGCGCGAGCAGGAGATGATCAAGGTCCGTCACCGCGCCGAAGATGCTGCCGAAGAGCGCATCCTCGATGCCCTGCTGCCGCCAGCGCGCACCGGCTTCAACGAAGAAGCGGCTTCGAGCAACGACTCCAATACCCGCCAGCTGTTCCGCAAGCGCCTGCGCGAAGGCCAGTTGGACGACAAGGACATCGAGATCGAAGTCGCCGACGCCCCAGCCGGTATCGAAATCATGACCCCACCGGGCATGGAAGAGATGACCAACCAGCTGCAGAACCTGTTTTCCAGCATGGGCAAAGGCAAGCAGAAGAGCCGCAAGCTCAAGGTCAAGGAAGCCCTCAAGCTGGTGCGCGATGAAGAAGCCGCGCGCCTAGTCAACGAGGAAGAACTCAAGGCCCTGGCCCTGGAAGCCGTTGAACAGAACGGCATCGTGTTTATCGACGAGATCGATAAGGTCGCCAAGCGCGGCAACACCAGCGGCGCCGATGTATCGCGCGAAGGCGTGCAGCGCGACCTGCTGCCGCTAATCGAAGGCTGCACGGTCAACACCAAGCTGGGCATGGTGAAAACCGACCACATCCTGTTTATCGCTTCCGGTGCCTTCCACCTGAGCAAGCCGAGCGATCTGGTGCCGGAGCTGCAAGGTCGTCTGCCGATCCGTGTCGAGCTCAAAGCCCTCACCCCGGAAGACTTCGAGCGCATCCTCACTGAGCCGCACGCCTCGCTCACCGAACAATACGTCGCGCTGCTGAACACCGAAGGGCTGGGCGTTCAGTTCGTCGCCGAAGGCATCAAGCGCATCGCCGAGATTGCTTACCAGGTCAACGAGAAGACCGAGAACATCGGTGCACGCCGCCTGCACACCCTGCTCGAACGCCTGCTGGAAGAAGTCTCCTTCAGCGCCGGCGACCTGGCGGGCCAGCAAAATGGCACGCCGATCGTGATCGACGCGGCCTACGTCAACAGCCACCTCGGTGAGCTGGCGCAGGACGAAGACCTCTCGCGCTATATTCTGTAACCCCCGCCGTAATCAGCCTGGCCGCGTTTACCGCGGTCAGGCTGAATGACCTTTAACGGAAAGCAGACATGCGCATCCCTACCGCCATCAAATTGCATAAAGCCTCGAAAACCTTGGAGCTGCACTACGGGCCTGACGAGCAGTACACCCTGCCCGCCGAGTTTCTCCGTGTGCATTCACCCTCGGCGGAAGTCCAAGGCCACGGCAAGCCTATATTGCAAACCGGCAAACTCGGCGTTGGCCTGAGCAAGATCGAACCTGCCGGCAACTACGCACTCAAGCTGAGCTTCGATGACGGCCACGACAGCGGCCTGTTCAGTTGGGATTACCTTGAGCAATTGGCCCTGCGCCAAAACGAATTGTGGCGTGACTACCTGGCTGCGCTTAGCGCTGCCGGCAAATCCCGCGACCCCAGCGAAAGCCTGGTCAAGTTAATGCTCTAAAGCGCCAAGCGCACACAGCCTCAGCAATTGCCCTAAACGCTCGGCATCTTCTCCTATTCGTCCTCTTTGCGGCGCGATAACCCGCAGCGCCACGCCAGCCCTCTAGCCGGTGGTTGCTGGCCGGTTAGAGCGCATTTTCTAATCCTTCTCTGCATACTTCCTCCCTATACCGTCCAACATGCGGCTCGCTTGCACAAAGCCATAAACTCGGGTAACCAAGTAACTGGAAAATCTATCGTGGCTGGCCTGACCAGTGACAGGACGATTGCGGAGCGATCCGCCCTTGGTAATCCGGGCAATACCTGGCCTTTAGAACGTGTTCAAAGCCTCGTGAGCTAGAGCCATGCAAGACGCCGGTATTTCGTCTCAGGACAATGGAGCGTTGTAGATGACAAATAAGAATAATGATGACCTGAAGCACCAGGCTTCGGAAAACACCCTAGGCCTCAACCCGGTCATTGGTATCCGTGGTAAAGACTTGCTCAGCTCCGCCCGCATTGTGCTCAAGCAGGCTCTCAAGCAACCCCTGCACAGCGCCAAACACCTGGCCCACTTCAGCATCGAGTTGAAGAATGTGATGCTCGGCCAATCCGAACTCACGCCGAACGACGGCGACCGACGCTTTGCCGACCCGGCCTGGAGCCAGAACCCGCTCTACCGCCGTTACCTGCAGACTTACCTGGCCTGGCGCAAAGAACTGCATGACTGGGTCGAACACAGCAACCTGTCCGAGCAGGATGCCAGCCGCGGTCACTTCGTGATCAACCTGATGACCGAAGCCATGGCGCCCACCAACACCATGGCCAACCCGGCGGCGGTCAAACGCTTCTTCGAAACCGGCGGCAAAAGCCTGCTCGACGGCCTGGGGCATCTGGCGAAGGACATCGTCAATAACGGCGGCATGCCCAGCCAAGTCGACATGAATGCCTTTGAGGTCGGCAAAACCCTGGCCACCACCGACGGTGCCGTGATTTTCCGCAACGACCTGCTGGAGTTGATCCAGTACAAGCCGATCACCGAGCAGGTGCAGGATCGCCCCCTACTGGTGGTGCCGCCGCAGATCAACAAGTTCTACGTATTCGACCTGTCGCCGGAAAAGAGCGTGGCGCGCTTCTTGTTGCGCAACGGTATCCAGACCTTCGTGGTCAGCTGGCGCAACCCGACCAAAGCGCACCGCGAGTGGGGCCTATCGACCTATATCGAAGCGCTGAAAGAAGCCATCGACGTGGTCAGCGCCGTCACCGGCAGCAAAGACATCAACATGCTCGGGGCCTGCTCCGGCGGCCTCACCACCACCTCTCTGCTCGGCCACTATGCGGCGCTGGGCGAGAAGAAGGTGCACGCCCTGACGTTGCTGGTCAGCGTGTTGGATAACCGCCTGGAAACGGATGTCGCGCTGTTTGCCGACGAAAAGAGCCTGGAAATGGCCAAGCGTCGCTCCTACCAGGCCGGCGTGCTGGAAGGCAAAGACATGGCCAAGGTGTTCGCCTGGATGCGCCCCAATGACCTGATCTGGAACTACTGGGTCAACAACTACCTGCTGGGTAACGAGCCGCCCGTGTTCGATATCCTCCACTGGAACAACGACACCACGCGCCTGCCGGCAGCTCTGCATGGCGAGTTTATCGACATGTTCACCTCCAACCCGTTGATCCGCCCGGGCGCACTGGAAGTGTGCGGCACGCCAATCGACCTCAAACAGGTCACCACCGATTTGTTCTGCGTAGCGGGCACCACTGACCACATCACACCGTGGGAGTCATGCTACAAATCGGCCACCCTGTTCGGCGGTAACGTCGAGTTCGTACTGTCCAACAGCGGGCACATCCAGAGCATTCTTAACCCGCCGGGCAACCCGAAAGCACGCTACATGACCAACACCCAGATGTACGCGGACCCGAAAACCTGGCAAGCCAGCTCAACCAAACACGCCGACTCCTGGTGGCTGTATTGGCAAACCTGGCTCGCCGAGCGCTCCGGGGAACTGAAAAAAGCACCGACCCAACTGGGTAATAAGAAACACCCCGCCGGCGAAGCCGCCCCCGGCACTTACGTTCACGAACGTTGATCCCTGCGCATTGCGCAACATTGCCCGCGGCACTGGACGTGCCGCTCCCCCACCCGCTCATTGGCTGAGGTGGGGCGAACCAGGCTTCGCCCTGGCGCTTCTGAAAAAGACCCGGAGGGTCTGATTCAGCGTTTTAACTGACTAGGGCTTCTGCGCATGTCGCTACCTTTCGTATTCCGCACCATCGAACTGGACGGCCAGACCATCCGTACTGCCGTTCGCCCCGGCAATGGCGAGATGACGCCCCTGCTGATTTTCAACGGCATCGGCGCCAACCTTGAGCTGGTCATGCCCTTCGTACGCGCCCTGGACCCAGGCCTGGAAGTTATTGCCTTCGACGTCCCCGGCGTTGGCGGTTCCTCCACACCTAGCACGCCGTATCGCTTTCCTGGCCTGGCTAAACTGGCCGCCCGCATGCTCGACTACCTCGACTACGGTCAAGTCAACGCGATTGGCGTGTCCTGGGGCGGCGCCCTGGCGCAGCAGTTCGCCCACGACTACCCGGAACGCTGCAAGAAGCTGATCCTTGCCGCCACCTCGGCCGGCGCGGTGATGGTTCCGGGCAAACCCAAGGTGCTCTGGTGCATGGCCAGCCCACGGCGCTATGTGCAGCCTTCCTACGGCGTGCAGATTGCCCCAGAGATTTACGGTGGTGCGTTCCGCCGTGACCCCAAGCTGGCCTTGGCGCACGCAAGTAAGGTCCGTTCGGGCGGCAAGATGGGCTACTACTGGCAGCTGTTCGCCGGCCTCGGCTGGACCAGCATCCATTGGTTGCACAAGATCCGCCAGCCGACCCTGGTGATGGCGGGTGACGATGACCCGCTGATCCCGCTGGTGAATATGCGCCTGCTGGCCTGGCGCATTCCCAACTCGGAATTGCACGTGATCGACGATGGCCATCTGTTCCTGGTGACCCGCGCTGAAGCGGTTGCGCCAATCATCATGAAATTCCTGGAAGAGGAACGTCAGCGCGCGATCATGCACCCACAGCCCTTGCCCGCACGCACTCACGGTTAATCGCCCGAGGGCGATCACTCTCATTAGCTGTTCGCACCGGGAAGGTGCCGACAGCGCAGCGCTTGACCCACTTTCGGGCACGTTGTATTACCTGAGAATTGCCGCGCGGCAGTCTGGAATGCACTTGCGCGCGCCTTGGTACAAGCCTTGCTGATCAAGGGTCTGTTGCTGTCTCGCTTGCGCGTCACGTGGCCGCGAACAAACAGCAATAAACGCCAACTAGCAATTTTTGCAGTCTCACGGTTTGACGACGGAGTGTTGCCCAATGCGAGACCTACCCGCCAAACGCGCGTTACCCGCTAACAAAAGCGTGATGAACGCACAAAATGCGGTGGTCGGCCTGCGCGGCCGCGACCTGCTCTCCACCCTGCGCACGCTAGCCCTGCAAGGGGTCAAGCAACCCATCCACAGCGCTCGCCATGCAATGGCCCTCGGTGGCCAACTGGGCCGCGTACTGCTCGGCGACAAGCCGTTCAAGGTCAATCCGCAAGACCCGCGCTTTGCCGACCCGACCTGGCGTGATAACCCACTCTACAGTCGCAGCCTGCAAGGCTATCTGGCCTGCCAGAAACAGCTGAACAGCTGGATCGATGAGAGCAACCTGGACGCCGACGATCGGGCCCGTGCGCGCTTTGTCACCACCCTGCTCGGTGATGCTCTGGCGCCGTCTAACACCTTGCTTAATCCACAAGTGATCAAAGAACTGTTCAACAGCGGTGGCAGTAGCCTGTTTAAAGGCGCGAGCCACTTGTTTGATGACTTGGTGAACAACGACGGCATGCCCAGCCAGGTCAGCAAGCATGCCTTCGAGGTCGGCCGTAACCTGGCCACTACCAGCGGCGCAGTGGTGTTTCGCAGCGAACTACTGGAGCTGATCCAGTACAAGCCGATGAGCGAAAAGCAGTACGCCAAACCGCTGTTGATCGTGCCGCCGCAAATCAACAAGTTTTATATTTTCGACCTCTCCAGCGAGAAGAGCTTCGTCCAGTACGCCCTGAAAAACGGCTTGCAGACGTTCGTGGTCAGCTGGCGAAACCCTGATCCCAAGCATCGTGAGTGGGGCCTGTCGAGCTATGTGGAAGCCCTGGAGGTCGCCATTGATGCCTGCCGCGATATCACCGGCAGTAAAGACGTCAACTTACTCGGCGCCTGCGCCGGCGGCCTGACTATTGCCGCCCTGCAAGGCCACCTGCAAGCCAAACGCCAGCTGCGCAAAGTGGCCAGCGCCACCTATATGGTCAGCCTGCTCGATAGCCAGATCGACAGCCCAGCCATGCTGTTTGCCGACGAAAAAACCCTAGAAGCTGCCAAACGCCGCTCTTATCAGCAAGGCGTACTGGATGGTCGCGACATGGCGCGGGTGTTTGCCTGGATGCGCCCCAATGACCTGATCTGGAATTACTGGATCAACAACTACCTACTCGGCAAACAGCCTCCGGCCTTCGACATTCTCTACTGGAACAACGACAACACCCGCCTGCCCGCCGCCCTGCATGGCGACCTGATCGACTTTTTCAAACACAACCCACTGACCCACCCGCGCGGCCTGGAAGTCTGCGGCACACCAATTGACCTGCGCAAAGTCAACGTGGACAGTTTCAGCGTCGCGGGCATAAACGACCACATCACCCCTTGGGATGCGGTGTACCGCTCGACCCTGCTGCTGGGCGGCAACCGACGTTTTATCCTGTCCAACAGCGGGCATATCCAGAGCATTCTCAATCCGCCGGGCAACCCAAAATCCAACTACCTGGAAAGCCCCAAACTCACCGGCGACCCGCGCGCCTGGTATCACGACGCCGAACACCTGCCGGGCAGTTGGTGGCCGGTATGGCTGAGCTGGATGCAAGAGCGCTCCGGCGAACAGCGCGACACCCAAATGACGCTGGGCAACCCAGATTACCCGGCCATGGAAGCGGCACCGGGCACCTACGTGCACGTGCGTTAACGCGCCACTCCGGACATCATCAACCGTGGCGCAGCCTGCTGCGCCACGCCACTTTCAGCCTTTCTGCGCACAGAATAAGAAGAACCGATGAAGACCCGCGACAAAATCCTTGAGTGCGCCCTGCTGCTGTTCAACCAGAAGGGCGAGCCGAATGTCTCCACCCTGGAAATCGCCAACGAGCTGGGCATCAGCCCCGGCAACCTGTACTACCACTTTCATGGCAAAGAACCGCTGATCCTCGGCTTATTCGAACGTTTTCAGGCCGAACTCGCACCGCTGCTTTCGCCGCCCGAAGACGCACAGCTGGATGTGGAAGACTACTGGCTGTTTCTGCACCTGATCGTCGAGCGCCTGGCCCACTACCGTTTTCTATTCCAGGACCTGTCCAACCTGACCAGCCGCCTGCCCAAGCTTGAACGCGGCATGCGCCATTGGCTCAATAGCTTAAAACGCACCTTGGCCGAACTGCTGGCGCAACTGCAGATAGAGGGCCAACTGCGCAGCGATACCCAAGCGCTGGGACAACTGGTCGAGCAGATAACCCTGACCCTGATGTTCTCCCTCGACTACCAGCGCATCATCGGCCGCGAAGGTGAGAGTCGCCTGGTGGTGTATCAAGTGATGATGCTGGTCGCCCCGCACCTGGCCGAAGAACCCCGTTACGCCGCCGAACACTTGGCGCAGCGCTATCTGGAAGAGTAAGACAGCACAAACGCAAACGCCCAGCATGAGCCGGGCGTTTGCGTGAGCTGCAGCGCAGTTTTACGGCTGTGTAGCAGGTGTTACCGGTGCAGCTGGCACAACGGCCACAGCAGGCGCGGCAGGTGCAGCGACTACCGGCGCAGCGGGCTTGGCTGCAGCAGGTTTGGCGGCCGGCTTAGCGACGGGCTTGGCCGCTGGTTTTACCGCAGGCTTCGCAGCGGCTTTAGCAGCAGGCTTGGCCGCAGCCTTGGCGGCAGGTTTAGCCGCTGGCTTAGCCGTGGCTTTGGCAGCGGGCTTAGCCGCAGCTTTAGCGGCCGGCTTGGCGGCTACTTTCTTGACGGCAGGCTTAACCGATTTGACCGAGACACCGGTCAGCTGCTCAATCTGCTTGGTCAGGCTTTCAACTTTCGCGTTGAGCGCTTTCACTTCATTGCGGCTCGGTACACCCAGACGCGAAATGGCATTGTTCAGACGCTTGTCGAAGGCTTCTTCCAGCTCGTTCCACTTGCCCAGCGCCTTGTCTTTAACTTCATCAACGCGCGACTTAGCGGTGTCCACTTTCGTGTTCACGGTGCTTTTCACAGCGCCAACTTGCTTGTCGACTTCGCTCTTGGCTTGCTTCTCAGCTTTTTCGCCATCCTTGACCAGCGTGTCGAACAGCTTGTTGCCGTCCTTGCTGACCTTGGAATAGGCGCCCAAACCTGCCAACCAGATTTGACGCGAGTATTTTTCGACTTCACCGACCCAAGAGGTGGCTTGCTTTTCGGTTTTCTTTTTGACGGCCATTCTGCAGCTCTCCTTATTTGGTGCGCGCGACGTGATCGAGCAACGCGCTCAACTCGTCGAGCTTAGCAGACAGGACTTCTACGTCCTGCTTAGACGGGATGCCCAGGCGGTTTAGGGCACTGGCTACACGGTTATCGAACGCCTTCTCGATTTTGTCGAGACGCCCTTCGAACTTATCTTTGACGCTGCTGACATTGCTGGTGACTGTGTTCTTCACACTGTCGATCTGGCTGTTGGCCGCTTCAACTTGTTCGTTGACCAGCTTCTTGCCTTGTTTTTCAACACCTTCGCCGCTTTTCACGAGTTCTTTGAAGTACTCGGAACCTTCTTGACCGGCTTTGGCGTAAGCGCCCAGACCCGCCAGCCAGATTTTACGGGCGTAAACTTTTGCGTCGCTCAGCACGCTGCTGGTTTCTTCAACGACGGCTTTCTTTTTAACGGCAACTTTCGACATGGTGCACCTCACTCTAATGTTTCGAGGAAACGCCCACGGAATGCAGGCTTAGCAACACGGTATCGATGAAAATTAGAAACCGCATACTAAGCCGCTTAAAAACTGCCGAAGCCTGTTGAGGCCCTGGCGTCAGGCCTGCAGGTTCTTGTCCAGCGCGTCTTCGATTTCGCGCTTGATGCTGCTGCTCATCGCCGAGAGCAACAAGCCCAGGCTGAGCTGCACACGCACGCTACTTTCATGCACCTCAATACGGCCGTCAGCACCGCTGCGTTTAAACTCCAGGTTGTCGCCATTCCAGCGGTAACGCACGTCATATTCGCGCGCCAATCGCTCAGCTAGTTGCTCAGCTTTCTCACGGGCGGCCTCGCGGCCTAGGTTGTGGGGGCGTTCAACGGTGATCTTGGCCATGGCATTTCTCCTCGCCAGTTAACTGCGACCTTAGGGTTTGTTATCGTTTCAGCGCGGCCGCGCCGAAGCCTGTTTTAGCGCGAGACAAGGCACGAGACACGAAGTTTGGCGCTCCAAATGAGTGTCGAGAAACGCCGTATCGCGCTAAAACAGGCACGGCCCTTCGGGTTGCGCGCAAAACCTCGCCATGCGGTGTTGGAGGACTTGGCAAGGGAACACCATTACCAGCGTCCTCCGCCTAGCCTGGCGAGGTTTTGCGCGGCAACGCGACTCGTGCCGAAACGACAACAGACCCTAGATTGCGAGACTATAGCAAGCTGCACACATGCAAAGCCCTCAGGCTTTTACTTCACGCGTGCGGTTTGGAGCCTATGCCTGCATTTAGGTTTAGAATGGCCGCCTCTTTGACTCAGCCTCTCTGTTTAGGAAAGGGCACGATGAACGACCCGCGCAAGAACAGCGACAGCGAACCCACCACGCATTTTGGTTTCCAGGATGTGCCGGAAAGCCAGAAGGCGGAAAAAGTCGCCGAGGTCTTCCACTCGGTGGCGGCCAAGTACGACCTGATGAACGATGTGCTGTCCGGCGGCATGCACCGCCTGTGGAAGCGCTTCACCATTGAACTGTCCGGTGTGCGCAGCGGCAACCGGGTGTTGGATATCGCCGGTGGCACGGGCGACCTGACCCGCAAGTTCTCCAGCCTGGTTGGCCCGACCGGCGAAGTGGTACTGGCCGACATCAACGAGTCGATGCTGCGCGTTGGCCGTGATCGTCTGCTCGACAAAGGCGTGTCCGGCAACGTCAGCTTCGTCCAGGCCGACGCGGAAAAACTGCCGTTCCCGGATAACCATTTCGATGTGGTGACCATCGCCTTCGGCCTGCGCAACGTGACGCATAAAGAAGATGCAATCCGCTCAATGCTGCGGGTGCTCAAGCCTGGTGGCCGCCTGTTGATCCTGGAGTTCTCCAAACCCTCCAGCCCGCTGCTGTCGAAGTTTTACGACGCGTATTCGTTCAAGTTCATGCCGTTGGCCGGCAAGCTGATCACCAACGACGCCGAAAGCTACCGCTACCTGGCCGAGTCGATCCGCATGCACCCGGATCAGGACACCCTCAAGGCGATGATGGTTGAAGCCGGCTTCGAGCGCGTGACCTTCCACAACATGACCGGCGGCATCGTCGCCCTGCACCGCGGCATCAAGCCCTGATGTTAATCACCGGGCTGCTGGCCGGGGTCGAGCTTGGCCTCAATCGCGTATTGGCCATGGACAGCACGGCGCTGCCGCGCCTGGCGCGCTTGAGCGGTCGCGTAATAGCAGTGGAGTGCACGGCGCCGAGCCTGCAACTGTTTATTCTGCCCAGCGCGACCGGCCTGCAATTGGCCGCGCAGTGGGCCGGCGAGGCTGATTGCAGCCTACGCGCGCCGGCGGCCAGCCTAGTACGCCTGGCCACCAGTAAGAATAAGACCAGCATCCTGCACAGCCCCGAAGTCAGCCTGGACGGTGACAGCGCCGCCCTGCTGGAACTGGCCGGCATCCTTCAGGACCTCGAACTGGACTGGGAGTATGAGCTGTCACGCTGGCTCGGCCCGGTTGGCAGCCAGTTGCTTGGCGGCCACCTGCGCAGCCGGGTGAGCTGGAGCAGCCAAGCCCTCGACAGCCTGCGCCTGAACCTGGCTGATTACCTCAGCGAAGAGTCCCGCAGCCTGGTCGGCCAGCGCGAGGCCGATGCGCGCTTCGCCGAACTCGATCACCTGAAGTTGTCACTCGACCGTCTCGATGCCCGCATTGAGCGCCTTGCCCAAAACCATAAGCCCATCGCATGAAGCTGCTTGCCGTCCGTCGTCTGCTGCGCATTCAGCGCGTGATTATCCGCTATCAACTGGATGACCTGTTGTTCGCCCTGCCGCTGCCACTCTGGCTGCGCGCGTTGCGTTTTGCCCTGCCCTGGCGCTGGTTGCCACGTCGCACGCTTAACCTGTCGCGCGGCGCACGCCTGCGCTTGGCGCTGGAAGAGCTGGGGCCGATCTTCATCAAATTCGGCCAGGTGCTCTCAACCCGCCGCGACCTGCTGCCACTGGATATCGCCGACGAACTGGCCAAGCTACAAGACCAAGTACCGCCGTTTGACCCTGCTCAGTCGCAGGCGCTGATCGAAGCCCAGCTGGGTGCCAAGGTCAGCGAGGTGTTTGCCCGCTTCGATGCCCAGCCGCTGGCGTCCGCCTCGGTGGCGCAGGTGCATGGCGCACAACTGAAAAGCGGCGAAGAAGTGGTGGTCAAGGTGATTCGCCCCGGCCTGGAACCGGTGATCGAGCAAGACATCGCCTGGCTGTTCCTGCTCGCCAAAATAGCCGAGAAGTCCTCCGCCGATGCACGCCGCCTGCGCCCGGTGGAAGTGGTCAGCGATTACGAGAAAACCATCTACGACGAACTTGACCTGCTACGTGAAGCGGCCAACGCCAGTCAGTTACGGCGCAATTTCGAAGGCTCGCCGCTGCTCTATGTCCCTCAGGTTTACTGGGACCTGTGCCGACCGAAAGTACTGGTGATGGAGCGCATCTATGGCATTCAGGTCACCGACCTGGCGACCCTGGCTGACCAGCGCACCGACATGAAGCTGCTGGCCGAACGCGGCGTAGAGATCTTCTTCACCCAGGTGTTCCGCGACAGCTTCTTCCACGCCGACATGCACCCCGGCAATATCTTTGTCAGCACGCGCACGCCGTGGAACCCGCAGTACATCGCCATCGACTGCGGCATCATCGGCAGCCTCACCGCCGAAGATCAGGACTATCTGGCGCGTAACCTGCTGGCCTTTTTCAAGCGTGACTACCGCCGTGTGGCGCAGCTGCATATCGACTCTGGCTGGGTGCCTGCCGAGACCAAGGTGAATGACTTCGAGGCCGCCATCCGCACCGTCTGCGAACCGATTTTTGAGCGGCCGCTGAAAGATATTTCTTTTGCTCAGCTGCTGCTGCGTCTGTTCCAGACCGCGCGGCGCTTCAATATGGAAGTGCAACCGCAGCTGGTGCTATTGCAGAAGACCCTGCTGAATATCGAAGGCCTCGGCCGCCAGCTCTACCCGGATCTTGATCTGTGGAGCACTGCTCAGCCGTTCCTTGAGCGCTGGATGCGCGAGCGCATCAGCCCACTGCATCTGCTGCGTAACCTGCAACTGCAAGCTGAGCAAGTCCCACACCTGTCGCAAATCGCCCGCGAGACGCTGGAGCGCCTTAACCAGCAGCCCGCGCAGCGTCAGGAGCAGCCGGCGACTACCCAGCACTGGCTGGGACGGCTGTTGGGCGCGGCCCTGATTGCCGGCGCCGTCAGCCAAGGCCTGGCCTTGACCCTGCTCGTCTGGCCGAGCTGGGTAATGGCTGTGGCGGGGGTTTATCTGGTGTTGCGCCGATAGCCACACTGGGTGCGAACTGGCACACTAGCTTTCTGAACCAAGCAGCCCGTTACGGGCGGATATAGCGATGACTGACTGGCTCGACGAAATCAACTGGAACAGCGACGGCCTGGTGCCGGCAATCGCTCAGGACCACCAAACCGGCCGTGTACTGATGATGGCCTGGATGAACCGTGAAGCCCTGGCGCTGACGGCCACCGAGCAGCGCGCCATCTACTGGTCGCGTTCGCGCGGCAAACTCTGGCGCAAGGGTGAAGAGTCCGGCCATGTGCAGAAGCTCCACGAACTGCGCCTGGACTGCGATGCTGACGTGATCATCATGAAGGTCGAACAACTGGGCGGCATCGCCTGCCATACCGGCCGCGAAAGCTGCTTTTACCGCGTATTCGATAACGGCAGCTGGAAAACCGTCGATGCGGTGATCAAAAACCCGCACGCCATCTACAACCCAGGACACAACCATGAGTGACACGGCCATGACTGATACCCTGAGCCGCCTGGCCGAGGTGCTGGAGTCGCGCAAAGGCGCGGCCGCCGACAGTTCCTATGTCGCCAGCCTGTACCACAAGGGCCTGAACAAGATTCTGGAAAAGGTAGGCGAGGAGTCGGTGGAAACCATTCTGGCGGCCAAAGATGCTGCCGTCAGCGGCGACTGCAGCGATGTGATCTACGAAACCGCCGACCTGTGGTTCCACAGTTTGGTCATGCTTGCCGCCCTCGGCCAGCACCCGCAAGCGGTACTGGACGAACTGGACCGGCGCTTTGGCCTGTCCGGCCACGCGGAAAAAGCCGCACGCCCGCAAAACTAATCAACCTCTTACTACGGAGTACGCATTATGGGATTCGGTGGCATTAGCATCTGGCAACTCCTGATCATCCTGCTGATCGTGGTCATGCTGTTCGGCACCAAGCGCCTCAAGGGCCTGGGTTCTGACCTGGGCGACGCGATTAAGGGCTTCCGTAAGTCGATGGACAACGGCGACGCTGAGAAGCCGGCCCCTGCCGTGGACGAGCCGAAAGGTCAGACCATCGACGCTCAGGCGCGCAAGGTCGAAGAACCGGCGAAAAAAGACTAAGCCATGTTCGATATTGGCTTTACCGAGCTGCTGCTGGTGGGCATCGTCGCCCTGCTGGTATTGGGCCCTGATCGCCTGCCCGGTGCTGTGCGCACCGCTGGCTTGTGGATCGGCCGGATAAAACGCAGTTTTAGCGCGATCAAAGCAGAGGTCGAGCGCGAGATTGGCGCAGACGAAATTCGCCGCCAGCTGCATAACGAGCAGATTCTCGACCTTGAGCGCGAAATGAACGCGGCCAAGCAGAAGCTCAATGCACCGCTCAGCAGCCTGGGCGAAACCACCCCCACGGCCGAAAGCGTCAAAAACAGCAGCCAGGATAAAAGCCCGCAGCCATGAGCCAACGACCGGACAGCGACCAGGAAATGCCCCTGGTCTCACACCTGACTGAGCTGCGCACCCGCCTGTTGCGTATTGTTGGGGCCGTGTTCCTGCTGTTTGCCGGGCTGTTCTATTTTTCTCAGGACATTTACGCCCTAGTCGCCGCCCCGCTGCGCGCTTACTTGCCGGAAGGCGCGACGATGATCGCCACTGGCGTGGCTTCGCCCTTCCTCACGCCCTTCAAGCTGACCCTTATGGTCGCGTTGTTCCTGGCGATCCCGATCATCCTGCATCAGATCTGGGGCTTTATCGCGCCGGGCCTGTACAAGCACGAAAAGCGTATTGCCGTACCGCTGCTGATTTCTAGCATTCTGCTGTTCTATGGCGGCATGGCCTTCGCCTACTTTGTGGTGTTCCCGATCATGTTCGGCTTCTTCGCCAGCGTGACCCCGGAAGGCGTGGCGATGATGACCGACATCGGCCAGTACCTAGATTTTGTCCTCACCCTGTTCTTCGCCTTTGGCGTCGCATTTGAGATCCCGATCGCCACCTTCCTGCTGATCTGGATCGGCGTGGTGGATGTCGCCACACTGCGTAAAAGTCGCCCCTACGTGGTGGTCGGCTGCTTTGTCGTCGGCATGGTGCTGACGCCGCCCGACGTGTTCTCGCAGACCTTGCTGGCGCTGCCCATGTGGATGCTGTTTGAGGCCGGCTTGTTGTGCGGCAGCCTAGTCAAGCGACGCCCTGACGAGGATGCAGCAGACAACACCGACAGCGAAGACGCGCCCCACGATCAACCGCCAGCCGCACAACCGTGAACCTGCTGCTACTCGAAGACGGCGACTTTATCGCCGCAGACCGCGTATTGCTGAGCGGGCGCCGCCTTAAACACCTGCAGGACGTGCACCGCGCTGAAGCCGGCGACAGCCTGCGGGTCGGTCGCCTCAACGGCCTGATGGGCAGCGGCCAGCTGCTGCGCCTGGATGCCGAGCACGCCGAACTGTCGGTGCAGTTCGATCAAGCGCCGCCTGAGAAACTGCCGCTTACCTTGCTGCTGGCCCTGCCCCGGCCGAAGATGCTGCGGCGCGTGCTGCAAACCGTCAGCAGCATGGGCGTACCTCGACTGATTCTGCTCAATAGCTATCGCGTTGAAAAAAGCTTCTGGCAGACCCCCTTTCTGGAGCCAGCAGCCATTCGCGAACAGCTGATTCTCGGTTTGGAACAAGCCCGCGATACCGTGCTACCCGAGGTGATCATCGAGAAGCGCTTCAAACCCTTTGTCGAAGATCATCTGCCACACCTCACCGCCGGCACTCTGGGCCTTGTCGGTCACCCTGGCGATTACCCGGCTTGCCCACGGGCAGTCGAACAGGCCGTCACACTGGCCATCGGCCCGGAAGGCGGCTGGATTCCCTACGAGGTGGAAAAGCTTTCCGAAGCCGGCCTGCAACCCGTGCAACTGGGTGCGCGAATCCTGCGGGTGGAGACAGCGGTTACTGCACTACTGGCGCGACTGTTTTAACCGGCACCCCTGCCCCACAGGCGGGATGGCGCTGTATCCATCCACTAGCTCACGAGGGTAGATGAGCAAAGCGTCATTCACCCTACACAACCTGCTTTTCGTGCCAATGCGCTGGCAGTAGCTGGCCCTTGAGCGCGGGCGCTTCCTCCAGCTGTACATCCCTCGGCTGCAGCGGCTCACCACAGTCCGAGCACACCAGCACACCATGCATCGGCTGACCGCACGTGCGGTGAACATGCCGGATCGGTGCACCCTCGACTCCGCTCATATGGCTGTCGCCCCAATGCACCAGCGCCATGATAGCCGGGTACAGATCACGGCCTTTGGCACTCAGGCAGTACTCCTCACGCAACGGCCGCTGCTGATAAGCCACCTTGTCCAGAACACCCGCTTCAGTCAGTTTTTTCAGGCGATCGGCCAGCACATGCCGGGTAATCCCCAAGCGTTTCTCGAACTCGTCAAAGCGACGAACTCCGAGAAAACACTCGCGCAGCACCAGCAATGTCCAGCGATCACCCACCACCGCCAGCGCACGCGCCAGCGAGCAGGGTTGTTGATCAAGCTCTTCCCAACGCATGACTCATCTCCGCAATCGATAAGGCACATTAGCTTGACAGGTTCCAAAATGGAACCGAGTATCGACCCAGGTTCCAAAATAGAACTGACGGAGACAGTAATGACCGCACGCAAAGCAATTCTGGTAGTTGGTGCCGGCGACGCCACCGGCGACGCCACCGGCGGCGCCATCGCTAAACGCTTCGCCCGTGAGGGCTATGTCGCCTGCGTGGCACGCCGTAATGCAGACAAATTGAGCCCCCTCGTGGCCGAGATCGAAGCGGCCGGCGGTAGCGCGCGGGCATTTGGCTGCGATGCTCGGGTAGAGGAACAGGTGATCGAGCTGTTCGCCACCATCGAGCGCGAGGTCGGCCCGCTGCATGCGGTGATCTTCAACATCGGCGCCAACGTGCAGTTTTCCATCACCGAAACCACTGAACGGGTCTACCGCAAGGTTTGGGAAATGGCCGCCCTGGCGGGCTTTCTCACCGGTCGTGAAGCGGCCAAGGTCATGCTACCGCGTGGCCAGGGCACCATCATCTTTACCGGTGCCACCGCCTCGTTACGCGGCCGGGCCAACTTCTCTGCCTTCGCCAGCGCCAAGTTTGCCCTGCGCGCCCTGGCCCAGAGCATGGCCCGTGAACTGGGCCCACAAGGCATCCATGTCGCTCATCCAATTATCGACGGCGCCATCGACACCGCTTTTATCCGCGACACCTTCCCCGCGCTGTACCAGCGCAAGGAACAGGACGGCATCCTCAACCCCGCGCATATTGCCGACACCTACTGGCAGATCCATTGTCAGCCGCGCGATTGCTGGGTGCATGAGCTGGATCTGCGCCCTTGGACGGAAACCTTCTAGCCACCACACGCCCAGCCAATAACAAGACCGCCCCGAGGAACATGCAATGAGCAAAACCGTTGAATTCTTTTTCGACTTTGGCAGCCCGGCCAGCTACCTGGCCTGGACCCAGCTACCGCAGATTGCCGATAAAGCCGGCGCCCAAATCATCTGGCGGCCGATGCTGCTCGGCGGTGTATTCAAAGCCACCGGCAACCAGTCGCCCGTGATGATCCCGAGCAAGGGCCGCTGGATGCTGCAGGATCTAGCCCGCTTCGCCGCACGCTATGGCGCCAGCATGCAGTTCAACCCGCACTTTCCGATCAATACCCTCACCCTGATGCGCGGCGCAGCCGGTTATCAGGGCAGCGAACGCTTCGAGCACTACGTGAAAACTCTCTTCGAGGCACTGTGGGTGCAACAGAAAAACCTCAGCAAGCCAGAGGTCGTGGCCGAAGTATTGAGCAGCGCGGGTTTCGACCTGACTGAGTTTGAGCAACTGGTCAGCGATGAAGCGGTCAAGGAACGCCTCAAGGCCACCACCGAAGAAGCCATCAAACGCGGCGTGTTTGGCGCACCGACCTTCTTCATCGGCGAGGAAATGCACTTCGGCCAGGATCGCCTGGACTTTGTCGCCGAAGCCCTCGCGCGCTAGCCGCGCTGTTAGCTCTCCAGCAGAAAGGTCACCGGCCCATCATTGACCAGATGCACCTGCATATCGGCGCCGAACTGGCCGGTAGCGACCTGCGGGTGTTTGGCTTGGGCCTGGGCGACCAGCAGATCGAACATCTCGGCACCCAGCGCAGGCGGCGCGGCGCTGGAAAAGCTCGGGCGCAGGCCACTCTTGGTATCGGCGGCCAGGGTGAACTGCGAAACCAGCAACAAGCCACCGCTGACATCACTGAGCGACAAATTCATCTTGCCCGCCGCGTCGCTGAATACCCGGTAATTGAGCAGCTTGTGCAGGATTTTTTCGACGCTGCCCAGGGTGTCTTGCGGCTCGACGCCGACCAGCGCCAGCAGGCCCTGATCAATCGCACCGACCACTTCGCCTGCTACTTCTACTCGGGCGGCGCGTACGCGTTGGATCAGCGCCTTCATGCTTCATCCGGCGTCAGGTTGAGCAAGCGCCGCGCCATTTCATCTGCAGCACGCACCAGAGCATCGGTAATGCCAACTTCGGCAGCCGAATGGCCGGCGTCGCGAATGATCTGTAGCTCACTGTTAGGCCAGGTCTGGTGCAGGGCCCAAGCGTTATCCAGCGGGCAAATCACGTCATAACGGCCATGCACGATGACCCCAGGCAGGTGGGCGATTTTCGGCATATCACGCAGCAACTGGTCTTGCTCAAGAAAGGCGTTATTGACGAAATAATGGCATTCGATCCGGGCAATCGATAGGGCGCGATGGCTATCGGTGAAACGGTCGACCACCTGTGGATTAGGCCGCAGGGTGGCGGTGCGGCCTTCCCAGCTCGACCAGGCCTTGGCCGCATGCATTTGGGCAATCTGGTCAGGGCCGGTCAGGCGTTTATAGAACGCTTGCACCAGGTCAACGCGCTCATCCAGCGGGATCGGCGCCAGGTAATCCTCCCAATAATCTGGGAACAGCCGGCTGGCACCGGCCTGATAAAACCAGCTGATTTCCTGCGGGCGGCAAAGGAAGATGCCCCGCAGAATCAGCCCATGCACCCGTTCTGGATGCGCCTGCGCGTAAGCTAGGGCCAGGGTCGAGCCCCAAGAGCCGCCAAACAGCACCCACTTGTCGATACCCAACTGCTCGCGGATCACTTCCATGTCCTCGATCAGCGCCTGGGTGGTGTTGTTTTCCAGGCTGGCGTGAGGAGTGGATCGCCCACACCCGCGCTGGTCGAAGGTCACGATGCGGTACAAATTAGGGTCGAAATAGCGGCGACTGGCCGCATCACAACCGGCACCAGGACCGCCATGGATAAACACTACAGGCAAGCCATCCGGCGAACCGCTTTCGTCCACATAAAGCACATGCGGTGCCTGCACCGCCAGCTCATGACGGGCGTAGGGTTTAATCTCCGGATACAAGGTCTGCATGGCATGCTCCTGACTTGACCTGAATAAAGCGTTGCATAACGTAGACGGGCTTGCGCTAGATAACCGCGGCGCAGCCGCTTGACGCTCTGTCGGGCATCATAACCATGAAACGGGAGTTGAGCATGCCAACACGGATATTTGCCTGGGCTTTCTTGATGTTTTGCACCCTGCTCACCGGTTGCGGTGCCAAGGACGATCCGCAGGCCGCGCTGGAAGCGGCCGCGCAGCAACTGCAGAACAACCTAGAAGCGAAGAACAACAGCGCAGTGCTTGACCAGTTGCACCCGCAGTTCTCGGCCCAGGGCGAATTGGATCGCGAGTGGGCAAAGCGCACCCTGTTGCTGCTGTTTATGCGCCACAAGAACATCAAGGTGCTGGCCCTGAGCAAGCACAGCTACATCGACGCGACCTACCGTGAGAAAGGCCACACCGAGGCCCAGGTCGGCCTGACCGGCGCCGAAGGCCTGATCCCCGACAGCGCCCGCCATTACAGCGTGAAGCTGGAGTGGTGGCGGGAAGGCGATGAGTGGAAGCTGGCACGCCTAAGCTGGGAATAGCGTCTCAGTGCCGACTTCAAAAAGCTGAAGGACTAACCGGCCTGCTGCGGGCACAGGGTCGCGTAAGCTTCCCCGAACACACCAGCACCCCGCCTTAACACACTGGCGATCAACCCGGTCCAGGCCAATCACATAAGAGCCTGGCCCACTGCGCTGAGTTAGCGCGCTTGATCCATCTCGGCATCCGTGCGCCGCCAGATCAACTCACGCGTGCCATAGCCGCGACTGCGCGCCTCTTCGAGTAGCGTTGCGCGGTTTTGCGAGCTGAGCTCCTGATCACGCGTCAACAGCCAGAGGTACTGGCGATTGGGGTGGCCGACCAGTGCTGTTTGATAGTTTTCATCCAGGTAGAGCACCCAGTACTCGCCCTTGGTCAGACCGGGCAGTAAGTTACTGGCCCAGTTATCGAAGCGCACCCACAGCTTGCTGGTTTCGCCTGGCACCTGAGCCACGGCCTGGCCCTGCACTTGCTGCACGTCGCCATCGAAGGTACGGCAGCGGTTGATCACGCCAAGCGCGCCACCTTCTTGCACGCTGTAAATGGCCTCGGACTGCGCGCAGTTGCGCTGGAAGAACATCGGCAAACGCGCCTGTTCATACCACGTGCCCTGATAGCGCTGCAGATCAACCTGCTCCACGGTTTTCGGCGGCACTGTTCCCGTACCGGAGTTCGCACATCCCGCCAAGGCTACCGCTGCGGCCAACACCGCCAGCAGGCGCATCACTGCAGTCCCTTGCCGGAAAACAGCAAGACCTGCTCACCCGCGTACTGCACGCTGATAAAGCGCTGCTCATTGCCCCAAGTGCAGCTGGAGATACCGAGGGCACCGGAACACTCAGATGGTTTACCCAGCAAGTTTTCGACCTCGACCTTGCTCATCCCCGGCTTAAGCTGGGCGTAATTATCCTGATTGACCTTGTTGCAAGCCGCCAATAACAGGCAACTGGCAAATAGTGCGGCAACACGCAGAGACATAAAGAACTCCAGAGGGAATAACCAAGACCAGCTTGGCATAGCAATAACCAACCTGCTCGCTTGGACGCTAAAAGCGCGAGCCTGGTTCCAACAGAAAGGCAGATTCTTTAGCGCTGGAGCTACGCCCGAGGATTTGATTGCGATGGGGGAAACGGCCAAAACGGGCGATGACCCGCTGATGACACTCGGCATAGTCCAAGTAACCGGCAAACAGCTCGTGCTCGGCGGCTGTCGCCTCCTGAGTAAGCGCTTGAAACAGCCGAACGGCCTGATTCTGTAGCGCCAGGTCCTCGGCATGTTCGAGCACCAGGTAGACAAATACCCGCTGAATCGGCGGTAACTGCTGATCCCACCCTTGAGCCAGCCCGCGCAACGCTGACGCACGAGCCAGTGCGTCGCCAGCAAAGGCGCGCGGGGTGTCACGAAAAATCATGCGCGGCAGCTGATCGAGCAACAGCAAGGTTGCCAGCCAGCCTTCAGGCTCGCCAAGCCAGTCGTGCAATTGGCCGGCGAGCGCCTGGTCGACCAGCCCGCCAAGTTGCTCGCGCGCCTGGCCATCCTGGCGATCCTGCTTGGCAAACCAGAGGGCTGTGCGGCTGGCGGCAACCTCAGCAGCTGTCACATCGGGACCGCTGCCGGCCGCACCGAACCACCAGTCGAGCAACGGCTGCCAGGGCGCGCTCATTGCTTACTCGCGGTGATAGGCGCTGATGCGTAGCACTTCTTCCTTCGAACCGAGGAAGACCGCGACACGCTGGTGCAGCGAGGTCGGCTGAATATCGAGGATACGCTGGGTGCCGTTGGTGGCCACGCCGCCAGCCTGTTCGATGATCATCGCCATCGGATTGGCTTCATACATCAGGCGCAGCTTGCCCGGCATTGACGGGTCACGGCTGTCGCGTGGGTACATAAATACGCCGCCACGGGTGAGGATGCGATGCACATCGGCAACCATCGCTGCGACCCAGCGCATGTTGTAGTTCTTGCCCAACGGTCCGGTCTCGCCTGCCAGCAACTCACTGACGTAACGCTGTACCGGCGCTTCCCAATGGCGCTGATTGGACATGTTGATGGCGAACTCTTTGGTGGCTTCCGGCACCTTGATGTCATCGTGGGTCAGGACGAAGCTGCCCAGTTCGCGGTCGAGGGTGAAGCCTTTGACGCCGTCACCGAGGGTCAACATCAGCATGGTCTGCGGGCCGTAGATCGCATAACCGGCGCACACCTGCTCGGTACCCGGCTGCAGGAAGGCTTCTTCGCCCAGGTCACCCTCAGCGCCGTTGCGGTCTGGGCAACGCAGCACCGAGAAGATGGTGCCGACCGAGACGTTCACGTCGATGTTGCTGGAGCCGTCCAGCGGATCGAATACCAGCAGGTAAGCACCTTTCGGGTACTTGCCAGGGATCTGGTAAGCGTTGTCCATCTCCTCGGAGGCCATGCCGGCCAGGTGACCGCCCCACTCGTTGGCTTCCAGCAGAATCTCGTTGGAAATCACGTCGA
Organism: Gammaproteobacteria bacterium; assembly: GCA_018816095.1. Classification (GTDB taxonomy): domain Bacteria; phylum Pseudomonadota; class Gammaproteobacteria; order Pseudomonadales; family Pseudomonadaceae; genus Aquipseudomonas; species Aquipseudomonas spirodelae. Next base: position 44,643 of record JAHIWP010000045.1, read on the forward strand.
GCTTTTTCTGCACCTCGCCCTGCACGTTTTCGGTGCCCATGCTGCCCAATACGCCGCCCAGTGCGCCCTTGGATACCTGATGGCTGATTTCCTTACAGGCGCGGGCCACTACTTCGATAAGAAACCGCAAATCCGCCGGAGTATTGTTGCTGCGGGTTTGTTCAATCAGGTAGCGGCTGAGGGTAACGCGGGACATGGAGGGCTCCGGAGGGTATGAAATCGCGCGCAGTTTACCTCTTTAGAGGGCAACGTGCCTTAGCGCTGGATGGAAGGCTGCGTCCAGCCACTCAGGCCAGACTGCACACCCGATTACGTCCTTCGTGCTTGGCCTGATAAAGCGCGGCATCGGCCACTTGCAACAACTCATCCAACGCCTGCCCTTGCTCAGGCCACAGCGCCAGGCCAGCCGACAGGGTCACATAGCGGGCGCCGCCGCGTGTTGGCAGCGGGTGGGCCGCTAGCTCACGGCAGATGGAATCCAAGCGCGCGCGTGCCTCTGGAGCATCGGCACGGGGCAGAATCAGCAGGAACTCTTCGCCACCAATGCGAAATACCGCATCTGAACTGCGCAGATTCTCCAACAAGTGCTGCGCGACGCCCTTGAGCACATCATCGCCTTCTAAGTGACCGTACTCGTCGTTGAGTAGCTTGAAGTGATCAAGGTCGATCAGGGCCAGTGAAATCGGCGAATGCTCACGCTGCGCCACCGCCAGCTCACGGGCAAAGAACTCATCCAGATAACGGCGGTTGTACAGCCCAGTGAGCGGATCACACAGTGCCTGTTCCTGCAGCTGCTCATGCAGCCTGGTGATGGTGCGCAAACGCTCTTCACTCAAGGCAAGGGCTTCGGCCAGTTTCAATTCGCTGAGATGCCGCTGGGTGACATCACGCAAATAGAGCATTTGCCCCAGCGTTAACGTGCCCCGCTGGGTAATCCGCTCGATGGCGCGTATGCGTACCTCGAAATAACGGGCTGAGCTGGCCAGAGTCAGTAACCGGTCATGCTCACCCTGCACGGATTGGCTCAACAGCTGGTGCAAATCCGCGCCGAGGATCGGCCAATCCATCAACTGTCGCCCCTGCCAGCCACTGCGCAGGCCAACCAGCTTCAAGGCTGCCGGGTTGGCCTCAATCACGCGCAACTGTGCATCCACCACCAACACCGGGTCGAGCAGCGCATCCAGTAACAGATGACGGGCCACGGGCAGTAGATCAAACAGCCGCACCCCCACAATCAACCAGGCAAACGCCACCAGTGTAAAAGTAAAACTGAAGGGCGTCGGATCGAAGCCGAACAGCATCCAACCGAACACCACATAACTGATATTGGCGACCCAGGGCACCGCCGTGACGACAACGAAGGCCAAATAATGACGACGATGCACGCCATAGCTGACGATGGCCGCGCGCAGCACCACGCCCATGCAGAAGGTCATAAACAGGTAGACATACACGGCCGCGGCGTAGAACAGCGGCCCATGCTGGTAGCGGATGGGGGCGCCCGGCGCATCGCTCATCGGTGCCGTGCCGGCAGCGTAAAACAAGCCATGCCAGGGATTGCTTAGGGCAACCAGCCAAATCAGCAACGGCACCACGGCCAAGCCTAGCGCGCTGCGCAGCGGCAACGGCTGCCGTACGCTGTTGACGTACTGCCAGAGGAATACCGCCCAAAAGGTCGGCGTCAGCAGAATCCCAGGCCAGGCCATGCTCGCCCAGAACACCTTGCACTGCGGGCCTTGCGCCGCCATTTCCAGACTCGCCGCAACCATCCACCAGAGACTGGCCAGATGCAGCACGATAAAGCTCTCGCGCCCGGGGAAATAGCGCTGGCGCTTAACCCAGCGCGCCAGCAGCAGCACGCCAATGCACACCGCGCCCGTCAAAAGCACCGGGGCACTCAGCGCCCAACCGGAATTACCGCAGGCATTCATAGGGAGGGCACTGCCAGGGAGAACAGCTGTAAGTGATCGCCCGCCACATCCGGCAAGCACGCGGAGAAGCCCAAAAGACGGGTCATAGTTGTAATACGCAAGGGCCTTCCTGACCTCTAACGCCGAACAATTGAAGGCGCTAACCATACTGCAAAATCGTTAAAGGGCCTGGCTTTATTTCTGCGTGCAAGCGCTACTCGGTACTCGGCTGGCAAACAGACGCAGCGCCGCCGAGGCAGCCGCATCCTATCTAATAGCGCGAAACACTCTACGCATCAGCGCAAACAAGACCATTCCTCCGCCATGCAGCCGTACAAAAGATGACCAGCGAGCAGATTGTCATTCCAAAAAACTTCAGGCCCGCTATCATCGCCCGCCGCCTAACCGACGCACGCCTCGCTGATGAAAAACAACCTGATTGCCGCCGCCGAACTCGACCGCCTGGACACCTGGGCCAAATACACTGCTGACATGTGCCACAGCTGCATGTCCAGCTGCTGCACGCTGCCGGTCGAGGTGCGCCTCAACGACCTGATCCGCATCGGTGTGGTCGACGAATTTGAGCGCAGCGAGCCGCTGAAAAATATCGCCAAGCGCCTGCAAAAAGACGGTCTGGTCGAACGTTTCCACCAGAAGTCGGGCATCTTCACCCTGGTACGCATGAGCAACAACGACTGCTACTACCTGGACCGTAAAACGCGCCTGTGCACCATCTACGAAAAGCGCCCGGACACCTGCCGCAACCACCCGAAGATCGGCCCGCGCCCTGGTTATTGCGCGTACAAGCCAAAGAGCTAAGTAACGGGGTTGAGCGGATGCGCGGCGCAATCGCTCGCCTGGAAATGCGTGTGCGCTAACGCCCTGAAGACCTCAAGCATGCCGCCCGCATGCGACTAAAAAACGAATCTGCGCCACCATCAACAGTCCCTGCGGCCACTAAAAAGCCCCCATCAACATCTGCTGACGGGGGCTTTTTAGTGGTCGACACTTAGTGAGTTACAGCTCAGCCGCACGCGCCTCATCACGTTGGGCTAAGCGCCCTGCACTGGTCTTGGGCTTGATCAGGCTAAAGTCGATCAGGCTCTTGGGCTGCGCGGGGTTACCGATCAGTAGCGGCATTGCTTGGAAGTCACTGCTCACCACGCTCTTGTGCGCGTCGTACTCATCAAAGCGCAAGCCGGCTAAGTCGGCCCAAGTGTGGATAAAGTGCGACGAACTGTAAGGCCGCGACAGCGTGGCGGTGAAGTCACGGGGTTGCTGCGCCTGCCACCGGGGCGAGTTCCACAAGATAAACGGCACGGTGTACATCGGGCTGGTCGGCGCTGCTTCGTTACGACCGAGCACGTCGGGCTTGGGTGCATCGAATACCGCTTCGCCGTGGTCCGCTAGGTACAGCAACATGCCGTTTGGCTCGTGCCCCGCCAAATCCTTGATCAGGCTGGCCACCACATGGTCGTTGTACAGCACCGCGTTGTCGTAGCTGTTATAGGTCGGCAGCTGATCATCCGTGACATTGGCCGGGACACCAGCACGGTCCGTAAAGCGTTCGAACTCAGGCGGATAACGGTACTGGTAGCTCATGTGCGTGCCCAACAGGTGCACCACGATAAACTTGCGCGGCGCACCATCGGCCAGCACCTTGGCAAAAGGCGCCAGCACGTCACCGTCATACTGGCGGGCGTTCTGTTCACGGTTGTTGTTCAGGTAAAACTGCTCATCTGCCTGCTCAGAAAAGGTCGTGAGCATGGTGTTGCGCCTGGTCATGGTCTGCTGGTTGGTGATCCAGTAGGTCTTGTAGCCCGCCTGCTTCATCAGGTTGATCACCGATGGCGTGGTCAGGTAGCGCTCGGGGTGCTCCTGATCGGCAAAGGTCAGCACCTGCTGCAAGGCTTCGATGGTGTAAGGACGCGGGGTCACCACGTTATCGAACACCTGCAACTGATCGCGCAGTGCATCCAGTTCCGGCGTGGTCGCACGCGGGTAGCCATACAGGCTCATGCGCTGACGGTTGGTCGATTCACCGATCACCAAAACCAACGTAGCGGGCTGTCCCGCATGGGTATCCTGCAAATTGGCCAAGGGTGGGATGCTGGCGTTTTCAGCCAACAGCACCTGCATATTGGCCAGTTGCTCACTGTAATTCTTGTAGCCCACCGCCAACTGCCAAGGCGTGGCCGCTTCAATGCGCTGGGCAAAGTTATCAAAGCCTGCCTGCCAGCTGTCGTGTTTAGTGAACTGACGCAGGGCGGGATAGCCCACCGAGACGAACACCGCCAAGGTCGCCGCAAACAATGCACCAGGACGCGACAGGTAAACCGGACGCACCTTGCGCCACAACAGCCAACCGCCCAGGCCATAGGCCGCGAAGGCTGGCAGCATCCACCAGGCGAAATACTGAATCAGGTACTCGCGGCTCTCATTCATATTCGATTCGAACATGATAAAAATCACGCTCTGCGAGAACTCCTGACCGTAGACCAGAAAGTAGCCAAAACTGCCCAATGAGCACAGCCACAGCAATGTGCCAATCACCGCCGCCAACTGTCGGGCGCGGGTTGGCCACAGCAACAAGGGCACCAGCCACAACGCGCTGACCAAAAATGCCTGACGAAAGCCGGAAAACCCCGCCGTACCGGTCAGCTGAATCAATAACTGGGTAACGCCGGAGAAATACCAGAAGAATAAAAAAGCCCAACCTAACCCAGCCCAATCCACGCGCTGGCGCGGCGACGCTTGCAATGTTGCAGACATGGCGACCTCATGACATCTAAATGACCGCGGTCTTTATGCCAGCCGCTCTGTGAAAATTCCGTCAAACACCCTGATTCAGTGAGCAACTTTTTACCCACCCAAGAAAAAGCCCCCGCGGGCTCTCGCCGGCGGGGGCTTTTCAGTTAGCTAGAACTGGATCAGTTCTTGGCTTTCTTGGCAGCGCGGGTACGCTCGCCTTCGTCGAGGATCTTCTTACGCAGACGGATCGACTTCGGCGTCACTTCACACAGCTCGTCGTCCTGGATGAATTCCAGAGCCTGTTCCAGGGTGAAGCGAACAGGTGGAACCAGAGCGATGGTTTCGTCTTTACCCGAAGCTCGCATGTTGTCGAGCTTCTTGCCCTTGGTAGGGTTAACGCCCATATCGGTGTCACGGCTGTTCAGACCGACGATCTGACCGTTGTAGATTTCCTGACCGTGCTCAACAAACAGCTTGCCGCGTGCTTGCAGGGTTTCCAGGGAGTAGGTCAGTGCCTTGCCGGTTTCAACCGAAACCAGTACGCCGTTCTGACGACCGGACATCTGGCCCGACTTCATGGTGTCGTAGCGATCGAAGATCGAGGTCAGGATGCCAGCACCGTTGGTCAGGGTCAGGAACTGGTTACGGAAACCGATCAGACCACGCGCAGGGATGTTGTATTCCAGACGTACACGGCCTTTGCCATCCGGCACCATGTTGGTCAGGTCGCCTTTACGCAGGCCCATTTCTTCCATGACCTTGCCCTGGGATTCTTCCGGGGTGTCGATGGTGACGTTCTCGAACGGTTCCTGCTTCACGCCGTCGACGGTACGGATGATCACTTCCGGACGACCCACACCCATTTCGAAGCCTTCGCGACGCATGGTTTCGATCAGTACCGAGAGGTGCAGCTCACCACGGCCGGAGACCTTGAACTTGTCAGCGCTGTCGCCTTCTTCAACACGCAGGGCCACGTTGTACAGCAGCTCTTTGTCCAGACGCTCTTTGATATTACGGCTGGTGACGAACTTGCCTTCTTTACCGCAGAACGGCGAATCGTTGACCTGGAAGGTCATGGATACGGTTGGCTCGTCGACGGTCAGCGGGGTCATCGCCTCAACATGGTTGATGTCGCACAGGGTGTCGGAGATGAACAGCTGGTCCATACCGCTGACGCAAACGATGTCGCCGGCGCCGGCTTCTTCAACGTCTACACGGTGCAGGCCGTGGTGACCCATCAGCTTGAGGATACGACCGTTACGCTTCTTACCGTCAGCGCCAATCGCCACAACTGGGGTGTTCGGCTTGACCTTGCCACGCGCAATACGGCCAACGCCGATGATGCCGAGGAAGCTGTTGTAGTCCAGTGCGGAGATTTGCATCTGGAACGGACCATCAACGTCAACCGCTGGGGCCGGCACGTTGTCGACGATGGACTGGTACAGCGGGTCCAAGTTCTCGCTCATTTCAGCGTGATCCAGGCCAGCAACACCGTTCAGTGCCGAGGCGTAGACGACTTTGAAGTCCAGCTGATCTTCGGTCGCGCCGAGGTTGTCGAACAGGTCGAAGATCTGATCCAGAACCCAGTCAGGACGCGCACCCGGACGGTCAATCTTGTTGATCACAACGATTGGACGCAGGCCAGCTTCGAAGGCCTTTTTGGTCACGAAGCGGGTTTGCGGCATCGGGCCGTCTTGGGCATCAACCACCAGCAGCACGGAGTCAACCATCGACATCACGCGCTCTACTTCGCCACCGAAGTCGGCGTGGCCGGGGGTGTCAACGATGTTGATGTGGTAGCCACCCCAGTTGATCGCGGTGTTCTTGGCCAGAATGGTAATGCCGCGCTCTTTTTCCTGGTCGTTGCTGTCCATCACGCGCTCGTCGTTGAGCTCGCTGCGTTCCAGGGTGCCTGATTGACGCAGCAGGGCGTCAACCAGGGTGGTCTTACCATGGTCAACGTGGGCAATGATGGCGATGTTGCGTAGTTTCTCGATCACGTGTGTATCTCAATCAGAGGATTCGGTGTGCCGCCTAGTGTAGGCGGCGAGTATTAACTAAATGCGATTTCTGCTCGGCGGCGTAAAAGCCTGCTTCACGCCGCCGGTATGTCGGGAGGGCGATGGCGAATGCTACCGCCATTCAACCCAGGCGTCTTATGTCGGACGATAAACGCGCACATTGGCATGCCCCTCGCTCAACAGGTGATGGGCATGCAAACGGCTCATGACGCCCTTATCGCAATACAGCAGGTATTGCCGCGCGTCATCCAGCTCTTTAAAGCGGCTGTTCAACGCATAGAAGGGCAGCTTTTGCACCTCTATACCGGGCAGTTCGAGCGGATGCTCTTCGGCATTATCCGGGTGACGGATATCGATGATGACCTGGCCGGCCAGCGCTTCGCTGACCTCCTCAACCTTAACGTCCTTGCCCAGCTCGTCGATCACTTTGTCGATCGGCAGCAAGGTCGCACGCTCTAGGGCGCGGTCGAGGACCGCCATGTCGAACTGGCCCTCTTCATGCTCGACCCGCGGCTTCTTCGCCCGAGTGGTCGGGTTGACCGAAATCACCCCGCAGTATTCCGGCATGTGCTTGGCAAATTCGGCGGTACCGATCTGCGTGGCGGTGTCGATGATGTCTTGTTTATGGCTGGCCAGCAGCGGACGCAGCACCAGCATATCGGTGGCCGAGTCGATTACCGCAAGGTTGGTCAAGGTCTGGCTGGAGACTTGGGAGATCGCCTCACCGGTCACCAGCGCCTCAATCTGCAGGCGCTCGGCCATGCGTGTAGCCGCGCGTAGCATCATGCGCTTGAGGATCACGCCCATGTGACTGTTATCAACCTTGCCGAGAATCTCGCCGAGCACTTCCTCGAACGGCACGCTGATAAACAGCACGCGCTGCGAGCTGCCGTATTTTTGCCAGAGATAGTGCGCCACTTCCATCACACCCAGCTCGTGAGCACGACCGCCAAGGTTGAAGAAGCAGAAATGCGTGACCAGGCCGCGGCGCATCATCTGGTAGGCGGCAACGGTGGAGTCGAAACCACCGCTCATCAACACCAGGCTCTGTTCCAACGAGCCCAGTGGATAACCGCCCAACCCTTGGTGCTGGTGATGAATCACGAACAGGCGCTGGTCGCGGATCTCCATGCGCACCACAACGTCGGGGTCTTTCAGCGAAATACCGGCCGCGCCGCACTGCTGACGCAGTTGGCTGCCGACATAGCGCTCGATATCCATGGAGCTGAACGCATGTTTGCCGGCCCGCTTGCAGCGTACGGCGAAGATTTTGCCCGGCAGCTGATCGGCAAAGTGCTGTTTGCACTTTGCCAGCACGTCATCAAAATCACCCAGTGGGTATTCGTCGACCTGCAAAAAATGCGTGATGCCCGGCGTGCAACTCAGGCGTTCGATCATCGCCTGCAGGGTCTTCGGCTCACTGATCTGGGTTTCGACTTCCAGGTTGTCCCACACACCGCTGACCTGCAGCTGTGGATCGAACTCACGCAAAACCGAACGAATGTTCTTCGCCAGCTGCCGGATAAAGTGCTTACGCACTGGCCGACTTTTAATGGTGATTTCTGGGAAGACTTTAACGATCAGTTTCATGAAAACTATGAGTGCCGAGGCCGCGAAAAAACAGGGGCGCGGATTATAGCGGAAATTGCTCACGCTTTGATCAAAAATCCTCACCAAAACAAATCGCGCACCATAAAAGAGCATAATCAAAACAGGGCGCATTTAAATGGTGCAAATAATACTAACCAAAGGCCGCTCAACCCCCGCCACCCCTGAGTTTCAAGGCTCGCATCCATTTCCGTGCACTGGCATGCAATTTGCTCCCTTGTGAGGCAAGGTACGCCGACGGACTATGCCGGCGCGCCGTACCATATTATTGAGGGGCTCAGCATTCGAGCCTTAGCCACCTGGAGGACAGCATGTCGAAGTCGATTCAACTTATTAAAGAACACGACGTGAAGTGGGTTGACCTGCGCTTCACTGACATTCGCGGCAAGCAGCACCACATCAGCATGCCAGCACGCGACGCACTGGACGAAGACTTCTTCGAAGTCGGCAAGATGTTCGACGGCTCCTCCATCGAAGGCTGGAAAGGCATCGAAGCCTCCGACATGATTCTGCTGCCGGATGACAGCTCCGCGGTACTGGACCCATTCACCGAAGAGCCCACTCTGATTCTGGTGTGCGATGTGATTGAGCCGTCGACCATGCAGGGCTACGAGCGCGACCCACGCGCCATCGCCAAGCGTGCCGAAGAGTTCCTGAAGACCACTGGCATCGGCGATACCGTATTCGTTGGTCCAGAGCCTGAATTCTTCATCTTCGACTCCGTTAAGTTCAAGTCGGACATGTCTGGCTCGATGTTCAAGATTTTCTCCGAACAAGCCTCGTGGAACAGCGACGCTGACACCGAAGGCCGCCAGGGCAACAATGGCCATCGCATAGGCGTGAAAGGCGGCTACCTGCCGACTCCGCCAGCTGACTCGGATCACGAAATCCGTACCGCGATGTGCAACGCTCTGGAAGAAATGGGCCAGATCGTTGAAGTGCACCACCACGAAGTGGCAGCCGGGCAAAACGAAATCGGGGTGAAATTCAACACTCTGGTTGCCAAAGCTGACGAAGTGCAGACCCTCAAGTACTGCGTACACAACGTTGCTGAAGCCTACGGCCGTACCGCCACCTTCATGCCGAAGCCACTTTACGGCGACAACGGTTCGGGCATGCACGTACACATGTCCATCGCCAAAGATGGCAAGAACACCTTCGCGGGTGAAGGCTATGCCGGTCTGTCCGACACTGCCCTGTACTTCGTTGGCGGCATCATCAAGCACGGTAAGGCGCTGAACGCCCTGACCAACCCGTCCACCAACTCCTACAAGCGTCTGGTGCCTGGCTTCGAAGCGCCAGTGATGCTGGCTTACTCGGCACGCAATCGCTCGGCCTCGATCCGTATTCCCTACGTCGCCAGCCCACGCGGCCGTCGTATCGAAGCACGCTTCCCAGACCCGGCAGCCAACCCGTATCTGGCATTCGCCGCTCTGCTGATGGCAGGTATCGACGGTATCCAGAACAAGATTCACCCTGGCGATGCAGCCGACAAGAACCTCTACGACCTGCCACCGGAAGAGTCCAAGCTGATCCCGCAAGTGTGCGGCAGCCTGAAAGAAGCACTGGAAGCACTGGAAGCCGACCACGACTTCCTGCTCAAGGGCAACGTCTTCACCAAGGACTTCTTGGAGTCCTTCACCGAGCTGAAATCGGAAGAAGAAGTTAAGGTTCGCACCTTCGTACACCCGCTGGAATACGACCTGTACTACAGCGTCTAATACCGCACGCAACACAAGAGGCCACCTTCGGGTGGCCTTTTTGCATCTGTATTCTGCTCACTGCCAAGCACCCCGCGCCTTTAAGCCCAATGTTTTCTGCGCGGGTATACGCCACACCATCTGCGCGCTTGCCAGGGCGCCGAAGCAGTGCAACGCTTAGGGCACATTAACTGGGAGAGTCCGGCATGCGCCCTCTACTCATCTGCCTGCTGCTGAGCCTGGCCTTACCGGCCAGTGCACAGATCTACAAATACACCGACGCCAATGGCAACACGGTATTCACCGACCAGCCGCCAGAAGGCCAAGCGACAGAAAGTATCGCGCTACCCGCCACTAATAGCGTATCGATGCCAGTGCCCAGCGCTCCAGCTGCACAGCCAACCGACAACACCTCTGAAAAAGCAGCGCCTTACAGCACCTTACAGCTGTCGGGCCTGCCTACAGATGAGGCCATGCGCGCCAACAATGGCACCTTCAGCGTCGGGGTGACGATAGAGCCGCGCCTGGCCAATAACCATCGCCTGCGCCTGCTGCTCGATGGCAAGCCCTACGGCCAGCCGAGCAACGTGCCGCGCCTGCAAGTCATCAATGCCGATCGCGGCGAACACAGCCTGGCCGTGGAAGTGCTCAGCGGCGAGCAGTCGATCCAGCAAAGCGCCACCACCATCTTTACCGTGCAGCGGGTCAACACCAGCAGCCCGGCCCTGCGGCCGCCAGCACCTACGCCAAAACCCAAACCGGCACCCTAACCTATGCGCAACCTGTTGTTCTGCAGCCTGATGCTGCTGGCCCTACCCTCCCCGGCGCAGGTCTACACCTATATAGACGCCGAAGGAAATCGCGTTTTCACCGACAAACCCAAGTCGGGCAATGCCGAGCGCGTCGAGTTGGCGCCGAGCAACTCAATGCCGGCAATCCAGACACCCAGCGCCACCCAGGTTGTCAGCGCACCACCGCAGCCGACGCAGCGTTACAGCCTGCTGCGTATTCTGGTGCCGCAGCCCGACGCCACCATCCGCGACAGCGCCGGCAACCTGATAGTCAGCATCAACAGCGAGCCCGGCCTGTTTGCGCAGCACAGCTATCGCCTGCTACTGGACGGCCAACCCGTGGGCGAAGTGGGCAGCAGCCCGGTGTTCCCACTGGAGAACATCGACCGCGGCACCCATCAACTGGCGGTGGAAGTCATTGACCAGGCAGGTCGCATCATCGAGCGCACGCCCACGCAACCCTTCCATATGCAGCGCATTTCCCTGGCGCAGAAGCGCAAGGTCAATCCCTGCAAGAAAGCGGATTACGGCGTACGCCCGGAATGCCCACTGAAGGACAAGCCACCGGAAAAGAAAGAGATCCCCTTCGTTCCGTTCATCTAACCACCACAGCGCACCAAACCAGTGCGCATATTGCCCGGCATTTCTATACTCTCCCTGTTTTGGGTCGCGTCATACGGCCCCGCTGCGCTGAAAAGCAGCTAATTTCCGGCATCCCACGGCCAAACACGCTTCTTTTCGGGGCTTTGGTTTGCTTCTTGCATTTTCCAGCTGCATTGCTGGAACCCAAGGGTCTGCTGACATCCCACTATGATCATCAATGACGCACTGCATCGCCTGCTCCTGGACAACCTGACCACTGCCACGCTGCTGCTCAACGACGACCTGCGCCTTGAGTACATGAACCCAGCAGCGGAGATGCTCCTCGCCGTCAGCGGCCAGCGCAGCCATGGCCAGTTCATCAGTGAGCTGTTTACCGAGTCCAGCGAAGCGCTGAGCGCGTTGCGCCAGTCCGTGCAGCACGCGCATCCGTTCAACAAACGCGAAGCCGTGCTGACCTCGGTTAATGGCCAGACGTTGACCGTCGACTACGCCGTGACCCCGGTCCTTAGTCGCGGTGAAACCCTGCTGCTGCTCGAAGTACACCCGCGCGACCGCCTGCTGCGCATCACCAAGGAAGAGGCGCAGCTGTCCAAGCAGGAAACCACCAAAATGCTGGTGCGCGGCCTGGCCCATGAAATCAAGAACCCCCTTGGCGGCATCCGCGGCGCCGCGCAGTTACTGGCCCGCCAACTGCCCGAAGAGAGCCTCAAGGATTACACCAATGTGATCATCGAGGAGGCCGACCGTCTGCGTAACCTGGTCGACCGCATGCTCGGCTCGAACAAGCTGCCCTCGCTGGCCATGACCAATGTGCATGAAGTACTAGAGCGCGTATGCAGCCTGGTGGAAGCCGAGAGCCAAGGCAGCATCATTTTGGTGCGCGACTACGACCCGAGCATTCCGGATGTGCTGATCGACCGCGAGCAGATGATTCAGGCGGTACTGAACATCGTACGCAATGCCATGCAGGCTCTCGCCGCGCAGAGCGACCTGCGCCTTGGGCGCATCACCTTGCGCACCCGTACATTGCGCCAGTTCACCATTGGCCATTGCCGCCATCGCCTGGTAACCAAAATCGAAATTATCGATAACGGCCCCGGCATCCCCGCCGAACTGCAAGAAACCATCTTCTACCCCATGGTCAGCGGGCGTGCCGACGGCACCGGGCTGGGCCTGGCCATTACCCAGAACATCATTAGCCAGCACCAAGGCCTGATCGAGTGCGAGAGCCATCCTGGCCATACCGTGTTCTCGATCTTCCTGCCTCTGGAACAAGGAGTAACGCCGTCATGAGCAGCAGTGAAACCGTCTGGATTGTCGATGACGACCGCTCTATCCGCTGGGTCCTGGAAAAGGCTCTGCAACAGGAAGGCATGACCACCCAGAGTTTTGACAGCGCCGACGGCGTCCTCAGCCGCCTAGCCCGGCAGCAGCCCGATGTCATCCTCTCCGATATCCGCATGCCCGGCGCCAGTGGCCTTGAGCTGCTGGCGCGCATTCGTGAGATGCACCCGCGCCTGCCGGTGATCATCATGACCGCGCACTCCGACCTCGACAGCGCCGTGGCCTCCTATCAGGGCGGCGCGTTTGAATACCTGCCCAAGCCGTTCGACGTTGACGAAGCCGTCGCCCTGGTCAAGCGCGCCAACCAGCACGCCCAGGAGCAGCAGGGCCTTAGCATACCGATCGAACAGCCGCCCACGCCGGAGATCATCGGTGAAGCACCGGCGATGCAGGAGGTGTTCCGCGCCATCGGCCGCCTCTCGCACTCCAATATCACCGTATTGATTAACGGTGAGTCCGGCACGGGTAAGGAGCTGGTCGCTCACGCCCTGCACCGCCACAGCCCGCGCGCAGCCTCACCGTTTATCGCCCTGAACATGGCGGCGATTCCCAAAGACCTCATGGAGTCCGAGCTGTTCGGCCATGAAAAAGGTGCCTTTACCGGGGCGGCCAATCAACGTCGCGGGCGCTTCGAGCAGGCCGACGGCGGCACCCTGTTTCTCGACGAAATCGGCGACATGCCGGCCGATACGCAAACCCGCCTGCTGCGCGTACTGGCGGACGGCGAGTTCTACCGGGTCGGTGGCCACACCCCGGTCAAGGTGGATGTGCGCATCATCGCCGCCACCCACCAGAACCTGGAAATACTGGTGCAAGCCGGCAAGTTCCGCGAAGACCTGTTCCACCGCCTCAACGTGATTCGCATCCACATCCCACGCCTGTCTGATCGCCGTGAAGATATCCCCACCCTGGCGCGGCATTTTCTTAGCCGCGCCGCGCTGGAGCTGGCCGTTGAACCAAAACTGCTGAAAAGTGAAACCGAAAACTACCTGGCGCAGCTCCCTTGGCCGGGTAACGTGCGCCAACTGGAAAACACCTGCCGCTGGATTACCGTCATGGCCTCAGGCCGTGAAGTGCATGTCGGCGACCTACCGCCCGAGCTGCTCAGCCAGCCACAGGAAAACGCTCCGGCCAGCAGCTGGGAACAGGGTTTGCGGCAGTGGGCGGAGCAGGCACTGGGCCGCGGCCAATCCAACCTGCTGGATACGGCAGTGCCGGCCTTTGAGCGGATCATGATCGAAACCGCACTCAAGCACACCGCCGGCCGCCGCCGCGACGCGGCCGTACTGCTGGGCTGGGGGCGCAACACCCTGACGCGCAAGATCAAAGAGCTGGGCATGAATGTCGACAGCAGTGATGACGAGGACGGCGACGACTGAATCGCCGCCACGCCGCGCACCATACAAACGGGCCCATTACAGGGCCCGTTTTCATTACGTCGTCACTTACACCCAGCGTGCATCAAAGCAATGCACGCGCACCGCTGCGCTGCACAGCGGCGGTTCAACCACCAGCCCCCGCACGCTGCACAAGCCGCCCTATGTCACCTTAAACCCAGCATTTACAGGGCCTGCAGCCAACGTAATAAAACTGGCACACAGTCTGCATAGACTCATGCAATCCCAGTTTCGGGGACCTTGGTACAGGCAGGCCGGGGAATCCCCTCTTTTATTGCTCCACCAGGCTGACCAGCAGCCGCCAGCGCCCGTCCACCTCTTCAGCGCGCCACTCGCCGCGCAAAGGACGGGCAGCCAGCACTCGCAACAGCAAATCCTTTCTTTCACGCTGCAACCGCCAATTGGCCAAGCGCCCCTGCACCTGTAACTGGCCTTGTTGTTCGCGGCCAAAACTCTCTAGCCGCAGGATAAAAACACCTCCCGCATGCTCTTCGCGCGGCACCGGTTCGACGTTGAACCACAGCTCAAGCCCCTGCTCACGCACTTCAACGCGCTCCAACCAGAGCGGGTCTGGCTGGAAAAGCCGGCCGATCATCAAACCGATCAAAAAGCCAAATAGCGCCAACGAACCGATCACCCGCACCCACGGACGTGGCCGCGGGTCTGTAGAATGCTGCTCGCCTTCAAGCTCGGAGCCGCGCATGTTTCACGTCATCCTTTTTCAACCGGAAATTCCACCGAATACCGGCAACATTATCAGGCTCTGCGCCAACAGCGGCTGCCACCTGCACCTGATCGAACCCCTGGGCTTCGACCTGGATGACAAACGCCTGCGTCGCGCCGGCCTGGACTATCACGAATACGCCACCCTGCAGCGCCACGCCGACCTCGCCAGCTGCCTGGAAAGCCTAGGGCAGCCGCGTGTATTCGCGTTCACCACCAAGGGCTCGCAACCGTTCCATCAGGTCAGTTATCAACCCGGCGACGCCTTCCTGTTCGGCCCGGAAAGCCGCGGCCTGCCCCAGGAGGTGCGCGACAGCCTGCCCCCCGAGCAACGCGTGCGCCTGCCAATGCGCGACGGCTGCCGCAGCCTCAACCTGTCCAATACTGTTGCCGTGGCGGTGTACGAGGCCTGGCGCCAGCATGAGTTCGCCATGCCCGAGGCGCCTACGGCAACGTCGCAGGAATAAACCGCCTTATTTTGACTGCCAATAAAAAAGCGCCCTTAGGCGCTTTTTTATTGCATGGCAGCGGCTCAGTGAGCAACGGCAGGCGCAGCGGCCTGCTGCATGCGCTGCAGCTCTTGCGCGTACAGCGCATCGAAGTTCACCGGGGCCAGCATCAGCGCCGGGAAAGAACCCCGCACTACCAGGCTGTCCAGCGTCTCGCGGGCATACGGGAAGAGGATGTTCGGGCAGAACGCACCGAGGGTATGGCTCATCGAGGCGGCGTCCAAGCCCTGGATCAGGAAGATCCCGGCCTGCTGCACTTCGGCAATAAACGCCGTCTCTTCACCGTTTTTCACGGTCACCGAGAGCGTCAGCACCACTTCGTGGAAGTCACCGTCCAAGGACTTCTGGCGAGTGTTGAGGTCCATGGCGACGCTCGGCGTCCACTCTTGGCGGAAAATTTCCGGGCTCTTCGGCGCTTCAAAGGACAGGTCACGCACGTAGATGCGCTGCAGGGAGAATTGCGGGTTCTGTTCGCCCTGAGCGGCGCCGTTGCTAGCTTGTTCTGTCATGGCAAAGCCTTCTTGTCGTTAGGTACGGATAAACAGGGGAGTTAAACCTTGAGCAGCGCGTCGAGCTTGCCGGCGCGCTCCAGGGCATACAGGTCATCGCAGCCGCCCACATGGGTGGTGCCAATCCAGATTTGCGGCACCGAGGTCTGGCGTGCCTTGCGGGTCATTTCCGCACGCACGTCCGGCTGACCGTCGACCTTGATTTCTTCGAACGCCACGCCCTTTTTCGCCAACAGCTGCTTGGCGCGGGTGCAATACGGGCACCAATCGCTGGAGTAGATGACGACAGGCTGCATCTCACTTCACCAGCGGCAGGTTGTCGCCACGCCAGCTGGCAATGCCACCTGACAGTTTGGCGGCAGTGAAACCAGCCTTTTTCAGATCACGGCAAACCGTGCCGGCATGCTGACCCATGGCGTCGACCACGATCAGCGTCTTGGCCTTGTGCTTGTCCAGCTCAACCATACGACCGGCCAGCTTTTCATAGGGGATATTCAGCGCACCGACGATATGTCCGGCAGAAAAATCCTTCTGCGCGCGAATATCCAGCACCACGCCCTGCTCGCTGTTAACCAGCGCAGTCAGCTCGCGGCTGCTCAGGCTCTGCCCGCCCTTACGCGCTTCGGTGAAGATCAGCAGTGCAAGCACGGTCACAAACAACCCGCTCAGTACGTAGTGAGTAGTGGCAAATTCAATCAAGTTGGCGAGCATTGTGCGGTTCCGGGGCGGTAAAATGTCGGCCAGTATACACAGCCACACAGGCCGGCCAAACCCTGCCCGACGGTGACGTTTGCCACACATGGCCGTAAAATGCCCAGCCTTTATTCGCCCCTCACGCAGAGCGAGCCTGCTTTATGAGCGCCACGCCCAAACCCCTGGTACTGATCATCCTCGATGGCTTCGGCCACAGTGACAGCCCCGAATCCAACGCCATCATGGCGGCCAACACGCCGGTCTACGACCATCTGCGCGCCACCCAAGCCCATGGTCTGATATCCGGCTCAGGCATGGATGTCGGCCTGCCGGACGGCCAGATGGGCAATTCCGAGGTCGGTCATATGAACCTCGGCGCGGGCCGCGTGGTGTACCAGGACTTCACCCGGGTGACCAAAGCCATCCGCGATGGCGAGTTCTTCGCGAACCCAACCATCACCACGGCGGTGGACAAGGCCGTTAGCGCCGGCAAGGCCGTGCACATCCTCGGCTTACTTTCAGAAGGTGGCGTACACAGCCATCAGGACCACCTGGTGGCCATGGCTGAGCTGGCCGCCCAGCGCGGTGCAGAGAAAATCTACCTGCATGCGTTTCTCGACGGCCGCGACACCCCGCCGCGCAGTGCACAACCCTCCATCGAGCTGCTCGATGCGGCGTTCGCCAAACTGGGCAAGGGCCGCATCGCCAGCCTGATCGGCCGCTACTTTGCCATGGACCGCGACAATCGTTGGGACCGTGTCGAGCAAGCCTATCAACTGCTGGTCGACGGCAACGGCCAGTTCAACGCGGCCACTGCCGTCGAGGGCCTGAACGCAGCTTATGCCCGCGATGAAAGCGACGAGTTCGTCAAAGCCACCACCATCGGCGAGCCGGTGCACATGGAAGACGGCGACGCCGTGGTGTTTATGAACTTCCGCGCCGACCGCGCCCGCGAACTGACCCGCGCCTTTGTCGAGCCTGGCTTCAAGGAATTTGAACGCCCGCGCGTCCCGCAGCTGGCCGACTTCGTCATGCTCACCCAATACGCGGCAAGCATCCCGGCACCCAGCGCCTACAAGCCGGAAGCGCTGACCAACGTACTCGGCGAATACCTGGCGAATAACGGCAAAACCCAACTGCGTATCGCTGAAACCGAGAAGTACGCCCACGTCACCTTCTTCTTCTCCGGTGGCCGTGAAGAACCCTTTGCCGGCGAAGAACGCATCCTGATTCCCTCGCCGAACGTCGCCACCTACGACCTGCAGCCGCAGATGAGCGCGCCGGAAGTCACCGACAAGATCGTCGATGCCATCGAAAATCAGCGCTACGACGTGATCATCGTCAACTACGCCAACGGCGACATGGTCGGCCACACGGGCGTGTTCGCCGCTGCCGTGGCTGCCGTGGAATGCCTGGACAGCTGTGTCGGCCGCATCGTCGCCGCGCTGGACAAGGTTGGTGGTGAAGCACTGATCACCGCTGACCATGGCAACGTCGAGCAAATGGCCGACGAGAGCACCGGTCAGGCCCACACCGCGCACACCTGCGAACCGGTACCGTTCATCTACGTCGGCAAACGCCCAGCGACTATCCGCCCGGGCGGCGTGCTGGCCGATGTGGCGCCGACCCTGCTGACCCTGATGAGCCTGCCAGTACCCGCGGAAATGACCGGGACCAGCATTGTCGAACTGAAATAACCCTGTACTCCACAGGCCAGGTGCAACGCCTGGCCTGTGGGCTGTCGCAACGTGACGTTGACCATGGCTCCAAGCCATTTTTTAGGCATACTAGGCACGTTCTTCATTCAGGTGCTGCCAGCCCCATGTTTCGTGCCCTCGCTCTTATTTTCCTGACCCTCCTGCTGACGCCTGCGATCGCCGACGAGAAGAGCGATGCGCAGAAAAAACTGGACGCTGCCCGCGCCGATATCAGCGAGCTCAAGCAGCTGCTGGAGAAGCTGCAGCTGGAGAAATCTGGCGTGCAGAAAGACCTGAAAAAAACCGAAAGCGAAATGGGCCAGCTAGAAAAGCAGGTCAACGGTTTGCAGCAGGACCTGAAAAACAGCGAAGAGGAAATCCAGCGCCTCGATAGCGAGAAAAAAAAACTCCAGGGCGCACGCCTTGAGCAACAACGCCTGATTGGCATCCAGGCCCGCGCCGCTTACCAAAGCGGCCGCCAGGAGTACGTCAAGCTGCTGCTCAATCAGCAAAACCCGGAAAAATTCTCGCGCACCCTGACCTACTACGATTACCTCAGTGAAGCGCGCATGGAACAACTCAGCGCCTTCAATGAAACCCTGCGCCAGCTCGCCAATGTCGAGCAGGACATCGTCAACCAGCAAGCCACGCTGCTCGAACAGAAAAGCGCCCTGGATGGCCGCCGTGAACAACTCGCCAGCGTGCGCAAAGAACGCCAGCTGGCCCTGGCCAAACTGAGCAAGGAATTCTCCGCCCGCGACCAGAAGCTCAAAGCCCGCCAGCAGGAACAAGCCAATCTGGCGCGGGTGCTAAAAACCATCGAAGCCACCCTCGCCCGCCAGGCTCGCGAGGCCGAAGCGGCGCGCCAGCAAGCGCTGCTGGCGCAGCGTGAGCAACAACCGAGCACGCCTGGCAAACCTGCCAGCAGTGGCCCACTGGTCAGCGCTGGCGCCAGCTTCGGCGGGCCATTTGCCAAAGCCCGCGGCAAGTTGCCCTGGCCGGTCAATGGCCGCCTTGTGGCACGCTACGGCACGCCTCGCGGTGGTGATGCGCGCACCAAATGGGACGGCGTGCTGATCGGCGCCACTGCCGGCAGCCAGGTGCATGCGGTGCATGGCGGGCGCGTAGTGTTTGCCGACTGGTTGCGCGGGGCCGGGCTTCTGGTCATTCTCGACCATGGCAACGGTTACTTGAGCCTCTATGGGCATAACCAAAGCCTGCTCAAAGACGCCGGCGACGTGGTCAAAGCCGGCGAAGCCATCTCCACCGTAGGCAACAGCGGCGGCCAAGACAGCTCGGCGCTGTATTTCGCCATTCGCCAGCAGGGCCGCCCGATTGACCCCGCACAATGGTGCCGCGCACAAGGATAAGTGCCGCGTTTATCGATTCTGGACCAGGAGTACGTTCAACATGCCGCATCTGTTCCGCCTCACCGCCCTCGCGCTGGCTGTTACCCTGCTGGGCAGCACGGCCGCCGTCGCCGCACCGGCCGCAGCCCCAGCAACCGCCAATGACAGCGCGCCATTGCCGCTGGACGAGCTGCGCACCTTTGCCGAAGTCATGGACCGCATCAAATCGGCCTATGTCGAGCCTGTCAGCGACAAGACCCTGCTGGAAAACGCCATCAAGGGCATGCTCAGCAACCTTGACCCGCACTCGGCGTACCTGGAGCCTGAGGCCTTCCGCGATCTGCAGGAAAGCACCAGCGGCGAATTCGGCGGCCTGGGCATTGAGCTTGGTAGCGAAGACGGCTTTCTCAAGGTGGTGTCGCCCATTGATGACACCCCTGCGTCTGCCGCCGGCATCCAACCCGGCGACCTGATTGTGAAAATTAACGGCCAGCCGACCAAAGGCCTGTCGTTGATGGAAGCGGTCGAGAAAATGCGCGGTAAAGCCGGCACAGATATCGAGCTGACCCTGCTACGCGAGGGCGGCAAACCCTTCGATGTCGAGCTGACGCGCGCGGTGATCAAGGTCAAGAGCGTGAAGAGCCAGCTGCTTGACGACGGTTACGGCTACATCCGCATCACCCAATTCCAAGTCAACAGCGGTGAAGAAGTCGGCAAGGCGCTGGCCAAGCTGCGCAAGGACAACGGTAAAAAGTTACGCGGCCTGGTACTCGACCTGCGTAACAACCCCGGCGGCGTGCTGCAAGCCGCCGTGGAGGTTACCGACCACTTCCTCAAGAAAGGCCTGATCGTCTACACCGAAGGGCGCATCGCCAACTCCGAGCTGCGCTTCAACGCCGACCCGGCCGACGCCAGCGAAGGCGTACCGCTGGTGGTGCTGATCAACGGCGGCAGTGCCTCGGCCTCGGAAATCGTTGCCGGCGCCCTACAGGATCACAAGCGCGCGGTACTGATGGGCACCGACAGCTTCGGTAAAGGCTCGGTGCAAACCGTGCTGCCGCTGAACAATGACCGCGCCCTGAAGCTCACCACGGCGCTGTATTTCACCCCCAACGGCCGCTCGATCCAGGCGCAGGGCATCATCCCAGACATCGAGGTGGCGCGCGCCAAGCTGACCCGCGAGCAGGCCGAGAGCGGCATCAAAGAAGCCGACCTGCAAGGCCACCTGGGCAACGGTAACGGCGGCGCAGATAAACCGAGCAAGAGCAAAACGCCGGCCAAAGCCAACCCGCAGGATGACGATTACCAACTAAGCCAGGCCTTGAATTTGCTCAAAGGCCTGAACGTCACCCGCGGCGACTAAAGCCGCCAGGTAGGTACTAAAAAGCCCGGACTTGAGCCATCAAGTCCGGGCTTTTTTATCAGCGATCAGACGCTACAGATAGTTATTGGTCATCTCGTCGACAAAGCCCTCAGCACGCAGCTCGTCCAAGGCCTTTTGCAGGCGCTGCACCACTTCATCGGGGGTGTCTTTGTTCAGCGCCAGATACAACTCCGCTTCGTTGAAGCGCAGCGCCGTATTCAAGCCACTGACGCCTTCCTGCTTGGCCAGATAACGCCCAACCGGGTCAGTGGTGGCCCACAGGTCGATCTTACCGCTGAGCAGCTTTTTGATGTTTTCCTGATCGCGCAAGGCGTTGTTCGGCGCTAAACCTTGGCTTTCCAGGTGCTGGCTAACGGCATCGTTCTTGTACGCGCCAATCTGGTACTGCGCAGCGTCCTTAAGGTTGGCGACACTGAGGTTATTGCCCGGCGCCGCTAACAGCACCCAACCGGTCTTGGCCAGCGGCCCGACCCACTTGAACAACGGCTGCCGTTCAGGCGTGAAGGTGGTGGAGAACAGGCCGTAGTTGGGCTTATCCAGGGTCAGACGGTAGAGGCGATCCCAGGGAAAGCGCAGGGTCAGGGTGTAGTTGATGCCGGCTCGCTTGAACATCGCCCGGACAATCTCGGCACTGATACCGTCAATGCCATCATCACGGGCAAAGTTCTTGTCATCCACGGCCATATTGAACGGCGGGAAGTTCTCGGTCAGCAGCACCACTTTGTAATCATCCGGCAGCTCTGCGCGAGCTGCGCATGCGCTCAGCGCCAGGCCTAACAACAGGCCGGTTTTCAGGGTTTTCAACATAGGTCATTCCGCTCGCATGAATTGTGATTATGGCTAGCGGCATCCCTGCTCGGGCGTAGGCCCGGCGACGTAGGGTACTTAGCGTCAACCATCCTTGGTCGCGGACCGGCTGGTGACCGGCCCGCTGGTTTCACGCATTACAGGTAGTTGTTCAGAATATCGTCAACAAAGCCTTCGCTGCGCATCTTGTCCAACTCGGCTTGCAGTTTCTGCACCACTTCATCCGGCACCTCTTTGTTTAGCGCCAGATACAGCTCGGCGCTGTCGAAGCGCAGAATAGTTTTCAGGCCGGAAATGCCTTCCTGCTTGGCCAGGTAACGGCCGGCAGGGTCGCCCGTGGCCCACAGGTCAATCTGGCCAGCCATCAGCTTCTTGGCATTTTCTGTATCACGCAAGGCCGTGACCGGCTCCAGGCCTTTTTCCGCCAGGTGCTGCGCAATGGCGTCGCCCTTGTAGGCACCTATCTGGTACTGCTTGGCGTCTTCCAGGCTGGTTAGGGTAATGGGGCTATCGGCCTTGCCAAGCAGCACCCAGTCATCGGGGCCAATCGGCCCGACCCATTTAAACAGCGCCTCGCGGTCAGGCAGACGCGCGGTCACGAACACACCATAGCCGGGCTTTTCCAGCGCCAATTTGTAGATGCGATCCCAAGGGAAGCGCAGAGTCATGTTGTAGTGAATACCGGCACGTTTGAACATCTCACGGACAATATCCACCGCAATGCCATCAATATTGTCTTCTTGCGCAAAGTTCTTGCCGTTGATCGCCATGTTGTACGGCGGGAAGTTCTCGGTCAGCAGGACCATGCGGTAATTCGGGTCGATTTCCGCCCGAGCACTGCCCGCGAGCACCATAACAGTGCCGGCAAGAGCGGCGAGTAGTTGCTTCAACATGACGTCTCACTTCGTTAGTAGGCCGGAGCTGCAAACGTACTCGGCCAAGTTGGCTTAACCCCGCCTGCAATAAACCCAGGCACGGATACATATTCGCTTTGCGTGGATGGCGCCTCGCGCGCTTTAAGTGCTCATTTTGAGCACTGCTGCCGCACATCGCCAGAGGCCGGCGGCCAAGGCAAATAACTACAGCGAACCGCACGCAAACAGGCCGATTTTAGCGAGACAGTCGACATTTAGCTGTCGACTACCCCGCAGCAGTGGTCAGCAGGTCTGCCAACCACGCGGCTTAATGCACTGGAGCAGACGACAACTGCCGGCCTAGAGCCGAACGCAGCAAGCAGTTAGCGACTTAGGCATGCACCGAGGCAAGGCCACCTGCAGACTCAAAGTCACTTGGCCGAGGGAAAAGCTCTGAGCGTATCCGGTCTAGCTTGTCGCGCATTGTTGCGACGTCTGAGCGGTCGTCCGTTGTGTCGTTGATGCAGATGCACAGGTGACGCCCGAGCGAGTCCAGCAGCGATGCGACCCGGTCATGCTCAACATCATCGGTGAACAGGTAGCGGCACTGTTCCCAACCAATATCGGCTCGGCCATGGGTTGCACACCAGTCGAGGTACAGGTTAGCCAGAATGCTCTGGCCAGTGCGGCGCCTGAATTTCTCCTGACGAACCTCATCGAAAATTTCGGGGTGCGCCGCTTCAAGCTCCATCATCCAGCTCTTACGAATGCCTTTGGGCGCGTGCTCAGGGATGAACGCGATGCTCGATGCGCCATAGGTTGTTTGCATCCAGTGCCGCGCGTTACTGGCATCGTTATGGCCCGACAGCTGCAGATCGGCATCACCGGTTGGGATGGGCTCTCGGGTTAAAAACACCATCGCGCCAACCGCGCTGAAAAAGTCTGCGGGCTTAACAGGCCGGGTCAGCATTTGATCGTCGTTGAATGAAACGAAATGCTCAGCCAAGTCGGGAATATGGTGCAGCGCCGACTCGATAGCCCGGGATGAGAATGTCGGCAGGTAGCGCGCATCCAGAATCTGCGAATGATCAACGATGCGCAGCCGAGGGTGCTCCGCGATAAAGCTTGGCACTTGCTGATCGGTGACAATAAAGATGTTGCCGTCTATGCCCCAGAATTGTTCCATCGAGCGAAGCAAAAACAATAAATCGTCGTTATCTCGATAGCGTCCCTCGCCATTGGCAAAGGGCAGCAGGTCGCGCCGCGGTTCACCCGAGTGATATTCGCGTTTGGCCCGCCAATTAGCGTCACCTCCATCAACCCACGTGATAACGGCATCAACTTGCATGTCTAATCCAGCTCTGATTCAGGGCAACTACAACAATCGTCATATGCGCACGGCTGAAAGTATGAAGCGCTGCACCCTGCGCACAAGGTAGCAGCGCTAGTGCCCTGCCAGCGGCGGCTTAACGTACGACGATGCCGCGGCTGGCCATATAGGCCTTGGCTTCCGGCACGGTGTATTCGCCAAAATGGAAAATGCTCGCGGCCAGTACCGCAGCCGCCTTACCTTCGATAATGCCGTCGGCCATGTGCTGCAGGTTGCCAACGCCGCCGGAGGCAATTACCGGGATGCCAACCATCTCGCTAATGGCGCGGGTCACACCCAAGTCGTAGCCGCTCTTTACGCCGTCCTGATCCATGCTGGTCAGCAGGATCTCACCGGCGCCGAGGTCTTCCATTTTCTTCGCCCAGAGCACCGCATCCAAACCGGTCGGCTTGCGCCCGCCGTGGGTGAAGATCTCCCAGCGCGGGGTTTCACCCGGCTTAGAGACCCGCTTGGCATCAATCGCCACGACGATGCACTGCGAGCCGAAGCGCGAAGCGGCTTCGCCAACAAACTCCGGGGTGAACACCGCTGCCGTGTTGATCGAGACTTTATCGGCACCGGCATTCAGCAGGTTACGAATGTCCTGCACCGTGCGCACGCCGCCACCGACGGTCAGCGGGATAAACACCTGGCTGGCCATGCGCTCGACGGTGTGCAGGGTGGTGTCGCGGCCGTCGACGCTGGCGGTGATGTCGAGGAAGGTAATCTCGTCGGCACCTTGCTCGTCATAGCGCCGGGCGATTTCCACCGGGTCGCCAGCATCGCGGATGTTCTCGAACTGCACGCCCTTGACCACGCGACCGTTGTCGACGTCGAGACAGGGAATAATGCGTTTTGCCAGTGCCATAACGATGCTCTCGTTGGATGGGGCGGGCGGCGTTCCGCTGAGCGCAGCGATACCCATAGATAAAGTGGTTGGCGATGGGTTACGCCGCTGCGCGGCTAACCCATCCTACGGCTTAGCCCTTGAAGGAATCGCAGAAGGCTTGAGCTTCAGCCACATCCAGGGTGCCTTCATAGATAGCGCGGCCGGTGATCGCACCGATAATGCCAGGCGAGCGCGCCAGCAGCAGCTTCTCGATATCACTCAGGTTGTGGATGCCGCCCGAGGCGATCACCGGAATGCGGCTCGCCGCCGCCAGGGCCGCAGTGGCCTCGACGTTACAGCCCTGCATCATGCCGTCTTTGGCGATGTCGGTATAAACGATGGCGCTCACACCGTCGGCCTCAAACCGCTTAGCCAAATCAGTGGCCTGCACGGTGGACACTTCGGCCCAGCCGTCGGTGGCGACGAAGCCGTCTTTGGCGTCGAGACCGACAATCACCTTGCCCGGGAAGGCTTTGCAGGCATCGGTGACGAACTGTGGATCTTTCACCGCCTTGGTGCCGATGATCACGTAGCTGACCCCCGCACGCACGTAGTGCTCGATGGTTTCCAGTGTGCGGATGCCACCGCCAATCTGGATCGGCAGGTGCGGGTAACGCTTGGCGATGGCCGTCACCACCTCACCATTAACCGGCTGACCTTCAAAGGCACCGTTGAGGTCGACCAGGTGCAGACGACGGCAACCGCCCTCCACCCACTTGGCGGCCATGCTCACCGGGTCATCGGAAAACACCGTGGAGTCTTCCATGCGGCCCTGGCGCAAGCGCACGCAGGCGCCGTCCTTCAAATCGATCGCGGGGATAATCAGCATCGGTTGAACCTGCTCAAGTCGTGTGAATTCGGTGGGTCAGCTCTTTTCGAGTGCCCAGAGGTCGCTTTCGATGCTCTCGAACCGTTCTTTCAGGTGAGTCTGCACATCGAAAATCGCCCGATTGTAATAATGCGGCGCAATTTCTCGGCTAAACAGTTCGAGTATTTCAGCCACCTCGAAACTGCCCAGCTCCAGCTCAAAACGCTCAGCCATAAAGCGCTTGAGTACCTGGCAGGCGTCACGCTCCTGCTCGGTGCTCAAGGTCATGATTGGCGGCTTAAGCTTGGCCCTGGCCATTTACCAGCGACCATCCCAGGCGGCGAAGTTCTGCAGCAACTGCAGGCCATGGGTGTGGCTCTTTTCCGGGTGAAACTGCACGGCAAAACGCGAGCCGTCGGCCAGCGCCGCGGCGAAATCCTTGCCGTAATGCCCGCGCCCGACCACCTGCTTGGGGTTGCCGGCTTCGATGTAGTAACTGTGCACGAAGTAGAAGCGCGCCAGGTCCGGGATGTTGTGCCACAGCGGGTGTTTCACCGCCTGCGCCACTTCATTCCAGCCCATGTGCGGGACCTTCAACGGCTCGCCATCCTCAACCATGTCCTTGCCGAAGAAACGCACCTTGCCGGGAAACAGGCCGATGCAATCAACGCCGGCGTTCTCCTCGCTGTGCTCCAGCAAGGCTTGCATGCCTACGCAAATGCCGAGAAACGGCCGATCCGCGCTGACTTCACGCACCAGGCTGTCGAAGCCCAGCCGCTTGATCTCGGCCATGCAGTCGCGGATCGCGCCCACGCCGGGGAACACCACGCGATCCGCCTCACGAATCACTGCGGCATCGCTGGTGACCAGCACCTTGCCGGCCCCAACATGCTCAAGCGCCTTGGCCACCGAGTGCAAGTTGCCCATGCCGTAGTCGATGACGGCAACCGTTTGCATCAGAGCACGCCCTTGGTCGACGGCATTTGCCCGGCCATGCGTGGGTCCAGCTCAACCGCCATGCGCAGCGCGCGACCGAAGGCTTTGAACACCGTCTCGATCTGGTGGTGGGTGTTGGTGCCACGCAGGTTATCGATGTGCACGCTGACCAGCGCGTGGTTAACGAAACCCTGGAAGAATTCCTGGAACAAGTCGACATCGAAGCCGCCCACCACTGCACGGGTGAACGGTACGTGCATCTGCAGGCCCGGACGGCCGGAGAAGTCGATCACCACGCGTGACAGCGCTTCATCCAGCGGCACGTAGGAATGGCCGTAGCGGGTCATGCCTTTTTTGTCGCCGATGGCCTTGGTGAACGCCTGGCCGAGGGTGATACCCACGTCTTCCACGGTGTGGTGGTCGTCGATATGCAGGTCGCCCTTGCACTGGATATCCAGGTCGATCAGGCCATGCCGGGCAATCTGATCAAGCATGTGTTCAAGGAACGGCACGCCAATATCAAACTTGGCTTTGCCCGTACCATCCAGGTTGATCGAGACCTTGATTTGGGTCTCCAGGGTATTGCGCTCGACAGATGCCGTACGCTCGATCATCACCAGCTCCACAAAGTCGTTGTGCCAAAGGGCGGCCATTATAGGCCGATAAGCACACAACCTTGAAGCAAGGCCCGCAGATAGCAAAAATCCCGCTGACGAACACAGCCGCCAGCGGGATTTTGCGGTGCTACGCGCGACTTACTGGAACAGCGTCGCGGTCTTTTGCAGGGTGATCCAGATGCCCCATGCCAGCGGCAGCCCGACAACCAGCCAGGCGGCAATGGCCAGCGGCTTGGACGCCGGATCGGCCGACCATTCCAGCACAGCCACTTCACCGCGCTTGGCGTCATGGCTCAGCGCACGCTCGGCAGCCAGTTCGGTTTCGCTCATGAAGTACTTGTCCGCCACCGGGCGCACCAACAGGTTGCAAATAAAGCCCAGCACCAGCAGGCCGGCAAGGATGTACAGGGTGATGTCATAGGCCGCTGCGCGCTCGACGCCAATGCTCAACTGATACTCACGCAGGTAGTTGACCAGCACCGGCCCCAGCACCCCAGCTGCCGCCCAGGCGGTGAGCAAGCGACCGTGAATAGCGCCGACCATCTGCGTACCGAACAAGTCGGCCAGGTAGGCCGGCACCGTGGCAAAGCCACCGCCATACATCGACAGGATGATGCCGAACGCCAGCACGAACAGCGCCAAGCTGCCCAACTGCCCCAGCAGCGGCACGGCGGCATAGAGCGCAAAGCCCAGGCCGAAGAACACGAAGTAGGTGGCTTTACGGCCGATAAAGTCCGAGCAAGAGGCCCAGAAGAAGCGGCCACCGATGTTGAATAGGCTGAGCAGGCCGGTGAAGCCGGCTGCAATGGCCGCAATCTGCCCCAACTGCACGGCGCTCAGCTCGTTAAACGACAGCTCATTACCCAGCAACTGCCCGGCAAACACTTCCTGCAACAGCGGTGACGCCATGCCGATAATGCCGATGCCCGCCGATACGTTAAGGCACAGCACCGCCCAGACCAGACGAAACTGCGGGGTTTTCCAGGCAACGCTGACGTGCACGTGGCGATTGGTGATCATGCTGTTACCCGCCTTAGCCGCAGGCGCCGTCCAGCCGGCCGGTTTCCAACCAGTAGGCGGCACACGGTAGGCCAGCGCGCCGCCGACCATAAAGACGAAGTAGATGATCGCCATGACCACGAAGCTCTGCCATACGCCAACGCCCGTGTCGCTGGCGAAGTGGCTCATCAGCTCAGCCGCTAACGGCGCACCCACCATCGCCCCGCCGCCGAAGCCCATGATCGCCATACCGGTGGCCATGCCGCGCTTGTCCGGGAACCACTTGATCAGCGTCGACACCGGCGAGATATAGCCCAGACCCAGACCAATACCACCGATCACCCCGGACCCCAGCCACAGCAACCAGATTTGGTGATGGTAGATACCCAGCGCGGAAATCAGCAGGCCACCGCACCAGCACATAGCCGATACCAAACCAGCCTTACGCGGGCCGGCATGCTCCAACCAACCACCCCAAACGGCCGCAGAACAGCCGAGAAAAACGAAGAACAGCGTATAGATCCAGCCCAGCATGGAAATCTGCCAGTCGCAGTTGCTGGCAAAAATCTGCTCAAAGAAGCCAATATCCGCCGCACAAGCCAGCGGCGCATCGATACCGACAGCCTTTGACAGCGGTAACCAGAAGACCGAAAAACCATAAGCCATACCAATACATAAATGGATGGCCAATGCGGCTGGCGGCACCAGCCAGCGGTTGAAACCCGGCGTCGCGATGATGCGTTCCTTAGACAGAAAGGCAGGCGCAGCCGAAGCGCCGTCTAGGACGAGAGCGTCAGTCATAGCAATGTTCTCTTCTTATAATGTGCAGGCAAGGCACTGGGCTTTAACGCGGGCAGAATAGCTCGCGCAGCGGCGAGACTAGCATTGCAGCGATACGCCTCGGACACATGGCGCATTATTCATTAGTCGTATAGCAACTGCCAGGCAACGACGACTCGCTAACAGTACGCACGCCGCAGGGAACCGGCCGCCAACCTGCCTATCCAAGTGCCACAGCAGAACGCCCAGCAATGCGCCACAGCCTGCTTGCTAACGCTCAACGCCTTGGCGCAGCGGTAAAAGCCGCTTGCAAAAAACGCCAGGCAAACGCAAGTGTCGGCGGCCCGGACAAAAACACTGCCGCTATACTGACCGGCTTAAATTGCTGCTCTTCACTCTTCAGCTTCGAAACAAGGATTCGCACATGAAAGCGCTCGGCAAAATCATCGGCCTGTTTTTTCTAGGGCTCTTGCTGATCATCGTGGCGCTGGGCTTCGCCCTCACCCACCTGTTCGATCCCAACGATTACAAAGACGAAATCCGCCAACTGGCCCGCGACAAGGCCAATCTGGAGCTAACCCTCAAGGGCGATATCGGCTGGAGCCTGTTCCCCTGGCTCGGCCTGGAGCTGACCGACGCCAGCCTCGCCAGCCTCAGCACCCCAGAGCAACCCTTTGCCGACCTGCGCCTGCTTGGCCTGTCGGTGCGCGTACTGCCGCTGCTGCGCAAAGAAGTGCAGATGAGCGATATCCGCATCGACGGCCTCAACCTCAATCTACAGCGCGACGAAAAAGGCCACAGCAACTGGGAAGATGTCGGCAAACCGAAAACCGCCGCAACCACACCTGACGCCGCGACGGGCGACAGCGCACCACCTGCAAGCGCAACACCTGAAGCAGAAAATAACAGCCAGCCACTAAAACTGGATATCGACAGCCTGATCGTCAACAGCGCCCGCATCGACTACCGCGACGCACAGAAGGGCCAACAATTCAGCGCCGAAAGCATCCAGCTGACCACCGGGGCCATCCGTGAGGGCGCTGGCATACCCGTCAAGCTCAGCGCCTTCTTTGGCCTCAACAAGCCGGTATTGCGCGCCCGCAGTGAACTGCAGGGCGAACTGCGTTTCGACCGGGCGCTCAAGCGCTACCAGCTGGAAGATGCCAAGTTCTCCGGCGAAGTCTCCGGCGAACCCTTTGACGGTCAAACGCTGACCTACTCCGCCCAAGGCCAACTGCTGGTTGACCTGGCCGCTCAGGTCGCCGAATGGAACGGCCTGAAACTGTCCGCCAATCAGCTGCGCGCCCTCGGCGAGCTAAAAGTGCGCGACCTCGACACCCAGCCAAAACTCAGCGGCGGGCTGTCCATCGCCCCGCTCAACCTGCGCGAATTCCTCACCACCATCGGCCAGAAACTGCCGCCGATGAACGATGAGAAAACCCTCAGCCAATTCGAACTGGTCACCCGCCTCAGCGGCACCGCCAACAGCCTGACCCTCGAAGACCTCAAGCTAACCCTCGACGACAGCCATTTCAGCGGCCAGCTGGCGATTGCCGACTTCGCCAAGCAAGCCCTGCGCATGCAACTCAAAGGCGACCAACTGAACCTCGACCGCTACCTGCCAGCACCGGCCAAAGACGCCAAAGACGCCGGCGCTGCGCGCCAGGCCGAAGTTAAAGCCAGTGTTGCCAGTGCCGGTGAAAGCGGCAGCACACCACTGCCCGACGCGCCGACGCAGCATGCCTGGAGCAGCAGCGAAATCCTGCCGATCGCCGCCTTGCGCAAGCTCGATGCACAGCTCGATCTCGACCTAGACCAGTTCACCGTGCAGCAACAAGCCATCAGCAACTTCAGCGCCAAAGCGCAGGCCAAAGCCGGCTTGCTGACCCTTGAAAACGCACGCGGCAGCATTGGTAACGGTAGTTTCGACGCCAAAGCCAGCATCGACGCAAGACCTGCCACGCCGCTGCTCAGTGTGCAAAAGAACCTGCGCGGCATTCAGATCGAACCCTTCCTGAAAAAGCCCGACCAGCCTTCCCCCGTCAAAGGCCTGCTCGACCTCAACGCCACCCTCAGCACCAGCGGCAACAGCCAGCGCGCCTGGGTGGACGGACTCAACGGCGACGCCAGCTTCCTGCTCAATGACGGCGTGCTGGTCGACGCCAATCTGGAACAGCAGCTGTGCCGCGGCATCGCCACCCTCAACCGTAAGGCCCTAAGCAGTGACCCGCGCGGCAAAGACACGCCCTTCGAAACCCTGCAAGGCAGCCTGACCGTGCGTAATGGCGTGGCCCACAACCCAGACCTCAAGGCGCGCATCCCAGGCTTGGCGGTCAGCGGTAATGGTGATGTGGACCTGCGCATCCTCGGCCTCGATTACCGCGTTGGCATCACCATTACCGGTGATCAGCGCGAGATGCCCGATCCGGCCTGCCAGGTCAACGAACGCTATGTCGGCATCGAATGGCCCGTGCGCTGCCGTGGCCCGTTGGAAATGGGCGGCAAGGCCTGTCGCCTGGATCAGGACGGCCTGGGTAAGGTCGCCGCGAAACTGGCCGGCAACAAGCTCAACGAGAAGATCGAAGAAAAACTCGGTGACAAGGTCAGCCCCGAGCTGAAAGATGCACTCAAGGGCCTGTTCAACCGATGACCCCTGCACAATTCTCTACCGCTGTACTCGACTGGTATGACAGCCACGGACGCAAGGACCTGCCCTGGCAACAGGGCATCACACCGTATCGCGTGTGGGTCTCGGAGATCATGCTGCAGCAGACCCAGGTCAGCACCGTACTCGGCTACTTCGACCGTTTTATGGCCGCATTACCGACGATGAGCGACCTGGCCGCCGCGCCGGAAGACGAAGTGCTGCACCTGTGGACCGGCCTCGGTTATTACACCCGCGCGCGCAACCTGCAAAAGACCGCACAGATCGTTGTGCGCGAACATGCCGGCGAATTCCCACGCGATGTCGAGCAGCTCACCGAACTTCCTGGCATCGGCCGCTCCACCGCCGGCGCCATTGCCAGCCTCAGCATGGGCCTGCGTGCACCGATACTCGACGGCAACGTCAAGCGCGTACTGGCGCGCTACGTGGCTCAGGAAGGCTATCCAGGCGAACCGAAAGTAGCCAAGCAGCTATGGGATGTGGCCGAACGTTTCACCCCGCAGGCGCGGGTGAACCACTACACCCAGGCAATGATGGATCTGGGCGCCACCCTCTGCACGCGCAGCAAACCCAGCTGCCTGCTTTGCCCGCTAAAAAGCGGCTGCCAGGCGCACCTGCTCGGCCTGGAGATTCGTTACCCCATCCCTAAGCCGCGCAAAACGCGGCCGCAGAGGCGCACGCTGATGCCGATCCTCGCCAACCACCAAGGCGAGGTCTTGCTCTACCGCCGCCCTTCCAGCGGCCTTTGGGGCGGCCTATGGAGCCTGCCAGAGCTCGACAACCTGCAAAGCCTGGACGACCTGGCAAGCCGTCACGGCTTGCAGCTGGGCACGCGCCAGATGCAAGCCGAACTGACCCACACCTTCAGCCACTTCCAGCTGGCCATCGAACCCTGGCTGATCCAAGTCAACGCCGCGCCGACCGCCGTGGCCGAGGCCGATTGGCTCTGGTATAACCTCGCCACCCCGCCGCGCCTGGGCCTTGCCGCCCCGGTGAAGAAACTGCTGAAACGCGCGGCCGATGCACTCGCAGCAAATACTGGAGAGACACCATGACCCGCACCGTACAGTGCCGCAAACACAAGCAAGAACTCCCCGGCCTGGAGCGCCCGCCATACCCCGGCGCCAAAGGTGAAGACATCTTCAACAACGTCTCCAAGCAAGCCTGGGAAGAATGGCAAAAACACCAGACCCTGCTGATCAACGAACGTCGCCTGAACATGATGAACGCCGAAGACCGCAAGTTCCTCCAAACCGAGATGGATAAATTCCTCTCCGGCGAGGAGTACGCCCAGGCCGAAGGCTACGTGCCGCCGAGCGCATAACCCGGTATACCGTGGGCGGCACGTTAGCGTGCGACCTCATCCGCAATATGCGCGACTAAAAGCCCCGCCCACGACCCACACCCTGCAACCGCAGGGTCGATGCCGCTTCACCCTCCCAGCAAACCGCACATCCCCGCCTACAAACATCCTCCCGGACTGCCTCCAAACCACCCCGCGTCACCCATCATTTCCCACCATCCGAACCTAACCGCCCGTATTAATTAAATATTTTTTAAACTCACGCTTGACACACACCCTTCAAATCCGTCTAATACGCCCCGTTGCCCGGGTAGCTCAGTCGGTAGAGCAGGGGATTGAAAATCCCCGTGTCGGCGGTTCGATTCCGTCCCCGGGCACCAAAATACCGAGAAACCCCAAGCGAAGTTAAATTCCTTGGGGTTTTTTATTGCCTGCGATTTTTCACGACCTGCTCAGCGCCACAATTGTGTGCGAGCGACAGCCAACTGCAGCAAGGCGACAGGCTGACCAGCTAAGCGCCCCGCGGCAGGTAAACGGCTTGGCGGTCAGCGAAACGCTATGCTAGCTTGGCGCCTCGCCAGGAACGCTACGAAAGGCCTGAGCGCCCCGAATAACAAGAGGACACCCCATGGCCGAGGCCACGCCTGCGCTGGAAATTCGCGATCTGCATAAACGCTACGGCGACCTTGAGGTGCTCAAGGGCATTTCTCTCACTGCCCGCGACGGCGATGTGATTTCCATCCTCGGCTCCTCAGGCTCCGGTAAGTCGACCTTTCTGCGCTGCATCAACCTGCTGGAAAACCCACACAAGGGGCAGATCATTCTTGCCGGCGAAGAGCTCAAGCTTAAAGTGGCGAAGAACGGCGACCTTATTGCCTCCGACAACAAGCAGATCAATCGCCTGCGCAGCGAAATCGGCTTTGTCTTCCAGAATTTCAATCTGTGGCCGCACATGAGCGTGCTCGATAACATCATCGAGGCACCGCGCCGCGTATTGGGGCAGAGCAAAGCTGAGGCCATTGAAGTGGCCGAAGCGCTGCTGGCCAAGGTCGGGATTGCCGACAAGCGCCACGTTTACCCGAATCAACTGTCTGGCGGCCAGCAACAGCGGGCGGCGATTGCCCGCACCCTGGCCATGCAGCCGAAAGTCATCCTGTTCGATGAGCCCACTTCGGCTCTTGACCCGGAAATGGTACAAGAAGTGCTTAATGTGATCCGCGCACTCGCCGAGGAAGGCCGCACCATGCTGCTGGTGACTCACGAGATGGGCTTTGCCCGCCAAGTATCCAGCGAAGTGGTGTTCCTGCATCAAGGCCTGGTTGAAGAACAGGGCTCCCCGGAGCAGGTGTTCGACAATCCGAACTCGGCGCGCTGCAAACAATTCATGTCCAGCAATCACTAAACACACGGAGCAACTACGCATGCAGAACTACAAGAAAATCCTGCTGGCCGCTGCCGCCACCCTGGCTTTCGGCACCAGCGCCGTCGCTGCTGACAAACTGAAACTCGGCACCGAAGGCGCCTACCCACCGTTCAACCTGATTGACGCCAGCGGCCAGGTAGGCGGCTTTGACGTAGAAATCGGCCAAGCCCTGTGCGCCAAGATGAAGACTGAGTGCGAAGTGGTCACCTCCGACTGGGACGGCATTATTCCAGCCCTGAACGCGAAGAAGTTCGACTTCCTGATCGCCTCCATGTCGATCACTGACGAGCGCAAAGTAGCCGTTGACTTCACCGACCCGTACTACACCAACAAGCTGCAGTTCATCGCCCCTAAAGGCGGCGACTTCAAAACCGACAAAGCCAGCCTGAAAAACAAAGTGATCGGCGCACAGCGCGCCACCATCGCCGGCACCTGGCTGGAAGACAACCTCGATGGCGTGGTCGATATCAAGCTGTACGACACCCAGGAAAACGCCTACCTCGACCTGTCTTCGGGCCGCCTCGACGGCGTCCTGGCTGACACCTTCGTCAACTGGGAATGGCTGAAGAGCGATGCCGGCAAAGACTTCGAGTTCAAGGGCGAGCCAGTATTCGACAACGACAAGATCGGCATCGCCGTGCGCAAGGGCGACGCCCTGCGCGAAAAGCTGAACGCTGCCCTTGCCGAGATCGTGGCTGACGGCACCTACAAGAAAATCAACGACAAGTACTTCCCGTTCAGCATCTACTAAGCTGCCGGCACTGCGTCGCCCGCCCGGGCGGCGCAGGCTTCTGAGCCTCCTATGAATTTCGATCTTTACGGATTCGGCCCAGCCCTGGCTGCCGGCACCCTGATGACTATCAAGCTGGCGCTCAGCGCGCTGTGCCTGGGTCTGGTGCTCGGTTTGCTCGGCGCCCTGGCCAAGACTTCCCCGTACAAGCCGCTGCAATGGCTTGGCGGCACTTACTCAACCATCGTGCGCGGGATTCCCGAGCTGCTTTGGGTGTTGCTGATCTATTTCGGCACCGTGCAGCTGATGCGCAACCTGGCGGACCTGCTCGGCATCGAAAGCCTTGAGCTGAACGCCTTTGCTGCCGGCACTATTGCCCTCGGCATTTGCTTCGGCGCGTACGCCACCGAGGTGTTTCGTGGCGCAATCCTGGCCATCCCCAAAGGCCACCGCGAAGCCGGCCAAGCGCTGGGCATGTCCAAGCCGCGGATTTTCTGGCGACTGATCCTGCCGCAGATGTGGCGCATCGCCCTACCCGGTCTCGGCAACCTGTTTATGATTTTGATGAAGGACACCGCGCTGGTGTCAGTGATCGGCCTGGAAGAAATCATGCGCCGCTCACAAATCGCCGTAACCGCCAGCAAGGAACCCTTCACCTTTTATATGGTGGCGGCCTTTATCTACCTGGGCCTGACGGTGCTGGCGATGATTGGCATGCACTTCCTGGAAAAACGCTCCAGCCGTGGCTTTGTCAGGAGCGCGTCATGAAAAAGACCTCTGAAATAGCCGCCTGGTCGATTGCCGTAGCGCTGATTGCCTACGCACTCTGGGGCGGCCTAACCGCCCTTAACTGGGACGTGATCATCAAATGGCTGCCGCGCCTCTCTGAAGGCGCCCTACTGACCCTGGAGCTGGTGGCCATCGCTGTTCTCGCCGGGTTGATCCTGGCACTGCCCATGGGCATCGCACGCGCCTCACGGCACTGGTATGTGCGCGCCCTGCCCTACGGCTACATCTTCTTCTTCCGCGGCACGCCACTGCTGGTGCAGCTGTTTCTGGTGTATTACGGCCTGGCACAGTTCGATGCGGTGCGCGAAGGCCCGCTCTGGCCCTATCTGCGCTCCCCATACTGGTGCGCTGTACTGACCATGACCATGCACACCGCGGCCTATATCGCCGAGATTCTGCGCGGCGCGATTCAAGCCGTCCCGCCAGGTGAGATCGAAGCCGCCCGCGCTTTGGGCATGTCGCGGGCCAAAACCATGTTCTATATCGTCCTGCCACGGGCGGCGCGTATCGGTCTGCCGGCTTACAGCAACGAAGTGATCCTGATGCTCAAAGCCAGCGCCCTAGCCAGCACCGTAACCCTGCTGGAACTGACCGGCATGGCGCGCACCATCATCGCCCGCACCTACCTGCCCGTGGAGATCTTCTTCGCCGCCGGGATGTTCTACCTGTTGATCGCCTTCATCCTGGTCCGGGGCTTTAAGCTGCTGGAGCGCTGGCTGCGCGTCGACGCCTGCCAGGGCCGCTGATTGCCTGGGGGCCAGCGCCCTCAGGCAACACGCCACGTCATATGCCAACGACCACGCCCGCCCTGCCACTCGAAAACGCTGACCTCCTGCAGCGGTTTAACGCACTCGATCGCTTCCTCAGCGAACATCAAGCACTGTGGCGCCCCCGACCCTTTGTGCATTATCCGGCAATCCCATGGGAAGCCGAGCACCCGCAGCTGGCGGCTTGGCTAAGGACACAGAGCCTAGAGCACGCAGAAGCGGCACATAACCAGCCGCACCTGCTACAAGCACCCGCACCCTTTGCGCAACTAGCGGCACAGGCTCACCAGCTGAGCCAAGTGGGCGAATTAGCACCGCTACCAACGCCCGCTTTGCCCGCACGCTTCAGCGCAGACGTACCCGGCCGGAAGTGGCAGCAAATCGACGCCTTCGCCCACAGCCTGAACTTCACCGATAAGCCTCTGCACTGGCTGGACTGGTGCGCTGGCAAGGGCCACCTCGGCCGGCGACTGGCGCATAACGGTGCAGCGCTGACCTGCCTGGAATACAACCCAGAACTGATCAAGAGCGGGCAACAACTCAGCAAAAAGCTCGGCATCGAGGCCGCGCATATTCAGCAAGATGTGCTGGCTGATACTGCGGCAGCGCAGCTACGCGCTCACCACACCCCCGTGGCACTGCATGCCTGTGGCGACCTGCACACGCGCCTGCTGCAACTGGCCAGCCAAGTCGGCTGCCAGCAACTAGCCGTGGCGCCCTGCTGCTACAACCGCATCAGCACGGCGCTCTATCAACCACTGTCGACAAGCGCCCAAGCCTCAGCACTGCAACTGTCCATCGACGATCTAGGTCTGCCGCTCAGCGAAACCATTACCGCCGGCGCACGGGTACGCCGCCAGCGCGATCAATCCATGGCCTGGCGCCTGGCCTTCGACCTGCTGCAGCGCCAGTTACGCGGCATTGACGCTTACCTACCGATCCCGTCCCTGCCACCCGCCTGGCTGGACAAGCCCTTTGCGGACTACTGCCAAGACCTTGCTGCACTCAAGCAACTGCCCGCACCAACCACAGAGGATTGGCAACAGCTTGAACACAGGGGCTGGAAACGTCTGGCAGAAGTGCGCAACCTGGAGCTGCTGCGCGGCCTTTTCCGCCGCCCACTGGAAGTCTGGCTGCTACTCGACCGCGCCCTATTCCTGCAAGAGCAGGGTTACAGCGTGCGCCTTGGCACCTTCTGCGCCCCCCAACAGAGCCCGCGCAACCTGCTGCTGCTTGCAGAACGCCAGCCCAAGTTGCCCACAACATCTGTGGATAACTCTGTTGACAGATTCTGAGCAAACCACGCAAACGCGCACCACGAACTGTCAGCGCTGAACTGTACATTTTTTAACCTGCAAATATTTCTTGTAAAAACATGCACTTATCAAATACCGAGAGGTAGCTCACAAAGACCACGTACGAACGTGCCGAAAACACCTCACATGTGCATAAGCATTTCGCTGCTGATAACTGCCCCCGCATAAAACCCTGCTCGGGCCGCTTTACACGCGCAAATGAATCGATATAATGCGCCCCACAAATGCCGGTATAGCTCAGCTGGTAGAGCAACTGACTTGTAATCAGTAGGTCCCGGGTTCGATTCCTGGTGCCGGCACCATACAAAACAAAGGGTTACGTGAAAGCGTAGCCCTTTTTTGTACCCTAAATTTGGCTTGGGGTAGGATTGGGGTAGGGTTTTGACACCCATCGCTATGCTGGCTAGAAAAAATACGCGCCAGCCTCAATACCACTCGTCGGGAATAACTGCTGGTACGCCTCACCCGGCAGCAGAGTTCATAGCCATTCCAAAACGGCCAAACCCATTTTTACCCATCTTGAGGGCGATTCATGATGAAGCCATTTCTTATCAAGATGGCGTAATGTGGGCACTTGCGCAGCCTTAGAGAGCTGAATAGTGTGAATGGGCGGGTCATCTGACCTGACTCCAGGATCACTAGCACCATAAAGCAACTTGTTATGGTGGCTGTATGCGGGGCGCTTCGGCGCGCCGAGTTCCTTGAGCCTCGGTCTACCAACCCGCATACAGCCGCCACCCTCTCGTTTGGTAGCGAGTGACGGCGGCCTCTAAAACTCAAGAGGTCACCCTATGCACCCAAGCAACTCCTCCCCAGGCTTTACCCCACTACACTCCAGCGAGCACAACTGCCTGCTCGGCTTTCGCAGCGATGCCAGGGCAACCGAGCTCTATGACGAGGCGATGCAACGCCAGCATGCAGCTCTCAGCTTACTCTGCGTACTCGGCGGCACACCCCATTTGAATGAGCTTTCCGACGAACCCCTGAGCGGGTGCATCCAGGCGATCAGATTACTGTGCAGTGATGCAGCCGGGCTGTATTCCGCAGCCTGGGAGCGCGTGCAGCAAGAAGCGGCCTGACTTGAATTAGAAGAAGGAGGGGCGGATCACTCGCCCGCCTTCTTTGAAGACAGCTCAGATTCGTAACGCTGCACAAACTCGACAAGGTTAAGCCCAAGCACATGGCAAATATCGCGCAGCTGCACTAGATCGAGCCGACGAAGGCCACGCTCAATGTCGCTGGTAAAGGATTGTGGACGGCCCAGCGCTTCGGCGAACTCGGCCTGAGTCATCCCTGAGTCGACCCGGCATTGCTTGATCAAGCGAAGCAGCACCAAATTCTCATCTCGATAAATCGACTTTTCCACAGAGACGCATTCCAGCTGTTGACAAAGCCAGAATGTATATCTAAATTACAGATATCTGAATTACAGGTATACAGATATGAACGTCGTGCACATCTCCACAATCATCCCTCTCGATCCAGATCGATCCGCACTTCTCGATGCCAAAAACCGCGTTTTGCTTTTAACCCTTGAGCGCTTGGTAAGTCGATTCGACATCCTCGCTGGCGATATCGATGTAAAGGCTCGAGGAATTAGCTGGGCCATGCGGGCGTTTCCCTGCCCCGTTCTTTATGTACCCGGAAATCATGAGTACTTCGGCGGACACCTCTTCGGAACACTGGCGAAAATGCGTGTTTCCTGTGCAGCGTCTCATGTTCAAGTACTGGATCGAGATGTAGTTGAAATAGGTGACGTTCGATTTCTAGGCGCGACGGCGTGGACTGATTTTTCCGCGACAGGAAATACGCCGTTGGCGTCGATCACAGCACAGAGTTCAATGAATGATTACCGCCTGATTCGTACTGGTGAGAACTACCGACGCATCAAGCCTGGCGACCTTGCCGCCGAAGCACGTAAGACACGTAATTGGTTTCTGAGCAAACTAGCCGAACCGTTTTCAGGCCAAACCATAGTGATAACGCACCACGCACCGCTTATGCGCTCACTGGTAGAAAACCCACATTCTGGGGGGCATCTTGATGCGGCTTATGCAAATGAGTGCGGATTCCACGGCCATCCGGCCACCCATTCCATGAGCATCTGGCCACCGATTCCACGGTGATCCGGCCACCCGTTCCACGCGCATCCGGCCACTGATTCCACGGCCATCTGGCCACCCGCCCAGGTAGGCAGCCACGCAGGATTTATTCACTACCATCGACCTCTTTTTCGAAGCACAGAGGTCGTCGTGGAGCGTTTATCCATGCGTAAGATTCGCGAAGTACTACGTCTCAAGTTC
>JAHIWP010000046.1 GCA_018816095.1 Gammaproteobacteria bacterium
GGCGCACCAGCTGCTCGGCCTTGGCGAGATTCGCGGCGCTGTCCCAGGAGCAGGCCATTTGGGTGGCGGCGACGGTAACGATACGGGGCATTTCTTACACCTCAGGAGCCGTTGGGGCGTTTATCTGACGCGAGCGCAGGCTGGCGGCGGCGAAATAGCGCGCGGCGAGGCACTGTGGCTGGCGGGCTATTTATAGACGATAAAAATCGACTTTAAAAGTGTGGTTAATGCGGATCATCACTTTTTAAGGGTTTTATACCGAATAAAAATCGAGGTGGCCGGCGACGAAGGACGCTGAGCGTTCGTGTGGGTGCGAAGGATTGCGGGTGCAGGGGCAGGCGTTGCGGGGCATGTGAAAGTGGGTGTGTGGCGGGACGCTCAGGCGCTGTGGCGCTTATGCAGCTCGAACTGTTCGTGGCCGTCATCCCAGCCCGCTTCCCAGGCGGCGATCAGCACATCGGCGGCGAGTGCGCGGGGGGCATTGGTTTGCCCGGTCAGCCCTGCCATATAGCCCTGTTGGTACGCCTTGTTGAGGCTTTCCAGGCTCCAGTGCTGGTCATCTTCCGTGTTGAGATCGGTGCAGCCCATGGTGGCAGCTCGCAGTGAATTGACCTGACTAATGCTAGTCGGATCACGCCGGTCGGACTGTGCCGCCGATCCTGCTTTTGCCACCGCTGGCAGCTTATGTGATGCAGTTGGCGAAACGCTGGCGGCAGGCCGGCCAGCGCGTCGTCATGGCCGCGGGCTAGTTTGTCGGCGCGAGGATGCTGGCCTGATAGGCCGCGGCAAAACTGTCGAAGTCGCCTTCGTCCTGGGCCTCCAGCTCGGCTTGGTCCTGCAGTGATTGCGCGGCGCGGGCTTCGAAGGCCGCTTGCTGTTCAGCGCTCAGCGGCTGGCTGCGGAAGTACTCGGCGTGCTGCTTGCTTTGGCGCAAGGCAAATTCACTGAAGCTCAGGCCCTGTTGCAGCTGCGCAAGCACCTGCGCAGACGGCGTCAGGCTGGGGTCGGCGACTTTGGCCTGTTGCGCTTGCAACGCTTGGCTGTGAGCGTTGCTGCCCAGGTTTTGGTCGAGTAGCTCGGCCAGCGGCAGAATCTGCTCCAGCAGTTCGCTGGCCCAGCTCTGTAGCGCCACCGGCTGGCCGTTGCGCTGCAGTTGGAGGCCTGGGAGTCGGCCTTCCTTAACCACACTGAGGAAGTTGTCGGTGCAGGCATGGCACTCGTCGCTTTCCAGCAATGGGCTGTCTTGCAGTGCGCAGAACAACAAGAAGGCATCCAGGAAACGCGACTCTGTCAGGTCGATACCCAGCGGCAGGAAGGGATTGATGTCCAGGCAGCGCACTTCGACATATTGCACGCCACGCGCCACCAGCGCCTGGATCGGCCGCTCGCCGCTATCGGTCACGCGCTTGGGGCGGATGTTCGAGTAGTACTCGTTTTCGATCTGCAGGATATGGGTGTTGAGTTGCAGCCACTCGCCATCCTGCTTCGCGCCGATCTCCACATAGGGCGGGTAGGGCGTGCCGACGGCTTGCCGCAGGCTGTCGGTATAGCTGTGCAGGTCGTTGTAGCAGGGGGTCAGGCCAGCCTGGGCACTGCTCTGGTAGCCCAGGTCGCTCATGCGCAGGCTGGTGGCATAGGGCAGGTACAGGGTTTCGTCATCCAGCTCCTGCAGCTGATGCGGGTTACCGCGCATAAAGCCTTTGTGCAGGGCCGGTGAGGCGCCGAACAGGTACATCAATAACCAG
Organism: Gammaproteobacteria bacterium; assembly: GCA_018816095.1. Taxonomy (GTDB): domain Bacteria; phylum Pseudomonadota; class Gammaproteobacteria; order Pseudomonadales; family Pseudomonadaceae; genus Aquipseudomonas; species Aquipseudomonas spirodelae. The sequence goes on from JAHIWP010000046.1 coordinate 1,746, forward strand.
CTGTAGCGGCGGAAGTTACGGATTAACGCGATATAGCGGGCCGATTGGTAATCCTGCGCGCTGCGCGTATCGCCTTCTGCCTGTTGCAGCCGCTGCCACAGCGCATCCGGCAGGGAGAAGTTGTAATGAATGCCGGCGATGCACTGCATGGTCTTGCCATAACGCAGTGCCAGGCCTTTGCGGTACACGTACTTCAGTTCGCCGATATTCGAGTGACCGTAGCGCGCGATGGGGATCGTTTCTTCGGCCGGCAGGGCGCAGGGCATCGACGCGCTCCACAGGTATTCGCCGTCGAGCTTGCTGTAGGCGAAGCGGTGGATCTGCTCCAGGTCTGCCAGGGTCGCCGCCGGGTCCGCTTCGGCCGGGGTAATGAACTCCAGCAACGATTCGGAATAGTCGGTGGTGATCTGTGTGTGCGTCAGTGCCGAGCCGAGCGTCGCTGGGTGCGGAGTCAGCGCGAGCTGGCCGTCGCCATTAATGCGCAGGCATTCGCGCTCGATACCGTGTAGGCACTTAGAAAGTAGAGAAAGGTTGGCCGGCTCAGCCAGGAGGGTCATGCGGCGGGAAAGAAGATCGCTCAAGGTATTTTCCTAGCTGGCAGACGCCGCAAAAAATGGGGCAATCGCAACAATATGGGGTGCGGTTGCGCACTCTTCAAGTGGGTGGCGTTCACGCCGCTGTGTTCTGAGGCCGATTAGCCGGAGCGTCTGCGCCCCGGCCTTAGAGTCCCCGGCTGCACAGCATAGCCCTGGCGAACCGCCGCTATGCATCGTGCAGCGAGGGTTCAGATACAGGCGAAGGTGCCTTGCGCCTTGGCGATCAGCTTGTCTTCCTGCCAGACCTCGGCTTCGACCACCTGGGTGCGGCGCCCGGCGTGCAGCACTTTGGCATGGCACAGCACGCTGCCGTCGGCCACCGGGCGGATGTAGTTGATCTTGCACTCCAGGGTGACACTGCTGGGGCCTCCGTCGCCCAGGCTATGGCTGGCTTGGCCCATCGCAGTATCAATCAGCGAGAACAGCGCGCCACCATGCAGCTTGCCGTGCAGGTTACGCAGGTCATTGGTGAGGGCCAGGCGCACGCGCGCTTCACCGCCACCGACCTGGAGAATATTCAGGCCGAGCAGGCGGGAGAAGGCGCTGCTGGCGCCGGTCGAGGTGGTTTCGTTCATTTCTTCAACTGCTTGGCATTGGCGAATAGGGCGGCCATACCGCCGCTGGCGGGGGCCGGTTTGTCCTGGCTGGAGTGGCGTTCGCTACGCGGCGCATTGCCGGCTGGCTTGCCGCCACGAGCGCCTTCGATTTTCTCGCCTGGGGTGTCGCCCATGCGCATGGACAGGGCGATGCGGTTACGCGGGATGTCGACTTCCATGACCTTGACCTTGACCACGTCGCCGGCCTTGACCGCTTCGTGTGGGTCCTTGATGAATTTCTCCGACAGCGCGCTGATGTGCACCAGACCGTCCTGGTGCACGCCGATATCGACGAAGGCGCCGAAGTTGGTCACGTTGGTGACTACGCCTTCTAGCATCATCCCCAGTTTGAGGTCGTTGAGGGTTTCCACGCCTTCTTGGAACTCAGCGGTCTTGAACTCCGGGCGCGGGTCGCGGCCGGGCTTTTCCAGCTCGCTCAAAATATCACCAATGGTCACCAGACCGAATTTGTCGTCGATGAACTGTTTCGGGTCGAGACGCTTGAGGAAGCCCGCGTCGCCGATCAGCGAACGGATATCGCGGCCGGTGTCGGCAGCAATGCGCTGCACCAGCGGGTAGGTTTCCGGGTGCACGGCGGAGGCGTCCAGCGGGTTGCTGCCGTTCATTACGCGCAGGAAGCCTGCGGCCTGTTCGAAGGTCTTGTCGCCCAGGCGCGGTACTTTGAGCAGCTCGGCGCGGCTGTTGAACGCGCCGTTGGCGTCGCGGAAGGCGACAATATTCTGTGCCAGCGTGGTGTTAAGGCCGGAGATGCGCGCCAGCAGGGCGGCGGAGGCGGTGTTCACATCCACGCCGACGGCGTTTACGCAGTCCTCCACCACCGCATCCAGCGAGCGCGCGAGCTTGAGCTGGGATACGTCATGCTGGTACTGGCCAACACCGATGGATTTCGGGTCGATTTTCACCAATTCCGCCAGCGGGTCCTGCAGGCGGCGGGCGATGGATACCGCGCCGCGCAGCGACACGTCCATATCGGGGAATTCCTTAGCCGCCAGCTCCGAGGCCGAATACACCGAGGCACCGGCTTCACTGACCATGACCTTGGTCAGATTCAGGCCCGGCAGTTTCTTGATCAGCTCCAGGGCCAGCTTGTCGGTCTCGCGGCTGGCGGTGCCGTTGCCGATGGAGATCAGGTCGACTGCGTGCTTGGCGCACAGCTTGGCGAGGGTTGCCAGGGTGCCGTCCCAGTCATTGCGCGGCGCATGGGGGTAAACCGTAGAGGTTTCCAGCACCTTGCCGGTGGCATCAACCACCGCCACCTTGCAGCCGGTACGCAGGCCAGGATCGAGTGCCAGGGTGGCACGCGGGCCGGCCGGGGCGGCCAGCAGCAGGTCGTGCAGGTTGCGGGCGAATACGTTGATCGCCTCGTCCTCGGCGCCTTCGCGTAGCTCGCCGAACAGGTCGGTTTCCAGGTGGGTGTAGAGTTTGACCTTCCAGGTCCAGCGCACCACCTCGCCCAGCCATTTGTCCGCAGCGCGGCCGCGGGCGCTGATGCCGAAGCGCTCGCCGATCATGCCTTCGCACGGGTGCATGCTGCCGGGCGGAGCGCCGCCCGGCAGCTCGTCGCCGACTTTCAGGCTAGCGCTGAGAATGCCCTCGTTACGCCCACGGAAGATCGCCAGGGCGCGGTGTGACGGTGCGCCCTTGAGCTTCTCGTCGTGCTCGAAGTAATCGCGGAACTTGGCGCCTTCGTTCTCTTTGCCGGCGACTACGCGGGCGCTGAGGATGGCGTTGTCTTTCAGGTAGCTGCGCAGGCTGGCCAACAGGTTGGCGTCCTCGGCGAAGCGTTCCATAAGGATGTATTTGGCGCCTTCGAGCACGGCCTTGACGTCGGCAAAGCCTTTTTCGGCGTCGATAAAGCGTTCGGCTTCGCTTTCCGGTGTCAGTGTAGGTTCGTTGAACAGTGCATCGGCCAGTTCGCCGAGGCCCGCCTCCAGGGCAATCTGACCCTTGGTGCGGCGTTTCTGTTTAAACGGCAGGTACAAGTCTTCCAGGCGGGTCTTGGTTTCGGCCAGGTTGATTTCGCGGCTCAGTTCAGGCGTCAGCTTGCCCTGCTCCTCGATGCTGGCGAGGATGCTGGCGCGGCGGTCGTCGAGTTCGCGCAGGTAGCGCAGGCGCTCTTCCAGGTTGCGCAGCTGGGTGTCATCCAGGCTGCCGGTGACCTCTTTACGGTAGCGCGCGATAAACGGCACGGTGGAGCCTTCATCGAGCAGCGCCACGGCGGCGGCGACCTGTTGTGGGCGTACGCCCAGTTCTTCGGCGATGCGGTTGTTGATGCTGAGCATATAAAAAGCTACCCACACTGAAACGAAAAACCGGCCACGCAGACCACGGGCCAGGCACGAAAGCCGCGCATTATAAACACTGCCCAGCAGCGCGCCGGGAACCGCACGGGGAAAAATCTGCTAACAATGGGCTACACGTCGGCTGCGGCTCCTGAGCCATAATGCTGGCACTTGCAAACTGCCAGCGCGTCCGCGCCCGGCGGAAGCCTGGTCAAGGAGCCCTGAATGAGCAGCACTGCACTTCCTGTTGAAGGCGAAAAAATCCTTATCGTCGATGACGACGCCCGCCTGCGACGCTTGCTTGAGCGTTTCTTCGACGAGCAGGGCTACCGCGTGCGCGCGGTGGAGAACGTCGAGCAGATGGATCGCCTGCTGGCCCGCGAACTGTTCCAGCTGGTGGTGCTGGACCTGATGCTGCCGGGTGAGGATGGTTTGTCCGCCTGCAAGCGCCTGCGCGAAGCGAATAATCAGGTGCCGATCATCATGCTCACCGCTAAGGGCGATGAAGCCAGTCGGATTCAGGGACTGGAGCTGGGTGCTGATGACTACTTGGCCAAGCCGTTTAACCCGCGTGAACTGCTGGCGCGGATCAAAGCCGTGCTGCGCCGCCAGGCCCCGGTAGTGCCGGGCGCACCGGGCAGCGAAGACGAAAGTGTGAGCTTCGGCGAGTACGAGCTGTCCCTGGCCACCCGCGAGCTGAAAAAGGGTGACGAGGTGCATATGCTCACCACCGGTGAGTTCGCCGTGCTCAAAGCACTGGTGCAGCACGCCCGTGAGCCACTGACCCGCGACAAGCTGATGAACCTGGCCCGTGGCCGCGAATGGGATGCACTGGAGCGCTCCATCGACGTGCAGATTTCCCGTCTGCGCCGCTTGATCGAACCCGATCCGTCCAAGCCGCGCTATATCCAGACGGTCTGGGGTGTGGGGTATGTATTCGTTCCAGACGGCAACAAGTAACCAGCCAGCTGGGTGAATGACTGTTCATTCACCCAGCATGACTTCTGCCCGGCGGATCGATAAGGCGCGATCCACCCCGCGGTCTCTCTCGCCACATTGGCGATCTGTACACGGCATTTAAATGAAAACCCCTCTCTGGTTCCCGCAAAGCTTCTTCGCCCGCACCTTGTGGCTGGTGCTGATCGTGGTGCTGTTCTCCAAGGCGCTGACCCTGGTTTATCTGATGATGAACGAGGACGTGCTGGTGGATCGTCAGTACAGCCACGGCGCGGCACTGACCCTGCGCGCCTATTGGGCGGCCGACCCGGAAGACCGCGCCACCATCGCCGAGGCGGCCGGGCTCAAGCGTGTGCCGCACGAGCAGGTGCCGGCCAACGAGCAGCATTGGCCTTACAGCGAGATTTTTCAGCGCCAAATGCAGACCGAACTGGGGCCGGAGACTGAGGTGCATGTCAGCGCCAAGAGCCCGCCGGCGCTGTGGGTGCACGCCCCGGCGCTGGGGGATGACTGGCTGCGTGTGCCGCTGTATCCGCACCCGTTGCGCGGGCAGCGGATATGGAGTGTGCTCGGCTGGTTCCTGGCCATCGGTTTGCTGTCGACGGCAGCGGCCTGGATTTTCGTGCGTCAGCTCAGTGCGCCGCTCAAGCGCCTGGTATTTGCCGCCCGGCAGATCGGTAAGGGCCGCAGCGTACGCTTGCCTGTCAGTGATACGCCGAGCGAGATGACCGAGGTCTACCGTGCCTTCAACCAGATGGCTGAAGACGTCGAACAGGCGGCTCGCGAGCGCGAGCTGATGCTCGCCGGGGTGTCGCATGACTTGCGTACGCCACTGACCCGCCTGCGTCTGTCCATGGAGTTTTTGCACACCGATTCGGAGCTGACCGAGGACATGGTGCGCGACATCGAGGACATGGACGCGATTCTCGACCAGTTCCTGGCCTTTATCCGCGACGGCCGTGACGAGCCGCTGGAACAACTCGACTTGCTTGAGCTGATCCGTGAAGTAGTCACCCCATACAACCAGAAGCAGCAACGCGTGCGCCTGTGTCTGGAGCCTGTGCCGGCCTTCCCGTTGCGCCGGGTGTCGCTCAAGCGCCTGCTGGTCAACCTGATCGAAAACGCCCTGCGCTACGGTGGCAACGCGGTGGAGGTGGCGGTTTCCCTGTCGGGCGATCACAGCGCGCCCTATGTGGTGCTCAGTGTGCTTGATCGTGGCCAGGGGATTGATCCGGCCGAGCTGGGTAACATCATCAACCCCTTTATCCGTGGCGACCGCGCACGTGGCGGCCAAGGTGCGGGGTTGGGGCTGGCCATCGTCAAGCGCATCGCCGCGCTGCATGGCGGCAGTGTCGAGTTGCGCAACCGCTCAGGCGGCGGGCTGGAGGCGCGGGTCTGCCTGCCCCTGGGGCTATTGCTGCCGCGCGATGCGGTGTAATAACCGGCGAACGCCACGCGGCCTGGCGGCGTAGTGGCGTAAGCGGTGGGTTAAAACACGCGAAAGGTTAAACCGTTCCGACGAAAACCCCTTGGCATGCTGACCCTGTTAGGCTGAGCTCTGTTTTATCAGCGTCATGACTTGAGGTCAGCATGCCTGCAGTTCCACACCGACTTCCCCTCTGGACTTGGTTGCTGCCGCTGCCACTGCTCCATCTGGCCACCTGGCTGTCCCTGGCGACTCAGTTCACTGAAGGCGCGGCATTTTGGTATCCGCCGTTTGCCCTGGCCCTGGTCTTTGCCCTGTGGTGGGGCCCGCGGGTGTTGCTGGCGGTGTACCTCAATGCCATGTTGTCCATTCCGCTCTGGGACTTGGAATGGCAATGGGCCCCCTTGTATGCCTTGCCGGAAACCCTCGGCGTGGCGTTGGCGTGGGCATTGTTACGCCTGCGGCCCTTTGATCCGGCGTTGCCTGACCTCAGCCATCTGCTGCGTTTTGTCGCGCTTGGCGTCCTGCTGCCCGTTCTGCCCATGGTGCTCGGCGTACAAGGCAACCTCTGGCTGCACGGCTATGTAGCCTGGGCGGACGTGCCGAGGGGCATTGTGAACTTGTGGTTGGCCGATAGCCTGAATGCGTTAGCCATCAGCATTCCGTTGCTGGCTTATCTAACGCCGTGGATGCGCCGCCGCGGCTGGTTGGCCGCGCCTGTGTTGAGTGGTTGCCAGCAGGTGCCTGAGGTGCTGCGCCATTTGCCGCCTTGGCCTTTGTTGTTAGTACTTTTGGCCGGCATGCCCTGGTTGCTCGGGTTGCTGCCACTGACCCTGAATTTGCCGCTGGTTGGCGTGATGATGCTGGTGCTGGCCCTGGTCTGGGGGTTTGCCGGTAGCATCTGCGGCGCGGTGCTCAGCGTGTTGATGATCTTGATCCTACCGTTGCTGCGTGGCTTTGGTGATGCGGCCGCCTGGCTTGATCCGCAGCGCCTGGAACTGCACATCAGTGTGTTGCTGTTTATGCTCGCCACGCTGCTGGTGGGGCGCAGCCTGAGTGATCTGCGCCAAGCCCTGGCGCGCAGCGCACAGATGCAGCAGCAGTTGGCACTGGCCAATTTGGCGCTGGAGGCCAGCCCGCTGGGCGTAATCATTGCCGACGCCCGTCAGCCCGAGTTGCCGCTGATCTATTGCAACCCGGCCTTTGAGCAGATTACCGGCTACAGCCGCGATGAGACGCTGGGCAATAGTTGGCACTTCCTGCTCCGTGATGACCAGCAGCAACAGGGTTTCAATCGCCTGCAGCAGGCGGTACGCGAGGGCGTCGGCTGCGATGTGGTGCTGCGCAACTACCGCAAAAATGGCCAGTTATTCTGCAATGAAATTACCCTCTCGCCGATGCGTGATGAGCAGGGCATCAGCCACTTTGTCGCCCTGCAAAGCGATGTCACGGCCCGCGAGCACCTGGCCACCCAGGTCCGCGTGCAAAGTGATGAGCTGCTCAAGCAGAGTCATTTGTTCAGCCAGACCGAGCACATTGCCAGCCTCGGAGGCTGGGTGCTGAATGTGGCCGACAAAAGCATGGATTGGAGTGCCGGTTGCTTTCGGATCTATGAACTTGACCCAAAAAACGGCACCCCGGACTTGGACGGTGCCTTGAGCTATCTGGAGGCCAGTGGGCGCGTGCTGGCCGAGCAGACACTGCAGCAGTTGATTGAGGGGCTTGAACAGTTTGACTTCGAAGCACGGCTGTTAACGGCCACGGGTAAAACCCGCTGGCTGCGTATTCGGGGGATATCCGAGCGCGACGGCGCCGAGCTGGTGAGGGTCTATGGCGCCCTGCAAGACGTCAGCGCGCGCAAATACGCCGAACAGCAGCTGCACGAACGTGATGAGCGTCTGCAGCTGTTCTTTGAGGCGCCGCTAATCGGCATGGCATTGGCCGGGCCGAGCCTTGCCTGGGAAGAGGTCAATCACAAGCTCTGCAGCATTCTTGGGCGCAGTCGTGAGCAATTGTTGGCGTGCAGCTGGCGCGAGCTGTCACTGGAAGACGATCTGCTGGTCGAGCAACCGCTGCTCGATCAGGTGCTCAGTGGCAGCCGTGAAGGCTTCGAGCTGGAAAAACGCTTCCGTCGCGCCGACGACAGCCTGGTGCACACACGGGTGAGCCTGCGTGCGGTGCGCCACAGTAATGGCCGTGTGCGCATGTTCCTGCTGCTGGTCGAGGACATCAGCCAGCGCCTGCAGGCCGAGGCGCGCTACCGCACCATCGTCGAAAATGCGCCAGAGGCGATCATGCTGTACGACCTGAGTGGCAGCTTTGTCGAGTGCAACGACAATGCCCTGCGTCTGTTGCGCTACACCCGCACCGAGATCGCCAGCAAACACGTGTTTGACCTGAGCCCGAATAAACAGGCGAATGGCCAGATGAGCGCTGAACTCGGCCAGGTTTACCTGCAGCGAGCGATGGCGGGCGAGACCCCGGTATTCGATTGGCTGCACCGCGACAGCAAGGGTCGGCAAATTCCCTGCGAGGTCCGCCTGGTGCAGATGCCCGGTGATCCGCCAATGATTCGCTGCAGCATCAGCGATATTTCCGACCGCCAGCGCTATCAGCGTGAGATCGAGCGGCTGGCCTTCAGTGACGAGCTGACCGGCCTGCCCAATCGGCGCTTGCTGCTTGATCGGTTGCAGCACGCGATGGACCGCGAGCAGCGTGAGGGGACGTTGGGCGCACTGCTGTTTATCGACCTCGACCACTTCAAAACGGTTAACGACAGCCTGGGACATCTGGTGGGCGATGGCCTGTTGCGTGAGGTTTCGGTGCGCCTGGCCAGTGGTTTACGTACCGAAGACACCTTGGCGCGGATGGGCGGCGACGAGTTTGTGGTGTTGCTTGAAGGGCTCGACAGCAACCCACGATTGGCCGCCGAAGCGGCGGCGAGCACAGCGGAAAAACTGCTGAAAAGTCTAGTCGGCGCCTGTTGGATTGACGGCCATGAGCTGTCGATCAGCGCCAGTATCGGTATTGCCCTGCATCCTTTTGGTCGCCAGGCGGCCGCCGATGTGCTGAAGCAGGCGGATACCGCCATGTACCAAGCGAAGCAGGGCGGGCGCAATGCCTTGCACTTCTTTGCCCCTGAGATGCAGGCCGCGATCGATCAGCGCCTACAACTACAGAGCGATCTGCGCCAAGCGGTGCAGCGCGACCAACTGTTCCTGGTGTTTCAGCCCCAGCTCAGCCTGGCCACCGGTCAGATTACCGGCGCCGAAGTGCTGCTGCGCTGTAAGCGTTCATTCCACGACGTACTGGACTTACTTTACGTCCCGAAGGGGCCTTAGCAATTCCGGTGAGACCTTGTACTGTTTCGTGCCGTTCTCGGCCAGGACGATCACGCTCTTGCGGTTGATCTTGGTGACGATCCC
>JAHIWP010000047.1 GCA_018816095.1 Gammaproteobacteria bacterium
GACACCCTTGCCTTCAGCTAACACTTCCCCTTGCCGGGTGTGTAGAGGACTTTCACCTCCAAGTCGCCAGGCTCACCACCACAGTGAACCCGACAGCGCCAGTCACGGCGCTACGCGCCATGCCTGGCGCACCACAAAAAAGGCACGGGGTCAGCCGTGCCTTTGTACTCAGCGCCTGGCCGACGCGTTACAGGTAGAACGACTTCAGCGGCGGGAAACCGTTGAACTCCACCGCGCTGTAGCTAGTGGTGTAGGCGCCAGTGGACAGCCAGTACAGGCGATCACCGATCGACAGGTTCAGCGGCAGGCCGTACTTGTAGTTCTCGTACATGATGTCGGCGCTGTCGCAGGTCGGGCCGGCGATTACCACTTCTTCCACTTCACCCTTCTTCTCGGTCCAGATCGGGAACTTGATCGACTCGTCCATGGTTTCGATCAGGCCGCTGAACTTGCCCACGTCCACATACACCCAACGCTCTACGGCGGTGCGCGACTTACGCGCCACCAGCACCACTTCGCTGACCAGAATGCCGGCGTTGGCGATCAGCGAACGGCCCGGCTCCAGAATGATTTCCGGCAGGTCATCGCCGAAGTCTTCCTTGAGGAAGCGGATGATTTCCTCGGCGTAGGTTTCCAGGCTGTTGGTGCGGGTGATGTAGTTGGCCGGGAAGCCGCCACCCATGTTGATCAGTTTCAGCTCGATACCGTCTTCTTCTTTCAGACGCTCGAAGATCACCTTGACCTTGGCAATCGCCGCATCCCACACAGAAATATCGCGCTGCTGCGAACCGACGTGGAACGACAAGCCATAAGGCACCAGCCCCAGGTCGCGAGCGAGAATCAGCAGGTCCATGGCCATGTCAGTCTGGCAGCCGAATTTGCGCGACAGTGGCCAGTCAGCGGTGGTCGAGCCTTCAGTGAGAATGCGCACATAGACTTTCGAGCCCGGCGCGGCCTTGGCGATGTTGCGCAGGTCCGCTTCCGAGTCGGTGGCATACAGACGCACGCCCTTCTCATAGAAGTAGCGAATGTCCTTGGATTTCTTGATGGTGTTGCCGTAGCTGATGCGGTCGGCGCTGACGCCACGGCCCATCACTTTGTCCAGCTCATAGATGGAGGCGATGTCGAAGCTGGAGCCTTTATCCTTGAGCAGGTCGATGATCTCGACTGCCGGGTTGGCCTTGACCGCGTAATACACCTTGGCGAATTCGAAACCGGCGCGCAGGTCATCGTAGGCCTTGCTGATGATCGCGGTATCGATCACCACAAACGGGGTTTCCTGGGTATCGGCAAACGCCTTCATGCGGTGAAAAGTGGCGGGTGCGTAATAATCTTCGACCTTGATCGACATGCTCGACTCCATATGGCAAAACCAGAAACACACTAATTCGGGCAGCTAAACCGGGCACAGGTTCAACTGCGTTTCAGGGGGCGGCCGCGAACGGCCCAGAACGTCTGATCAGTTTCCCCACTTTGGTTCGCCTACTTCCCAAGGCATGTCGCCGAGTACCCTGTGGGTCTCTCGTCGTCAGTACTTGAGCCGGATGGATCGTTGCCAGCATGGACGTTCGGGCGCGAACTTTAGGGCCATGGGCAGCTTAGATCAATCAAAAATGCCGTGCTTTTGACCCTGGTTGTCGTCTTATTGATTGATCGTTTTATATTCAAAACAAAACGTCATGGAATGCTGCACAAAGACGGAAAAACCCAAGGTTTTATCCCCTGACCACAGGCCACCGCGCGCGATGACGTTTACCGTTATAATCGCCGCCTTTTTTGACAGACCGACTATTCAGTCGACGGGTTCCCGCACAATGACCATCCAGGCCGCCGAAGTCGCCAAACGCCGCACGTTTGCGATCATTTCCCACCCCGACGCCGGTAAAACTACGATTACCGAGAAACTCCTGCTGATGGGTAAGGCGATTTCGGTCGCGGGCACGGTGAAGTCGCGCAAGTCCGACCGCCATGCCACCTCCGACTGGATGGAAATGGAAAAGCAGCGCGGCATCTCTATCACCACCTCGGTGATGCAGTTCCCCTATCGCGATCACATGATCAACCTGCTCGACACCCCCGGTCACGAAGACTTCTCGGAAGACACCTACCGCACCCTGACTGCGGTAGACAGCGCGCTGATGGTGCTCGACGGCGGTAAGGGTGTTGAGCCTCGCACCATCGCCCTGATGGACGTGTGCCGTCTGCGCGACACGCCGATTGTCAGCTTCGTTAACAAGCTCGACCGTGACATCCGCGACCCGATCGAACTGCTCGACGAAATCGAAGCCGTCCTCAAGATCAAGGCTGCGCCCATCACCTGGCCGATTGGCTGCTACCGCGACTTCAAGGGTGTGTATCACCTCAAAGACGACTACATCATCGTCTACACCGCTGGCCACGGCCACGAGCGCACCGAAACCAAGATCATCGAGAAACTCGACTCCGACGAAGCCCGCGCGCACCTGGGCGATGAGTACGAGCGTTTTATCGAGCAGTTGGAACTGGTCCAAGGCGCATGCCATGAGTTCGATCAGGACGAGTTCATGAATGGTCAATTGACCCCGGTGTTCTTCGGCACCGCGCTGGGCAACTTCGGCGTCGATCATGTGCTGGACGCCGTGGTCAACTGGGCACCCAAACCGCTGGCCCGCGTCGCCAACGAGCGCACCGTAGAACCCGTGGAAGAGAAATTCACCGGCTTCGTGTTCAAGATCCAGGCGAACATGGACCCCAAGCACCGCGACCGTATCGCCTTTATGCGCATTTGCTCGGGCAAATACAGCCAAGGCATGAAGATGCGCCACGTGCGCACCGGCAAAGACCTGCGCATTGGCGACGCCCTGACCTTCTTCTCCAGCGAGCGCGAGATGCTGGTCGAGGCTTATGCTGGCGACATCATCGGCCTGCACAACCACGGCACCATCCAGATCGGCGACACCTTCAGTGAAGGCGAGGCCCTGAGCTTTACCGGTATTCCGCACTTCGCCCCGGAACTGTTCCGCCGCGTGCGCCTGAAAGACCCGCTGAAATCCAAGCAACTGCGCCAGGGCTTGCAGCAGCTGGCCGAGGAAGGCGCGACCCAGGTGTTCTTCCCCGAGCGCAGCAACGACATCATCCTCGGCGCGGTCGGTGTGCTGCAGTTCGACGTGGTCGCCAGCCGTCTGAAAGAGGAATACAAGGTCGAGTGCGCCTACGAGCCGATTACCGTGTGGTCGGCACGCTGGATCGAATGCAGCGACAAGAAGAAGCTGGAGGAATTCTCCAACAAGGCCGTGGAAAACCTGGCCCTAGACGGCGGCGGTCACCTCACCTACCTGGCGCCAACGCGGGTCAACCTGGCGCTGATGGAAGAGCGCTGGCCAGACGTGAAATTCCGCGCCACCCGCGAGACTCACTAACGCGAACGCCAGCGGCGAGATCCCTTCTCGCCGCTGGGCTGCGGCTCAATCCCTTGCGCGAGAATCGACTAAGCCGCCACCGGCTTGGCCAGCAAAATAATCGCCAACGCCACCCCCACCCCCGCCGCAAACCCCGCCGCGTGCCAGCGTTGGCCACGTCGCCATGCGGCCAATGCGGCCTGCAACGCTTGCAAGCCGTAGTAGATGACAAACATCTTCGAGGCATAGGTGATGATCTCGTAAATGTTCGCCGTCCAGGTGATCGCTATCGCCACCAGAGCGGTGACCAGGTTGCCTAAGCGCACCGACAAGCGCCGCCCTGACGACTCCGCCAGCAGCCCACCGGCCCCATTCATATCGGCGACTGCCGCCGATAACTGCGACGCCAACGCGGTAAGAATCAACAGCGGTGCGACCAGCAGCCCCAGCGGCCGCAGCAAGTCGATGATCGCCGTTTCGCCACCCTCCGGCGGAAGAGCACCGTTGAACAGTCCGGTAATCAGCAACAAGAACGCCATATAAATCGCGCAAGCAATCCACTGCGCCCAACGCATGCTCTTGATACGGGTGGTGGCATCGTATTGGCTGCCGAGGTAACGCGAGGTTTCAAAGCCTTGCACCAAAATCACCAGGCCCAACAGCACTTCAAGTTGCTGCATGCCTTGCAGATACGCTTGCCCCGCCCAATTGAGTGAGCCGTCCAGCAGCGCCGACAGGTTGACCTGCGCCAGCATCACCACCAGCCCACCGATCAGCGCCAGCTTCAAGGCCACCACCATCACCTCTAGCCGCTCCAGCCCGGCCAAGCCGCGCAGCGCACCGAGCAACCCGATACTGGCGATCACCACCGTGGCCAATACCCGCGTCCATAGGGGATCAATCACATCGCCCAAGCGCATACCAAAGGCAGCAAACAAGTTCAGGTAGTAGGCCACCGAAACAAAGTAGGCCAACGCCAGCGCCAGCTCGGACAGACGCTCCAGGCCAACCTGATAACGCGGCGGCTGAGCCAGCAGGCTCGGCTCCACATAACGGATGTTGTAGCGGATGGCTGCGCCAAACCAGTAGCTCAAACCACACAAGGCCAACATCGCCAGCCAGGCCAAGGGGCCAACGGCATGCGCGAGAATCGGCCCGGCCACCAGGAAGCCGGAGCCGATAATCGACGCCAGCGGCGTCACGGTTGCGCGCCAACCGGGTGCAGCCATCAGGCGCGGCTGAAAGAACACACAGGCCAGCAGCAACGCTGCGCCGGCCAGCACCATGTTATTGAGGCTAAACATCATCTACCGCAACCCGTCCAATCTGCTAAGCCGCATGCTGACCGCCCAAGGCTCGGCCAAGCAAGCGCTGCTTGCTTCCCACAAGGGCCGTGCTCGCATAGGCTAAACCACCCGCTAGGCATGACTGCATACCGCCGCGGCCATTCAACCCCCTATAAATGCGCGCTCCAGCCTTGATGCCATGCACCTGATCGATACCCACACCCACCTGGATTTCCCCGACTTCGATGCCGATCGCGACGAACTGCTCGCCCGTTGTCGTACAGCTGGGGTCGAGCGTTTAGTGGTGCTTGGCGTGCATCAGGCCAACTGGCAGCGCGTGTGGGATCTGGCGCGGGCAGAAGATGGCCTGTACGCCGCCTTCGGCCTGCACCCGGTGTATCTCGATGAGCATCGCTTGGAGTACTTGCATGCTCTGCGCGACTGGCTAGCCCGCTGCGCCGGCCACCCAAAACTCTGTGCGGTGGGCGAGTTCGGCCTGGACTACTTCCTTGAACAATTGGATCGCCAACGGCAGCAACAGCTGTTTGAAGCACAGCTCAAGCTGGCCATTGAATTCGAGCTGCCCGCCCTGCTGCATGTACGCCGCGCCCACGCCGCGACCATTGCCACCCTCAAACGCCTCAAGCCTGCGCGTGGCGGCATCATCCACGCCTTCGCCGGCAGCTACGAGGAGGCCCGCGAATACCTCAAGCTGGGTTTCAAACTTGGCCTCGGTGGCGCGCCGACCTGGCCGCAAGCGCTGCGCCTGCGCAAGGTGGTCGCGCAACTGCCATTGGAGGCCATCGTACTGGAAACCGACTCACCGGACATGGCGCCGGCGATGCATCCCAACCAGCGCAACAGCCCGGAGTACCTGCCTGACATCTGCGCAGCCCTGGCTGAGTTGCGCGGTATCAGCAGCGAGGCGCTGGCGAGCGCCAGCAGCCGCAATGCGACCGAAGTGTTTGGCTGGAACTAACGTCTAGAGCCGCGCCAATCCGGGCGCGCAGCCGCCACCCGACAAAATCGAGTAGGAGGCGGATTCACATCCGCCGTCCTCTCACACCACCGTACGTACGGTTCCGTATACGGCGGTTCAGGTTATGCGGCTAAGCCGGTTGATCGTATCCAGTATTGAGACCAGCCCCAGGCGATCCCA
>JAHIWP010000048.1 GCA_018816095.1 Gammaproteobacteria bacterium
CTATCAAGAACCTCCATTGTCGGCGGTTCCTGCAACGCCTGATGAAGTGCAGATTTTTGCTTGCTGCTGAGCTGGCTCACCTGAGCCAGCCAGCGCTGAAAGACCTGAGTATCCATGGTGGGCAGACCTCACGAGCTGATGTCTGCCCTAAATCTTAGTCCTTGCAACACGGTATTGGGACATAGCCTTTTTTATGCCTGAAGAAAACAACAACAGGGAAGGAACATGGGCTCAGCTACCGCACTCAACGAGCTGATAAGGCGTATCGGACTCAACCGTCAGGAGATTCAGCAACGCTGCAACCTGCTGAACTGGCAGAGCAGTGACGCCGCTTGCCTGAATGCCGCTGCCGATAACATGAACACCGCCCAACAGACGTTTACCGATCGGCTTTATCAACATCTGGAGGGTTTTCCTGGGGCGGCCGGGGTAATCAGCGACCCGGTCACCCAGCAGCGCCTCAAACACAGCCAGCAGGCCTATTACCAACGGCTGTGGCGCGGCCCATACAACGCCGATTACGTAGACAGCCGTCTGCGTATTGGCCTGATCCATCAGATGGCCGGGATCGAACTCAAATGGTACTTGGCCGGTTACCGGCTGTACCTCGATGAAATACTTGCCCAACTGTTTGATGCGCACCCCAATCAAGCGCTATTCGCCAGCCTGCTCAAGGCCGTGTTCTTCGACATGACCCTGGCCATCGACACTTACAGCGCCGCGCAGCGCAAGGCCCTGGAAGACAGCGAAGCGCGCTTTGCCCGGGCCTTACGCGGGGCCAACGACGGCATCTGGGACTGGCACCTGGGGCACGACCGCCTGTATGTCTCAACCCGCTGGGCGGCCATGCTCGGCCTGGATCACGACAGCCTGGGCGAAAGCAGCGCCAGCTGGTTTAACCGCGTTCATCCGGAAGACTTGCCCGGTCTACGCCAAGCCATCGAAGCCCATTGCAATGGCAGAAACGCGCAACTGAATCACGAGTACCGTATGCGCAGTAGCACGGGCGACTACCTCTGGGTACAGGCCCGTGGTGTGGTCGAGACAGACGCCAGCGGCCAGCAACGCATGGCCGGCTCACAAAGCGATATCAGCGCACGCAAGGCCATCGAAGAACAGCTACAACATGCCGCCCGCCATGATCCATTAACTGGATTAGGCAATCGCCTACGCCTCGATGAACTGCTGCCGCAAGCCTTGCAGCAGCTGAGCCACAGCGGCGCTCGGGAAGCCGCCCTGCTGTTTATTGACCTGGATCGCTTCAAGCTGATCAACGACAGCCTTGGCCATCACTGTGGTGATCAGGTGCTGATCGAGATCAGCCGCCGTCTCGCCCATTGCCTGCGCCCTGGCGATCACCTGTGCCGGTTTGGCGGTGACGAGTTTGTCGTTCTGCTCACCGATTTAGCCTGTGCCGAGGATGCCGAGCAGGTCGCTCAACGTATGCTCGACAGCCTAAGCCTGCCGTTGCACCTGGCCGGGCAAACCCTGGTGGTCAGCGCCAGTATCGGCATCACCGCCTTGCAGCCCAGTGACGCCTCGCAGGATGCCTTGCAGGCCGCCGACCTCGCTTTATATCAGGCCAAGCAGGCCGGCAAGGCGCAATTCGCCCGCTTCAGTGAGGCGCTACAGGTCAGTGCGCACTATCAGTTGGAGCTGGAAAGTGCACTGGGCCAGGCGCTGGAGCGCGACGAGTTTGTGCTGCACTACCAACCCATCCTGCGCATCGAAGCACAGGGCACGCGCTTCGTCGGCGTCGAGGCCTTGCTGCGTTGGCAGCGCGGCAGCACCCTGGTCCCACCGCTGGAGTTCATTACCTCACTGGAAGACTCCGGGCAGATTATCCGCGTCGGTGACTGGGTGCTCAGCCAGGCCTGCCGTCAGGTGCGCGCCTGGCAACTGGCCGGGCAGCCGCATCTGCATTGCGCGGTGAACCTCTCCAGCCGCCAGCTGCTGCAGGAAAACTTTGTCGAGCGGCTCAGTGAAATCCTCCGCGACAGCGGCTTGGCCGCCAGCGACCTGATCCTGGAAATCACCGAAAGCCAGTTGCTGGAAGACAGCACTGCCACCCTGATTACCCTGCGCGCCCTCGCCACTCTCGGTGTACGGCTGGCGCTGGATGACTTCGGCACCGGTTATTCCTCCCTCGGTTACCTCAAGCGCTTTCCGCTGCACATTCTTAAAGTCGATAGAAGCTTTATCAGCGGTGCCTCACAGAATGCCGAATTAACGGCGATCAGCCGGGCGATTATCGGCCTTGGCCAGAGCCTGGGTTTAGAGGTGGTGGCCGAAGGAGTTGAACGCGCGGAACACCTGGATTTTCTGCGCGCCCAAGGCTGCCACATGGCCCAGGGCTACTGGTTCAGCCGCCCCTTATCAGCTGCAGAGCTACACCAGCAGTTCATCACCCCCCCTGATGAACCGCGCCCCACATGCACCTCCCGCGCATCACTTGAAGAGCCGACAGAACAATGAAAATAAATCTGCCCGTCAGCCAGCGTGAAATCGATGTCCCCGCCAACGCCAACATCCTCTCCACCACCGACCTGAAAGGTGCGGTCAGCTACATCAACCCGGACTTCATCGCCATCAGCGGCTTTAACGAAGAAGACCTATACGGCCATAACCACAATATGGTGCGCCACCCTGATATGCCGCCCGCGGCGTTCGGACACCT
Source organism: Gammaproteobacteria bacterium (assembly GCA_018816095.1). Classification (GTDB taxonomy): domain Bacteria; phylum Pseudomonadota; class Gammaproteobacteria; order Pseudomonadales; family Pseudomonadaceae; genus Aquipseudomonas; species Aquipseudomonas spirodelae. Next base: position 2,678 of record JAHIWP010000048.1, read on the forward strand.
CTGGCAAACCCTGAAAGCGGGGAAAGCCTGGATGGGCCTGGTGAAAAACCGCTGTAAGAATGGCGACCATTACTGGGTCAGCGCCTATGCCACGCCCGTGTTGCGTAACGGCCAGACGGTGGAATACCAGTCAGTGCGCACCCGCACGACACCGGAGCGCATTGCCCGTGCCGAGGCGCTGTACGCCCAGCTCAATGCCGGCGAAAAGCCTGCACAACTGCGCGCGCCACGCATGGCCCTGGACAACCGCCTGAGCCTGCTAACGGCCCTGCCGGTGCTGGGCAGTGCGGCCCTGCTGGGTATCAGCGATAGCCTGCCGTGGCTGGCCGCCATCAGCGCCGGCGTTGGCCTGGCGGGTGTGCTGGCGCTGGGCGTGAAACTGACCCTGCGGCCATTACGGCAGCTGCATCAGGAGGCGCAGGCTGTGGCTGATAACCCCCTGAGCCGGTGGGTGTATAGCGGCCGGCGCGACGAATTCGGGCAGATCGCGTTTGCCTTGCACAGCCTCAAAGCCGAGGCCGGCGCGGTGGTCGGGCGTATTGCCGACTCGGCGCGCCAGCTCAGCCAGGAAGCCGGCGAAATGGCCATCGCCGTGGATTGCAGCAACCAGGCCAGCTTGCAGCAGCAATCAGAAACCGAGCAGGTGGCCAGCGCCATTGGCCAGATGGCCACCAGCGTGCAAGAAGTGGCGCGCCATGCACAACTCAGCGCCAGTGCGGCCAGCGCAGCTGATCTGGAAACCAGCAGTGGCTTGCAGTTGGTTGAGCAAACGCGCCAGCAAATCAGTTCATTGGCCGCAGAAGTCTTGCAAGGCCATACGGTGATCCAGCAGTTGGAGCTGCACAGCCAGGACATCAATCAGGTGCTCGACGTGATTCAGGGCATCGCCGAGCAAACCAATTTGCTCGCACTCAACGCTGCCATCGAGGCCGCGCGCGCCGGTGAGGCAGGGCGCGGTTTTGCGCTGGTCGCCGACGAAGTCCGCGGGCTGGCGCAGCGCACCCAACAATCCACGGCCAAAATTCACGGCATCATCCAGGCCCTGCAACAGGGCACACGTGATGCTGTGGTGATGATGGAGCGCAGCCAGGCGCAGGCGCACAGCAGTGTCGAACAGGCCATGCAAGCGAGTCAGGCGCTGGACGGGATCAACCAGCGAGTGGCACAAATCAGTGACATGAGCATCCAGATTGCCGCGGCCGTCGAGGAACAAAGTGCCGTGGGCGACGACATTCAGCGCAACCTCTGCACCATTCGCGAGGCCAACGAAGTCAGCGTTACGGCCAGCCAGCAGAGCCGTAACAGCGCCCAACAATTCGCTGAACTGGCCGAACGCCTGCAATTTCTGGCCGACCAGTTCTGGGGCACTCAACGCGCCGGCTAAACGCCGGGCGCGGCGCTGCCATCTTAGGTAACGCCAAGGCCGCCATTCGCCTCGCTGCAACAGCGCCGGCAGTGGCGGTGCAGCTGGCGTTGCCTACTCGGCCTCAAGCGAGCGCCTTATCCCGCGCCAGCACCATCACGCCTAAATAAACGCCGCGCTTGCCGGCGTGACGAACACGCGGACGGTCAGTTCTCAGAAGATTTGCAGAGCATCAACCGGGACAGATTAGGCATACCCATCAGCCTCTCGGCATGAGCAAAGTGCTAGGGTACAGGGACAGCCGTAGTCATACCGTGACTGCTCAGGCATCAGTGCAAACGACGAGACGTAGTGATGAGCCATACCTTAGAAACCGCCGAACTGGATGTATTCCTTTACTTGCAAGCGCTGCATGAGCGCGGCGGTTCAGATATGTTTTTTAGTGTCGGCGCGCCGGCCCACCTGAAACTCGAAGGCACCAGCCAGGCATTCGATCAGCGCGTGCTCAAACAGGGCGAAGTGCAGCAGCTGGCCTATCAGCTGATGAACCAAAAACAGATCATGGAGTTTGAACGTGACCTGGAGATGAACCTAGCGGTCGGCGTGCAGAATGCAGGGCGCTTTCGGGTCAACGTTTATTATCAGCGCGGCCAGGTCGCCATGGTTGTACGCTCAATTAAGAGCAACATCCCCAATTTTGAAGCGCTCGGCCTACCGCGCCTGCTGGAAAAACTCAGCATGCAGGACCGCGGTTTGATTCTCGTGGTGGGCGCGGCCGGTTCGGGTAAATCGACCACCCTGGCGGCCATGCTGGATTTTCGTAACCGCCATAAGGGTGGGCATATCGTCTGCATTGAAGACCCCATCGAGTTTCTTCACGCGCACCAGCTGTCGATCATCGATCAGCGCGAAATCGGCCTGGATACTCACAGCTTTGCGGATGCGCTGCGCAACGTCCTGCGCGAAGCACCTGACGTAATCATGCTCGGTGAAATTCGCGACGCCGCGACCATGCAGCATGCGCTGCATTACGCCGAAACCGGCCACCTGTGCATTGCCACCTTGCACGCCACCAGCAGCAGCCATGCAATCGAACGCATTGTGCGGTTTTTCCCCGATGATGCCCGCAAACAGGTGCTGGCCGACCTGGCGCAGAACCTCTTAGCGATAGTGGGTCAGCGCTTGGTGCCGGGCTTGCAGCAAAAGCGCGTAGCGGCAATCGAAATGCTGCTGGGCACCCCCTATATCCGCGACCTGATCCAACGCGACCAGCTCAGTGACCTGCGCGAAGCCACCGCCCGCGGGCAAGAACAGGGCCTGCAGACCTTCGATCAACACCTCTACCTACTGCTCGAAGCGGGCCGCATCACCCTGGCCGAAGCGCTCAAGTTTGCTGACTCACGCACCGACCTGGGCCTCAAGGTAAAACTGCAGCGCGGCTTCTCTGCCGAAGACAACGAACTCAAGGTGATGCGCGACGCCTGACGCGGCTCAATAAAACGACTCATAGCCCGTACAACGCCGCCATCACGTACTGAGCACATAACAAGCGCCAACAAGGCGCGTAAGAGACGGCCACCATGCTGACGCTGCTCAACCTGCTTTCCGCCATCGCCCTGCTGATCTGGGGCACCCATATCGTCCGCACCGGCATCCTGCGCGTGTATGGCTCGCACCTGCGCAAAGTGCTCAGCCATAACGTCAGCAAACGGCCCATGGCCTTTGCCGCGGGCATTGGCGTGACCGCGCTGGTGCAGAGCAGCAACGCCACCGCGCTGCTGGTCACCTCCTTCGTATCCCAGGGGTTGATGGCGCTGACCCCGGCGCTGGCGATCATGCTCGGCGCGGATGTCGGCACCGCGTTAATGGCGCGGGTGCTGACCTTCGACCTGAGCTGGCTGAGCCCGCTGCTGATCTTCCTCGGAGTGATCTTCTTTCTCTCGCGCAAGCAGACTCGCGCCGGCCAGCTCGGCCGCGTTGGTATTGGCTTGGGCCTGATGCTGCTGGCGCTGGAGCTGATCGTCGCGGCCGCCACACCGATCACTCAGGAACAAGGCATCCGCGTGCTGTTTGCTTCGCTGACCGGCGACCTGCTGCTGGATGCCCTGGTCGGCGCGCTGTTTGCGCTGATCTCCTATTCCAGCCTGGCCGCCGTGCTGCTCACGGCCATGCTCACCGGCGCAGGGCTGATCAGCCTGCCGGTGGCCATCGGCCTGGTAATCGGCGCAAACATCGGCAGCGGCATACTGGCCTTTCTCACCAGCAGCCTGCAGACCCCAGCCGGGCGGCGGGTAGCACTCGGCAGCCTGCTGTACAAGCTGATCGGCCTGCTACTGGTCATGCCCTTCCTCGACCCCTTGGCCAACTGGCTGGACAGCCTGAACTGGCGCCCCGAAGAACTGGTGATCGGCTTTCATGTGCTCTACAACAGCCTGCGCTGCCTGCTGATGCTGCCCAGCGTCGGGCTAATGGCACGCTTCTGCAACTGGCTACTACCGGATCGCCCGGATGAAAGTGGCGTGGCCCGCCCGCGCCACCTCGACCCCACCGCGCTGTCGACACCGAGTCTGGCCCTGGCCAATGCGGTACGCGAAACCCTGCGTATCGGCGACCTGATCGAGACCATGCTCAGCCATCTGCTGGAAGTGCTGCAGGGTAGGCAAACCGCACGGAGCAAGGAGTTGCGTAGCCTCGATGATGACGTCGATGCACTCTACAGCGCGGTCAAACTCTACCTAGCCCAGGTATCGCGTGACGGCTTAAGCGAGCACGACAGTCGACGCTGGGCGGAAATCATCGAACTGGCGGTCAACCTGGAACAGGCCGGCGACATCATCGAGCGCATGCTCGGTAAAGTGCAGGATCAGAAAACCGCCCAGCGCCACGCCTTCTCCGACAGCGGCCTGGAAGAGCTGACCAGCCTGCATCAGCAACTCACGGCCAACCTACGTCTGGGCCTTTCGGTATTTCTTTCCGGCGACAAGGAAAGTGCCCGCCAGCTGCTGCGCGAAAAACGCCGCTTCCGCGCCCAGGAGCGCCGCCTGGCCCACGCACATGTCGGGCGCCTGCACCACCAAGTGGTGCAAAGCATCGAAACCAGCGGCCTGCACATGGAACTGATCGCCGATATGAAACGCCTCAACTCGCTATTCTGCGCCAGCGCTTATGTGGTACTGGAGAGTGGCGAAACGGGGGCGCTGCATGTGGAGGAATAGGCCAGTCCTCGCGGAGTATGGAAGGTGTGCGCAATCGCGCCCCTCTTGTAGACTGCGCTGACGTTGCAGCCTTCGGCACCTCAGTTGCTGATTGAACACTAAAGGATAGTTCGCATGCATAAGCCTCGTTATCGGCCACTTTTAGCTGGCTGGCGTCTACTGCTTATCGCGCTGCTGGCTATCCCGACTGGTGCCCTGGCACAAGTGCTGGATGTAACCCGCATGCCGAACGCAGCGCTGTCGCTGACCACGGCCGTCGAGTTGCTGGAAGACCCGCAGCGCCGCCTAAGCCTGGCGGACGTACAATCGCCGGTGAACGCAGCCCGCTTCATCGGCGAAATGCCGCCCACTGCAGCATTGGCGCTCGGCTTTACCCGCTCGGCTTACTGGTTACGCATAACCTTGGGCAACAGCAGTAATGCGCCACTGGAGCGCATGCTGGTGGTCGACAACCCGCGCATTTCCTACGTCGAGACATACCTGCCTAACGCACATGGCCACTACCGGTCGGTCCGTACCGGCTGTGACACCCCATTTGACACACGGATCTACCCCAATCGTAACTTCGTCTTTCCCTTGAGCCTGCCGGCCCAGAGTAAGCAGGTGATCTACCTACGACTGGAGTCCACTGTTGGCCTGCTGGTGCCCCTACAACTCTGGACGCCTAAAGCCTTTCATGACTACGAGCGTGACGACTACGTGGCACAGGCGTGGTACTTCGGCATGGCCAGCGCCATGATTCTTTTCAACCTGATGCTGTTTATTGCATTACGCGAACGCATCTACCTGTTCTACATCACTTTCGTGACCTGCACGGCATGCACCCTGGCGATCAAGAACGGCATGATCCCGCCATGGTTCGGGAATGGGCTTAACCTTCATTCCAATGTGGCCTACTACTCGGGTGCCTCGCTGACCGTCAGTTCTCTGCTGCTGTTTATGCGGCACATGCTGGAGACGCACCGCCTCATGCCGAGGATGGATCGGCTACTGCAGGGCCTGGTTGTACTATTCCTGCTATCGCCGCTGGCATTTGCGCTGGCGTTGCCGGCGGTCGCTCGCATGACAATCCTGCTCTACCTGTCCTGCGCAGCGTTGATCTTGGTCGTGGTGCTGATGTGTGCCTACAAGCGCCAGCGCAGTGCCTATTTCTTTCTTGGTGCCTTTGTACTGCTCATCTTCGGCGGCGCCATGACCTTGCTCAGAGCGTTAGGAATAGTGCCAACCAACGCCTTTACCGTGGACGGAGTTCAGCTGGGCTCGACCATGGAGATGCTGTTGCTGGCCTTTGCTCTGGCTGATCGCCTCAACGTGATGCGTAAAGAAAAGGCCAGGGTGCAGGTAGAACTGCTGCACGCCCAGCAACAGCTGGTGGACAGCCTGAAAATCTCCGAGCGCGAATTGGAGCAGAGAGTGGTGCAACGCACCGATGAACTGCAGGTTCTCAATAGCAAGCTTGAGGCATTAAGCCTGACCGACAGCCTGACAGGGATCGCCAACCGTCGGCACTTCGACATGCTCCTGCAGCAGGAATGGCAACGCGCCAAGCGCCTGGGCCAGCCACTGGCTCTGGGCATGCTGGATGTGGACCACTTTAAGGACTACAACGATCACTATGGCCATCTGGCTGGCGATACCTGCCTGCGCGAAGTCGCTCAGGCGCTCGCGGCCAGCCTGAGTCGCAGCAGCGACGTGGTGGCGCGTTTTGGTGGTGAGGAATTCGTCTTTATCAGCCCCATGAGCGACGCCCAGGATGCACTGCATGTGGCGCAGCGAGTCGTGCAGGCGGTGGCCGATCTCGCTCTGCCGCATGCCAGCTCGCCCATTGGTTATGTGACGGTGAGTGTCGGGGTGGTGGCCGTGCGGCCTGGCCCCGCGAGCACCGCCGAAGACATGCTGAGACGTGCCGACGCCGCGCTCTACCAAGCCAAGAACAACGGCCGCAATCGCGCAGAGCTGGCGGCGGAGTAAACCAAAAGCAACAAAGGCAGCCGAAGCTGCCTTTGTTGTTAACCACGACCAAACCGCAGCTTAAGCTTCTAACTTACGACGGCGGCGCTGTAACCAGACCACCAAGGCAAACAACAGGAAGCCGGGGATCCACATCAGCTCTTTGGTCATACGCTGGGTAGGCGCACGGACCTTGAGGATCTGCTGGTCGAACTGCAGGCCGGCTTCGGCGGCGGGGCTGGCGAAGGTCACGCTGTCGACCAGCACCTTGTCGCCGTCCTCGTAAGTCAGTAAGCCTAGCTTCTGCAGACGCTCATCACCGCTGGCACCCTCAGGCACAGGTAGCAATAGGCTGAACTCGCGCGCATCACCTACGGCATCCTCACCCTTGATGCGTAAACGCAGCTGGCTACCTGCTTCAACATCGCCAAGGGCTTGAGCCAGTTGTGCCGGCGGAATGTCGCGATAAGGGTCGTGCACGATGTCCATCCAGAAGCCTGGGCGGAACAGGGTGAAAGCCACCAGCAGCAGCATGACGTTCTCATACCAGCGGCTGCGCACCAGGAAGAAGCCCTGGCTGCCGGCGGCGAAGATCAGCATCGCCACAGTGGCGATGATGAAGATCAGCACGCCGTGCCAAAAGTCCACGTCGATCAGCAACAGGTCGGTGTTGAAGATAAACAGGAACGGCAAGATCGCCGTGCGCAGGCTGTAATAGAACGCCGCAATGCCGGTCTTGATCGGGTCGCCCTTGGACACCGCCGCCGCCGCGAACGAGGCCAAGCCCACCGGCGGCGTGACGTCGGCCATGATGCCGAAGTAGAAGACGAACAGGTGCACGGCAATCAGCGGCACGATCAGGCCATTCTGCTGGCCGAGGGTAACGATCACTGGCACCAGCAGGCTGGACACCACGATGTAGTTGGCGGTGGTCGGCAAGCCCATGCCCAGCACCAGGCTGAAAATGGCGGTGAGCACCAGCATCAGCAGCAGGTTGCCCATCGACAGTAGCTCGACCAGATCGGCCAGGACCAGACCAACCCCGGTTTGCGAGACCGCACCGACGATCATCCCCGCCGCCGCGGTGGCAATACCGATACCGATCATATTGCGCGCACCGGCAATCAGGCCTTCACGCAGGTCGATCACGCCATCCATAAACGAACCGTGAGCATGCGTGCCGTCGGTGCGTAGCCAGGTCAACAGCGGGCGCTGAGTGAGCAGGATGATTACCAGCATTACGCTGCCCCAGAACGCCGACAAGCCTGGGGACAAGCGCTCGATCATCAGGCACCAGACCAACACCACCACCGGCAGCAAAAAGTGCAAACCGGACAGCAGTACGGCGCGCGTTTGCGGCAGTTTGTCGAGCGGCGCGTCGGGGTCTTCGGCAGGCAACACCGGCACGCTGGCGGCGATTTTCAGCAAGCCGAGATAGACCAGCGCCAGCAGCGCGCCGATGCCCGGCAAGGCGAAATCGCCCAATGCCGGCTTGAGCCAGCCGAGGCCGTAGTACACCGCCAACGATAAACCGCTGATCAGAGCAGCGCCGAAGGCAAAGCCGGTTAGACGGCGTAACCACGGCTTGGGCTGATGGCCGCCAATGGGCTGCAGGCCGAGTTTGAGCGACTCCAGGTGGACGATATACAGCAGCGCGATGTAGGAGATCGCCGCCGGCAGGAACGCGTGCTTGATGATCTCGACATAGGGCATGCCGATGTATTCGACCATCAAAAAGGCCGCCGCACCCATCACCGGCGGCATGATCTGGCCGTTGACCGACGAGGCCACTTCCACGGCCCCGGCCTTCTCGGCCGAGAAGCCGGTGCGCTTCATCATCGGGATGGTGAAGGTGCCGGTGGTCACCACGTTGGCAATCGACGAGCCGGAGATCAGCCCAGTCAAACCGGAGGCGACCACGGCTGCTTTGGCCGGGCCACCACGGAAGTGCCCGAGCATGCTGAAGGCCAGCTGAATAAAGTAATGCCCGGCACCGGCGCGATCCAGCAGTGCGCCAAACAGAACAAAGAGGAAGACGAAGCTGGTGGACACCCCAAGGGCAATGCCAAACACCCCTTCGGTGGTGATCCACTGGTGGTTGGCCAACGCATTGAGGCTAACCCCACGGTGCGCCAACAGCCCCGGCATATAGGGCCCGGCCAGGCTGTAGATGAGGAACAGCAAAGCAATGATGGCCAGCGGTGGGCCAAGCACCCGGCGCGTGGCTTCCAGCAGCAGGGGTATGCCAATACAGGCCGTCAGCATGTCCGCCGTGGTCAGGCTGCCGGGGCGCAAGGCCAGCTGCTGGTAGAAAATAAACAGGTAGGCGGCGCTGGCGGCAGCGACCAGGCCCAAGGCGATATCCAACAGCGGAACACGGTCGCGCGGCGACTTCTGGAACGCCGGGTAGGCGAGGAAGGCCAGAAGCAAGGCAAACGCTAGGTGGATAGAGCGGGTTTCGGTGTCGTTGAACACGCCAATGCCGAAGATGAACGGCAGCGGCGAGGCGATCCACAGTTGAAACAGCGACCAGAGCAGGGCCAGGCCAGTGATCACCTGGGCCATGGCCCCCAGAGGGGTGCGCGCACCCACATCCTGGGCAATCAGTTCTTCGGTGGACAGTTGCTTGTCATGCATGGGTCGAACCTGCATTCGAGAGTACGGAAAACGGCAAAACCCGCAGCCTCGCAGCTGCGGGTTTGCTTATGTATAGACGCTAGCCTGTTTCCAGGCCGAAGGCCGTCTTAAACCTGCCTTCGATCCAGCGAGCTAGACACTGTTGTTAATCCAACAGATGTTGCGCTCAGCAGATCGAAGTTCAGATTTTACAGCCAGCCGCGCTCTTTGTAGTAACGCACAGCACCTTCGTGCAGCGGCGCACTGAGGCCGACTTTGATCATGTCTGCTTCTTTCAGGTCGGCAAATGCAGGGTGCAGACGCTTGAAGCGATCAATGTTGTCGAACACCGACTTAACCAGCTGGTAAACCACTTCCGGGCTGGCCTTGGCCGAGGTAGACAGCACAGCCTTGCCGCCGATCGACGGAGTCGGTGCATCGTTGCCCTTGTACACGCCGCCTGGGATCTCAGCCTTGGTGTAGTAGCTCTTCGCCGCCAGCAGTTTGTCGATTTCAGCGCCGGTCACCGGCACCAGGACCGCGTCGGTGGTGGTGGTGGCTTCCTGGATCGCGCCATTCGGATGACCAACGAAGTAGGTCATCGCATCGATGTTGTTGTCGCCCAGCGCCGAGGCTTGCTCAGCTGGCTTCAACTCAGCGGCCAGGGAGAACGCCGAACGGTCCCAACCTTTGACCTGCATGATTTCTTCCAGGGTGTCGCGCTGACCGGAACCTGGGTTACCGATGTTGACACGCTTGCCTTTGAGGTCATCAAAGCTGGCGATATTGGCGTCACGGCGAGCGAGAATGGTGAACACTTCGCTCTGCAGCGAGAACACCGCGCGGATGTCATCCATCGCGCCTTCTTTCTCGAACGGGGTTACGCCTTTCATCGCCTTGAACTGGTGGTCCGACTGCATGATGCCGAAGTTGAATTCGCCGCTGCGGATACCGTTAACGTTGGCCACGCCGCCGCCACTGGCTGGAGCGTTGCACTTGATACCGTGGTCAGCTGCGCCACGGTTGAGGAAACGGCAGATAGATTGACCAGCCACGTAATAAACGCCGGTTTGACCGCCGGTGCCAATGGTCACGAATTGTTCTTCGGCCTGTACGGCGCTGCTCAGGGTAATACCCGCGAGTGCAGCTGACAGGGCCCATGCCAGGGATTTACCTTTCATGGGAGTTCTCCTTTTCTGTTTATTTTGGACCCGCACGCCCCTTTTGAGTGCGCCCGGAAGGACAAGAGTCTAACCGCTCAGGCGCAGGTTGCACGACGTAATAGCGAACAACGCTGGTAACCAGGTATTTATTGCCCCGCTCGCCGAGCGTCATATCGCTACCGCCGAGCCGCGGCTTTGGGCAGAATCAGGCCATGCTCAAACACTCGCTCGACTCACCCCACACCTCGGTTAGCGCCAGCATCACCCTCGCGGTGCTGCATGCCGCCAGCCGCCTGGGCATTGATCGCAGCCAATTGATGAGTGCATGCGCGCTCAGCGACAGCCAGCTCAGTGACCCCGATGCCCGCGTGCCTTTCGCCACCCAGGAACAGCTGTGGCAACACCTCAGCCGCATCGAACAAGCCGAACCCGGCCTGGCCCTGGGTTGCAACCTCGCCCCCGGCCCGTTCAGCGTGCTCGGTTACCTGCTGCAAAGTAGCCCCACATTAGGTGATGCGCTGGACGCCGGGCGGCGCTATCAGCGTCTGGTGGGCGAAGGCGGCGAAGTGCAATTGCACGAACAGGGCGATGAACTGCAACTGCTCTATCGCCCGCTGCACCCCGAGCTACCCGCTACCCGTACCCGCGTCTTGGCACTGATGGCCTGCTGGGTGCAGATGCTGCATCCGTTGCTGGATGACTGGCAGCTGCTGCGCGCGCAATTTGTGCACCCGCAGCCGCCCGTACTGGACAGCTACACCGCGATCTTCGCCTGCCCGTTGCAGTTTTCCGCCAGTGATTACGGCATTGTCCTGCCACGCCGCCTGGCCAGCGCGCCGCTGATCCAGGCCAACCCACCGTTGCAAACGCTGTTGCGCCAGCATGCCGAAGCCCTACTCGCGCGGCTGCCCAGCGCCGGGCTGAGCGCCCGTGTGGTGGCCTTGCTGGGCGAGCAGTTGGCGCGCGGCGAACCGGACCGCAGCGAACTGGCGCGCCACCTACACCTGAGCGAGCGCACCCTGCAGCGGCGCCTGGCCGAAGAAGGCTGCCACTACCAACAACTGCTCAACGACACCCGCCGACAACTGGCCGAACAGCACCTGAGCAGTGGCGACTTACCCGCCGCAGAAATTGCCCTGCTGCTGGGCTATTCGGAACCCAGCGTATTCTTCCGCGCGTTTCGCCAATGGACCGGGCTCACGCCAGGCGAGTATCGCGCTCGGCAGAAAGCGCTCTAGCACCTCAAAGCCCCTGCGCCCGCAAGAACGCTAAAAACGCCTCGCGCGAGCTGTAGCGTGGGCTAAAGCCGAATTCCTGTTTAAGCCGACGATTGCTCAGCACCGGGCGATAACGCAGAAAATCCACCTGCTCCGGGCCGTAGGGGCTGAGGCCGAGGGGTTTCAGCACGCGTAATGCGGCGCGGATCAGCCAGGCTGGCAGGGCGCGATACGGTTTACCGAGCAGTTCGGCGATGTCCTTGAGTGACAGCGCGCCGTCGCCGGCCAGGTTGAAGATGCCGGCGCTCTGCTGGCGCAGGCCGCGGCAGATGATGTCCACCACATCCTGATCCCAGATAAATACGAAGCGGCTGTCGCTACCACGGATGCCCAGCACTGCGCGTTGCTTAAACAGCTCGGTAATCTGATTGTTCACCCGCTTACCCAAAATGGTGCCGGGGCGCAGCACCAGCTGCTTGAGTTGCGGATGCTGCACCCGTGCCTCGGCCAGCAGCAGCTCTACTTCGCGCTTGTGCTTGGCGTAAGCGAACTGCGCATGGCCATGCAGCGGTTGGTCTTCGTCCAGCCACTCGGCGTTTTGCGGGCCATAGCCATAGGCGGCGCCGGAGCTGGTGACGATCAGCTGTTCAACGCCATGTGCCGCCGCCGCGCGGATCAGCGCCTGGGTGCCGCCGACATCGATGGCATGCAAGTGCGCTTCGCTCATGCCGGGCGGTGGGGTGACCACCGAAGCCAGGTGCACGACAGCCTGCGGTTGCCAGGTGGCTATACAGTTTTCCACCGCCGCCGGCTGGCTAATATCGAGCAGCACCGGCTCGATATTCAGCTTCATCCCCGCGCGGTTCTGCGGGCGTATATCGGCGGCAATCAGTGTCCACTGCGGCTGCTGAATAGCCAGTTGGTTAAGCAGTTGCTGGCCGATATAGCCAGCCGCACCGGTGATTAAAACGCGCATTAACCTCTCCCTATGCAGCGCGACCACGTGGCACGCGGGGCTGCGTTTCTACCGACTGTATTTACCCATTGCAGGCTATCGGGTGGGGTGCGGGGAGGCAGTGGCAAGGCTGGCCAAACACTATGGCCAAAGGCGACAGATGCTTACGCCCTGGTGTGCTGGGCGCGCTATGCTCTGCGCCCGATCGTTCGCCTAGGGATAGCGACCATGAGCCAAACCGAACAGAACCTGCGGATCGACTACATCGAATTCGCCGCCGTTGATCTGCCTGCGCTCAAGCAGTTCTATGAAAAGGTCTTCGGCTGGCGCTTTACCGACTACGGTCCGCACTACAGCAGCTTTACCGACGGACGCATGACGGGCGGCTTTACCACCGACAGCACTGTGGGGTGCGGGCCGCTGGTGGTGATTTACGCCACCGATCTGCAAGGCGTGTGTGCTCAGGTAGCCGCAGCGGGTGGGCAGATCACTCAGGCAATCTTCAGTTTCCCCGGTGGCCGGCGCTTTGAGTTCAAAGACCCCAGCGGCAACCGTCTGGCCGTCTGGTCGGAATAATCGAGTCAAGCCATGCCCGCACTGAAACAACAGTTTTTCAAGCTGATCGCCCTGGTACAACGCAACCCCGGGCTGGTCGCGATCTTCGGCTTTGCCTCGGGGCTGGCGAGCTTTCTGCTGGTCGAGCGCCAGGCCGAACTGGCGCGGGTGCTGGCATTGGTAATGCTGGTCAGCTGGCTGTGGCTGATCATGGAAAACATCCTGCGCGAGCGCATCGCCCAGTGGTTCGGCTTCGAGTTACCGCCGCCGCTGTTGCGCTACGCGACGCAGATGATCCACCAGGAGAGCCTGTTCTTCGTTCTGCCGTTCTTCTTTATTACCACCACCTGGAACAGCGGCCAGTTGCTGTTCAGCGGCCTACTGGCTTGCGCGGCGCTGATCTCGATCATCGACCCGCTGTACTACAAATGGCTGGCGCCCAAGCGCTGGCTGTTTCTCGCCTATCACACCCTGGCCCTGTTCGCCGTGCTACTCACGGCGCTGCCGATCATCTTCAAACTGACCACGCCGCAGAGCTATCAACTGGCGTTAGCGGCGGCGGTGATTCTGTCGTTTCCCTCACTGTTCACGATCATCACCGTGCAACGCTGGTGGCGGGGCTTACTGCTGATTGGGATGACCCTGGCCATTGGCGCAGGCGGCTGGCTGGTACGCGTCTGGGTGCCGCCCGCGACCCTATGGCTGACCGAGGTGGCGGTCACCAGCGAATTCGACAACCAGAACCGCGCGCCGGGCGAAAGCATCAAGCAATTGAGCGTGGCGCAACTGCGCAGCCAGGGCCTGTTCGCCTACACCGCGATCAACGCACCGCGTGGGTTGAATGAGCGGATTTATCACGTGTGGCGCCGCGATGGCGGCGAAGTCGAGCGCATCGCCCTGAATATCCACGGCGGACGCAAAGAAGGCTATCGCGCCTGGACCCACAAACAGAACTTCCCGGCCGATGCCGTGGGCCGCTGGCAGGTGCAGGTGCTGACCGAGGCCGGGCAGATGATTGGCGTGCTGCGGTTTAAGGTGGTGGAGTAACCATCAGATAAACCTATCTGAGCTCTCGCGAGCTAGAGCCCTGCAAGCCCGTTTTTAACGCCGCAGGGCCGACGCGCAGCAGAGCGTTGCCGTACACCTAACCGAAGAACCAGTAGCAGACGGATATGGCGGCTACCACACCGGCAAACTCGGCCAGTAGCGCACAGCCCACGGCATGTCGTACGCGCTGAATGCCGACCGCACCGAAGTAAACCGCCAACACGTAGAAGGTGGTTTCTGTGCTGCCCTGCACCGTGGCGGCGATCAACGCGGGGAAGCTGTCGACACCCTGGGTTTGCATGGTTTCAATCAGCATGGCGCGCGCTGCGCTGCCGGAGAAGGGTTTGACCATGGCCGTGGGCAGCGCTTCAACAAAGCGCGTGTCCCAGCCAATCGCCTCGACCAGCCAGCGAATGCCGTCGAGGCCAAACTCCAGCGCGCCGGAGGCCCGCAACACGCCAATCGCGCAGAGCATGGCCACCAGATAAGGCAGCAGGCTCTTGGCCACGTCGAAGCCTTCTTTCGCGCCTTCGATAAACTCCTCGTACACCGGCACTTTCTTCAACGCGCCCATCAGCAGAAACAGCAGGATGATGCCGAATAGAGTGAGGTTGCCGGCCAGCGACGAGAGGGCCGCCAGCGCCGTGGCTGACATGCCGGCGAGCAGCGCCATAAAGGCACCCAGCGCCAGCGCGCCGGGCACCAAGTAGGCCAGCACTACCGGATCCCACAGGCGCAGACGCTGCATCAGCGCCACCGACAGCAGGCCGACCAGGGTCGAGGCGCTAGTGGCCAACAGAATGGGTAGGAATACCAGGGTTGGATCAGGCGCCCCCTGTTGGGCGCGGTACATAAAGATGGTCACCGGCAACAGGGTCAACGACGAGGCGTTGAGCACCAGAAAGAGTATTTGCGCGTTACTGGCCGTGGTACTGCTGGGGTTGAGCGTCTGCAGAGCACGCATGGCCTTGAGGCCAATCGGCGTGGCGGCGTTGTCCAGGCCCAGGCCATTGGCGGCGAAGTTCATGGTGATCAAACCAAGAGCCGGATGACCACGCGGCACTTCTGGCATCAGCCGCGCAAACAGCGGGCCGAGCATCCGCGCTAGGGCATCGACCAGGCCGGCTTTTTCAGCGATACGCAGCAGGCCGAGCCACAAGGTCAGGGTGCCGAACAGCAGCACCATGACCTCAACCGACAGCTTGGCCATGGCAAACAGGCTCTCGACCATGGCGGCAAACACCGCCGGGTCATCACCGAGTAACCAGCGCGACAGCCCGGCAATGGCCGCCACCACGAAAAACCCCAGCCACAGGCCGTTGAGCATGCTGTCTCTCCCCAATCAATGGGCGCGATGATAGCGCGGCTGATGCAGATGGGGTGTGGTGTTGGGGCTTTTCATCGCGCCCATGTGGCGTATGGGCCGGATATGTCGAGGTTATATGGGAGGCGCTCCGTTTGAGCCGCGATTGACCTTGAAGGCGCTGAACGCCTCGCGGCTAAAGCCCCTCCCACAGCCGCACCACTAATACCAGTTAGGGTCGCTTTTCAGCTGCTCTTGCAGCAGCTGCTGAGTCGCTTCGTCTGGCTCACCCAGCCAGCGCAGGGTGGCGTGTTGGCTGGGCGCTTTGTCCGCCGGCAGGCCGTCGGGCAATTGCACATACAGGCCATAGGCTTCGTCCTTGTCCCAGCTGAAAGCCACATAGAGGCGCTGGTTGAAGCAGTTTTGCGCTTCGCACAGCTGGCCGACCAGGTATTTGTCGCCGTCGTCTTCCAGGCCCTGCATGGGGCTGGCGATACCATTGAGGTTGAGCACCCACTCCGGCAGACGGCTTTCGTCTTCAACCAGTTCCTGCCAGCTCTGCTGGTAGGCCGGGTCACTGGCGAGCAGTTCGTTAAGGCGGAATTGGCCATCGGTATCCGCGGCCAAAGCCGCCGCACTGCCGCCCAGCAACAGGGCGGCAAGCAGCGTCTTGAAGGTCATGGGAACTCCTTTAACCGCGCGGCCGACGGCCGATGATGAAGGAGACGATAAACATCACCAGGAACACCACGAAGAGAATCTTCGCGATACCCGTAGCGGTGCCGGCGATACCGCCAAAGCCCAGAACGGCAGCGATGATGGCAATGATCAGAAAGGTAATGGCCCAACTCAACATGGCGAAACTCCTTCTCTACTCAAGTGTGCGCCGCGGCGCGAGATGACCCGGTGTAGCACTGGCCACACCGGGCCGGGCTTGCTGTTACTGCATGGACTGCTTCAGGTTGCGCATGCGGTCATGGCTGGCGCGCACTTTGGGCATTTCGGCCGCGAGCAGGGCTTGCACGCCCGGCTCGGCACTTTCCAGCGCATCCTCAAAGGCATGCAGAATGCGGTCTTCAGCCTCTTCCAGTTGCGCCACGTAGGTGGCCTCGGTGTCGCTGACCAAGTTGGCCTTGGTATCGGCATACACTTGGCGCAGCTTGCCGATGAAGGTGCCGCCGTCAGCGGGTTTCTGCTGGTTGGCGGCGACTTTTACCGACAGCGCGCGGATCAGCTCGGTCTTGTTCTGTGACATGTCACGGAACAGCGCCTGCAAGCGCACATCTTTCACTTCGTCGTGGGCGTGCTGATAAAAGCGCTGGCCGTCACGGGTAATTTCAATCAGCTCGTTCAGTTGCTGGATTTTGTCAGTCATGGTGACGCTCCTCTGGCTGGAACGGCGGCGGTAACCGCCTTAAAAGTTGACTGCCGCGGATAAGCGACAGCCCGCTGAATTAGCTCTCGATGCGCAATGCATCAGCGTCTACGCCGCGCACACCACGGATGTTGCGCGCGGTTTCTACGGCCAATTGTTTTTCGGCATTACTCAGCACCAGGCCGCTCAGGTTGACCATGCCGTTCTGGGTATCCACGGTGATGCTCAGGCCGTCCAAGTTGCGGCTGTAGATCAGGCTGGATTTAACCTTGCTGGTAATCCACGCATCACTGATCGCCGCAGCCGCGTCATCCGCCGCGTCTTGTGCCTTGGCCGCGGTGCTGTCGGCGGCGCTCACGCTTAACAGGTTGCTCACCTCACGCACGCCATCAGTGTTGGCGGCCAAGCGGCCCGCCAGCTCCTTGGCCTGCGGCGTTTGCGCGCTACCGTTCAAGGTCACCTTGCCGTTCTCGGCATCAACATTGATGTCCAGGCCCTCGGTGTTGCTGTTCCACAGCAGCTTGGACTTAACGGTGGCCGCCAGCGTGGCGTCTTCAAAACGCTGCGCCATATTCGGTTCGCTGCTGGCTTTGGCCTCGAACTTCGGGTCCAGCTTGAGCTGGTTGTTGACCTTGTTTACGCCCTCGACACCCAGGGCAATCTGCTCAGCCAAATCACGTTCGACCGAATTTTCCACGGTGCCGCTGATGGTCGCAGTGCCGTTCTCGACATCCACATCAATGGCGAACGGGTTGAGATGACGATTGAGGGCGAATGCAGTCCACACCGAGCCTTCCTGGCGAGCCGCACTGAGCTCACGGCTCATATCACCCTCTGCGGCAAATGCGCTGAACGGCACCAGCGCGATCATCCCGGCGGTCGCGGTGGCCAAGGCCAGAGTCTTTAACTTATGCATGGCAGTTCCTCCAATGGATTGCAGTGTCTGTGTCGCTGTGGGCGACTTACACCTCACTGTCGCAAGGCCCATGCCAGGCCATAAGAAAATAATAAAACCATTAAAATCAATTACTTATGGAAGCAAAAAGAAACCGACCAGTGTGCAAGCTGCATGATTGCCTACTCTGCGCCGTGCAACTTGCACGACAGATCACGGACTAAGCCTCAGTACCCCCGCCAAGGAGAGCACTATGAACACCTCTTCACAGCCCCTCGGTCGCATTCTGCTAGTCGATGATGAGCCCGCCATCCTGCGCACCTTCCGTTACTGCCTGGAAGACCAGGGCTATCAGGTCAGCACGGCCAACAGTGCAGCCCAGGCCGACGCGTTATTACTGCGCCAGGTGTTTGATCTGTGCTTTCTCGACCTGCGCCTCGGCAACGACGACGGCATGGAGGTCCTCACCCACATGCGCGTGCAAGCCCCCTGGATGCGGGTGGTGATGATTACCGCGCACTCCGCGATCGACACCGCTGTGGACGCGATCCAGGCCGGCGCCGCGGATTACCTGGTGAAGCCGTGCAGCCCCGAGCAATTGCGCCTGGCTGCCAGCAAACAGCTGGAAGCTCGGCACATGGCCGAGCGCCTGGAGCACCTCGAAGGCCATGCGCGTAAGCCCGGCGAAGGTTTGGACTCGCACAACCCCGCCATGATGACGGTGCTGCAAACCGCGAAGCAGGTGGCCGACACCGATGCCAATATCCTGATTCTCGGCGAGTCCGGCACTGGCAAGGGGGAGCTGGCCCAGGCCATCCACAGCTGGAGCAAGCGCGCGAAAAAGTCCTGCGTGACCATCAACTGCCCCTCCTTGAGCGCCGAGCTGATGGAGAGCGAACTGTTCGGGCACAACCGCGGCTCGTTTACCGGCGCCACCGAAAGCACTCAGGGCCGCGTCAGCCAGGCCGATGGCGGAACCCTGTTTCTCGATGAAATCGGCGACTTCCCACTAGCCCTGCAACCGAAGCTGCTGCGCTTTATTCAGGACAAGGTCTACGAACGCATTGGCGACCCGCAAACCCGCGAGGCTGATGTGCGCATCGTCGCGGCGACCAACCTCAACCTCGACGAGATGGTCAAACAAGGTCAGTTCCGTGAAGACCTGCTGTACCGCTTAAATGTCATCACCCTGACCCTGCCCGCGCTGCGCGAGCGCCGCGAAGACATCATGGTGCTGGCCGAGCGCTTTCTCGCGCGCTTTGTCAGCGACTATGCACGGCCCGTGCGGGCCTTCAGTGATGCGGCGCGCGAGGCGCTGCTCAGCTACGCCTGGCCAGGCAACATTCGCGAATTACGCAATGTGGTCGAGCGCGCCAGCATCCTCTGCGCAGAGGAGCAGGTGCAGGTCAGCCACCTCGGCCTCACCCCCAATACCGAGTTGAACAGCCCGCAGGCCGGCGCGCAGATGAGCTTGGAGGCATTGGAGAAAGCCCATATCAGCGCGGTAATGGCCAATAGCGGCACGCTCGACCAAGCCGCTAAAACACTGGGCATCGACGCCTCAACGCTGTACCGCAAACGCAAGCAGCTCGACCTATGAGGTTGCGTAACCAGCTGTTCATCAGCGGTGGAGCCTTGGTCACGGCCGCGTTGGTCGGGTTACTGCTGGGCATGTTCAGCATCTGGCAGTTGAGCAAAAGCCAAAATGAAGCCATGACCCGCAACATGAACATCATCGATGCCTCACTCGGCCTGCGCCAAGAGATGGGCATCCAGGTCAGCCTGATCATTGCCGACAAGCTCGACCGGCCAGCATTGAAAGCCTCGGATGCTCGCTTTAATGCATGGCTGCGCAAAGCCGCAAACGACTCTACAAATGCCAACGATCATCAGGCGGTGATCGCGATCCAGCGCACCTATGATGTCTATCAAAAGTTTCTAGACTCGCCCGCCGAGGTACGCCGCAACCTGCTCAAAAACGATGACTTCACCCTGGCCCTGCGCGCGTTGCGCGACCGCATCAATGACATGCAAATGCACTACGTCAGCCAGGTGCATCTTGAGCAACAGAACGCTCGCGAACGCACCTGGCTGATTATCGCGCTGCTCGGCCTGATCGGCCTGGCGGTGTTATTGATCAGCTTTGTCACTGCACACAGCGTTGCCCGCCGCCTTGGCCGACCCATTGAGGAACTGGCTATCGCCGCGGACCAGATCGGCCGCGGCGACTTTCACGTCAGCCTGCCCACGCCCCCGGTCACCGAAATCGCCTCACTGAGCCAGCGCTTCGGGTTAATGGCCGAAGCGCTGCGGGCCTTTAAAAACAGTGATATCCAGGCCCTAAAAGCCGAGCAACAACGCCTTAACGCGGTACTCGACAGCATCGACGATGGCCTGCTGATCTTCGATCGCCAAGGTGACGTCGAACACTTCAACCCGGTGGCGCAACGCCAGTTGGCCTGGGACGCAAGCCAACTCGGCCAACGCGCCGCATTGACCCTGCAGCACTCAGACCTGCAAACCCAGTTGCACCGGGTGCTACAAGGCAAACCGCTGGAAGAGGCGTTGGACGACCTGCAGGTCGACATCGAGGGTGAGCAACGTCTGCTGGCCTACAGCCTCGCGGCGGTCAGCCACGACGGCGAACGTCCCTCCGGCGCGGTGATGGTGCTGCGCGATGTCACCGAACAACGCGCGTTCGAGCGGGTGCGCAGCGAGTTTGTGCTGCGCGCCTCCCACGAGCTGCGCACCCCAGTGACCGGCATGCTGATGGCGTTCTCGCTGCTGCAGGAGCGCATGCAATACCCCGAGGACAGCCGTGAGGCTGACCTGCTCAGCACCGTGGACGAAGAGATGCAGCGCCTGTTACGCCTGATCAATGATCTGCTGAATTTCTCGCGTTACCAGAACGGCCTGCAAAGCCTTGAACGAGTCGAGTGCAGCGTCGAGCCGCTGCTGCGTCTAACCCAGCAGCGTTTCACCATGCAAGCAGCGCAGTTACAGGTGACGCTGCACCTCGAAGCAGAAGAAGACTTACCGCTGTTGCAGGTCGATCCACTGCAAATCGAACGGGTGCTCGACAACCTGATCGGCAATGCCTTGCGGCACACGCACCCTGGCGGCACGGTGCACCTACGTGCCCGCCGGCGGGATAAGCGCGTCGAGCTAAGCGTGAGTGATGATGGTGAGGGCATTCCCTTTCGCCAACAGGCGCGGATTTTCGAGCCATTCGTGCAGGTCAGCCGCAAAAAGGGCGGTGCAGGCCTGGGCCTGGCGCTGTGCAAAGAGATTGTGCAATTGCACGGCGGTTACATCGGGGTGAAATCTCAGGTGGGCCAGGGCACGCAGTTCTTTGTACTACTGCCCACCTAAGACGCTCTTGCTGCGCACCCACTTGTGCAGCCTGGCACCCGCCACACATGAGAACGCCGCCTTAAAGGCGGCGTTCTCATGTTACTGGCGACGCGTACCGGCTCACCCTTGGCTCAGGTTTAGTCGCGCAACGGGCCTAATGGCTAGCGGCATCCTTGACCAGCGGCACTTCTTTGCCTTCAGCATCGAACAACTTACCGCCCTTGAAGTAGTCACCGTCGTTCAAGGCCGCCACATCCTGGAAGCCCAAGGTGCGTTCGCTGGCCGCCACGAAGACCGACTGATTCTCGGAGTTGCCGGTCTTGAAGTGGTTGAACAGCAGGTTGAGCGCAATGGCCATGATCGCAGCCGAGCTGATGCCCGAGTGGAAAATGGTTTCAAACCAGGATGGGAACTGGTGATAGAAGGTCGGTGCGGCGATGGGGATCATGCCGAAACCAATCGAGGTGGCGACAATGATCAGGTTCATGTTGTTGCGGTAATCAACCTTGGACAGCGTGCGAATACCGCTCGCCGCCACAGTACCGAACAACACCACACCGGCCCCGCCCAAGACTGACGTTGGCACCGCCGCCACCAGGCGACCCATGATCGGCAGCAGCCCCAGGGTCACCAGAATCAAGCCCGCCGACGCCACCACATAACGACTCTTGACCCCGGTCACAGCCACCAAGCCGACGTTCTGGGCAAAGGCACTCTGGGTGAAGGAGCCGAAGATCGGCGCGAATACGCTGGAGATCATGTCAGCCCGCAGGCCATTGCCGAGGCGCTTGGAGTCAACCTTGGTTTCGATGATGTCACCGACCGCGAGGATGTCCGCCGAGGTTTCCACCAGGGTGACGATGATCACAATACACATCGAGATAATGGCCGCGACGTGAAAGGTCGGCATGCCGAAATGGAACGGCGAAGGCAAGGCGAATATCGGCCCTTGAGACACCTTGGAAAAATCCGCCATACCCAGCGCTACGGCGACCAGGGTACCGATGATCATGGCCAGCAGGATCGACAGGCGCGAGATGCTGGCACTGCCCACTTTGCTCAGCAGCAGCACGGTAGCCAGGGTCAGCGCGGCCAGGCCGATATTGGCCATGCTGCCGAAGTCGGCGGCCTGGCTGTTGCCACCCATCGCCCAACGCGCAGCTACCGGCATCAGGGTCAGGCCGATAATGGTGATGACAATACCGTTGACCAGCGGCGGGAAGAATTTGGTAATGCGCGAAAACACCGGGGTAATCAACAGCCCGATCAGCGAGGCGGCAATCACCGCACCGAATACGGCTTGCAGGCCACCCTCACCTCCGCTACCGAGAATCGCAACCATGGTCGCCACGCCGGCAAAGGACACGCCCTGGACCAGCGGCAATTGCGAACCGAAGAAGGGTAACCCGAGCGTTTGTAACAAGGTTGCCAAACCACCGGCAAACAGCGAAGCCGCGATCAGCAGGCCGATATCCGCCGGCGACAGCCCTGCGGCCTGACCAATGATCAGCGGTACTGCAACGATGCCGCCATACATGGTCAGCACATGCTGCAGGCCATAAGCGAAGTTAGCACCGATACCGAGGTTTTCATCTTCCGGACGCGACGTAGAAGACGGCGTAACAGGTGAAGTCGTCATGCTGAGGATCTCGCTGTTGTTCTTGTGCGTACAATGTAGACAAAGAAAAAACCTCTTGGCTACAACTTTGTATACATTTTACAAAATAACAGTTTCAGCAGAACGATTACTAGAATCTCAGTCAAAAACAGACGTCCACACATAAAAAAACGCCGAAGCAGTCACTGCTTCTGCGTTTGTTAACAAGTAGCACCCCAGCTAGGCACTCAGTGCTGCGCAGCCATCCCGGCCAGAACCACCAATAACGCAGCCGTCTGCGCATCCGGCTCGCCGTCATAACGGGCTGGGCGGTACTTCATCTGCAAGGCGGCAATCACGTTGCGCGTGGCCGGGTCCAATTCACCGTGCCGGGGCACGGCATAGCCCTGGCGTGCCAGTTGCTCCTGAAACCACTGCACACTCGGCAGGCTGGCACTGAACAGCACTTGCTGGCGCGCCACCTCGACGGGATCCGGCCAGGGCATCAGGCCAGCATCGGCGAGGCGCTTCCAGGGGAACAGCGGACCGGGATCAACCTTGCGCTGTGGGGCAATATCGCTGTGCGCGATGATGCTGCCGGGCGCCAGTTGATGGCGCTGCATGATGTCCTTGAGCAAGACAATCAGCGCGTCGATCTGCGCGGGAGCAAAGGGCTGCCAATGTCGCCCCGTGGGGGTGTCATAAAACCCCTGGTTAACCAGCTCAATGCCAATGGTTGTGCCATTTAGCCAGGTGCGCCCCTGCCACTCGCTCACACCGGCATGCCAGGCGCGGCGATTCTCATCGACCAATCGGTAAATGGTCGCCGGCGCCTCGCCGATCAGGTAATGGCTGCTGACCTCCTCTTCAGTGAGTAACTGCAGTGAGCGCTGCAGATCGGCAGAGGTGTAATGCAGCACGATGTATTGCACCCGGCTGTTCTGGCCGATGGCGGTGTAACTATCATCAATGCGCGGGCCGCTGCTGCAACCGGCCAGTAGCAGGGCTAAAACACTCAAACAAAAAGCTTTCATGGGCTGATATGCAACACGCTTTGCAGGTTATCCAGCAGCATATCGACGCTGAGCATAATCAACAGCATGCCCATCAATCGCTCCACTGCAGTCAACCCGCGAGGTCCGAGAAAACGCTGCAGAAACGAGGCCTGCAACAGAATAAAGGCGGTCAACGCCCAAGCCAGTAGCACCGCCGCGTAAAGCTCCCAGAGCGGCCCTTCATGAGTGTTGCGCAGGGTCATCAATACCGCCAGAGCAGAGGGCCCCGCCACCGCCGGCGTGGCCAGCGGCACCAGCATCGGCTCGCCATCTGGCACATCGCCTAATACCCCCTGCGGGCCGGGGAAGATCAGGCGCATGGCGATGACGAACAGGATGATACCGCCCGCAATTGCCGTTGCCTCGCGCGACAGCCCCAGAGCGCTGAGCACTTTGTCGCCAAAGGTAAGAAACAACAGCAGCAGCGCCAGGGCGAACAACAACTCGCGGGCGGCGACCCACAGGCGGCGCTTGGCCGGTACATTCTTCAGTGCGGCGATAAAGATGGCGATGTTGCCGAAGGGGTCGGTGACCAGAAAGATCAACGCGGCGATGCCGAAAATATCCATGACTACTCCTCTACAGATCGGCACAGTTTAGTGCCTCCCGCAGCAGAAAACGCCTTGGATCAAGCAGAACAGCACAGGCCTTGAGGCCACATGCAAGCGATGCCTGACACTGCTAGACTGGCATCTGTACAAACACAGCAATCCTGTACAGCTTATGTACCAATATGGAGAACACCCAATGCGCGCCTTGCTGTGGTTCAAACAGGATCTCCGCCTTGATGACCACCCCGCCCTCCAGGCGGGCCTGGCGGCCGAGTGCCTGCTGCCGGTGTATGTCCTGGACCCCGCCTTGCTACAGCTCAACGCATTTGGCATGCGCCGCATGGGTGTGCATCGCGCGCGTTTTTACTGGAAAGCTTGGTGGCGCTGGAGGCTGAATTGCACCAGCGTGGCTCACACCTGCTGGTGGTTATCGGCACACCGCAGCAGGTCATCCCACAACTGGTGGCGCAGTTCAACCTGGACCAGGTGCTGACCCTGGCGGAAATCGCGCCCGACGAACAAGCCCAGGTGGTACAGGTCGCTCAACAACTCGGCCCGATTGCCCTGCAACAATTGCCCGCCAACAACCTGCTGCGCAGCGAAGAACTGCCTTTCAGCCTTGATCAGTTGCCATCAGTGTTTAGTCAGTTCCGCAGCCTGGTCGAAGAACGCTTGCACGTGTTCCAACCGCGTCACGCACCGCAGCGATTGCCGGTATTGCCTGATGGCGCACTGGCACTGATGCAGCCGCTGCCCACGCTCTCTCAGCTGGGCCTGGGTGAGCCACTCAGCGTATCGTCCAGCGCCTTTCCCTTCTCTGGAGGCGAACCAGCCGCCCTCGCCCGACTGCGTGACTACCTGTGGAAGACTCAAGGCGTAAGGCAGTACAAGGACACCCGTAACGGCATGCTAGGCACCGAGTATTCGTCGAAGTTCTCACCCTGGTTGGCCAATGGCAGCCTGTCGGCACGCCGGGTAATCGCCGAGCTGCGCCGTCACGAGGCGCAATACAAGCGCAATGACTCAACGCACTGGCTGTGGGTTGAGATGCTGTGGCGGGATTTCTTCCGCTGGACGCTGCTGCGCCACGGCAGCGCGCTATTCAAAGCGGGCGGCCTCAAGGCTGGCGCGGATACAGTGCAACCTTTGGATCAACGCTTTCAGGACTGGTCGCGCGGGCGTACCGGTATGCCGTTGGTGGATGCCAATATGCGCGAACTGGCCGCCACCGGCTTTATGTCCAACCGCGGTCGGCAGGTGGTTGCCAGTTATTTAATCAATGACCTGCAACAGGATTGGCGCCATGGCGCGGCCTGGTTCGAAGAACACCTGATTGATTACGACCCAGCCAGCAACTGGGGCAACTGGGCCTACCTGGCTGGCGTGGGAAATGACCCACGGCAAAACCGAGTGTTCAATGCGTTGCGCCAAGCACGCATGTACGACCCCGACGCCCAATACGTCAGCCTCTGGCTACCGGAGCTGCGCGACGTACCGCAGGCGCTGCGGCATACACCCTTCCTGCTCGCGGGCGGGCATCTACGCAACCTCGGTTACCCGCAGCTGGGGAACATTCCTGAAAGCTGGAAGCCCTACCTCTACGCCGTGGCTTGAGGTGGCCGGGTTCAGCCCAGCACAACCTGATTACGCCCACCGCCTTTGGCACGGTAGAGCGCCTGGTCGGCGCGCTCAAACACCGTGTCGCTGCCCTCATCATTAGCAAAGGCGGTCAGGCCAGCCGACAGGGTGATGGTCACCCGCTCACCGCGAAAGTGGAACGGGCACTGTTCGACGCCATCCAGCAGGGTTTGCAGCAGTTGCTGGCCGCCCTCCAGAGGCGTCGAAGGGATCAGCAGGACAAACTCCTCGCCGCCAAAGCGCGCAATAAAATCTGTTTTGCGCAGGCGCTTGGATAATTCACCGGCAATGATCTTCAGTACCTTGTCGCCTGCCAAATGGCCGTAGCCGTCATTGATCCGCTTAAAGTGATCGATATCCAGCACGGCCAATAGCAACTCACCGCCATAGCGCTTCCAGCGCGCCATTTCCAACTCCAAGCGCTCGCTCCAACCGGCACGATTGGGCAGACCGGTCAGCGGGTCGATCAGGGCTTTTTGTCGCTGCTCTTCGAGGTGATCACGGAAACTCTGCGCCTCCTGCTCCATATCTGCGACCTTTTGGGTCAGGCTTTGCAGGCGCTGCGCCACTTGTTCTTCATGGCCGTCCCGGTGCTTCTGGTGCGCGCTAACCGTGCTCAGCAAGCCATCCAGACGCGCCTCCAGGGATTGCTTGAGCGTCTGCAGGTCGACGGCATCGAGCACACTGGCCTGCAAACCACTGACTTGTTCACGCAGCTCCTGATTAAAGCTGCGGGCGCTCTCTACAGACTCGCTATAGCCCTCATGCGCTTCACTAAGGGTGCTGAGAAACGATGCTAAGCGCTCATTCAGCTGTTTCAAGTAACCGGCAAACTCACGCTGACCGCTGTCGGTGACGGCCAGCACCAGCACCGCCAAATCGTCCAGCACCGCGACCAATTCGTACCAGTTCAGGCCGCCCTGCACGCGCTGGCGCAGCGCCTCGCCCTGCGGCTGATGCCGCTCCGGCAACTCCAGCTCATCGAGCAGGCCCAGCAGGCTGCTGCCGATATGCGGCGCAACGGCGCTGTAACCTGGCTCGGGAATGGCGGGCAGCGCGTAGGCCGGATCGCCCTCCTCTTGCATCGACAAAACTGCTTCAGAGGCTGAGAGCGTCTGGGGGATCGACGCGGCGGTTGTCGGCGACTCTGACGCCGATTCCGGCTCAGCACTTAGCGTGGCAGGTTCTGCAGGAGCGGATGCGGATGCAGGTGCAGGTGCAGGTGCAGGTGCAGGTGCAGGTGCAGCATTGCTCGGGCGGAGCAACGGCTCAACCGCAGGCGCTGGACTCTCAAGTGGTGTGTCTGGTGCAGATTCTGGCGACGCTGGTTGTGGCCTGTCCACCTGGGCAGGCGCGCTATCAGCAGGGCTGCTTGATGCTGCCTCCTTGCTACCAAACAGGCGCTGCAGGAAACCTGGCCGCGCTGTATCCGCCTCATTCTCAATCGCTGCCAGGGCTTGCTGCTGCAGGCGGCTCAACTCACTGAGCAGCGCAGGCAGCTCGCGTGGCTGACTGGCACGCTCTTCGATGCGCTTGGCAAACTGCTTCAGCGCTTTGCGCACCTCACGCGGCGGATCCAGGGCCAACAGCTGATCGGTCAGGCTGGTCACCCCTGATACGTTCAGCTCAAGCCGCTCCTGACGACTTTTCTCAGAGTCGAGCACGGCCTTTTCCAAGCGTGGAATAAGCGCAGACAGTCCGGAATCAATATCGTCGCGACGCAAAATATCGCGCAGTTCCTGCATACACTGGTCGACCGATTTGTCACTGCCCTCGGCCGCCAGCGAGCTGCGCACCAACCCACGCCTCAACAGGTCGAGGCGGGCATTCCAGCGGCGTTCCAGTTTCTCTTGCTGCTCCAAGCTTTCCAGGTACTTACTTTTCCAGCGCTGGGCATCATCGGTCATGGTTACAGTCCACGTTCAAGGCTCAATCAGCATAGGCGTTGCAGGCGCAAAGAGTGAAGTAGGCAGGCGAATTTGCACCGCCACTGGCAGGTGGTCAGAAATCGGCTGCGACAGCACCTCGCAGCGCTCCAGCGGCAAGCTGGGGCTGAGCAGAATATGGTCAAGGCAGCGTTGCGGCCGCCAACTGGGGAACGTGGCCTCGATTTGCGGCGCAAATAGCTCAAGATCGCGCAGCGGCGAGAACTGCAGCAGGTCGTTGGCATGGGTGTTCATGTCGCCCATCAGCACAACATGCCGATAATCACTGAGCAACTCACGGATGTAAGCTAACTGACGGGTGCGGGTACGCGCGCCAAGGGACAGGTGCATCATCACCACAGCCACTGCATCCGGACCTTCGCCAAGACGCAACAGCATCGCGCCACGACCAGGCGGGCCGGGCAGCGGATGGTCTTCCATCAGGCTGGGGCGCAAACGACTGAGTACACCATTGCTGTGCTGGGCCAGGCGGCCGAGGTTGCGGTTGAGTTGCTGATACCAATAAGGGAAGGCGCCAAGACGAGCCAGGTGCTCGACCTGATTGACGTAACCCGAACGCAGGCTGCCACCATCGACCTCTTGCAGCGCCACCAGGTCAAAATCACCGAGTAGATCGCCAATCCGTTGCAGATTGCCGCTACGCCCGGCAGCCGGTAGCAAGTGCTGCCAGCTGCGCGTCAGGTAATGGTGGTAACGCTGAGTGCTAATGCCCACCTGAATATTGAAGCTGAGCAGGCGTAGACGGCCATTTTGCGGCCAGTCATCCGCGGGCAGGCAACACGGGTTGACCTGTGCATCGCACAGGCCAACCGCGCGCTTGGCTGGCCAGCGCCTGAGCATTAACGCGTGATCCGCGCGCGCCTGTTACTGCGCGGCGCGCTCTTTGGCAATCAGGTGATCGGCCACTTGCAGGGCCTGCTGAGGGCCACCCGAGCTGCCGATATCGAAACGATATTTACCATTTACGATCATCACTGGTACGCCCGTGATCTGATACGCCATGGCCAGTTTCTTGGCCTTTTCCAGCTGGCTCTTCACGCCAAAGGAGTTGTACGTCTTGAGGAAAGCGTCCTTGTCGACACCTTCAGCCGCGAGGAAATCGGCCATTTCTTCCGGGGTCGCGAGCTTCTTGCCCTGCATGTGAATGGCATCGAATATCGCGCCATGCACCTTGTGCTCAACCTTCATCGCCTCAAGGGTGATGAACAGCTGGCCGTGAACGTTCCACATGCCACCGAACATGGCCGGGATACGCACAAAGTTGACGTCTTCCGGCAGTGTTTCGATCCACGGGTTGATCGTCGACTCGAACTGATAGCAATGCCCACAGCCGTACCAGAACAGCTCAACCACTTCGATTTTGCCGGGCTTTGAAATCGCAACGGGGTTGCTCAGCTCAACATATTGCTTGCCTGCTTCAATCGGCTCGGCATGAGCGCTCAGGCCAAACAGACTGGCGGTGACGAGAGTGGCACTGAGAATCAGGTTACGCATGCGTTACTCCTTGGCTATAAACGGTGCGTGATGACGAACGGAAGTTCGACCCACAAGGCAAACTGGGGTTCCGTGCATTGTAGCGAGCCACACAACGAAAAAGGGCGGCCTGAGCCACCCTATTTCATTACAGCATGTCGCGTTTTCAGCCGATCAGTGCAGACCCTGAATGAAGCTGGATACCGCTTCCATGTCCTTGTTGCTCAGCTTAGCGGCGATCGAGCGCATGATCATGCTGTCGCCGTCATTGGTGCGATTACCTTCGCGGAAATCAGTCAGCTGCTTAGCGATGTAAGTTGCGTGCTGACCACCCAGTTGTGGGTAACCGGCCGCATCCAAGCCCGCGCCGTTAGGCCCGTGGCAGCCGATGCAAGCAGGCATGCCCTCAGCCAACTTGCCACCACGGAACAGCTCGCCGCCACGCTCGACCAGTTTCGGGTCGGCAGCGCCAACACTCATTTTCTGGCTGGCGAAGTAGGCCGAGATATCTTGCAGATCTTGATCACTCATGTTGTCCAGCAAGCCGGTCATTTCCACAATAGGACGTGCACCGGACTTGATGTCATTCAGCTGCTTGAGCAAGTAACGTTCGCCCTGCCCAGCCAGTTTAGGGAAGTTCGGCGCTGCATTGTTGCCATCGGCACCATGACAAGCACCACATACAACAACCTTACCCTGACCGGCTTCAGCATTGCCTGCGGCATGTGCCAGACCGGTGATGCCTAGGGTCAACAGCAGACTCACGAGTACTTTGTTCATCAGCTAATCCAATTTGCGACTAAGAAAAAGAGTTTATGGCCAGGCTTACTCGGACATCAGTTTGATGACCGCTTGGTAATCCTCGGCCGAGCAATCCATACACAGACCGCGAGGCGGCATGGCATTCAGACCATTGGTGACGCTCAGTACCAGCGCATCCATGCCCTTGGCCAGACGCGGCTCCCAGGCAGCTTTATCACCACGCTTCGGCGCGGTTGGGATGGCGCCGCTATGGCACACACCGCACGCACGGGCGTAGACGGCTTCGGGGTCCTGCGCGGCATGCGCACTCAACGACAGTGTCAATGCAGCGGCTACAGTCAGTAATTTTTTCATCAGATCAACCTCATCAGGGAGGGGAACGTACTGCTTTCTACGGGCAGATGATCTAAATCGTTCCCGTGGCCACTTATCCAACTAAAGGGAGAAAGCGCACACAAAATCTGCGCCATTATATACTGGCGTCATTGAAACGGAAACGACGCAGCTTGCCGCGCTTCGCACAGACAGGCAGGCTGCGCGCAAATGTCGCAAGGGCATCGCGCCTGTAACGCCACCCTACGCTCGCCCTCACGGATACTCAGATGCAAGCCAAGAACCCAATTATCGGCCTGTGCCAACAGGCTACTTTCCTTATCAGCGCAGCCAAAGTTGACCAGTGCCCGGAAGATTTCGGCCATGAAGTGGCCTTTGCAGGGCGCTCCAACGCCGGTAAATCCAGCGCACTGAACACCCTGACCCACGCCAGCCTGGCGCGCACCTCGAAGACCCCAGGGCGTACCCAGCTGCTCAACTTCTTCAAGCTGGACGAAGAGCGCCGCCTGGTCGACCTGCCAGGTTATGGCTATGCCAAGGTGCCAATCCCGCTGAAGCTGCACTGGCAGAAACACCTGGAGGCCTACTTGGGTAGCCGCGAGTGCCTGCGCGGGCTGATGTTGATGATGGATATCCGCAAGCCACTGACCGAGTTCGACATCCTCATGCTGGATTGGTCCGTTGCCAGCGAAATGCCCATGCACATTCTCCTGACCAAGGCCGACAAGCTGGCTTTTGGTGCAGCGAAGAACACCTTGCTCAAGGTGCGCCAGGACATTCAAAAAGGCTGGGGCGATCGCGTTAGCATCCAACTGTTCTCAGCGCCCAAGCGCATTGGCATTGAGGAGGCACAAGCGGTGCTGGCCGAGTGGATGCAGCTGGGTGAGTTTGCCCTTGAGGATGATCAGGACACTGAAGCCTGACGCGTTCGAGCGATTTTCTCGCAGGCAAAAAAAACCCCGGACTTCTATGGGGGAGGGAAGTTCGGGGTTCAACATCTGAACCGCTAGGGCGGGGTCCAGAATCTGCCAACACTTAACACAACAAAGGAGTACTGAATGGTTGTCTAGGCCATCCACAAACTCTGAGTGGTCGAGTCAAAACAAAGTTCAGGCCCGCGGAATAATTAATTAGTTATAAGTAATTCTGCGCTAATACTCTTAAATCTAGACCCCCATCGCGCTAGCGCTGCAGCCCGGTGCGAGGGGGAGTATCAATGGGCTTCGTCCCAGTTATTGCCTACGCCCACTTCCACCAGCAGTGGCACATCCAGCGCAGCGGCATTGCCCATCAGCGGTTTGATCTGCTCACGCACTTGCTCGACCAGATCCTCACGCACTTCCAGCACCAGTTCGTCGTGCACCTGCAGGATGACCTTGGCATCCAGGCCCGACTCACTCAGCCAGTTATCCACCGTAACCATGGCGCGCTTGATGATGTCCGCCGCCGTGCCCTGCATCGGCGCGTTGATCGCCGTGCGCTCGGCGCCTTTGCGCAGCGCCTGGTTCTTCGCATGAATATCCGGTAGATACAGGCGACGACCAAACAGGGTCTCCACATAGCCCTGCTCGGAGGCCTGCTCACGGGTACGTTCCATGTAGGCCAGCACGCCGGGATAACGCGCAAAGTACACATCGATATACGCCTGCGCCTGCTTGCGGTCGCAGCCGATCTGCTTGGCCAGGCCAAAGGCGCTCATGCCGTAAATCAGGCCGAAGTTGATCGCCTTAGCGCTGCGGCGCTGATCAGTCGTGACCTCTTCCAGCGGCACGCCAAATACTTCGGCGGCGGTGGCCTTGTGCACATCGCGGCCGTGGCGGAAGGCATCCAGCAAACTTTCGTCCTTGGCCAAATGGGCCATGATGCGCAGCTCGATTTGCGAGTAATCGGCCGCCAGCAGCTTATAACCTTTAGCCGCAACAAACGCCTGGCGAATGCGCCGACCTTCGGCCGTACGGATCGGGATGTTCTGCAGGTTTGGATCAGTCGACGACAAACGACCGGTCGCGGCCACGGCCTGGTGGTAACTGGTGTGGATGCGCCCAGTGCGCGGGTTGATCTGCTCTGGCAGGCGGTCGGTGTAGGTACTTTTCAGCTTGCTCAGGGAGCGGTACTGCATAAGCACCTTGGGCAGCTCAAAGTCCTGCTCGGCCAATTCGGCCAGCACCGCTTCGGCCGTCGAAGGCTGGCCTTTGGCGGTTTTACTGATAATCGGCAGGCCGAGTTTCTCGTAAAGAATCACCCCGAGCTGCTTGGGTGACGCCAGGTTGAACTCCTCACCGGCAATCTCGAATGCCTGACGCTCCAGCGCCACCAGCTTTTCACCCAGCTCGTTGCTTTGCAGGCCGAGCAGGTTGGCATCGACCAGTGCACCTTGACGTTCGATGCGCGCCAACACCGGCACCAGCGGCATTTCAATCTCGCTCAAAACCTTGGCCAGGCTCGGCTCGGCGTCCAGCTTGGCCCACAAATGCTGGTGCAGACGCAGGGTGATGTCTGCATCCTCAGCGGCATAAGGGGCGGCCTGGGCCAGATCGATCTGGTCGAAGGTCAGTTGCTTGGCGCCCTTGCCGGCGATGTCCTCGAAGCGAATGGTGCTGTGATCCAGGTACTTGAGCGCCAGGCTGTCCATATCGTGACGGGTGGCCGTTGAGTCCAGTACGTAGGATTCGAGCATGGTGTCGAACTTCACCCCCTGCACCTGAATCGGCGTGCTGGCATTGGCGAGAATATTGATGTCGTACTTGGCGTGTTGGCCGACCTTGGCCTTATTCGGGTCTTCGAGGATCGGCTTTAGCGCCTGGAGCACAGCATCGCGATCCAGCTGCGTCGGCACGCCCATGTAGCTGTGCGCCACCGGGATATAGGCCGCTTCGCCAGCCTTGACCGCAAACGACAGTCCGACCAACTGCGCCTTTTGCGCATCCAGGCCGGTGGTTTCGGTATCAAAGGCAATCAGCTCGGCGTTGCGCAGCTTCTCCAACCAACTATCAAACTGCGCCTGCTCAAGGATGCACGCGTAATCGCCCAATGCCTCTGCCGCCTGAACGTCGACAAGCGCTTCAGCCGCAACCGGTGCAGGCGCTGCAACTGCAACTTCCTCGACCACAGCATGAGCGCTTGGCGCCAGGGCAAACAGATCATCACCGGCGGGCTTGGCCGGCGGCTTAACCGCCGGCGCAGGGTTGTTACGCAGTAACTCATCACGCCAGGTTTTGAATTCCAGCTCGGCATACAGCTCGACCAAGGCTGGCACATCCATCTCGCCGGGGTGCAACGACTCGATCTGGATATCCAGCGGCACATCCAGCTTGATGGTGGCCAAGGCATAGGACAGGTAGGCCATGTCCTTATGCTCAGTGAGCTTGGCCGGCAGGGTCTTGGCGCCGCGGATCGGCAGCGCGGGCACTTTATCGAGGTTGGCGTAGAGCACATCGAGGCCGCCGCCGATACCAACCAATAGACCCAGCGCAGTCTTTTCACCCACGCCCGGCACGCCGGGAATGTTGTCGACCTTGTCGCCCATTAGCGCCAGGTAGTCGATGATCAGCTCGGGGCCGACACCGAATTTCGTCTTCACACCCTCGATGTCATACACACTGCCAGTCATGGTGTTGACCAAGGTCACGTGCGGGCACACCAGCTGGGCCATGTCTTTATCGCCCGTGGAGATCACCACGTCGCGCCCTTCGGCTGCGCACTGGCGGGCCAGGGTGCCGATCACATCGTCCGCCTCTACACCTTCAACGCACAGCAGCGGATAGCCCATGGCCTTGACGCTGGCATGCAGGGGCTCGATCTGCACCCGTAGCTCATCCGGCATCGATGGGCGATTAGCCTTGTAGTCGGCAAACATTTCATCGCGAAACGTCCCGCCTTTAGCGTCGAACACCACGGCAAACGGGCTTTTCGGGTATTGCTTGCGCAGGCTCTTGAGCATGTTCAACACACCCTTAACCGCGCCAGTTGGCAGGCCTTTGGACGTGGTCAGCGGCGGTAAGGCATGGAAAGCACGGTAAAGGTAAGAAGAACCGTCAACCAGGACTAAAGGAGTTTGGCTCATGAGCAGGATCAACCTTTTCGGCGGGGGCGGCGTTAGAATGGCCACACCATTGAAATCAAAGGGACAAGGTTACCATGCGCACACTCAATCGCCTGTTGCTGGCCAGCCTGCTGGCATTCACCACGCTTGCCGTGCAAGCCGAAGATCCGGTATCGGCAGACCCAGACGTAACCATTCGCCAGGAAGGCGACCGCACCGTCCAGGAATACCGGGTTAACGGTTTTCTCTACGCGGTAAAAGTCATCCCTAAAAACGGTAAGCCGTATTTTCTGGTACGCGCCGATGGCAGTGATGGCAACTTTGTTCGCTCGGACAGCCCGGATATGTTGATTCCGGCCTGGGAAATTTTCAGCTGGTAATAAGGCAGTTCAGTAATGTCGGTGTTTACCCCGCTTGAGCGCCACGAGCTCGAGACGTTTCTCGCCCCGTATAACCTGGGTCGCTTACGCGACTTCCAGGGCATTGCGGCCGGCAGCGAGAACAGCAATTTCTTCGTCAGCCTGGAACAGGGCGAGTTTGTTCTGACCCTGATCGAGCGGGGCCCAAGTGCCGACCTGCCGTTCTTTATCGAACTGCTCGACGTGCTGCATGACGCCGGCCTGCCGGTGCCTTACGCCCTGCGTACGACCAGCGGCGAGGCGCTGCGCAGCCTCGCGGAAAAACCGGCGTTGTTGCAGCCGCGCCTGGCGGGTAAACACGTGCAGAGCGCCAATCCGCATCACTGCCAGGAAGTCGGCGCACTGCTGGCACGCATCCACCTGGCCACGCGCGCGCAACCCCTGCCGCGCAAGAGCGATCGCGGGCTGGACTGGATGCTCGCCGAAGGGCCAAGCCTGGCATTGCAGTTGCCGGATGAACAGGTGCCCTTGCTGCGCGATGCATTAGCGGAAATTCAGGCGCTCAAGCCACGCATTCTCACCTTGCCGCAGGCCAACCTGCATGCCGACATGTTTCGCGACAACGTGTTGTTCGACGGTAATCACCTGGCCGGGGTGATCGACTTCTACAACGCCTGCTCGGGGCCGATGCTTTACGACCTGGCGATCGCCCTGAATGACTGGTGCTCGCAGGAGGATGGCCGCCTCGACCACAAGCGCGCCCAAGCCTTGCTCGGCGCTTATGCGGCGCTGCGGCCCTTTACCGCTGCCGAAGCCGAGCTGTGGCCGGCCATGCTGCGCATCGCCTGCGTGCGCTTCTGGCTGTCACGCCTGATCGCTGCCGAATCCTTCGCCGGGCAGGAAGTGCTGATCCACGACCCAGATGAATTCCAGCGCCGCCTGGCGCACCGCCAGCAGGTTGAGCTGGCGCTGCCATTTGCCTTCTAGCGCAGCCCGTCGCCGTTACAACGCCTCTAAACAGCCCGCCAGCTCACCTGCCAGATTTTCCAGCAAGGCTTCATAGCCGTTGGCATCCACAGGCAAGGCGCCGCCCATGGCATCCAGTTCGGCGAGGGTCACTGGCAGGCCAGCCGTCAGGGTTTGCGCCAGGCGTGGCAGCAGCGGCGGCTCGCTGAATACGCAGGTTGGCCCGGCCTGCTGCAAGCGCTCACGCATGGCAGCAACGTGCTGGGCACCCGGCTGGACCTCGCCAAGCACACTGAACACACCGGCATGTTTGAGGCCGTAAGCGGCCTCGAAATAATCGTAGGCTTCGTGGAAGACGAAGTAGGGTTTGCCCGCCAAACGCTGCAAACGGTTTTTCAGGCGTTGATCCAGTGCCGCCAAACGGCCCGCGAACGCCTCGACATTGGCCTGGTAGCGTGCGGCATTAGCCGGATCGGCGACAACTAAGTCAGCCGCCATCTTGCGGGCAATCACCAACGCATTGGCCGGCAGCAACCACAGGTGCGCATCAAGGCTGCCAGGGCGGTGGTCGTGATCATGCTGATCGGCCACCTGCGCGGGCGCATCATGATCTGCATGCTCATCTGCGTGGTCCTGCGCATGTTCATCCGCGAAATGACGCAGGCTCATGCCCGGTAGCTCCTGCACCTTCACACTGGCTTTAGCACGGCTGCTGAGCACCCGCGGCAGGAAACTCTCCAGATCAGGGCCAACCCAGTACAGCAGGTCGGCACTCTGCACACTGCGTATATCGGAGGGGCGCAGCGCGTAATGGTGCGGCGACGCGCCAGGCGGCAGCAGCACGTCAGGCTGGCCAACACCATCCTGCACGGCCGCTGCAATCAACTGCAGTGGCTTGATGCTGGTCAACACGCGCACCTCGGCCTGAGCGACAGCGCTAAGGGAAAACGTGACGAATAGCAGGCAAGCAGTAGAAAAAAGACGCAACACGGGGAGCACTCATACGGACGGGAACAGGTAATATAATAACGTCTCTTACCTTATTCGTCGTTGCCCATGACTCAAGCACCCTTGGCCTCACGCCCACACGACCACTCACACTGCGTCAGTCACGCCCTGACTGAAGCGGAAAGCATCTGCACGCGTCAGGGTCTGCGCCTGACCGCCTTGCGCAAACGCGTACTGGAATTGGTCTGGCACAGCCACAAGCCGCTAGGCGCCTATGACATCCTCGGCGTACTGAGTGAGGAAGACGGTCGCCGCGCGGCGCCGCCAACGGTCTATCGCGCCCTGGATTTCCTTCTGGAAAACGGCCTGGTACACCGCATCGCCTCACTCAATGCCTTTATCGGCTGCAGCCATCCGGAGCATCCACACCAGGGTCAATTTTTGATCTGCCGGGCCTGCAGTGCAGCCATCGAGCTGGAACAGGCAACGATCAGCGACGCCATTGTCGGTGCCGCTGCGGACGTCGGCTTCGTCGTCGAACGCCAAACAGTGGAAGTGGTCGGACTGTGCGCCGGCTGCCGGGAGCACGCATGAGCGACGCGCTGATTCGCCTCAAAGGCGTAGGCGTGACCTTTGCCGGGCAACATGTGCTGCAGGATGTGCAGCTCAGCGTAAAGCCCGGCGAAATCGTCACCCTGATCGGCCCCAACGGCGCCGGCAAAACCACCCTGGTGCGCGCTGTACTCGGGCTGCTGAAACCCAACAGCGGCAGCGTCTGGCGCAAACCCAAGCTGCGCATCGGCTATATGCCGCAGAAACTCCACGTCGATGCCACCCTGCCGCTCTCGGTGCTGCGCTTTCTGCGCTTGGTGCCGGGGGTTGATCGCCCGCGCGCGCTGGCCGCGCTGGCCGAAGTGGGCGCCGAGCAGGTGATTGATAGCCCACTGCAAAGCATCTCCGGCGGTGAGCTGCAGCGCGTGCTGCTGGCCCGTGCACTGCTGCGCGAGCCGGAACTGCTGGTATTGGATGAGCCGGTTCAGGGCGTTGATGTAGCCGGCCAGGCCGAGCTGTACCGACTGATCACCCAACTGCGTGACCGTTATGGCTGCGGCGTTTTGATGGTGTCTCACGACCTGCATTTGGTCATGAGCACCACCGATCAGGTGGTCTGCCTGAACCGTCACGTTTGCTGTTCCGGGCACCCGGAGCAAGTCAGCTTTGATCCCGCCTTCGTCGAGCTATTCGGCCAGGATGCACAGAGCCTGGCGATCTACACCCACCACCACGACCATGAGCACGACCTACACGGCGCCGTGGTCAGCGAAAACGCACCCGGGTTGAGCATCAAAGGCCCGGTTAAACCCCACATCCACGGAGATGGCTGCAAGCATGGCTGATTTTCTACTCAACGCCCTGCTCGCAGGCCTTGCTCTGGCGCTGGTTGCCGGCCCGCTGGGCTCCTTCGTGGTCTGGCGGCGCATGGCCTACTTCGGCGACACCCTGTCCCACGCCGCGCTGCTCGGGGTGGCGCTGGGTTTGATGCTGGACGTTAACCCAACCCTGGCGGTGACGGTTGGCTGCGTACTCCTCGCGACCCTGCTAGTCACCCTGCAAAGCCGCCAGCCGCTGGCCTCCGATACCCTGCTGGGGATTCTCGCCCACAGCACACTGTCGCTGGGCCTGGTGGTGCTGAGCTTTATGCAGGATGTGCGCATCGATTTGATGGGCTATTTGTTCGGCGACCTGCTGGCCGTCGGCCCGACTGACCTGGCCTGGATCATCGGCGGCAGCGCGCTGGTGCTGGTGCTGCTGGCCGTGCTGTGGCGGCCGCTGCTGGCGATTACCGTGCATGAAGAACTGGCCAGGGTCGAAGGCCTGCCAGTGGCGGCGATTCGCTTGAGCCTGATGCTGCTGATTGCCGTGGTAATTGCCGTGGCGATGAAAATTGTCGGCGTGCTGCTGATCACCTCGTTGCTGATCATCCCCGCCGCCGCCGCTCAGCGCCATGCCCGCACCCCGGAACAGATGGCCTTTGGCGCCAGCCTGCTGGGGGTTTTTGCCGTGTGCGGCGGCCTCAGCCTGTCGTGGTTTCAAGACACCCCGGCTGGACCCTCGATCGTGGTGACGGCTGCCGGCCTGTTTTTGCTGTCCTTCGCCCTGCCACGGCGCACCGCCTGAACTGTTGGTGATGCCGTAAAGCGCAGTGTAGACTTGCGCGTTTTTTGCACAATCCGAGACGCGCAGCCATGAAATCGTTCGTTTTCCGCGGCTTTACCCTGATCCTGGTTCTGCTGCTGGCCGGCTGCCAGAGTGCGCCACAACCGGCCAATCTCCCGGTTGATGACTTGGTCAGCGCCTTTCGCCAGCTCGACCAGCGCCTTAGCAGCGGCGACTTGAATGCGGCAGAAAGCCAGCTGGCAACCCTGCAACAACGCGCTGCCGGTGATACGCGCCTGGAGCACTACCAGCGCCAACTCGCCGAAGCGCACCTGCAGCAAGGGCAAAAAGCCCTGCAAAGCGGCGACCTAGATAACGCCACCAAAGCCCTGAGCCGTGCCCGCAGCCTGATGCCTCAGGCACCGGCGCTGACCACCGGCCTGGATGGCGCCATCGCCCAAGCCCGCGAAGCCGAACTGGCCGCCGCCGAGCAGCAGCGCCAAGCCAGTCAGCAGGCGGCGGCCCGCGCCGAAGCCGCCCGTTTGGAGCAAGCCCGGCAACTGGCTGCAGCGCGCCAGGCCGCCGCGATTCAGGCCATCCAACCACTGAATACCCCGGCGGCCAAAGCGCCCGTGCCAGCCAAGCCCATCGCCAGGCTGATTGATCCCGCCGCCGCCAGCAGCGTGATCGCCATACCGATGCTGGATAACCAGGACAACGAACGCTTGCGCAGCCTGCTCGATGGCGTCGCCGCCGATATCGTCGCGTTCAATTGCGCGGTGCGCATTGAAGTGCGCCAGAGCAAGGACTTCCCCTGGGTCGCCTCCCTGCTCAATGCCCGCATCAAACGCCTGGACCCGAGTTTCAGCCCGCGCATGAGCCAGGTGATCAACCCTGCTCAAGTGCCGCAACTGGTTCTCACCCCCAAACGCTAAGCAGCGCGGTGCGTGACCACGACCGGGCTTGCCCG
Source organism: Gammaproteobacteria bacterium (assembly GCA_018816095.1). Lineage (GTDB taxonomy): Bacteria > Pseudomonadota > Gammaproteobacteria > Pseudomonadales > Pseudomonadaceae > Aquipseudomonas > Aquipseudomonas spirodelae. Next base: position 42,483 of record JAHIWP010000048.1, read on the forward strand.
GTCGTTTGCATTGGCACTGGCTGCATTGGGCTGGACGGCAGCGTTTTTCATGAGATCTAGTTATAACCATAGGTCTACAAAGATTTTTGCGGCCTAAGCAGTGCCGGTTAAACTACCCGCCCGCTTATGCCTACCCGGCAATTCTGAAACCCAAAAGGTTTAACGCGTGATCAATTTTCATCAGGTCCACAAGGCGTATCGCGTCAGTGGCCAGGACATCACCGCTTTGCAGCCGAGCGACCTGCACATCGCCCGAGGCGAAGTGTTTGGCATCATCGGCCACTCCGGCGCAGGCAAGAGCACCCTGCTGCGCCTGATCAACCGCCTGGAAGAACCCTCCGGCGGACGCATCGAGGTCGACGGCGAAGACGTGACCGCCCTGGACGCCAATGGCCTGCGGCGCTTCCGCCAGCGCGTCGGGATGATCTTTCAGCACTTCAACCTGTTGTCGTCAAAAACCGTCGCCGACAACGTGGCCATGCCGCTGAAGCTGGCCGGCGAGCTGTCGCGCAGCGCGATCACGGCCCGTGTTACCGAGTTGCTGGCCCGCGTCGGCCTGCAGGATCACGCCGATAAATACCCGGCGCAGCTCTCCGGCGGGCAGAAACAGCGCGTCGGCATTGCCCGCGCCCTGGCCACCGAGCCGAAAATTCTGCTGTGCGACGAAGCCACCAGCGCCCTCGACCCACAAACAACGGCTTCGGTGCTGCAGCTGCTGGCCGAGATCAACCGTGAACTGAACCTGACCATCGTGCTGATCACCCACGAAATGGATGTGATCCGCCGCGTGTGCGACCGCGTGGCGGTGATGGATGCCGGTGTGGTTGTCGAGTCGGGCTCGGTGGCCGACGTCTTCCTGCACCCACAACACGCCACCACCAAGCGCTTCGTGCAAGAAGCCGAGCACGTCGATGAGCACGAGCAACATGACGACTTCGCCCATGTCGTCGGCCGTATTCTGCGCCTGACCTTTCAGGGTGAAGCCACCTATGCGCCGCTGCTGGGTACCGTCGCGCGCGAAACCGGGGTGGATTACAGCATCCTCGCGGGGCGCATCGACCGCATTAAGGACACCCCCTACGGCCAGTTGACCCTGGCCCTCACCGGCGGCGATCTGGACGCCGCGCTGGCGCGCTTTGCAGCCGCCGACGTGCATCTGGAGGTGCTGCGCTAATGGAAGCCCTACTGACCCGCCTGCTGCCCAATGTTGATTGGGCGGAAATAGGCTACGCCAGCCTGGACACCCTGAGCATGCTCGGCGGCTCCATGCTGTTTACCGTGCTGCTCGGCCTGCCGCTGGGCGTGCTGCTGTTTCTCACCAGCCCACGGCAGATGTTCGAACAAAAAGCCCTGTATGGCGTGCTTTCGCTGTTGGTGAATATTCTGCGTTCGGTGCCGTTCGTGATCCTGCTGATTGTGATGATCCCCTTCACGGTAATCGTCACCGGCACTTCACTGGGCGTTGCCGGCGCCATTCCACCGCTGGTGGTCGGGGCCACACCGTTCTTCGCGCGCCTGGTGGAAACCGCGTTGCGTGAGGTGGATCGCGGGATTATCGAAGCGACCCAGGCCATGGGCGCGACCACCCGGCAAATTGTGGTCAACGCGCTGCTGCCCGAGGCACTGCCCGGCATCATCGCAGCCACCACCGTCACGGCGATTACCCTGGTGTCCTACACCGCCATGAGCGGCCTGATTGGCGGCGGCGGCCTCGGTGACCTGGCGGTGCGTTATGGCTATCAGCGCTATCAGCCCGATGTGATGCTGGTCACCGTGGTGCTGCTGTTGGTGCTGGTGCAGGTTCTGCAAACCGTCGGCGACAAGCTGGTGGTGCATTTTTCCAGAAAATAGAGCGCCCTTTAGGACGCACACGACAGCGGCGCAGCGGTTATTTGCCGAACGCCGCCCCATCAAACAAGGAGCTTTATGATGAAAAAATTGATCGTCGCCGTTGCCGCCCTGGCAGCCTTCTCCGCCCAGGCCGAAAGCCTGAGCGTCGCGGCCACCGCTGTACCGCACGCGGAAATCCTCGAATTCGTTAAGCCAGCCCTGGCCAAAGAAGGCGTTGAGCTGAACATCAAGGTCTTCACCGACTACGTGCAGCCGAACGTGCAGGTGGCCGAAAAGCGCCTGGACGCCAACTTCTTCCAGCACCAGCCGTATCTGGATGAGTTCAACAAGAGCCGTGGCACCGAGCTGGTAAGCGTGGCCGGCGTACACGTCGAGCCTTTCGGCGCCTACTCCAGCCAGCACAAGAGCCTGGCCGACCTGCCGCAAGGCGCCAACGTGGTGATCCCCAACGACGCCACCAACGGCGGCCGTGCCTTGCTGCTGCTGCAAAAAGCCGGGGTGATCACCCTCAAGCCGGAAGCGGGCATCCTCGCCACGCCGAAAGACATCGTCGAAAACCCGAAAGCCATCAAAGTCCGTGAGCTGGAAGCCGCCACTCTGCCGCGCGTGCTGACCCAGGTTGACCTGGCGCTGATCAACACCAACTACGCGCTGGAAGCCAAGCTCAACCCAACCAAAGATGCCCTGGCCATCGAAGGCAACGACTCGCCGTACGTCAACATCCTGGTTGCGCGTGCCGACAGCAAGGACAACGCCGCCCTGCAGAAACTGGCCAAGGCGCTGAACAGCCCTGAAGTGAAGGCCTTTATCGAAGAGAAGTATCAGGGCGCTGTAGTTCCGGCGTTCTAAGAACCTGTGTTAGCTGCACCCTCTGACAAACCCCGCCCCGTGCGGGGTTTGTCGTTTAAGGCGGCTTCACGCAAACAGTCCAGCAGGCAGTCCAGAGCGGGCTGACGCTGAGCGCGGCGCAATATCGCCACCAGTTCGCGGTGGAAGGTCAGCTCGCCCAGCTCAATCACCCGTAACTGCGTCGGTCGCTGCAGCCACAGACCGGCACGTGGAATCAGCGACACACCAAGGCCGTATTCAACCATCCGCACGATGGCCTCCAGCTCATCCAGCTCCAGCGCTTCCTGCACTGTCAGGCGCTGCTCGCGGAGAAACTGGTTGACCCGCCGCCCGCCGAACGAGCGCCGGTCGTAACGCACGAACGGCTGCTCGGCGAGGATCTGCAGCGGGTCATCCGCCGTCACGCTAAGCGGAGTGATCAGCACAAATGGCTCGCGCGCCAGGCTGATCTGCAGCAACTCCTTGGGCAGTTCGAAGGGCGGCTTGATCAGCAGCGCCAAGTCCAGCTCACCGGCATCTATCTGGCTCAGTAGATTCAGCGACACCCCCGGCACCAGCTTCAGTTCGACCCGCGGAGCGGCTGCGCGAAATCGCGGCAAGGCTTCGGGTAACAAGCCAGTTTGCAAGGTGGCAATCGCACCGACCTTGAGCTCGCCCTGCCACTCAGCCGCGCTGGTCGGCAGGGCCATCTGCGCATACAGCCCGAGCATCTGCTCCGCCAGCGGCAAAGCATGCCGACCGGCAGCATTGAGCACCGCCGAACGCCCGCTACGCTCGAACAGGCGCACGCCAAGGCCCTGCTCCAGCACCCGCATCTGCGCGCTGACCGCCGACTGGGTCAAACCCACCTGCTGGCCGGCCGCAGCGAAAGTGCCATGCCGCGCAACTGCCACAAAGGTTTTCAATTCGCGCAGCATCGTTGCCTCGATTGATCAATTTTGTTTGTGCTTGTGAGCAAGGATATTCGCTTTTAATCAGAATCGCTGTTGCTGAGAATCGGCAGACTAGACTCTCAAGGAACTTCAGCATGGCTCTCGCACCCTTTCACCTGGCAATTCCTGTCTACGACCTGGCAGCCGCACGGCACTTCTACGGCGAAGTGTTCGGCTGTGCCGAAGGCCGCAGCAGCGACCACTGGGTGGATTTCGACTTCTTCGGCCATCAGCTGGTAATCCACCAGGCGCCGAAGATGACTTATCAGGAAGCAGCACACAGCAACCCGGTGGACGGCCACGACGTGCCAGTGCCGCATTTCGGTGTGGTGCTGGGCTGGGATGACTGGCAAACACTGGCGGCGCGGCTACAGGCCAAAGGCACGCAATTCGTGATCGAACCCTATGTGCGCTTCGCCGGCCAGGTCGGCGAGCAGGCCACGCTGTTCCTACTCGACCCCTGCGGCAACGCCTTGGAGTTCAAGGCGTTCAAGGACATCAGCCAGCTATTTGCCAAATAGCTACTTAGGGCCGCTCAAGCAGACCGGGCAACTGCGCGGCCAGTTTGCTGTTGTTGATCGGGGCGCGGATAAAGCCGCGCTGCCTGCCGTCCGGCCCGATCAGCACCAGGTTGCCGCTGTGGTCGACGGTGTAGTTTTCCTTGCTGGTATCAGCCGGAATAAACGGAATGCTGACGCTGTTCGCCAGCTTCTGAATGGTCGCTTGCTCGCCTGTCAGGCCGATAAAGCCGGCATCGAAGTAATCCAGGTACTTCTTCAACTGCTCCGGCGTGTCGCGATTCGGGTCAACCGTAACCAGCACAATCTGCAGCTTGGCAAGGGTTTCCGCCGGTAGCTGGCCTTGTAATTGACGCAGCTGGGCGAGGGTGGCTGGGCAGATATCCGGGCAGAAGGTGTAACCGAAAAACAGCAGGCTCCACTGATCCTTCATCTGATCGACCGCCACTGCCTGGCCGTCCTGATTGATCAGACTCAGCTCCGGCAGGCTGCGGCTCTGTGGCAGCAGGACGATGCCGGCATCGAGCAACGCGGTGGGATCACCCTGGTCCTTGCTGGTCAGCACCTTGTTGACGGTCAAGCCCAGCACTAGGGCGACGATGGCAACGAGAACAAAAACGGTGATCTGGGTTCGGGTCATGGCACCAACGATTACAGGTTTAACAGCAGATAGTGGTCGACCAGCAGGGCGATAAACAGCGCGAAAAGATACCAGATGCTGTACTTGAAGGTGTTGATCGCCGCGTGCGGTTTGCTGTCACGGTACAGCACCACTGCCCAGTGCAGGAAGCGCCCGCCCAGCAGCACGGCGCAGCCGAGATAGAGCAGCCCGCTCATATGAATGGCATACGGCAGCAGCGTCACCGCAAACATCACTAGGGTATAAAGCAGGATATGCACCTTGGTGTAGTGCTCGCCGTGAGTCACCGGCAGCATGGGAATATCGGCCTTGGCGTATTCCTCCTTGCGGTGGATGGCTAGGGCCCAGAAGTGTGGCGGCGTCCAGGCGAAGATGATCAGCACCAGCAGCAGCGGTTCAGCGCTGATATGCCCGGTAACGGCCACCCAGCCGAGCAACGGCGGCGCGGCGCCAGCCAGGCCGCCGATCACAATATTCTGCGGAGTGGCGCGCTTGAGAAAGCCGGTGTACAGCACGGCATAACCGAGCAGCGAAGCCAAAGTCAGCCAGGCCGCCAGCTCGTTGGTAAAGGTCAACAGCAGGGCCATACCGGCCACCGCCAGTAGCAGAGCAAAACCCAAAGCCGCACTGGGCGAGATACGCCCCGAGGTAACCGGACGCTTGAGGGTGCGTGCCATGATCGAATCGATACGCCGGTCCACCACATGGTTGACCGCCGCCGCCGCGCCGGCGCACAAACCGATACCCAGATTGCCGAAGATCAGCACCTGCCAGGCCACACCTGCGCGGGTGGCGAGGAACATGCCGACCAGGGAGGTGATCAGCATCAGCACCACCACCTTGGGCTTGGTCAGCTCCAGGTAGTCGCGCCAGCTGGCGTGGGCTTGGTGTTCGCGCGCTAGAGTAGCCATACGGTCTCTCCTCGATTGTTTTTGTTATTTGCTCGGCAGCATCGTAAGGTCAGCCTGCGCTTCTGCTGCCGGAGATGCCAGCCGTGCTGCGCTGCGCACCCGGTAATTGATTAGCACCAACGTCAGTAGCAGAGCCGCGCCACCGAGGTTGTGCGCCACTGCCACCTGAAGCGGCAGGTGAAACACGACGTTGCTGATACCCAGGCTGATCTGCACGGTCAGCGCCAGCAGCAACAAACCGGCCAACCGCCCCAAGCCATGGCGCTTGAGTTGCCAGGCCAACAGCAGCAGCACCAGGCTGACTAGCAGTGCGCCGATGCGATGGGTCATATGAATAGCAGTGCGCGCGTCGCTGTCGAGTTGCCCGCCAAGGTAATTGGGGCCGATATGCTGGGTCAGGTGAAAACCATTGGCGAAGTCCATCGCCGGCCACCATTCGCCATGGCAGGTCGGCAGATCGACGCAGGCAACCGCCGCGTAGTTGCTACTGACCCAGCCACCCAGAGCGATCTGTCCGACCACCATTAGCAAGCCGAGCGCCGCCAGGCTGCGCAACCGCGTGGGCAGATTGGGCAAAACTGCCAACTTGCCAGACAGTCGCAGTGTTAAAAGAAACAGCAGGCTAAGGGTGGCGAAACCACCGAGCAGGTGCGCCGTCACCACTTGTGGCCAGAGTTTCAGCGTCACCGTCCACATGCCAAAGGCCGCCTGCAGCGTCACCAAACCCAGCAATAAAAGAGGGAATTTAAGTGGCTGGTCGGCCTCGCCACGCCGGCGCAGCGCCTGTACCGCCAGGCCGAGAATCACCAGGCCCAGGGAGCCGGCAAAATAGCGGTGGATCATCTCGTACCAGCCTTTGGCGACTTCCACCGGTGCTTCGGGAAAGCGCGCCTCAGCCAGAGTCTGTTTGTGCTCACTCATCGGCACGCCGATAAAGCCGTAGCAACCTGGCCAGTCCGGGCAACCCAGGCCCGCGTGGGTCAAGCGGGTATAGGCACCGAGCAGCACCACCACGACCGCCAACACAGTGGCAAACAGGGCAAAACGGTAACCGGGCTTGCTCATCATCAGTCCTTAGCCGTGGGCAGCATTAACCAATTTGCGAGATTTTCAGCAGATGCCGCAGGTCGTTGAGAATTGCCTTGCCCTTGCTGGTGGCGTCATAACGCAGCACCAGATTGCCGTGTGGGTCGACGATCCACAGTTGCGCGCCGGAGGCGGCGCCGGCGGTTTTGCCGTAAGCATCCAGCTGCAGCTGATAGCGCGTCAGCTGCGGGTATTCGCGGCGTAGCTGGGCGTCATAGTCGCCAGCGATGGGTTGGGCAGTGGCTAGGCCATGGGCGGCGCGAGCAACATCACGGTTTAGGCCGATATGCACTTGGCGGGCGAGAAACACCAACTCCTTGCAGGCGGCATCGCAGACATCCGGTACGGTCACCAGCAACTGCCAGCGCGGCTCGTCTGCACCGACCACGCCGAGGTCGGCGCGGGTTTGTCCGGTGCCGATCAGCTCACCGTGATAGCTGCGGGTTTCCGGCACCCAGAAACGCCACTGATACATGGCACTGGCGAGGATCATCGGGCCGATAACCACTGCCAGAATCAGGATCAGTTGCAGCCGCCCACGGCGACGCTGGCTGGGCGACACTTCAGGCAGGGCGATGGCTGGGTTCATGGCGAGTCTCCCGCGCGTTAGATAGACCTAAATAGATAAACAGGCAGAGCAAGGCCGCCGCCAGGGCGAACCATTGCACGGCATAACCGAGGTGTTTGTCGGGGCTCATGGCGATAACTGGCCAATCGCTTTGAAATGACGCTGGGCCAGGCTCGAGGCGCACCTCATAACTCAGGCCACCACGCCCCAGTTGCTGCCACAGGTCATCCGGTTTGACCTCACTGATCACCTGCGGCCAGCCAGGAGCCGGTTGCGCACCTTGCAACTGAAAAGCCTCACCCAGCGGTACATACACCGTGGCCTGCAAACGCAATGGCGAATCCGGGGTGGCAAACGTTGGAGGAATACGGCGGTCGGGCCAGGCCAGCCAGCCGCGATTGAGCAGCAGCCAAAGGCCGCTGGCCTGATCATAGAAGGGTTGCAACACCTCAACGCCGACCTTGCCGTCGCGGGTGCGGTTATCCAGCAGAAGGGGATGCCGTGCGTCGAAGAAACCCTGCAACTGCACACGCCTGTAAGCCGGGTTGGGCTGCTGCTCCAGCGCCTCGATGCTGATTGGTGCGGCCAGTTGCTGGGCCTGGTGTGCAGCCAACAGCTCGCGCTTTTCTTCGGCCCGCGCCAGCTGCCAGAAGCCCAGGGCGACCAGGCAGGGAAATAGCAGCAGCACCAGCACGCTAGGCAGCCAGCCAGGACGGAAGGCGCTCATATCCGCCTCCCTAAAGCCCTGATCAAGCTGGCTATACTGCTGCTACGCATTTCCCTTCCCCCGAAGTTCCGCTTGGGAGTCACGCATGCTCAAAGCCGCGATCGTCCTGTTACTACTGGCTACTCTGATCAGCCTATTCAGCGGCCTGTTCTTTTTGGTCAAGGACGAAGGTAAAACCTCCCGGTTGGTCAACGCACTGACTGTACGCGTGACCCTTACCGCCCTGACTGTTGCCCTGATTGCCTGGGGTTTCTACAGCGGCCAATTGGTCTCGCATGTCACCTGGTAACCGCGTTACAACACATAGACGAAGACAAACAAGCCAATCCACACCACATCGACAAAGTGCCAATACCAGGCGGCCGCCTCAAAACCGAAGTGCTGCTCGGGGCTGAAATGACCGCGAATAACCCGAATCAACATGATGCTCAGCATCAGTGCCCCCAGAGTCACGTGGGCACCATGAAAGCCGGTGAGCATAAAGAAGGTCGCGCCGTAGATGCCCGACCCTAGGGTTAGGCCCAGTTCGGTGTAGGCATGGATATATTCCTCGACCTGCAACACCAGAAAGGCAATGCCGAGAATCACCGTCAGCGCCAGCCACAGGGTCAGCGGCTTGCGCTGGTTCTTGCGTAATGCGTGGTGGGCGAACGTCAGGGTGAAGCTGGAAGTGACCAGCAGAATGGTGTTAATCAGCGGCAGGCCCCAGGCGCTGATGGTGCCGCTAGGTGCCGGATAGAGTTTAGGATCAGGCGTATTGAGCAGTGGCCAACTGTACTCGAAGCCCGGCCAGAGCATGTTGCTCACCCCTTTATCGCCCTCGCCACCCAGCCATGGCCCGGCCCAGGTGCGCACATAGAACAGCACGCCGAAGAACGCGGCAAAGAACATCACTTCGGAAAAAATAAACCAGCTCATGCCCCAGCGAAACGAGCGATCCATCTGCGGGCTGTACATGCCGGAGCGGCTTTCCTTGATCACATTGCCAAACCAGCCGAATAGCATGTAAGCGAGAAACAGACCGCCGACAAAGAAGATCAGCGGGCCGTTGGAGTCGGCGCGATCGGCCTTCATATCATTGAACCAGGTGCCCACGCCGTACACCGAAAACAGCATGCCCAGGGTAGCGATAATCGGCCACTTGCTCTGGGCCGGGACGTAATAGCTTTCGTGGCTTTCATGACTCGACATTTATTGTTCTCCTTATGGAGCCGCCCGAGTAGGGGTCGCTTGCGCCACCGGCGGCATGCGCGCGGTGACATCAAACAAGGTGTAAGCCAGGGTTAGGTGGCGAACATCTGCCGGTAAGTCTCTATCGACGATAAAGCGCACCGGCATTTCGATGCGCTCACCGGGTTGCAGTACTTGCTGGGTAAAGCAAAAGCATTCGGTTTTGTGGAAATAAGCGGCCGCTTTCGACGGTGCCACACTGGGGATCGCCTGAGCGGTCATCGGCTTGTCGGTGGGGTTGTACGCCACAAACAACATTTGCGTGCTGTCGCCCGGATGCACCACCACTTCATCTGCTTGGGGGCCGAACTCCCAGACCATCTCGGCGGCATTGGTGGCGAGAAACTGCACGCGCACCTGGCGCTGTTCGTCCACCGCCTGGCTGCCTTCATAGGCCCCGGCGGTTTTACCGTTGATGCCGAAGGCTTGGCACATCACGTCGTAGATTGGCACCAGGGCGAAGCCAAAGCCGAACATGGCGACCACCACCAATGACAGGCGTATCACCAAACGACGTGTCGACAGGGCTTCGCTCATCGCTGCGGCTCCTTATTTCACGTCCGGTGGTGTGCTGAAAGTGTGGTAAGGCGCCGGCGACGGTATCGACCATTCCAACCCCTCTGCTCCATCCCAGGGTTTGGCCGGCGCGGGTTTACCCCCACGAATGCACTTAATGACAATAAACAGGAACAACAACTGAGTAGCGCCGAACATAAAGGCACCAATGCTCGAGACCATGTTGAAGTTGGCGAACATCATGTTGTAGTCGGGAATACGCCGCGGCATGCCGGCCAGGCCGACAAAGTGCATCGGGAAGAACGCCATGTTCATGCCGATAAAACTCATCCAGAAATGCAGCTTGCCGAGGGTCTCGTCATACATGTGCCCCGTCCACTTCGGCAGCCAGAAGTAGGCCGAGGCAAAGATGCCAAAGATCGCGCCCGGTACCAGCACATAGTGGAAATGCGCCACCACGAAGTAGGTGTCGTGGTACTGAAAATCCGCCGGGGCGATGGCCAGCATCAACCCGGAGAAACCGCCGATGGTGAACAGGATGACGAAGGCCACCGAGAACAACATCGGTGTCTCGAAGGTCATCGAACCACGCCACATGGTGCTGGCCCAGTTGAACACCTTCACCCCGGTCGGTACGGCAATCAGCATGGTCGCGTACATAAAGAACAGCTCACCGGTGAGCGGAATGCCCACGGTGAACATGTGGTGCGCCCAGACGATAAATGACAGGAACGCGATCGCCGCCGTGGCATAGACCATTGAGGTGTAACCAAACAGCGGCTTACGGGCGAACGCCGGGATAATTGCACTGACCGCGCCGAATGCCGGCAAGATCATGATGTATACCTCGGGATGACCGAAGAACCAGAACACGTGCTGGAACAAAACCGGATCACCACCACCAGCCGCGCTGAAGAAACTGGTGCCGAAGTGAATGTCCATCAGCATCATGGTCACCACACCCGCCAACACCGGCATTACAGCAATCAGCAAGAACGCGGTAATCAGCCAGGTCCAGACGAACAAGGGCATCTTCATCAGGGTCATGCCGGGGGCACGCAGGTTGAGGATGGTGGCAATCACGTTGATCGCGCCCATGATCGAACTGAAGCCCATCAAGTGCACGGCAAAGATGAAGAAGGTCACCGACTCCGGTGCGTAGGTCGTCGATAACGGCGCATAGAAAGTCCAGCCGAAGTTCGGCCCACCACCCTCCATAAACAGCGTGCTAACCAACATGCTAAAGGCCGCTGGCAGCAGCCAGAAACTGAAGTTGTTCATGCGCGGCAGGGCCATGTCCGGCGCGCCAATCATCAACGGAATCATCCAGTTGGCCAGGCCGACAAACGCCGGCATGACAGCGCCGAAGACCATGATCAGACCATGCATAGTGGTCATCTGGTTGAAGAACTCCGGCTGCACAATCTGCAAGCCCGGCTGGAACAACTCGGCACGGATCACCATCGCCATGCTGCCGCCCAGCAAGAACATGGCAAAGCTGAACCACAGGTACATGGTGCCGATATCTTTATGGTTGGTGGTCAACACCCAGCGCATCAGGCCTTTGGCCGGGCCGTGGTGATGGTCATGTCCGGCATGACCGTGGCCTGCGTGGCCCGGATCGATCACTGCACTCATGTCCTTACTCCTGAGCCTGTTTGAACGCGAGGATGTCTTTTGGCGTGACCATGTCACCGACCGCATTGCCCCAGGCATTGCGCTCGTAGGTAATGATCGCCGCGATATCGACTTCCGAGAGTTGCTTGCCGAACGCCGCCATGGCCGTACCTGGCTTGCCGTTGACCACGATATCGATATGACCGGCCGCAGGTCCGACAGCAATCGCTGAGCCTTTAAGCGCCGGGAACATCGGCGGCAGCCCCTCGCCCGTCGGCTGATGGCAAGACGCACAGTTGGTCAGATACGACTTCTCGCCGCGCGCCATCAGCTCATCCATGCTCCACTCTTTACTGGTCAGCTCCTTCTCGGCAGCCGCGAGTTGTTTGCGCTCGGCGAGCCAAGTGGCGTAGTCCTCTTTCGACTTGGCTTCGACCACAATCGGCATAAACCCATGGTCCTTGCCGCACAGCTCGGTGCATTGGCCACGGTAGATGCCGGGCTCGTCGATGCGCGTCCAGGACTCATTGACGAAGCCCGGGATCGCATCCTTTTTCACCGCCAACGCCGGCACCCACCAGGAGTGAATGACATCGGCGGCAGTAATCAGAAAGCGCACTTTGGTGCCAACCGGCACCACCAGCGGCTCGTCTACCTCCAGCAGGTAATGCTCACCCTTGGTGGCCTTGTTGTTGATCTGATCTTTGGGGGTGGTCAGGTTGCTGAAGAACTCGACATCTTCACCCAGGTATTTGTAGTGCCATTTCCACTGATAACCGGTGACCTGAATATCCAGTTCAGACTCGCTGGAGTCGTAGATATCGATCAGGGTTTTGGTCGCCGGGATGGCCATCAGTACCAGAATCACCAACGGTACGACCGTCCAGAGAATCTCGACTGTGGTGCTTTCGTGAAAGTGCGCGGGCTCCTGACCTGTGGAGCGGCGGTGGACCAGCATCGACCAGAACATGGCACCAAATACGATCACGCCGATGACGACGCAGATCCAGAAGATGGTCATGTGCAAGTCAAATACTGAGCGGCTCACCTCGGTGGCACCGGGCGTCATATTGATGCCCCAGCTGGCGTGTGCCGAGCTGTATACCAACCACAACAGGAGGCCCATCCAGACTCGTGGATGTCGCATCATTGCGGGTTCCCCTTAATTTTTCTTGTTATCCCGCCGGGTCCGCCTGTGGCTGAGGGATCGAACACCCACCACATAAGGGTGCTGACGAAACCTCTCCATGCCGAGACATCACCGGTGTTATCAGGTACTGCCTTTCGAATTCGAGTATAGACACGGACTTGCACCTGGCAATGCGAAAGCCGAAATGAACATCAGACTGCAAGGCACGCGCTAGAGACCGCGGCTGGCGCGGGATAGGCAGGGGCGACGAGTGCGACATATAGCCGACTCGCATAACTGTTTAATAATTATGACAATCGGGTCTTAGCCGAGGCGCTCAGCCAGCTATGGTTCTCGCCCATGTCCTCATTTCAGGAGCAGTCATGAACATCTCCGCTTTGCACACACTGATCCAGCGTGCGCACCAACACGAAGCCAGCACGGGCCATTTGGCCAGTCAGATGCAGCTGCACTTGGGTCAATTGCATCCGTCCATCCGCCTCCCCAACGAAGACACTCAAGGCGTGCTGCAGCGCTTTGTCAGCGCCTATATCGAGCAGGTGCCGGAACTTTTACAAGCTGCCTATGAGGTGTCTCAAGAAGCGGGGATCGAGGCGCAGATCAAACCAGTGCTCAAGGTTGCCGAGCAGTTCTTTCTTCAGCCGCCAGCCTTGATGGCCGGCCATGATGGATTGGAAGGGCTACTCGATGAAGCCTATCTGGCACATCGCTTGGTCGAAGAAGTGAATGATCGCTATATCGCCCACCTAGGGGGTGTTCTCATTCAGGAGAGCCATATGACAGCAGACACAAGGGATAACATCGACTGGTAATTCCTGGCCAGTCGCTCATATCGTGTCGCTATCCGGCGGAACTGCTTCAGCTTCTGGAAAAAGCGCTCTACCAG
>JAHIWP010000006.1 GCA_018816095.1 Gammaproteobacteria bacterium
ATCATGGGCCTTGCCTGGCAACAGATTTTTGATCCGTTCCCATTGATCATCATGAAGAAGCCTATGGCGACTCATCCGCTGCTCCAAATCGACTGAAGGTTACGGATTTAACCTGCTCGATTCAAATGAGAACGCCCCCTAATAAACTTTGTTGCTTATAGGGAACAATCATGGGCTTGGATGATGCGCTGATCTTCACGCGGGTGGTCGAGTGTCACAGTTTCACCCTGGCAGCGCAGGGGCTGGGTATGCAGAAGTCGACCGTCAGTCGGCGCATCGCCTTGCTGGAAGAGCGTCTTGGGGTGCGATTGATCAATCGCACCACGCGCAAATTACGCCTGACCGAGGTGGGGCAGGCCTATTACGAGCGGTGCCGGCAGATCATGCTCGACTTTGCCGAAGCCGAGCAGGCGGTGATGCAACTGCAGCAGGAGCCTTCCGGCTTGTTGCGCATTACCGCGCCGATTGAGTTTGGCCAGTTGTTTCTTGGGCGCGTGCTGGGCGATTTCATGCGTCTGTATCCGCAGATCAATGCTGAGGTGGAGCTAACCTCGCGGCATGTCGATCCGGTTGAGGAGGGCGTGGATATCGCCATTCTGGTCGGTCAGCCGCAGGACTCCACGCTGATCGCGCGCAAACTCTTTGAGACCCGCCGCCGGTTACATGCCAGTCCCGACTACCTGGCCTTGCACGGTACGCCGCGGGCGACGGGGGAGTTGCTGGGGCATCGGGCGATTGTGCTGCCCAATGACTCGCCGCGTTATTGGCCATTGCTGGGTGAAAGCATTGCCTGTCAGCGCGCATTGGCGTGCAACAACATCACCTTTGCCCGTGAGGCGGCGCTGGCGGGCGCGGGGATTGCCGGTCTACCGGTGATGATCACCGCGCTGGCGGTGGCAGAAGGCCGCTTGATTGAGCTATTGCCAGAAGCCTGCCTGCCTGTAGGTGAGTTGTATGCGGTCTATCCTTCACGGCGCTTCCAGGCCATGAAGGTGAAAACCTTTCTGGATTTCCTGATGGCCAGTTTGCCGCTATCGGATGGCCGGTTGCTGGAGCCAGCGGCGGCCAGCCTGTTAATATCGCGCCTTTGAAACGATTGCCCGTTGCACATTCCTCTGAGAGCTGCCATGACCACCGTTCGTACCCGTATCGCGCCGTCGCCCACTGGTGATCCGCACGTAGGCACCGCCTATATCGCCCTATTCAACCTGTGCTTTGCCCGTCAGCACGGTGGCGAATTTATCCTGCGCATCGAAGATACCGATCAGGTGCGTTCGACCCGTGAGTCGGAACAGCAGATTTACGACGCCCTGCGCTGGTTGGGTATCGAGTGGAGCGAAGGTCCGGATGTCGGTGGCCCGCACGGCCCGTACCGGCAGAGCGAGCGCGGTCACATTTACCAGAAGTACAGCGCCGAGCTGGTGGAGAAGGGCCATGCCTTCCACTGTTTCTGCAGTGCCGAGCGCTTGGACAAGGTCCGCGCCGAGCAAATGGAAGCCAAGCAGACGCCGCGCTATGACGGCCATTGCATGAGCCTGTCGGCCGCCGAGGTGCAGCAGCGCCTGGCAGCCAACGAGCCGAACGTAGTACGCATGAAGGTGCCGAATAACGGCGTGTGCGTGGTACCAGACATGCTGCGTGGCGAAGTGGAGATCCCGTGGGATCGCATGGACATGCAGGTGCTGATGAAGACCGATGGCCTGCCCACCTACTTCTTGGCCAACGTGGTCGATGACCACCTGATGGGCATCACCCATGTGCTGCGTGGCGAAGAGTGGCTGCCATCGGCGCCCAAGCTGATTCTGCTGTACGAATACTTCGGTTGGGACAAGCCGCAGCTGTGCTACATGCCGCTGCTGCGTAACCCGGACAAGAGCAAGCTGTCCAAGCGCAAGAACCCGACCTCGATCACCTTTTACGAGCGCATGGGCTTCCTGCCGCAAGCGATGCTCAACTACCTCGGGCGCATGGGCTGGTCGATGCCCGACGAGCGCGAGAAATTCAGCCTCGACGAGATGGTCGAACACTTCGACATCAATCGGGTTTCTCTCGGTGGGCCGATTTTCGACTTGGAGAAGCTGTCCTGGCTCAACGGTCAGTGGATGCGTGAGCTGAGCGTTGAAGAGTTTGCCGCCGGTGCGCAGAAGTGGGCCTTCAATAGCGATTACCTGATGCAGATTGCCCCGCACGTGCAGGGTCGGGTGGAAACCTTCAGCCAGATTGCACCGCTGGCCAGTTTCTTCTTCGCCGGTGGCGTGGCGCCAGATGCCGCACTGTTCGCGCACAAGAAACTCTCGGCTGACCAGGTGCGTCAGGTGATGCAGTTGATCCTGTGGAAGCTTGAAGCCCTGCGCCAGTGGGAGAAGGACAAGATTACCGGCTGCATTCAGGCAGTGGTTGAACACCTGGAGCTGAAGCTGCGTGACGCCATGCCGTTGATGTTCGCCGCAATAACCGGGCAGGCCAGCTCGGTGTCGGTGCTCGATGCCATGGAAATCCTGGGCCCGGATCTGACCCGCTTCCGCCTGCGTCAGGCCATTGAGCTGCTCGGTGGTGTGTCGAAGAAAGAAAACAAAGAGTGGGAAAAGCTGCTGGCCAGCATCGCCTGATTGCTGTGTACCGTCGGTCGGTTTTGTATAAGCCGGCCGGGATTGGGTAAGTGGTTGTTCTGTCAGCATAAAAAATAAGCTTGTTGGTAAAAATAATGTTGACAGAGGCGGGGTGCGCTCTTAACATGCGCCCCGTCCTTGAGATGGGGCTATAGCTCAGCTGGGAGAGCGCTTGCATGGCATGCAAGAGGTCAACGGTTCGATCCCGTTTAGCTCCACCATCTTCAAAGCCGAAAGGCTTGCCACAATCAGCTCCAGTAGCTGGTTGTTTGTAGAAGGGTTACGTCCCCTTCGTCTAGTGGCCTAGGACACCGCCCTTTCACGGCGGTAACAGGGGTTCGAGTCCCCTAGGGGACGCCAGTTTCAAAAAGCAGTGCTGGTTTGGGCTGTGAGCCGAGAGGCGATAAATCTGGGGGTATAGCTCAGCTGGGAGAGCGCTTGCATGGCATGCAAGAGGTCAACGGTTCGATCCCGTTTATCTCCACCAATTTAAAGCAGTAACTACACTGCCACGGGCCAGCGTAAAGCTGGCCTTGTTTTTCGAAGGTTTCGTCCCCTTCGTCTAGTGGCCTAGGACACCGCCCTTTCACGGCGGTAACAGGGGTTCGAGTCCCCTAGGGGACGCCATTTTTGCCCGCTTTGCGGGACTTTGAAGGGTCATTCTTAACTGAATGGCCCTTTTGTTTTTCTGGCGCCTGATAAATCTGCGCGGCGAGAGATTGAGTGTGTGCCGCACGGGCTTAACTCCTTACGCTGCTTGATTGTGTGTGCCGCTTTCTCTGTGGGCTTGTCGCTAGCGGCGCTGAAGCGCGAGCACTGTCAGTTTCAGGCGTCATCCAGTGCATTGCTTTCCTGGCCGATGACTTGGTTGCGCCCGGCGGCTTTGGCCCGGTAAAGCGCTTGATCGGCCTGCTGCAGCAGGTGTTCGCGACTGCACGTGGCATCTGGGATCAGCGCGTAGACGCCAATGCTAAGGCTAAGGCCAATGCTCAGCCCTTGTTGCTGGCACGGATGAGTATCCAGGTCCTCACGCAACTGCTCAGCCAGATCCATCGCACCGAACAGATCCGTATCACCGAGCACCACTGCAAATTCTTCGCCACCAAAGCGAACCAGCAGGTCGTTGCCGCGCATGCGCTGCTGCATGCGCTGGGCGGCGTGCTGTAGGCAGGCGTCGCCAAGCAGGTGGCCGTAGCGGTCGTTGACCTGTTTAAAGTGATCCAAATCCATCATCAATACGGCGATCGACTGCCGGCTGCGTTTGGCCTGCGCGAGCATGCGCTCCAGTTCTTCGTTGAGTACCTGACGATTGAACAGCCCGGTAAGATTGTCGCGACGGCTGAGTTCGGCCAGCTGCTGGTTGGCCGTTGAAAGCTCGTTTAGGACCTGCTCCAGCGAGGCCGTACGCTCCTGTACGCGGGCCTCGAGACCTTCATTGATCTGTCGTTGCAAGTTCAGGCTTTTGGCTTGCTCCATACGCAGTTGGTGCTCGTTGGCAAACAGGCGTACCTGGGCCAGTTGATAATCGTTCTGGGCTTGGCGAATACGTGAGCCGAGGGCGACCGAGAAAATCACCAGTTCCAGCAGGCTGCCGATCTGCTGGGCGTGCAGCGTCAGCAGTGAGTTGGCAATCACCCCTGTGCCGCTGAGTACGCTAAACAGGCTGGCGATAACCAGTGCTGACCAGCCGAGGGCAAACAATTTGGCCTGCGCATAACCTGCGCGCCAGCGCAGTGCGGTGATGATGCAGCCGGCAATCGCGCAGACGATCAGCAGTGCAAAGCTACCGAACAGTGCCACTTGGT
The DNA here is from genome assembly GCA_018816095.1 of Gammaproteobacteria bacterium. GTDB lineage: Bacteria > Pseudomonadota > Gammaproteobacteria > Pseudomonadales > Pseudomonadaceae > Aquipseudomonas > Aquipseudomonas spirodelae. Next base: position 4,415 of record JAHIWP010000006.1, read on the forward strand.
AAGGCGCAGTCAGGGCCAGCGCCATTACCAGTAGGCTGCAGCCCTGTAAGGTGCGACTGATCCAGGTGTAGGCGGGGGGCTGGCTCTTAAGGTCGAGAATACCGTAGGTGAAACAAATGCCGAACAGGGTGGCCAGGGCTGAGCTGAGGGGGAAACTCAGCTGCTGCCAGGCCAGCGAGTTTGGCCAAAGCCACTGAAAGGCAAATCCCAGCTGAATAAACTGATAGACGCTAAAGCTGGCGACAAACAGGCTGTACCAGAGGTAGTTGCGATCACGGGTGATGCTAAAGATCGACAGGTTGTAGATCAGCATGACCAGCAGGGCGCCAAAAAACAGCCCTTGCAGCAGGAGCATGCGTTGTTCGTGGTGGTTGAAGGCTTCCGCGCTCATCAAGCTGGCACTGAGATTGGCCGCGCCTTCAGTCTGCATGCGCAGTATGAGCTCGCGCTGTTCCCCGGCTGCCAGGCTGAATGGCAGCACCAGTTGGCGGTTATCGATCCAGCGCTGGTGAAAGGGTCGTTGATCACCGGCTTGATAAACGCGGTCGCCGTCGAGCCCGTAAGCATCTAGCCGATCAAGCAGCGGATTGCCGATCAGTAAGACCCAGTTGATCGCCTCATCGCTAGGGTTTTGCAGGCTGACGCGCAGCCAGTAAGCGTATTGGCTGTAGCCGAAGCTGGCATCGCGGCGCGCCACCGGTTGCCAGGCCGAGGCTGGGAGCTGGCGAACGCTGTTTATATCTGCCGTGCCCTCAGGGTCTACCCAGACTTGCATGCTGGGGCCGGGCAGTAGCGGCGAGTTGCTGGCTATCAGAGGCAGGCTTGTCGCCTGAGCCAGTGTCGGTAGCAGCAATAACAAAAGGACGCGCAGCAACACATTCAAAACAGATTTCTCATGGCTAGAGCGTTGGCTACTACTGCAAAAGGTGCATTATTGCGTGGGCTTATGACAGGTCGATAGCTTAGACGAGGTTACTTATGGGCTGTAATTTGTTGCATTGCTATGCCGAGCGCAATGTTTGTTTGCAAGCGCTGAGCCTCGCTCTGTCGACACACATTCAGGCCACCTTGGCGACGCAGTCGCGTGCTGGGTTGGTGTTGCCCGGTGGCAGCAGCCCGCAAGCGTTGCTGCCGTTGCTGGCGCAGCAGCTGGATGGCAAACGTATCGACCTCAGCCCCAGTGATGAGCGTTGGGTGCCGGCGCAGGCAGCCGAGAGCAATTGGAATTTGTTGCAGCAGGGGTTGCCTGAGGCCCACTGCCTCGACCCGCGCCAGGGTGCCACGCTGACGCAGGCCGCGTTAGCGTGGGGCGAGCAGTTGAAGCAGTGGCTGCCGTTTAGCGCAGTGTTGTTGGGGATGGGCGAGGACGGCCATATTGCTTCGTTGTTTCCCGGCATGCCGGGGCTGGCGGCAGCACTCGACCCAGCTGCTGAGCCGGTGGCGTTACCCGCGCAGGCGCCACAAGCCCCCAGTGAGCGCTTATCGCTGAACCTGGCCATGCTGCAGCGTGGGCAATGGTTGGGTTTGCTGGCGTTTGGCGCGCGTAAGCGCGAGTTGATTGACGCCGTGTTGGCGGATGAGCCTGCGGCTCAGGATCTGCCGCTCTATGCCTGGCTGCAGTGCAGCCCCATGCCGGTAAACATCTACTGGGCACCTTGAGCCGTTACACTGCAGGCTTGTACCTCGCAGATAAAGGGAGCCGTCATGTTGCATCCGGTTGTTGAGCAGGTTACCGCCGCCTTGGAGCAGCGCTCGGCGAAACGCCGCCAGCGCTATTTGCAGCGCCTGGCGCAGGCGGCAGGGCGCACTGCGCATCAGGCGTTGGGTTGCTCCAATTTGGCCCATGCTCTGGCTGCGCAACCCGATGACGCCAAGCTGATCATGAAGCAGGGCGGTTCGCCGCATGTGGCGATCATTTCCAGTTACAACGACCTGCTCTCGGCCCATGCGCCGCTCAAGGATTATCCCGAGCGCCTGAAAGTGGCGCTGGCCAGAGCCGGTGCGACTTCGCAATTTGCCGCCGGGGTGCCGGCCATGTGTGATGGCATCACCCAGGGCGAGGGCGGCATGCAGCTGTCGCTGTTTTCTCGCGACCTGATTGCTCAGGCTACTGCCATCGGCCTGACCCACGGGATCTTCGACGGCGCGTTGTACCTCGGGGTGTGTGACAAGATCGTCCCAGGTTTGCTGATCGGCGCGCTGCATTTTGGTCATCTGCCGGCTGTGTTCGTCCCGGCTGGGCCTATGCATTCTGGCCTGCCAAATAAAGAAAAAGCCGCTGTGCGTCAGCGCTTCGCCCGCGGTGAAGCCAGCCGTGATGAGCTTTTGACTGCTGAGCTGGCGGCCTACCACCAGGCAGGGACCTGTACTTTTTATGGCACGGCCAATACCAACCAGTTGCTGATGGAGGCCATGGGGCTGCATGTACCAGGCAGCGCCTTTGTTCACCCTTACACGCCATTGCGCGATGCCCTGACCGATGAGGCTGCACGCTTGGTGGCGCATAACAGCCGCCAGGGCGAGCGTTACCTGCCGGTCGGCCATCAGATCGATGCGCGGGCGCTGATCAATGCTGTAGTGGCCTTACTCGCCAGCGGTGGCTCGACCAATCACACCTTGCACCTACCGGCCATTGCCCGTGCGGCGGGTTATGAGCTGAGCTGGGATGACTTTGCCGCGCTGTCCAAGGTGGTACCGCTGTTGGCGCGGGTTTATCCCAATGGTGCGGCGGACGTGAATCAATTCCAAGCCGCTGGCGGTCCTGCCTGGTTGCTGCGTGAATTACTCGACGCAGGCTTGCTGCATAACGATGTGGCTACTGCCGCCGGGCATGGCTTGCGGGCTTATACCTGCGAAGCCTGGCTAGACGGCGAGCGCCTGGCCTGGCGCGAACTGCCGCCGCAGAGCCCTGCGCGCGATATTGTCCGTGCCATGGCCGAGCCATTTGCCGAGGAGGGCGGACTGGTGCTGCTGAAGGGCAACCTGGGGCGCGCCATCCTGAAAACCTCGGCGGTGGACCCGGCCTATTGGCAAATTCGCGCTCAGGCGCGCATTTTTGATTCAGAAGCGGCGGTGCAGGCGGCTTACAGTACGGGTGAACTGCAAGGTGACCTGGTGCTGGTGGTGCGCTTCCAAGGCCCACAAGCCAATGGCATGCCCGAGCTGCATAAACTGATGCCCTTGCTGGCCAATATGCAGCAGGCTGGACAGCGAGTCGCGCTGGTCACCGACGGGCGTATGTCCGGGGCTTCTGGGCAGGTCTCCACCGCCTTACACGTGACCCCGGAAGCCGCCGCGGGCGGCGCTCTGGCGCGGTTACAAGATGGCGATTGGCTGGTGCTGGATGCGCAGCACGGCCTGCTGCAGGTAGAACTGAGTGAGCAGCAACTCGCTGCGCGGCCCTTGGCGGCCAGCAGTGTCGAAATGGAATTGGGCTTTGGCCTGGAAATGTTTGGCGCCCAGCGCCGCCTGGTCGGTTCAGCTGAGCAGGGTGCCAGCAGCCTATTTGAAGATTGAGAGCGGGGAGCTAAGCATGAGCCTGACGATGGATGCGGTGCTGCAACAGGCCCGCCCGGTGTTGCCGGTGTTGGTGATCGAAGACGTCAGCTTGGCGGTGGACCTAGCCCGTGCGCTGCATGCCGGTGGCATTCGCGTGCTGGAAGTGACGCTGCGCACGCCGCGCGCGCTGGATGCGTTGGCTGCCATGCGCAAGGAATTGCCGGATCTATTGATTGGCGCCGGCACGGTGATTCATGCCGAGCAGTTTAATGAGGCCCGCGAAGCGGGTGCGCAGTTCGCCGTCAGCCCGGGTTGCACCGAGCGCCTGGCCGCCGCTGCCGAGGACTCCGGGTTGCCGTATTTACCTGGGGTCATGACCCCCTCCGAAGTGCTGCTGGCGCTGGAATACGGTTATCGTTCGCTAAAGCTGTTCCCGGCCGACGGCGCCACCAGCATCAAAATGCTCAAGAGCTTCAAGGGGCCGTTCACCGGTATTCGCTTTTGCCCAACCGGTGGGATTACTCCGGATAACTTATTAGGCTTTCTGCGCTTGCCCAATGTGGCGTGCGTCGGCGGCACCTGGATTGCGCCCAGTAACCTGGTGCGCGCCCGTGCCTGGGACCAAATTACCCAGTTGGCCGCTGAGGCTCGGGCGTTGGCGGGTAGCCTGGAGCAGTCGGCATGATGTGGGACTTAAGTAATCCGTTTGTGATTGATATCGAGGTCGCAGCGGACGATATCGACGGCCTTGGGCATGCCAACAATGCGGTGTATGTCAGCTGGCTGGAGCGCTGCGCCTGGCGCCATTCGCAATTTCTTGGATTGGATTTGGCTGAATATCGCCGTCTGGATCGCGCCATGGCCGTGCTGCGCCACGAAATTGATTATTTGGCCAGCGCCTATGAGGGCCAGCAGCTGCAAATGGCCACCTGGATTGTCGAGTCCGATCAGCGCCTGAAGATGGATCGCTGTTTTCAGCTGATCCGCCCGGCAGATGGGGTGACGCTGTTGCGGGCGAAAACCACCTTTGTTTGCATCGAGCTGTCCAGTGGCAAGCCCAAGCGCATGCCCGCTGAGTTTGTGGAAGGCTACGGGGCGGCGTTACAGCCCGCGTTCCCCATGGAGCTTTGACCCACCGTTGGGCTAAAGCCTGGCTGCTGATTCGTTGCGCCGCGTACACTACGCGGCGTTTTTTATCGCGGCCGCCGCTTCGGGTCGTTGCTGTACCGCGTCAAAAATGGCGCCCGATTTTCTTTGAGAGCTGAACCTATGCAAATCGCCCTGGCCCCGATGGAGGGGTTGGTCGACGAAATCCTTCGCGATGTACTGACCCGGGTCGGCGGCATTGACTGGTGCGTGACCGAGTTTATCCGGGTGACAGAGCGGGTATTGCCGGCCAGCACCTACCAGAAGCTGGCGCCCGAATTGTTCAGTGGCGCGCAAACAGCCGCGGGCACACCGCTGCGCGTGCAGTTTCTCGGTTCCGACCCGGCTTGCCTGGCCGATAACGCGGCGTATGCGTGCACCTTGGGTGCGCCGGTCATCGACCTCAACTTCGGCTGCCCGGCCAAGACGGTGAACAAGTCCCGTGGTGGTGCCGTGCTGCTCAAAGAGCCCGAGTTGCTGCATGCCATCGTTTGCGAGGTACGGCGCGCGGTGCCGGCAGCCATCCCGGTGACGGCGAAAATGCGCCTGGGCTTCGACCACAAGGACGATGCCATGGAGTGCGCGCAAGCCCTGGCTGACGGCGGTGCCGCGCAGATCGTGGTGCACGCGCGGACCAAGGTCGAAGGCTACAAGCCACCGGCGCACTGGGAGTGGGTGGCGCGGGTGCAGGAGGCGGTCAAAGTGCCGGTGTTCGCCAATGGCGATATCTGGAACCTGGATGATTGGCGGCGTTGCCGTGAGGTCAGTGGGGTCGAGGACATCATGCTCGGTCGTGGCTTGGTGGCGCGTCCGGACCTGGCCCGGCAGATTGCCGCTGCCAAGGCCGGGCAGGCCGTGGTTGAAATGAGTTGGGCGCAATTGCAGCCGCTGCTGGCGGATTTCTGGCTGCAGGCGCGGCGCAAAATTTCACCGCGCTATGCGCCTGGTCGGTTGAAGCAATGGCTGGCGATGCTCACCCGTAGCTACCCCGAAGCCACCGAGTTGTTCAACCTGCTGCGCCGAGAAAACGATTGCCTGCGTATCGATGCCTTGCTCGGTATCCAGTTTGCTGAAGCGCAGCGTCAGCAGGCGAGCGCCTGATATTTAGCGTCCGCCGCTGACATCCAGTAGCGCGCCGTTGGTGTAGGACGCTTGCTTGCTGGCCAGCCAGAGAATCGCCTCCGCCACCTCACTGGCCAGCCCGCCGCGCCCCATGGGCACACTCTGGCTGACGCGTGCGACCCGCTCTGGCTCACCGCCGCTGGCGTGAATCTCAGTGGCAATTACTCCCGGCCGTACGGCGTTGACGCGAATGCCTTCAGCGGCCACTTCCTTGGCTAGGCCCAGGGTCATGCTGTCGATTGCCCCTTTGGCGGCCGCATAGTCGATGTATTCGCCCGGCGCACCGAGCCGAGCGGCGACCGAGGACAGGTTGACGATGGCGCCGCCTTTGCCGCCCTGGCGGGTCGACATGCGTTTGATCGCTTCACGGCAGCAGAGAAAACTGCCGAACACATTGGTGGCGAAGACCCGTTGCCAGCGCGCCAGGTCCATCTGCTGCAAGTGCATTTGGGTTTCCAGTATGCCGGCGTTGTTGACCAAGACATCGAGGCGGCCAAAGTGCCGATCAAGGTGGCTGAACAACTGCATGACCTGGCTTTCGTCGGCGACGTTGGCCTGCACGGCAATAGCCTGGCCGCCCGCCTGGGTGATCTCGCTAACCAGCGACTCAGCCGCGGCCTGTTGCTGGTGGTAATTCAGGCACAGTGCATAGCCTTGGGCCGCTGCCAGCCTGGCGGTAGCGGCACCGATACCGCGACTGGCACCCGTGATCAACATGACCTGGCTCATTGCGTTTTCTCTCCCTGTAAGAAAATTTTTCAGCCACTTGAAAACGAGTTGAGTCGCCCTATTTTCAGCATTGTGGGATGCCGAAGTCGGGTCCCGGGTTAATCACTCGCTGAATATCAGGAGGTCTGATTATGAACACTGGATTTTCGATGAATCCGCTGCTGCGTCAGTCTGTTGGTTTCGACCGATTCAATGATCTGTTCGAGTCGGCTATGCGCAACGATACCGGTAGCGGCTATCCACCCTACAACGTCGAGAAACACGCCGACGACCAATACCGCATCGTAGTCGCGGTGGCGGGCTTCCAGGAAAATGACCTGGAACTGCAGGTCGAACGCGGCGTACTGACCGTAAGTGGTGGCAAGCGTGAGAGCGGCGCCGAGAACGTCACTTACCTGCATCAGGGCATTGCTCAGCGTGCATTCAAACTGACGTTCCGCCTGGATGACCATATCGAGGTCAAGGCAGCTAGCCTGGTCAATGGTCTGCTGAATATCGACCTGATGCGCATCGTGCCGGAAGAAGCTAAGGCAAAGCGCATTCCGATTGCAGCAAGCCAGACGCTGCTTAACCACTAATTGTCAGGCGCGTGTAAAGCAAGGGCACCTTCGGGTGCCCTTGCTGTTTTAGCGAGGCGCGGAGATTCGATTGGCGTGCAGTAATTGGTGAAATGACTGCAGCGGCAGCGCTTTGCTAAACAGGTAACCCTGATAGTGATGACAGCCCTGTTGCTGGAGAAATGCCAGTTGATCAAGCTGCTCAACCCCCTCGGCAATAATGTCCAGCCCTAGGCTATGCGCCATGGCGACGATGGCGCGGATGATTTCCGCATCGTTGGCATCCAGGGTGGCGTCGCGCACGAAGGATTGGTCGATCTTCAGCACATCCACCGGTAGGCGTTTGAGGTAGGTCAGCGAGCTGTAGCCGGTGCCGAAATCGTCCATGGCGAAGGTCACGCCGAGTCGCTTGAGGCGGTTCATCTTGGCGATGGTGTCGTCGATATTCTGGATCACGATGCCTTCGGTGATTTCCAGCTTGAGCATGTGCGGCGGCAGGTGGCTGCTGGCCAGGCAGCTTTCTACTCGCTCAACAAAATCAACCTGGCGGAACTGTCGTGGGCTGATATTCACGCACAGGCTGAACTGCGCCGCGTCGATCATGCTTTGCTTGAGCAGTTGTGCGCAGGCGTGACAGGCTTCGGCGAGCACCCAGCCACCGACTTCGAGAATTAAGCCACTTTCTTCGAGAATCGGAATAAACACCGCCGGTGATTGCGCGCCCAGTGTCGGGTGCATCCAGCGCAGCAAGGCTTCTGCGCCGATGATCTGGTTGGTGCGGGCATCCACCTGCGGTTGGAAGTGCAGCTCGAACTCGCCGCGCGCCAGGGCCAGGCGCAGGTCGTTTTCCAGGCGTAAGCGTTCGCTGGCGGCTTTCTGCATGGTGTTGCGAAACAGTTGGATGGTATTACGCCCTGAGTCCTTGGCACGGTAGAGGGCGATGTCGGCACGTTTGAGCAGGTCAGCGGGGGTGTCGCCGTGGTCCGGGATCAGAGCGATGCCGATGCTCGGTGTGACCTGCAACTGGTGGCCGTCGAGCTGCATTGGTTCGGCCAGCAGGTTGCGCAGCTTCTCCGCCACGCTGCGGACTTGGCTGAGGACCGCAGAGCGCTTACCTTCCAGGCCGGAAATCAGCACGACAAATTCGTCACCGCCCAGGCGCGCCACCGTGTCTTCCTGGCGCACGCTGGCTTCTAGGCGTGCGGTGACTAGCTTGAGTACGGCATCACCGACCGGGTGGCCAAGTGAGTCATTGATGTGTTTGAAATGATCAAGGTCGATAAACAGCAGGGCGCCGTGCAGGTCGTGACGCTTGAGCAAGGCGATCTGCTGAGTCAGGCGGTCGAGCAGCAGGGCACGGTTGGGCAGGTTGGTCAGTGAGTCGTGATAAGCCAGATGTTGCACCTGGGCTTGGGCTTCTTTGAGTTCGCTGATGTCGCGGGCGGTCAGCAACAGGCAGGGGGTGTTATGGAGCTGGATCGGCTCAACAGAAACCTCAACCTGCTTAATTCGCCCGTCGCGGTGCCTGCCGCGCATCTCCATGCGGTGAACATGCCCGTCGCGCTTGAGCATTTCCAGCATTTGAGTGCGTTCAGATGGGTCAGCCCAGACGTTAATTTCTAGCGCTGTGCGGCCAATGACCTCTTCAGCCGTGTAGCCGTTTAGCCGACAGAATCCTTCATTGACCTCAATGTAGCGGGCGCTGTCGCGTTCGGTGATGGTGATGGCATCTGGGCTGGAGTGAAATGCCAGGGCGAATTTTTCCTGGCTGGCCTGCAGCTCTGCCTGGGCTTTCTGCCGTTCGCTGATATCACGGAAGGTGGTAAGCAGGCAGGTTTGCTTATTCAGCAGCACCGGCCGTGAGGAGATCACGCAGGTGATCGCTCGGCCTTGTTTATCCAGGTACTGCACCAGCTCATTGTGCAAGCTCTGGTCACGCTCCAGTTTGCTGTACAGCTCGGCCCGCGTGCTGAGGTCGGCCCAGAAATTCAGGTCGACCATTCTGTGGCCTATTACTTCGTCGGGTTGCCAGCCGAAGGTCTGACTAAAGCTTGAGTTGATTTCCAGGGCAACGCCTTCCGGCATAGTCGTCAGGGCAATTGGATCTGGGCTGGCCTGAAACAGGCTGGAAAATTTGGCTTCTGAGGTAATCAGGCTCTGTTCGCGGCGGACTCGCTCGCTGATATCGATAAGGATGCCCGCCATTCGCAATGGTTTGCCGTCAGCATCCCGGTAAAGCTTGGCGGTGCTTTCGAGGTAATGAACCTCCTGGTTGGAATAAATCGCCTGGTAAGTTACTTGGTAATTATCAGCGCTGCCTTGCGCCAACTGCTGATAATGCACGCGCATGGAATGACGGTCCGACAGCGGTACACAGCTGAAAAATTTACGGAAATCGTCGTGGAACGGCTGCTCCGTTAAACCATGGAGTTTGGCTGCGCGGGGCGAGCCAAAGAGCATATTGCTGGGTATATGCCAGTCCCAGGTGCCGAGGTCAGCCGAGTCGAGGGCCAGGTTCAGGCGCTCCTGGCTGTCGCGCAGTGCCTGTTCTTGCTCGCATTGCTGGGTGATGTCACGCAGCGATAGGACCAGGCAGGGCGCACCTTGCAACAGTATTTCACCGCCGAAGAGCAGGTTCTTGCGGATGCTGCCGTCGCGGTGATAAAGCGATACTTGCAGGCCGTTGAGGCTGTTATGGCTGATCGCATCCATCATTCGTCGACGATCCTCCAGGGACGCCCAGATGCCTATTTCCAGGGAGGTGCGGCCTATGGTTTGTTCACTGCTCCAGCCAAACTGCTGTTCGAAGCCGGCGTTGACTTCGATAAAGCGGCCGCTGGCTTTGTCGGTGATCACTACGGCGTCCGGGCTGTAGTTGAAAGCTTGGGCGAATTTATCCTCGCTGCTGCGCAGCGCTTGCGCGCGGGCCTGCTGGCTGGTGATGTCGCGGATGACCCCCATGACGCGCTGTTTGCCGTCAGCGTCAAGTTGCAGGCTGCCGCTGATCTCCAGCCAGTGCAGGCTGCCGTCAGGCCAGTGGACACGGTGACGAAAAGCATGTGGGCTCGGGTTGCCTGCGAGCAATTGGTCGAATAACTGCAAGACCTCAGGGCGATCTTCGGCGGGGATTAGCTCGATGTAGTCGATTTTTTTGTGCAGGGGGTGTTTGGGGTCGAAGCCGAACAGGGCCTGCGCGCGGCGTGACCAACTGACCCGGCCACTTTCGATGTCCCAATACCAGGCGCCCAGTTTTGCGCCATTAAGGGCGCGTAGCAGGCGTGGCGCGTCGTTCCATGTGCGTTCAAATTCGGCAGGGTCCAGCGCCGGAATAAACGGCAAGGGTGGACGGCGATCACTGGATTTAGCCACGACCAACGCTTCCTTTATATGAGTAGGTTTCGTGGCAGCTGGCCGAGCGGCTGGGCTGAGTCATGCAGAACCCTTTCTTATCGTTATTTGTTCACGTTAGCCGTTAGTCCCCAGCCAGTGCAAGGTCATCGCGCTGAGCGTCCAGCAGGTTCATAAAGGCCCGTGCAGCATTCGACAGCGTGCGCTCTGTGTGGCTGATATAGCCCAGCTGGCGCGTCAGTTGGACACCGGGTAATGGCAGGCGCGCGACTTGGTCGTCGAGCATGGTGCGCGGCAGCACGCTCCAGGCCAGGCCGATGGAGACCATCATTTTGATGGTTTCCAGGTAGTTGGTGCTCATGGCGATATTCGGGGTCAGACCCTGGGCCTCGAACAGACGCTGCACGATATGGTGGGTAAAGGTGTTGCCGCCGGGGAATACCGCTGGGTGATGGGCAATATCGGCCAGGCTGATCGCACCTTTACGCGCCAGCTCATGCTCGGGAGCGGCAACAAAGTCCAGCGGGTCGTCCCACACGGCGACTGCATGCACCGGCTCGCGGGTTTCTGGGGCCAGGGTGATCACGGCCAATTCGGCGCGGCCGTGCAGCACCTCTTCATAGGCCACTTCCGAGTCGAGAAACTGAATGTCCAGCGCCACCTGCGGGTGTGCCCGGGTAAAGGCGCGCAGCAGCGGCGGCAGGCGATGCAGGCCGATGTGATGGCTGGTGGCCAGGGTCAGGCGACCGCTGATCTCGCCATTCAGGTTGGTCAGTGCACGGCGTGTATCGTCCAGTACATTGAGAATCTGATACGAGCGCGGCAGCAGTGCGCGACCTGCTTCGGTCAGGCTAACCTCGCGGCCCAGGCGATCGAACAGGCGCACATTGAGCTGTTGCTCCAGGCTGGCGATGCGCTTGCTGACGGCCGGTTGGGTCAGGTGTAAACGCTCGGCGGCCTCGGAAAAACTGCCCAGCTCGGCAATGGCAATAAAGGCATTGAGGGTGGCGAGATCCATTAAGTAGCCCTTGGTGGTGTGCAGAGTGGGTGCTGTAAGCGTTGTAATCTATCTGTATTCCTGGGTGGAATCCATATGATGAAAAATATGAATTTGAGTAATTTGTCCTAAGTCCATAGGATTACCCCATAAGCCAAAGGGCTATTTGCCCAGGCGTAGAAACATGCTGATGAGGGAAAGCTGATGGCCGGCAAAACGCTCTACGACAAGCTCTGGGAAATGCACGAAGTGAAGCGCCGTGACGATGGTTCGTCGCTGATCTATATCGATCGTCACATCCTCCACGAAGTGACCTCGCCGCAGGCCTTTGAGGGCTTGCGTCTGGCGGGCCGCAAACCGTGGCGCATCGACGCCAACATCGCCACCCCGGACCACAACGTACCGACCACCAAGGCCGAGCGCCAGGGCGGCCTAGAGGCCATCGCCGATGAGGTGTCGCGGATTCAGGTGCAAACCCTGGATGAGAACTGCGATGACTTCGGCATCCTCGAATTCAAGATGAACGACATCCGCCAAGGCATCGTCCACGTGGTCGGTCCGGAGCAGGGCGCGACTTTGCCCGGCATGACCGTGGTCTGCGGCGACTCGCACACTTCTACCCACGGCGCATTTGGCGCGTTGGCCCACGGCATCGGCACGTCCGAGGTCGAGCATGTGTTGGCGACCCAGTGCCTGGTGGCCAAGAAGATGAAGAACATGCAGGTGCTGGTCGAAGGACAACTGACGTTCGGCGTCACCGCCAAGGACATCGTATTGGCTGTTATTGGCAAAATCGGCACCGCGGGCGGTAATGGCCATGCGTTGGAATTCGCCGGTAGCGCCATTCGCGACCTGTCGTTGGAAGGCCGCATGACCATCTGCAATATGTCGATCGAAGCCGGTGCGCGCGTGGGCCTGGTGGCGGTGGATGAGAAAACCATCGCCTATGTCGAAGGCCGTCCGTTCTCCCCCAAAGGTGCCGATTGGGCCAAGGCCGTGGCGCAGTGGCAGGACTTGGTGTCCGACGCCGATGCGGTGTTCGATACTGTTGTCGAATTACGTGCCGAAGACATCAAGCCGCAGGTGAGCTGGGGCACTTCGCCGGAAATGGTCTTGGCGGTCGATCAGAACGTGCCGGACCCAGCGGCCGAAAGCGACCCGGTGAAGAAGGATTCGATCACCCGCGCCCTGAAATACATGGGCTTGCAGGCTAATCAGGCGATTACCGATATTCAGCTGGATCGGGTATTTATCGGCTCCTGCACCAACTCGCGGATTGAAGACCTGCGCGCTGCGGCCGAAGTGGCCAAGGGCCGCAAGGTCGCTGCAACCATCAAGCAGGCGATGGTCGTGCCGGGCTCGGGTTTGGTCAAAGCCCAGGCCGAGTCCGAGGGGCTGGACAAGATCTTTATTGAAGCCGGTTTTGAATGGCGCGAGCCGGGCTGCTCCATGTGCCTGGCGATGAACCCGGACAAACTCGGCAGCGGTGAGCATTGCGCCTCTACCTCTAACCGTAACTTCGAAGGCCGTCAGGGCGCAGGTGGGCGTACCCATCTGGTCAGCCCAGCCATGGCTGCCGCTGCTGCCGTAACTGGCCGCTTTATCGATGTGCGCGAATTGATTCAGGCCTGAGGACTCGACCATGAAAGCTTTTACTCAACACACCGGCCTGGTCGCTCCATTGGATCGCGCCAACGTCGACACTGACCAGATCATCCCTAAGCAGTTCTTGAAATCGATCAAGCGCTCAGGCTTCGGCCCTAACCTGTTTGATGAGTGGCGCTACCACGATGTCGGTCAACCGAATCAGGACAACTCTAAGCGCCCGGTGAACCAGGAGTTCGTGCTGAACTTCCCGCGTTACCAAGGCGCCAGCGTGCTGCTGGCGCGGGAGAACTTCGGTTGTGGTTCGAGCCGCGAGCACGCGCCCTGGGCGCTGGAAGAGTATGGTTTCCGCACCATCATCGCACCGAGCTTTGCCGATATTTTCTTCAACAACAGCTTCAAGAACGGTCTGCTGCCGATCATCCTCAAGGAAGACGAGGTCGACGCATTGTTCGAGCAGGCTGAAGCCACGGTTGGCTACCAACTGACTGTCGACCTGGCCGCACAAACCGTGACTCGCCCGGATGGTGTGCAGTACAGCTTCGAAGTCGATGCCTTCCGCAAGCATTGCCTGCTCAACGGTCTGGACGATATCGGCCTGACCCTGCAGGACAGTGACGCGATCAAAACCTTTGAAAGTACTTATCAGCAGCGCAGCCCGTGGCTGTTCGGCGCAATCAAATAATTCGTAGGGTGGGGTAGGCCGCAGGCCGTAACCCGCCGGACATCGGCTCGACCACAGATAGGTTGAGCCCGACTCAAAGAATGAGGGATGTAATGAGCAAGCAGATTCTGATTCTCCCCGGTGACGGTATCGGCCCGGAAATCATGGCCGAAGCGGTCAAGGTGCTGAACCTGGCTAACGATAAGTACACCCTGGGCGTCGAGCTGAGCTTCGATGATCTCGGGGGGGCGGCCATCGACCGTTACGGCGTGCCACTGGCTGACGCAACCCTGGCGCGGGCCAAAGCCGCTGATGCCATTTTGCTTGGCGCCGTCGGCGGGCCGAAGTGGGATGCCATTGATCCGGCCATTCGCCCGGAGCGCGGTCTGCTGAAAATTCGCTCGCAGCTGGGGCTGTTCGGCAATCTGCGCCCGGCGATTCTTTATCCGCAACTGGCCGATGCCTCCAGCCTCAAGCGCGAAATCGTTGCCGGCCTGGATATCCTCATCGTCCGTGAGCTGACTGGCGGCATCTACTTCGGCAGCCCGCGTGAAAGCAAGGTGTTGGAAAACGGCGAGCGCATGGCCTACGACACCCTGCCGTACAGCGAAAGCGAAATCCGCCGGATCGCCCGCGTGGGCTTCGACATGGCCCGTGTGCGCGGCAAGAAACTCTGCTCGGTGGATAAAGCCAACGTGCTGGCCTCCAGCCAACTGTGGCGCGCCGTGGTCATTGAAGTGGCCAAGGATTACCCCGACGTCGAGCTCAGCCACATGTACGTGGATAACGCGGCGATGCAACTGGTGCGTGCGCCCAAGCAGTTCGACGTGATGGTGACCGACAATATGTTCGGTGACATTCTGTCGGATGAGGCTTCCATGCTGACCGGCTCTATCGGCATGCTGCCGTCCGCTTCGCTGGATGCCAACAATAAAGGCATGTATGAGCCGTGCCACGGCAGTGCACCGGATATCGCCGGGCAGGGCATTGCCAACCCGCTGGCGACCATTCTGTCGGTGTCGATGATGCTGCGTTACAGCTTCAATGAGGCCGCAGCTGCGGACGCTATTGAGCTGGCCGTGAGCAATGTGCTCGATCAGGGCCTGCGCACCGGTGATATCCATAGCGCGGGTACGACCAAGGTCGGCACTACCGCAATGGGTGATGCAGTAGTCGAAGCGTTACGCAGTCTGTAATCTTCCTGGCCCGTCGGACGGTTCCGGCGGTCAGCTTATATAGGTGTAGTGGTTATGAAACGTGTAGGTCTGATCGGTTGGCGTGGCATGGTCGGCTCCGTGCTGATGCAGCGCATGCTGGAAGAGCAGGATTTCGACTTGATCGAACCGGTATTCTTCACCACCTCCAATGTCGGCGGCCAAGGCCCGGCGATTGGCAAGGAAACGGCGCCTTTGCAGGACGCCTACAGCATTGACGAGCTGAAAAGCCTCGACGTGATCCTGACCTGTCAGGGTGGCGACTACACCAATGAAGTCTTCCCCAAGCTGCGCGAAGCCGGCTGGAAGGGCTATTGGATTGATGCCGCTTCGTCGCTGCGCATGAGCGACAGCTCGGTTATCGTGCTCGATCCGGTCAACCGCAAGGTGATCGACCAGCAGCTGGATGCCGGCACCAAGGACTACATCGGTGGCAACTGCACCGTTAGCCTGATGCTGATGGCGCTGGGCGGTTTGTACGAGGCTGGTTTGGTCGAGTGGATGAGTGCCATGACCTACCAGGCCGCGAGCGGCGCTGGCGCGCAGAATATGCGCGAGCTGATCAAGCAGATGGGCGCGATCAATGGGGCAGTGGCGGACGAGTTGGCTGATCCGGCCAGCGCCATTCTCGATATCGACCGTAAAGTTGCCGAGGCCATGCGTGGCGAGTCCTTCCCGGTCGACAACTTTGGCGTGCCGTTGGCCGGCAGTCTGATTCCTTATATCGACAAGGAACTGCCGAACGGGCAGAGCCGTGAAGAGTGGAAGGCTCAGGCGGAAACCAACAAGATTCTCGGTCGTTTCAAGAACCCGATTCCGGTCGATGGTTTGTGCGTGCGTGTCGGTGCCATGCGGTGCCACAGCCAGGCATTGACCATCAAACTGAACAAGGATGTACCGCTGTCGGACATCGAAGGTTTGATCAGCCAGCACAACCCATGGGTTAAGTTGGTACCGAACCAGCGCGAAGCGAGCATCCGTGAGCTGGGCCCAACCGCTGTGACGGGCACCCTGAGCGTGCCGGTCGGTCGCCTGCGTAAGCTCAATATGGGCTCGCAGTACCTGGGCGCGTTCACTGTTGGCGACCAGTTGTTGTGGGGTGCTGCTGAGCCGTTGCGTCGCATGCTGCGTATTCTGCTGGAGCGTTAATCGCACGGCGCTGAGGCGTTTATTGCGTAGTCAATAAGGAGCGGGCTGCAGGGCATTCGAGTCAAATCGAGCGCTCAGCAGTCCGCTCCTTTGCATTTGACGGGCCCGGCTATACAGTGCTGGGCTTATTTCTGCGAGCTTTACCATGACCCGTACCTTTGATATTGCCGTAATTGGCGCCACCGGCAGCGTTGGCGAAGCCCTGGTGCAATTGCTGGAAGAGCGCGAATTCCCCGTGGCTAATTTGCACGTGATCGCTAGTGGCGAGTCGGCGGGAAGTTCTGTGTCTTATAAGGGTAAGAACCTGCGGGTAAAAGACCTGGAAACTTTTGACTTCTCCAGCGTGCGCCTGGCGTTTTTTGCGGCAGGTAGCAAGGTGACGCAGAAGTACGCGTTGCAGGCGGGCGCGGCAGGTTGTGCGGTGATTGATTTGGCCAGCGGCTTGCCGGCCGCGCAGGCGCCGCGAGTAGTGCCTGAAGCTAATGCGCAGGTGCTAGCCGCTGTGGCTGCGCCATATTTAATGACCAGCCCAAGTGCGCCGGGTGTTGCGCTGGCAACTGTGCTGGCGGCTTTGCCTGAGAGCCTCAGCATTCGCCGCGTTACGGTGACTGCTTGCCTGGCTGTCTCCAGTCGAGGGCGTGAAGGTATCGCGGAGTTAGCGCGGCAAACGGCGGAATTGCTCAACGGGCGTTCACTTGAACCTCGTCTGTTTGACCGGCAAATGGCTTTCAATGTGCTGGCTCAGGTTGAGCAGGGCGACAGTGAAGGGCACTCCGCGCTGGAGCGGCAGATTGCCGCCGAGCTTCAAGAGTTGCTGGCTATACCGACGCTGCCAGTGGCGGTGACTTGTATTCAGGTTCCGGTGTTCTTTGGCGACAGTTTGAGTGTGTCGCTTCAGGCTGAATCGAGCATCGACATCAAGCAGGTTTATGCCGCGTTGGATGCTGCGCCGTCAGTGGAGTTGGTGGAGTTGGACGATTATCCAACAGTGGTTGGCGATGCGGTGGGGCAGGATGTGGTCTATGTCGGTCGCGTGCGCGCCGGTTTGGCTGACCCCGCAGAACTCAATTTGTGGATTGCGTCTGATAATGTGAGAAAAGGCGCCGCGCTGAATGCTGTGCAATTGGCCGAGTTGTTGATAAAACACTATCTGTAAAAGATACTTACCTAGAAATTTGAAGAATCTTTCGAGCTTGGCAATACTGGCTGAGTTAATTGCTGAATGGGGTTGCGTCTTCGGGCGTGATAGGCAGCAATTTTCAAGATCCTCTCGCTGGTCGAGAAAAAAAGATAAAACAAGGGATAACGCTATGGTTCGGGTTCGCAAACTGGTGCTGGCAATTGCAGCTGCTTCGGCACTGTCATCCGGTATGGCCCACGCGTTGGGGCTGGGTGAAGTCACTCTGCAGTCAGCGCTCAATCAACCCTTAGTGGCTGAGATTGAGTTACTGGAAGTGCGCGACCTGGCTTCTAATGAGCTATTGCCAACCCTGGCGTCCCCAGAAGCATTCACCAAAGCAGGTGTGGATCGTCAGTACTTCCTGACCGATCTGAAGTTCACTCCGGTACTTAAGCCCAATGGCAAAAGCGTTATCCGGGTGACGTCTAGCAAGCCCATGCGTGAGCCCTACCTGAACTTCTTGGTAGAAGTGCTCTGGCCGAATGGCCGTTTGCTTCGTGAGTACACCTTGCTGCTTGATCCGCCGCTTTATACCCCGCAAAGCGTGATCCCAGCGGCTGCTCGGCTCCCTGTAGCTGCCGCGGCACCTGCACCTCGCTTGCAAACACCGGCTCCTGCACCGCGCCCTGCGGCAGCAGCCAATACCGCGCCTTCTGTTGCACCTGCCGCGCCTACGGCCAAACCGTTAGACGGTAACCAATACACCACCACGGCCAACGATACACTCTGGGAAATTGCCCAGCGTGCACGTGCCGGTGGCAGCGTGCATCAAGCCATGTTGGCGATCCAAGACCTGAATCCTGATGCCTTTATCGGTGGCAACATCAACCGCCTGAAAAGCGGTCAGGTGCTGCGCCTACCGGATGAGCAGCAGGTGAAGAAGCGTGCTCAAGGCGAAGCACTCGCTCAGGTAGCAGAACAAAATACAGCCTGGCGTGAAGGGCGTAGTGCTGTCGCTAGCGCCCGCCAGCTGGATGCTACCAAGCGCACCAGTGCCGCCGCGGCGCCGGCCAAGGTCGAAGTAGGTGATAGCCTGAAACTGGTTTCTGCTGATAGCGGTAAAGCAACTGCCGGTAGCGACAAAGGTGCGGCTGATACCAAAGCATTAAATGACAAGTTAGCCGTGACTCAGGAAAGCCTGGACTCCAGCCGTCGTGAAAATGACGAGTTGAAAGGCCGCATGACTGATCTGCAGAGCCAACTCGATAAGCTACAGCGTCTGATTCAATTGAAAGATGATCAGATGGCCAAGTTGCAGGCTGACCTGGCCGCACAGGGGCAGGCGCCTGCTCCGGTGGCTGCGCCTGTTGCTCCAGAAACACCAGCAGTTGAAGCACCGGCCGCTCCCATAGAGTCTGCTCCAGAGGTCGCGCCGCAAGAACCTGCTGTTACGCCTCCCGTAGCGCCAGTTGCTGAAACCGATTTCAATTACAGTGAAGAGCCTGCAGCATCAGTTGAGCCCGTAGCCCCGATAGAAGTGCCGGAGGCTGCACCGGCTGCCGCGCCTGAGCCTGCTCCAGTCACGCCTGTAGCGCCTGTCGTTGAAGCGCCAGTAGTGGCTGAGCAGCAAGCGGAAAGCCCCCTTGATGATCTGCTGGCCAATCCGATGCTGCTGGGCGCCGCAGGTGGCGGTGCGCTGCTGCTATTACTGATAGCGCTGATGATGCTGTCGCGCCGTAATGCACTTAAAGAAGCGCAGTTGCAGGAAAGTCTAGCGGCTGGTGACGATTCGTCCGATTTGGGCGCTGATTTGGATCTGCCGGATGACGGTTTTGCCGGCTTGGCTGAAGACCTAGATAGCCAGCAAAACGATCTGCCCAATGACGAGCGTGTTACCGCGCAAACAGGTGATGTACTGGGTGAGGCGGATATCTATATCGCCTACGGTCGCTTCCCTCAGGCTGCTGAGCTGTTGCAGGGCGCGATCAATGACGAGCCGCAACGCAGTGACCTGCGTCTGAAACTGATGGAGGTCTATGCCGAAATGGGTGACCGCAATGGTTTCGCGCGTCAGGACAGCGAGTTGCGCGAAATTGGCGGCAGTGCTGCTGAGCTTGATCAAATCAACGCGCGCTACCCAGCCATGGCTGTTGCTGCAGGCGCAGGCTTCGCAGCGGCTGCGACCGCCGCGGAAAGCTTGGATAGTTTCAGCCTGGACGACCTGACACTCGACGAGCCAAGCACAAAATCTGCAGTTGCCGATCAAGATGATGCGTTCGATCTGAGCTTGGATGATCTTGAAGCTGAACTGGATCGTGATCTGCAGGCTGCTGGCGATAAGGCTGCCTTAGAGGATTTGGATAGTTTGTCGTTCGACAGCGATCTGGATTTCAGCTCACCGGTTGAACCGACTGAGAGCAAAGCCGATGATCTGGACTTTAGCCTGAGCCTCGCTGATGGCAGCGACAGTGAGCTGGATTTGGGCACTGACGACCTGGCTGATTTCAGCCTGGATCTGGATGCACCTGCCAAGCCTGAAGCGTCGGCTGAAGATGATTTCCTGCTTAGTCTGGATGACGAGCCAAGTGCTGCGCCAACTGAGCCAAGCTTTGATCTGCCAACGGAAGAGTTGGGTGGTGATTTTGATCTGTCGGCAGACTTTGACCTTTCACTGAGTGACGAGGCGCCTAGTCAGCCATCGAACGATAGCTTTGCAGCTCAACTGGACGAGGTCAGCGCGGAGTTGGACTTGCTATCTGATGATCTGGAACAACCTCTAGATTTGGACGTGCCGGCAAGCGCTGCTTCTGCCAGTGCTGCGCTGGATAATGACGATGACTTCGATTTCCTCTCGGGTACCGACGAGACGGCCACCAAGCTCGATCTGGCTCGCGCCTACATCGATATGGGCGATACCGAAGGTGCTCGCGATATTCTCGATGAAGTCATCAGTGAAGGTAACGATGGTCAGCAACAAGAAGCCCGTGAGCTGATCGCTAATTTGGTCTGATACATGCCTGAAAGTCCTACTACAACGGCAGCCGACTCGGCTGCCGTTGGCGTTTTCAAGATAGCCCTCGGTGTTGAGTACAAAGGTTCGCGCTACCGTGGTTTTCAGCGTCAGCGCGCCGGCGTGCCCTCTATTCAGGAGTCGCTGGAAAAAGCCCTAACTAAAGTCGCGGGTGGTGTTGCCGTTACGTTGAGCTGCGCAGGGCGTACCGATGCGCTGGTGCATGCAAGTGCCCAAGTGGTGCATTTCAATACGCCGGTTGATCGCTCTATGCATGCCTGGGTGATGGGGGCGAACATGAACTTGCCCGGTGATATCAGTGTGACGTGGGCCAAGTCGATGCCGGCGCATTTTGATGCGCGGTTTTGTGCGCAAGCGCGACGCTACCGTTACGTGATTTATAACGACCAGATCCGCCCGGCGCATATGGCTGAAGAGGTGACCTGGAATCATCGCCCGCTGAATATTGAGCGCATGCGTGAGGCGGCCCAGGCATTTATCGGCACCCATGATTTCAGTGCTTTCCGTGCGCGTCAGTGTCAGGCTAAATCGCCAATCAAGACGGTGCATCACCTGGAGGTGCTCCAGTACGGACGGTTTATCGTGCTGGATATCCGTGCCAATGCCTTCCTGCATCATATGGTGCGTAATCTCGCTGGGGTTCTGATGACCATCGGTGCCGGCGAGCGCCCGATTGAGTGGGCGCAGGAAGTGCTGGAAACCCGTGTACGCCGTACCGGTGGGGTGACTGCGCACCCTTATGGGTTGTATTTGGTGCAGGTCGACTATCCGCAGGAGTTCGATTTACCTAAGCGCTACCTGGGGCCGCACTTTCTTTCCGGTTTGCCGGATGTGGCGGCTGACGCCTGAAAGGCTATTTGCTAGCATCCCGTTCACACTGAATTAACTGAGGTCATCCTGTTGTCAGTCGTTCGCAGCAAGATTTGTGGCATTACCCGCATAGAAGATGCATTGGCGGCTGTCGAGGCGGGTGCGGATGCGATTGGGCTGGTGTTTTATGCCAAGAGCCCGCGAGCTGTCACAGTGCAGCAGGCGCGCGCGATCATTAGTGCCTTGCCACCGTTTGTGACCTCAGTGGGCTTGTTCGTTAATGCCAGTCGCTGCGAGTTGGGTGAGCTGCTCGATGCTGTGCCGATTGATTTGCTGCAGTTCCACGGTGATGAGAGCCCAGCTGATTGTGATGGTTATCACCGGCCTTATATCAAGGCGCTGCGGGTTAAGCCGGGCGACGATATCGCCGCTCAGGTAGCTCTCTATAAGAATGCCAGTGGCGTGCTGCTGGATACCTATGTGCCAGGTATTCCGGGGGGTACAGGTGAGGCTTTTGATTGGTCGCTGGTGCCGGAAGGTTTGAGCAAACCGGTTATTCTGGCCGGTGGCCTAACGGCTGCAAACGTTGCGCAGGCCATTACTCGTGTGCGTCCCTATGCTGTAGATGTCAGTGGTGGCGTTGAGCTAACCAAGGGCATCAAGGATGCTGAGAAGATTCGTGCTTTCATGCAGGCGGTAAAAGCTGCTTAAGGTGTGCTGGGTTGATGTGACGGCTTAGCCTGCTTGGCCGTCCATACCCCTGTTGCAGAATGTATGAACGCTGCAGGCGGTCGTTCAAGGGTGGCGGGTGTATGAGCGCTGCCATAATGGCAAATCACCGGCCCCTGAAACGGCTGTACTCATGAATTTTCCCGGATAGGCCTGATCGCATAAAGCGCAGCCCGTTCGGTTAACAGCTTTGGAGAATCAAGAGCATGAGCAACTGGTTGGTAGACAAACTCATCCCATCGATCATGCGTTCCGAGGTCAAGAAGAGTTCGGTGCCCGAAGGCCTTTGGCACAAGTGTCCATCCTGTGATGCGGTGCTTTACAAGCCCGAGCTGGGCAAGACCCTGGATGTTTGCCCCAAGTGCAATCATCACATGCGTATCGGTGCACGCGAGCGTCTGGATATCTTCCTCGATAAAGAGGGGCGCGAGGAGCTGGGTGCCGAGCTTGAGCCGGTCGATCGCTTGAAGTTTCGCGACAGCAAGAAATACAAAGACCGCATCGTGGGTGCGCAAAAGCAGACGGGTGAGAAAGATGCGCTCGTGGCCATTCGTGGCACCCTGGAAGGTATGCCGATAGTGACCTGCGCCTTCGAGTTCTCCTTTATGGGTGGCTCGATGGGGGCGATTGTTGGTGAGCGCTTTGTGCGTGCCGCCAATGCGGCGCTGGAGCAGCGCTGCCCGCTGGTGTGCTTCTCAGCATCTGGCGGTGCGCGTATGCAGGAAGCGCTGATTTCGTTAATGCAGATGGCTAAAACCTCGGCCGTGCTGGCGCGCCTGCGCGAAGAGGGTATTCCGTTTGTATCGGTACTGACCGACCCGGTATATGGCGGCGTGTCTGCCAGTTTGGCCATGCTCGGCGATGTGATTGTGGCTGAGCCCCGTGCGTTGATCGGCTTTGCCGGCCCGCGTGTGATCGAGCAAACCGTGCGCGAGAAGTTGCCAGAAGGCTTCCAGCGCAGCGAGTTCCTGCTGGAGCACGGCGCCATCGATATGATCATTCATCGTGCAGAGCTGCGTCCGCGCTTGGCACGCTTACTGGCGCAGTTTATGGGTCTGCCTTCCCCTGTCTCGTTGCCGGCGACGGCATGACTGAGCGCGTCCTTGCTGATTGGCTGAGCTATCTCGAGCAATTGCATCCAAGTGCCATCGACATGGGCTTGGAGCGTTCCCAGGTGGTGTTGCAGTGTCTGGGTCTGGGCAGGCTGGCGCCGCGAGTAATCACCGTCACCGGAACCAATGGCAAGGGCTCAACCTGTGCTTTTATCGCTGCGTTGCTGCAGGCGCAGGGGCTTAAGGTCGGCGTATACAGCTCGCCGCATCTGCTGCGTTACAACGAGCGGGTCCAGATTGCGGGGGTTGAAGCTACTGACGCCATGCTCTGCGAGGCGTTCGCGGTGGTTGAAGCCGCGCGTGGCGACACGTCACTGACCTATTTTGAGATGGGCACGCTGGCGGCGTTCTGGTTATTCCAGCAGGCAGGCCTGGACGCGCTGGTGCTGGAAGTCGGCCTTGGCGGCCGATTGGATGCGGTGAATCTGCTGGATGCTGATATTGCCGTGGTCACGAGCATCGGTATTGACCATGCCGATTGGTTGGGCGATAGCCGCGAATCAGTTGCCTTCGAGAAAGCCGGGATCTTCCGTGCCGGCAAGCCTGCCTTGTGTGGTGACCTTGATCCTCCGCAACCCTTGCTTGATCAGGTGGCTCTGCTCGATACGCCATTTTTCTTGCGTGGTCGTGACTATGACTTGAGCACCAATGCGCAGGAGTGGTCCTGGCACGGTCTTAACCATCTTGGCGCAGTAGTGAGTCTGGCAAACCTGCCGTTACTCGATCTGCCCATGGAGAACGCCGCCTTGGCCCTGCAGGCTTATGCCTTGATGCAGCTGCCTTGGCAGCCTGAGGTGATCAGTCAGGCGCTGCAGCAGACACGAGTCGCTGGACGGCTCGATCGTCGAGTGTTGAATTGGCAAGGTAAGTCACTCACGCTGCTGCTTGATGTTGGGCATAATCCCCATGCTGCTGAGTATCTCGCGCAGCGACTGGCAAATCGGCCGGTACCCGGTAAACGCTTAGCTGTGTTTGGTTTACTTGCTGACAAGGATTTGCCCGGTGTGGTGGCGCCCTTGTTAAGTGAAGTAGCGAGTTGGGCGGTTGCGCCGCTGCCAATAGGCCGTACGCGTGCAGCTGCCGAGCTACACGCGCACTTACACAGCCGCGGGGTGCGAGTAACGGCCCACGCAGATGTGCAGGCTGCACTTGAGGCTCAGTGTGCACAGGCTGTAGATGGTGATGAAGTGCTGGTGTTTGGATCTTTTTACTGCGTGGCCGAGGCCTTGGATTGGCTGGGCCGCCAAGCCAATAGGGGCGTGCAGGATGGCTTTGCTGGATAAGGGATTAAAGCAGCGCATGGTCGGTGCGTTGGTTTTGCTGGCACTGGCAGTGATTTTTCTGCCCATGCTGTTATCGCGTGAAGATGAGTCTCAGCGAGTTTTAGTCGATGCTCCGGCAATGCCGGTGGTCCCTGAGGTTCCAGAGGTTGAATTGCAGCCCGTGGTCGTACCAGAGCCGCAATTGTTGCCTGATGAGCCGGTTGGTGCTGAGGCCACGCAGAGCCTGGAGCCCGTTGATACGGTTGTAGATGAGCCGCCTACTGCTCCGGTAGTGCCTGCGCAGCCAACTGCACCGGCCAAGCCTGTGGTAGCGGCGCCTCAAGTAGCGCCAAGTAAGCTGGACGCTAACAGTCTGCCGGTCAGCTGGTCTGTGCAGCTGGCGAGCTTATCCAGTGGCGATGGCGCGCAGAAACTGCAGAAAACCCTGCGCACTCAGGGGTATAACGCCTATATCCGTAATTTCGACGGTATGAATCGGGTGTTTGTCGGGCCGTTGATTGAGCGTGCCGAGGCGGATCGCCTGCGTGATCAGCTCAATCGTCAGCACAAGCTCAATGGCTTTGTGGTGCGTTTTCAGCCTGAGGCGAACTGACTCAATGGCGTAGTGGCTTCGTCAAACGTGGGTGGCAGGTTTGCCGAAAGGCAGCTCGGGCATTTCAGCGGTTGGCGAATCCTTTGTTTACTCCCCGCACAGGTGCTCTGCTAAAATGCAGCGCCTTTCTCGTCGGTAACCTGCATCGTGGCATTCACCTGGGTCGATTGGGCGATTATCGCCGTTGTCGCCGTTTCAAGTCTGATCAGTCTGAGCCGAGGTTTCGTTAAGGAAGCTTTGTCGCTGCTCACCTGGATCATTGCTGGCGTGGTCGCCTGGATGTTTGGCGGCGCACTGTCGCAGCACTTGGCGGGTTTTATCGAGACACCCTCGGCACGCGTGATTGCAGGCTGCGCGATTCTATTTGTGGTTACCTTGTTGGTTGGTGCCCTGGTCAATTACCTGATTGGTGAGTTGATCCGGGTCACTGGGCTGTCGGGTACTGATCGTTTTCTCGGCATGGTTTTCGGCGCCGCTCGGGGTGGCTTGCTGGTGGTCGTGCTGGTTGGCTTGATCAGTCTGGCCCCGGTTCAGCAAGACAGCTGGTGGCAGCAATCGGCACTCTTGCCACATTTTCTGATGGTGGCCGACTGGTCAAAAAACCTGATTTTAGGCCTGTCCAGTCAGTGGCTGGCCAGCGGTGTAACTGCGCCGGTGGAATTACCGTTTAAAGAGGCACTGCTGCAGCAAAAGCTGCCGTAAGTGCATTCGCAATTATCGTGTTTCATTAAGTAGGGGTTGCGTCACATGTGCGGCATTGTCGGTATCGTCGGTAAATCGAACGTCAATCAGGCGCTGTATGACGGGCTGACCGTCCTCCAGCACCGCGGCCAGGATGCTGCCGGTATTGTCACCAGCCATGATGGCCGCCTGTTCCTGCGCAAGGACAACGGTCTGGTGCGTGACGTTTTCCAGCAGCGCCACATGCAGCGCCTGGTCGGCCACATGGGCATCGGCCATGTGCGCTACCCAACTGCGGGCAGCTCCAGCTCGGCTGAAGCGCAGCCGTTTTATGTCAACTCGCCCTACGGCATCACCCTGGCGCATAACGGTAACTTGACCAACGTCGAGCAGCTGGCCAAGGAGATCTACGAGTCCGACCTGCGTCATGTGAACACCAACTCCGACTCCGAAGTGCTGCTCAACGTGTTTGCTCACGAATTGGCCCAGCGCGGCAAATTGCAGCCGACCGAGGAGGATGTATTCGCTGCAGTGACTGACGTGCATGAGCGCTGCGTAGGTGGTTACGCCGTGGTGGCGATGATCACCGGCTACGGCATTGTCGGTTTCCGCGACCCTAACGGTATCCGCCCGATCGTCTTCGGTCAGCGCCATACCGACGAGGGCGTGGAATACATGATTGCTTCGGAAAGCGTTTCGCTCGATGTGCTGGGCTTCACCCTGATTCGCGATCTGGCGCCGGGCGAAGCGGTGTACATCACTGAAGACGGCAAGCTGTTCACCCGTCAGTGCGCGAGCAACCCCAAATATGCACCGTGCATCTTCGAACACGTCTATCTGGCGCGTCCGGATTCGATCATGGACGGTATCTCGGTCTATAAGGCGCGCCTGCGCATGGGTGAGAAGCTGGCCGACAAGATCCTGCGTGAACGCCCAGTGCATGACATTGATGTAGTCATCCCGATTCCGGATACCAGCCGTACCGCAGCGCTGGAGCTGGCCAACCACCTAGGTGTTAAATTCCGCGAAGGCTTCGTCAAGAACCGCTATATCGGCCGTACCTTCATCATGCCGGGCCAGGCCGCACGGAAGAAATCCGTACGGCAGAAGCTCAACGCCATCGAGCTTGAATTCCGCGGCAAGAACGTGATGCTGGTGGACGATTCCATCGTGCGCGGCACCACCTGCAAGCAGATCATCCAGATGGCCCGCGAAGCCGGCGCGAAGAACGTGTATTTCTGTTCGGCAGCCCCTGCCGTGCGCTACCCGAATGTGTACGGTATCGACATGCCTAGCGCCCATGAGCTGATCGCTCACGGCCGCACCACCGAGGAAGTCTGCGAGCTGATCGGTGCCGACTGGCTGGTCTACCAGGATCTGCCGGATCTGATTGAAGCGGTCAGTGGTAGCAAGAAGATCAAGATCGATAACTTCGACTGCGCAGTGTTTGATGGTAAGTACGTCACCGGCGATGTTGACGAGGCCTACCTGAACAAGATCGAGCAAGCCCGTAATGACATGTCGAAGGCCCAGTCCCAGGCGGTCAGTGCAGTTATCGGTCTGTATAACGACTAATTACGCGGTATAGCCTGCTTAGCAGGCTGCTTGAGGGGATTGCTAATGACGATTGAATGGCAGGCCGGGCGTCTAGACAGCGACCTTGACGGCGTTGGTTTCGGCACCCTGGCGGTGCGTGCTGGGCAACACCGCTCGCCGGAAGGTGAGCACAGCGAGGCGATCTACCCGACCTCCAGCTATGTTTTCCGCACGGCAGCTGATGCCGCCGCACGATTTGCCGGCGAAGTGCCCGGCAACGTTTATTCGCGCTACACCAACCCTACGGTGCGTGCGTTCGAAGAGCGCATCGCGGCGCTGGAGGGTGCTGAACAGGCGGTTGCCACCTCATCCGGTATGTCGGCAATTTTGGCCATGGTCATGAGCCTGTGCAGCGCCGGTGATCATGTGCTGGTGTCGCGCAGCGTCTTCGGCTCGACCATCAGCCTGTTCGAAAAATACTTCAAGCGCTTCGGTGTGCAGGTCGATTATGTGCCGCTGGCGGATCTCGACGGTTGGGCTGCTGCCTGCAAACCCAACACCAAGCTATTGTTTGTCGAGTCACCGTCCAATCCTTTGGCTGAACTGGTGGATATCGCCGCCTTGGCAGAAATTGCTCATGCTAAAGGGGCGTTACTGGCAGTGGACAACTGCTTCTGTACACCTGCGCTGCAGCAACCCCTCAAGCTCGGTGCTGACATCGTCATGCACTCGGCCACCAAGTACATCGATGGTCAGGGCCGTAGCATGGGCGGCGTGTTGGCCGGTAGTGCCAAACTGATGACTGAAGCGGTCGGCTTTCTGCGCACGGCTGGGCCTACGCTCAGCCCGTTCAATGCGTGGATTTTCCTCAAAGGCCTGGAAACCCTGCGTATCCGTATGCAGGCACACTGCAGCAGCGCGTTGCACTTGGCGCAGTGGCTGCAACAACAGCCGGGTATCGAGCACGTGCACTACGCTGGCCTGTTGAGTCATCCGCAGCACGAACTGGCCAAGCGTCAGCAGAGTGCGTTCGGGGCGGTGGTGAGCTTTGAGGTGAAAGGCGGCAAAGAGGCGGCTTGGCGGTTTATCGATGCTACGCGGGTGATTTCCATCACCACCAACCTTGGCGATACCAAAACCACCATTGCTCATCCGGCGACCACCTCCCATGGTCGCTTGAGCCCGGCGGAGCGTGCGAATGCCGGTATTCGCGATAACCTGATCCGCGTTGCGGTTGGTCTTGAAGACCTGGCTGACCTGCAGGCCGATCTGGCTCGTGGGCTGGCAGCGCTCTAAATCAGCGGCACAGGCTGTAGCAAAAAGCCCCGGTGAATACCGGGGCTTTTTTATGGGTGTTATTCGCGCAGATCAATAGCGTCTGGCATGTTCTTGTCGAATAGCTGCAGCGGATTTTGTGGCAGAACGCCCGGCCGGTAGTCCTCACGCACATCGCCAAGCACGCGGATGTCGCTGTATTTCTTGCCTGACAGGGCCGCCATCCCTGCCGCGTCACGAATCACCGTCGGGCGCAGAAATACCATCAGATTGCGCTTGACGCGGGTTTCCTTGGTCGAGCGAAACAGCCGGCCGAGCAGTGGAATATCACCCAGCAAGGGCACCTTGGAGTCGGCCTGGGTGACGTCATCCTGAATCAAACCGCCGAGCACAATCACCTGGCCGTTCTCGGCAAGGATGGTGCTTTTGATTGAGCGTTTATTGGTGATCAGGTCGACCGCATTCACCCCCTGACTGGTGGGGGCGATGGACGAAATCTCCTGCTCGATTTCCAGGCGCAGGCTCGCCCCGTCGTTGATGTGCGGGGTGACTTTCAGGGTCACGCCGATGTCCTGGCGTTCAATGGTGGTGAAGGGGTTGTCGGCTCCCGACGCGCTGGTGGTAAACGAGCCGGTCTGGAAGGGCACGTTCTGCCCAACCAGTATTTCGGCTTTCTGGTGATCCAGGGTTAGCAGGCTCGGCGTGGACAGCAGGTTGCTCTTGCTGTTGGCCGACAGGGCGGTGACCAGTACGCCGAAACTGTCGGTGCCCAAGCCGATAATGGCGCCGTCTGGCAAATTGCTCAGGGTGTTGTTGTCAGTGCCGTTTCTATTGTCTTGGAGTGCCTGTAAGACTCGGCCAACCGACAGCCCGGTGCCGCTGAAGTTGGTGCCGCCAAGGCCACCGCTGCCACCGCGCGCATCTACAGCCCACTGCACACCCAGTGCGTCGCTGATGTCGCCGGACACTTCGACAATCGCCGCTTCGACCATGACCTGCGCGCGCGGTACGTCAAGTTGGCGCACGATGTCCTCCAGCGTTGCCACCACATCCGGCTCGGCCAGAAGTACCAGAGCATTGAGGCTCTCGTCAGCGCGGATAAGCACAGCCTGCGGCTTACCGGTGGCTTCTCCAGCGGACTCTGGTTTGAGTTTTTCGGAAATCTCCCCCAGGGTTTCTGCCAGACTTTTGGCATCGCCATGGCGTAAACGAATCACCCGGGTATTGGCCGAGCGGCTGGTTGGGCTGTCCAGTGATTTGG
The DNA here is from genome assembly GCA_018816095.1 of Gammaproteobacteria bacterium. Taxonomy (GTDB): domain Bacteria; phylum Pseudomonadota; class Gammaproteobacteria; order Pseudomonadales; family Pseudomonadaceae; genus Aquipseudomonas; species Aquipseudomonas spirodelae. The sequence goes on from JAHIWP010000006.1 coordinate 33,874, forward strand.
CCAAGGCCACCAGCTTGGCGCGGGCGCCCGGTGGGCCGAGCAGGATCAGGCGATTGGTCCGGCCGTCGGCAATCACCTGAGTGCCGGAGGTGCCTTTGGCCTGACCGCGATCTACGGCGTTGCGCAATACTTCGGCGGTGTCCATGACCCAGGCATGTTGCAGGTTGAGCACGCTGTAGTCGTTCTGACCTTTCTGGTCGAGCTGGCGCAGCAGGTCTTCGATGCGGTCGATATTGGCCGTACGGTCGCTGATGATGATCGCATTGGCGCTGCTGATCGCGGCCAGGTGACCATATTGCGGCACTAGGGGGCGGATCAGCGGGATAAGCTCGGTCGCCGAGCCATGCTGGACTTGAATCAAGCGGGTTTCCAGGCGGTCCGGCGCATTACGCCCGCCATCCGCCTCGGCTTTGGCCTCAGCATTGGGCACGATGCGCGCTTGGTCGCCCTGGGTCATCACGCTGAAACCGTGGGTGGCCATGACTGAGAGAAACAGCTGGTAGACCTCAGTCAGTGTCAGCGGACTGTTGGACACCACGCTGACCTGGCCCTTGACCCGTGGGTCGATTACAAACGTCTCACCGCTGATCAGCGCCACTTGATCAATAAACTCGCGGATATCCGCGCCCTTGAGGTTAATGGTCCAGCGTTCTTCTTGCTGACTGGCGCTCGGCGCCACCGCCGTAACGGCAGCGCTCAGGGGCAGCGGGCTGCAGGCCAGGCCAGCAATCAAGAAGGCGAAGGTAAGGCGCGAGAGGATCGGAGTCATCGGATCAGTTGTTTTCCGTAGGCTGTTCGGTGGGATCAGCAGGCGCGGGCAGGCTGCCGGAGTCCTGCATCTGCTGGCGCAGCGCTTCCATGCGCTCGCGCAGTTGGCTCAGGTTGTCGTCTTGCAGATCGTTGAGCTGTTCAACCGGGTCGGCCATCACTTCGGGAGTGTAGTTTTGCTGGTTGTCGGCGGCCGAGTGGTGCAGGGGAAAGCGCAGGCTTTCACGCCGGCCATTGCGCATGAGTTCGACATGATCGGCTGCCACCGCATGCAGGCGCACGCCGCTGCTGATCTCACTGTCGACGCTATAACGTTGAGCGACGCTGCCTTCGCTGCGGATGATCGCGCTGGAGCGTTGCGGATCCGCATGCACAAAGCTGCCCAGCAGGGTCAGGCGCAAGTTGGTGTCAGGGGCCAGTTGATCGTTGGCGACGTCACTGCCGAATAATTGGCCGATTTCGGCGGGCAATGCAGTCGCCACTAGTGTGGCTGTGCTGTTGCTGGCCGCCACGGGCGCACGTAACAAGCGCGCCCATTCGGCAGTCTGCCAGGCAAGGCTGATGCTCATAGCGGCCACCAGCACGAAGCTCACCACGGTGATGGCATGGCGCTGTAACCAGGTATGGGAGCCTAGAAGGGGCAAGGGCGTCACTCCGAACTTATTATTATGTGGCGTGGCTTGCGCGCTGATCATAGACATTTGCTGAATGTTTGACAGCCCCCCCACAGGGGGGAGTGTGCCGTTCCATTCAATGTGCCAACGCCGTTTAACAGTGTGAACAACCTACAACGAATTACAGCGCATAACCCGGCTTTAAGCTGGCGCGTATACCGATGATTAAATTAAAGCCTATGCAAATGACTCTGTTGTTTTTGCCGGCCTTCTTGGCCTGGCCGCCCACTATGGCTGAGCAGGCTGGGATTGTTCGCGTGGGCTGAGTGATGGGGAATACCCATAGCGAGGTCGCGGAGGGATCAGCGTTTGCTGAGTCACCGCTTCGATGACGCGGCACGAGAGGTCGAGGAGGGGATTGCCGATGTCGCTTTTCAGTGTGACAGGGGGTGAGTAAACGGTTTTCGTGCTTAATCGGTGCGCCGCTTTAGTGGTGTTTGGCTATCGCTGGCCAGCATTTAGCGCTGAGTCTCGGCGAAGTAAAGGACCTCGCTGCGGTTGTTGCGGGTCAATGTGACGTGTTTTGGGAAGACGCCACTGAGCACGATGCCGTTGCGAATACTTTCGCCCACCCTAATTCGCCGAGCCGGTTCGTCGGGTTGGCCGATGATTGCGCTAGAGCGGGCTATGTCGGGGTGGGTGAAACTGGCCAGAAGTGTCAGGTGCAAAGGTGTGGTTGGAGGCGCATTGGCTGCGCTGTTTTTGCCGAATAGCTCAGCTATTTCGGCGTGTTTTAATCTCACGGGCGTCTGTCGTTCGGTTTTAGTTGGCGTTATGGCGACTGGTTGCAGTAGCTGCCAAAACTGATGGGTCTGGAGGGTCAGGGAGGCGCCACATGCACAGAGCAACAGCGCGCCCATAAGGGTTGTCGCGCGCTTGGCAGTCGATTGTGAGAGGGATGCGGCAATAGACAATTCAATATTCCTAGTAAACATCTAACACCATCGGCGTGAGCAGGCAGGAACCTGTTATTCCGATGGTTGAGTTTCTGGTACAGCGTTCAATAAGTGGCGCGGCACAGCCCTAGGGCTTGCAGCTCCTCGCGTTGCTCAGGGCTCATGGGGGCTTGTTGTTGCGCTGTGCACAAGGCTGGCTGCGGCTCGGGCTGGCTAGGCGGTGGGCGGGTGAACTGTGCTAAGGGGGTATCCAGCGGCTGCAACCGGCCTTGCAATCGGAGCTTGGCCGTATCGTTGGCATTGAGGCGAACCACAATGTGGTCACGCCCAATGTGCAGCAGTTCGCCGCCTGCCGGTAGCGGCTGGCCTACTGTGAGGCGCTGTGGGGCGGCGTTACCAAGCTGCAACAGCGCCGAGGAGCGCGCTTGATTGGCGTGCACCATCGTCCCCAGCAACCGCCAGTCAGCCGTGTCGGCCATGTTGGTGAAACTGCAACTGAGTAAAACCAGGCCCGTCAGTGCGGGCAGGCTATGTTTGAGCCACAACGCAGTACAGATCAGCTTCATTCGCTCTTGGCCAATTGCGCAATGGCAGCGATGTTTCTGGCGTGTACCAAAGGCAGCAGCAAGTTGTTGTTGCTGGTCAGGTTGGCCCACTGCTGGTTACCGCCACCGCTGCAGCCATAAGTGATTAACTTGCCACGGCCATTGGTGAGATACCCACCAGACAGATCGAGGCAGCGGTCGGCTCGCTTGATTCGCGGCAGTGCACTGATATCCCAACGCTGGTTTTGCTGGCTGTCATCGCAGCGGGTGAGGCTGACCGAGCCCTGATCGGTCAGGCATTGGCTGAGATCCACGGCGCTGCGAATACGCCCGTTAGCGTCAGTCAGCCACTGCTCATCCGTACCTGTCGTGCATTGCGCTTTGGCCAATACATACACCGACGCGGCTTCATCCCCCGGCTGGGCTTTTATGCAGTTGCCGTTAGCCATGCTGAACAACTCGGCTGCAGGCAATAGCGGCTGCGGGTTCAGTTGCAGGTGTTCGAGCAGGTCGCGCAAGGCTTGTTCAGCGTCCGGGTCGCGGGCGTCGAGTTGGGCTTTGTAGGCGTCCATCCAGCGGTTTAGCCGCAGGCCAAGGGTTTGTTGTTTCTGGTAGCGCTGCACCACGCCGGCCGCTGCAGTCGAAAGTCCACGCAGGTCGTCGGCGTAGCTGTCGAGTAGCAACTGGGTGGCGTCGGTGAGGCTGATATAGCGCTGATCGACAACCGCTTGCAGGCCCTCCTCAAGGGTCGGAAGCTCGGCCGCACGCAACGCGTTAAAGCCGTTTTCCTTGCCCACGATAATCACCGGCGCCATGGCTGGCAGGCCTTGAGGGAAGTCGACTCGGGCCAGTTCCTGAGCAGCGTTGGCGGCCTCTTGGCAAGACAGCGCGGCGGTTAAGGGCTGTTCATCTTGCGCCAGGTTGATATGCAATTTGTTGGCATTGCTGCCCATACGATTCGGCGCTACGGCAATATCCTGGGTTTTGCCATTGGCAAAGTTCACGCTGACCCAGCAGGTCTTTTGGGTGTCTTGGTTAACCGGGGCAGGCAAATTGAAGACATGGCCCCAGTTGCCGCGTGCTGGCGGATACAGAATGGCGCTGCCGGTGACCGGGTCATAGCCGCCTAACAAGGTGAACACTTGAACGCCAAAGCGCCGTGGTACTAGGTAGTTGCCGTCGGCGCTGTTGTACCAAACCTTGCTAGAGTTCGGCACGCGGGCGGTAAACACCTCCATGCGACGTGTGTTGGCGTCCCATTTACGATAGCCAGTGGGCGAGCTGGCGCTGACCATGGCTTTGTCCATCGCTGGCTGGATTTTGATTTTAGTGCTGTAGCCGGTGTAGTGGGTATAGCTTGCCAGGCTGCTGGCGTAGTGCCCGCCCGACATCGCATCGGTGCCAAAGCTGTAGGCATCGGCATACACCGGCATGCCGTTCATACCGTTGTTTTTGCCACGGTTCCAGTGCAGGTTGGCGCGCATGCGTTTGCGGTAGGCGATATAGCCCCAGCCGCTGTCATGGTGATGCCCCGCCCAAAAATAATTATCGCCTTGTTGGCCCGGGTAATGGCCAAGACCATAGTGATGACCAATCTCGTGGCTGAATTCGTTGCCGACCGAACTGAGCAAGGTCAGCTGGCCATTGCCGCCGCTCAGGCCGTGGTTACTTGCGCCGTTTATATAAAGCCCGCGAGCATGGTGGATAACCGCCCTGAATTCATAGAATAAGTGCAACGTTTGAAACGATAGGCAGAGAGTCAGCCACCGGTAGAATCCAGGCTCTCACACCGAAGGATTCAAGCGCAGATGACTACGCATTACCGGCAGCTGACTCAGGGCCAACGTTACCA
>JAHIWP010000049.1 GCA_018816095.1 Gammaproteobacteria bacterium
CAAACAGCCGCTCAGGCGTGTTAATACGCCCTGGGGCAGTGCCAACCAACTCTGATGTCTGAACGGCACGGCGTCGCGTCAAAAAGCACCTTGATCCCGCTCTATCGTCTTTTGTGAGGGCAAGTCCGACAGGCTCCTAGAGCTATTATTTGATCATTGAATTTTTCAAATGAAGAAGCAGAAGTAATTCGATAGTATTCGGATTTTAGTAGTAGGTATCTATCTGTGCCTATATATGGGTGAAGAATTTCTAGGCTTTGATGGGAATATGAAATCGTTTTTTGTACATAATCTGCTTTTGAGATAAGAAATATCCCCATGGCGAATACCGACAGGGCTACTCCGAGGAAGTATGCGCTAGAAATTGCTGAGAATTTAGTGCGGCGCTCTTGGGGAAGGTAGGAAGCCAACCGTTGCCACCAATTTGACCTCGAAATTAAAGAGCCAGCCCACGTGGCTCCCACGATTATAAATATTAGAGCTGCAATTTTTTGCTGATAAACATTTGGTAGATCATAAGCTGCAGATTTGTATATGGAGTCTAAATATCCTGTGTAGATTCCATCTACGAGCTGTATAGAGCTTCTCGATAGTTTATCTAGCGCTGGGGATAGGACACTTTCCCATAGGCCACTGCCGACGGCCCCAAGTATTATTGTTGCAAGGATTCCCGCTATTAACTTCAAGTATTTCATCTGTACGTGATGTCCGGTTGTATTGCCTAACTATTATTAGGCGAAATTGGTGTCGCATAACCCACCTTGAGGTGTCTGACAACGTTCCTTGTCACGCACTAAGCTCTTGAATTACTGCGGTCGCGAATAACGACAGCGAAACCGATGGGGTGAAAAGCGCCATGAGGCAAGCCCAAGTGCCGTACGGCAGCACGATGGAGGCTAGAAACTACTGATAGGGCGTGCGCCTGTCTAGCCAGCTGTCGGAAAAGGCCAAAGCCTGGCTGTTCGGGGGTTGGCAGCATCCAGTAACGACTCGCGTTATCCATCAATGACTTAGCGAGCAGAAGGCTATAAACTTTCGGCTCTTTACGGTGAGCCAGCCTGCGGTTCCGACGAGCCGCCCAACCCAGCATGACACCCATACAACTGCCTTTAGGTGTGCGTCTGCGTGATGACGCCACTTTCGCCAACTACTACCCCGGAGCCAACGCTGCGGCGCTTGGCTATGTCGAGCGTCTGTGCGAGGCCGATGCTGGCTGGACGGAAAGCCTGATCTATCTGTGGGGCGCTCAAGGTGTGGGTTGCAGCCATTTGTTGCAGGCTGCTTGTTTGCGCTTTGAGCAGCGCGGCGAGCCGGCGGTTTACTTGCCGCTGGCGGAGTTAGTCAGTTATGGCCCGGCGCTGTTGGATAATCTGGAGCGCTACGAGCTGGTCTGCCTGGATAACCTGGATGCGGTGGTCGGTGACAGCGAGTGGGAAGAGGCGCTATTTCACCTGTTTAACCGTTTGCGTGACAGTGGCCGGCGCTTGTTGCTGGCTGCCAGCGCTTCGCCGCGAGAGTTACCGGTCAAGCTGGCTGACTTGCAATCGCGCCTGACCCTGGCGCTGGTGTTTCAGTTGCGCTCACTCTCTGATGAAGACAAGTTGCGTGCTCTGCAGCTGCGCGCCTCGCGCCGCGGCTTGCACCTGAGTGATGAGGTTGGGCGCTTTATCCTCACGCGCGGCGAGCGCAGCATGAATGCCTTGTTCGATTTGCTGGAGCGGCTGGATCAGGCATCGCTTCAGGCGCAGCGCAAGCTGACGATTCCCTTCCTTAAAGAAACCCTGGGCTGGTAAGCCTGATTGAGCGTCGGGTCACGCTCAATCAGGCACCGTTAAGGCTTAGTTTTCTCCAGCCAACTTGCGCTCGTACTGAAAACGCCAGCGGGTGAACATCAGTGCGGCGCAGAACAGGCTAAAGCTCAGCCCGGTCAACAGCCAGCCGTATAGCGCCTTGCTTGGGTCGAAGGCGGCGAGTACGCCCTGGATAAAGTACAGGTTCACCACAAAGCAGGCCCAAGCATGGGCACGGGCGTTGCCGAGGATTATGCCGGGGGCCAGCAGCAGCAGTGGTACGAGCTGAGCGCCTAGCACGACCCAGAGCAGTTTGCCGGGGACGTTGGCGAACCACAGGTTCCACACCACCAGCAACGTGCCGAGGCCAAAAAAACTCAGCAGGCTGGCAGCGCGGCTGATGTTCAGGCGCGGCTGAAGCCATTCCAGTGTGGGCAACGGTTTTGCGGTTTTAGCCACGGGTGCTCTCCAGTTTTGCCGCGGTTTGCGCCAGGCGTTGGCCGAGTGCGCGGCACAGGGCGGTTTCATGTTCATCGAGGGCGCGCTTACCGTCGGCTCCGGCATGATGGCTGGCGCCATAAGGCGTGCCGCCGCCACGGGTTTCGAGTAATGCGGCTTCGCTGTAGGGCAGGCCGGTGATCAGCATGCCGTGGTGCAGCAGTGGCAGCAGCATCGACAGCAGGGTGGTTTCTTGACCGCCATGCAGGCTGGCGGTCGAGGTGAAGACGCCAGCGGGTTTGTCGACCAGGGCTCCGGTCAGCCACAGGCCGCTGGTGCCGTCGAGGAAGTACTTGAGCGGCGCGGCCATATTGCCAAAGCGGGTTGGGCTGCCAAGCGCAAGGCCAGCGCAGTTCTTCAGGTCATCCAGGCTGGCGTACAGTGCGCCTTCTGCCGGGATGTCTGCGGCTACGGCTTCGCACTCGGTTGATACCGCCGGCACGGTGCGCAGGCGTGCTTGCAAACCGCCCATCTCCACGCCGCGAGCAATCTGCCGGGCCATTTCAGCGGTTGCGCCGTGGCGGCTGTAATACAACACCAGGATGTAGGGGGCGCTCACGGCAGAATCTCCAGGATATTTTCCGGTGGGCGGCCGATAACGGCTTTTTCACCAACCACCAAAATAGGGCGCTCAATCAGCTTTGGCTGAGCGGCCATGGCCTCAATCAACTGGGCGTCCGTCAGGTTTGGGTCGCTCAGGCCGAGGCTTTTGTATTCATCTTCGCCGCTGCGCAGCAATTGCCGCGCAGGGATGCCGAGCTTAGCCAGCATGTCCTGCAGTTGTGCGGCGCTCAGGGGCGTTTCCAGGTAGCGCACGATGGCTGGGTTGAGCCCGCGCTCTTCCAGCAGTTGCAATGCGCTGCGTGATTTTGAGCAGCGCGGATTATGGTAGAGCGTCATAGCAGCCATGTTCGGGTCGCCTGTTACCGTTGATGGCGGCTATTCTAACCGCTATCGGCATCCGCGCCTGTAGCAGGTTGCGCGGTCAAATAGCTAAGGAGAAGGCATGCTGCAGCGGATTACTGAACTGTGGGACTTTTGGCGTTTTTTGCTGCAGCGGTTTATCGCTGATCAGGGGACAAATAGTGCTGCGGCGCTGACCTACACCACGTTGTTTGCCGTGGTGCCGATGATGACGGTGACATTCTCCATGCTCTCGGCCATTCCCGCGTTTCAGGGCACTGGCGAGCAGATCCAGAGTTTTATCTTCCGCAATTTCGTGCCTTCTGCGGGTGAAACCCTGCAGCAATATCTACGCGAATTTACGACCCAGGCGCGCCAGCTGACGTGGGTGGGTGTGGCGGTGTTGGCTGGCACTGCGTTCTGGATGCTGGTGACCATCGAGAAGACCTTTAACACCATTTGGCGTGTGCGCCAGCCGCGCCGGGGTGTGTCGAGCTTCCTGCTGTACTGGGCCATTCTCAGCCTGGGGCCACTGCTGCTCGGGGGCGGCTTTGCCATCAGTACCTATTTCACCTCGCTGTCGCTGATTTCCGGGCCTGACGCCTTGCTGGGTGTGCAGGCGTTACTGAAGTTCATGCCATTAGTGTTTAGCGTGGCCGCGTTCACCCTGCTGTATGCCACGGTGCCGAATGCGCAGGTGCCGATGCGCCATGCGCTGTTGGGCGGGTTATTTGCGGCGATCCTGTTTGAAGTGGCGAAGATGCTGTTTGGGTTGTATGTGCGGTTGTTCCCCGGCTATCAGTTGATCTACGGCGCGTTTGCCACGGTGCCGCTGTTTCTCTTATGGATCTACCTGTCCTGGCTGATTGTTCTGTTTGGCGCCGAGTTGGTCTGCAATCTGGGTTTTTCCCAGCAATGGCGTAAGCGCGCGATGCCGCGTTTGTTGATGGCGCTCGGTGTTTTGCGCGTGTTCTATGAACGTCAGCAGTCGGGTTTAAAGGTGCGTTTGCGGGATGTGCAGCGTCAAGGTTGGCTGCTGGCAGAGCATGAGTGGGAAGAAATTCTGGTTTTCCTTGAACAGCAGAAGCTGATCGCGCCGACCGGCTCGGGTACCTGGGTGTTGAGCCGTGATCTCGGCCATTACTCCTTGCAGCAATTGCTCAGCCACAGTCCTTGGCCGCTGCCGAGGGTGGAGAACTTGCCCGAGCAGCTTGATGAAGCGTGGTATCCGGCGTTGCGCGCAGGGCTGGAGAAGTTACAGGATGAGCAGGCGGCACTCTTTGCTGAAGACCTTGCGCAATGGTTGCAACCCGAGACTCAGCCGTCGAAGTGACGTAAAACGTCAGTTTACGGCGCTGCGCTGGCGGCACACCCGGCGACTGGCGACCATGGAGGTCGCCAAACGTGGTTATAGGGAAGCTGGCACGTTTCTGGCTATCTGCCATGTGGATAGCAATCGGTGCCAGCAGGGCAGGGATTGGCAGAGTGTGAGACGTTATGACAGCCAGCAAAGGCAAAGTGATTCATCTGCATCAGCGTGATCCTCAAGAGGCCCTTGAGCGCCTCAACCGTATTACCGGCTTGCGCTTTAGTTGCTGGCCGCAGTCGCTGGTCGATACCTCGACAGCAGCGGATCAAACCTCAGCAACAGCTGTGCAGCCCGCCCCAGCCGTAGAGTGCGGAGCTGCTGAAAGGCTGTCGCGCTAAACGCAAAACCCCGCGTCAGTGCGCGGGGTTTCTATTGTTGGGCAAGGCTAGTGTGCCAGTGCGTGGCGGCTATCAGCCTGCGACAACTCAACTGCTTGAACGAAGAGTTCTTCGACGACCAAGCTGGTCGCGGGAACAGCAGAGCGCAGGCGCACCTGCATCTCTTCAATTTTCAGCTTTACCGGCAGCCGAGCGATGCTCGAAAGCAGAATCTTGCTGTGCTGATTGACCTTGCCGTGATCGACCATCACTTCACGGCGGGCCGTGCCGTCGCGGTAGCTGATTAGCAAGGACACGGGTAGGTTTGCCAGCCCTGGCAGGTGTAGCCAAGCCGCTACGTTGAACTCTGCGACGCGCCCTTCGTAAGGGGTGACCTGTAAGCGGGCGAGATTGACGATGGCAGATGGCACGGGGCCGACCAACTTATCGAGGGCTTGGGTCATGGTTGTTTCCAGGCTAATAACAGATCGCATCATGCGTGAGTGCGAAGGATTATAAGCTCGGCTTTCTGGCGCAGACTGTGCGCTCGGCCGATGTTCGGCGTGACCTTTCTCGCAGTTTTAGCGTGTGGGCAATAGCGTCAGGCCAGTTGCATCGGATAGCGAGTGACGGATGCCGTGACCAAGTTGGCTGCCGGCAGCTGAAGGATGGCTTGGTTGTGCGCGTTGGCTAACTGCAGCCAGATACTTTCCCCTGCAACGAACTGCCCATCGGGCAGCCATAAGCCATGGTGCCAGCCGTTACCCGGTGCCGGGGTGCTTTGGAGTACGCCCGGATGAGTTTGTGCGCTGGGTGCGCGACGCAGCCAGACTGGCCGCGGCAAACCTTTGAGGTAACGCAGGCCCAGGTGCAGGCCTTCACTATTAAGGTGGCGCCAGCGCACCAGGGCCAGGGTCGGTGTATCGCTGCCGGTGAGCAGCAACACTAACTGACCAATCGACAGCTGCGCTGCCTGGTCGGCATTGCACAGCAAGCGTGCGCCGCCCGGGCTGGCATCCTGCATCTGCGCGCTGGTGCGCAGCGGGCGCTGCTCCAGCAGTTGGGCATGAATAGCGCTAAGCCCCACGACCAGGCTGCATTCGCTGCGTTGATCGGCGCGGATATGGCGGCGCTGTTGGCGAACCAGCCAATGTTGCTGCACACGCTCCAGCACTTGGCGTTCGGCAGGGCTTTGCAAGGGCGCAGGATCATGCAGGGCGACCAACAAGGCGCCTAGCTCGAAACGGCGTAAATAATCAGTGCTGCCTTTCGAGGTCTGGGCGTAGCTCAGGCAGGGTTGGGCTTCGGTTAAATCAATCGTGGGCCCTTCGGCTTCATCGTCTTCATCCCAGGGCAGCAACCGCGCCAACCCGGCCAGCGGTGAAAGCGCTCCAAATAGCAGTGCGCATTCACCTTCAGCCAGGTGGAATGGGTTGCTCAGGGCCAGTAACAGCATTTGCTGATAGAGGCCGCGCAGGGTGCTCGCCGGTTGCGGAGTAAAGGCGGCCGCTACCGGCTCGTCCAGGCAGCCCTGATGCTCGCCAATCCAATACAGCAAGTGACTGTCCCGCCACAGGCTGGGCGAGGGCTCCTGATAAAGCTGATAGTGGCGCAGCAAGCTCTGCGCGAGAAAGTGCTGCGCCATGTACAAACACCAAGCCAGGTGGGGGCGTGATGGCTGACGGCCCTGCAGGATTTGCAGGAGCAGGCGTTTGAAGCCGATGGCCAGTTCATTGCACAGGCGCACAAACATTGCAGTCGGTGGATGCTCACCTTGGTAAACCTTGCAGTAGTGCCGGTACTGGTCGCTGAAGCTTTGCAGGGCGCGTTGCCTTTCGAGTAAGGTCATGGCACTGCGATTAAGCCTGAAGAGTAGGCTGAGCACTTGCTGCAAGGCCGGATCTACTGGCAGCAGGCGTGCCTGTGCCAGTTGCTCGTTGAGGTCGGCAAGTGAGCCGACGTCTGTCTCGAGGATGTCTGGCACTTCCAGGCGCAAGGCATCTAATGTCATATCAACCTTATGGAATCAGGGAGCGAATGCATGGTAATGCGTTTCCAGGCGATCATTCGTGCTGTTGCGGGCATAGGTTTAGGGCTGATGCTAGCCGGTTGCGCTGAAGATGTAGGCGTCGATCAATATGGACGAAAGGTAGCGGCTGAGCGACTGGAAGGCCAGTGGTTAGTGATTAATTACTGGGCGCAGTGGTGCGCGCCGTGTCGCACCGAGATTCCCGAACTCAACGCCTTAGAGAAGCAGCTCAAAGCGCAATCCGTGCAGGTGCTTGGGGTAAGTTTTGACGCGCTGCAGGGCGATAAGCTTACCCAGGCGGCGCAAGACATGGGGATCACCTTCACGGTACTCGCGCAGGATCCTGCCGAGCGTTATCAGTTACCGCGCGCCGAGGTGCTGCCGGTGACCTATATCGTCGATCCGCAGGGCCTTATGCGTGAGCGTCTGGTCGGTGAGCAGACTGCAGCGGGCCTTAGCGCCCGCCTGGCTGCACTCAAGGCGGAGGGTTAGAGCCATGGCGCGCGTGTGTAGGCATGGCTATGTCAGCGGTCGTGTTCAAGGGGTGTATTTCCGTCAGGCGACTGCGGCGCAGGCTGAGCGTCTTGACCTCAATGGTTGGGTGCGCAACCTGGCAGATGGGCGTGTTGAGGTGCTGTTCGAGGGCGAAGAAGCGGCTGTGGACGAGTTGGCGGGCTGGTTACAGCAGGGGCCTGAGGCAGCCGAAGTGACCGCACTGGAGTTGCACGAACAGGCGCTGCAGGGCGTCGCCGGCTTTATCGTGCGGCGTTGAAGACTGTTGCCGATCGGTGGCGTTGAAACAGGCCGGCAGCTAGCGAGGTCGTCCTACCGGTGCTTTGCGCCGATTCAGGGTTTGACGTACCAGAAGTCGTGCCAGAAACCGACCACCTTGGCCGAGTAGGTGTGTTTGCCCAGGCTGCCGTTGTAGCGTGCAAGGGCGCGGTTGAGGTCGCCGTTTTCCTTGCGCAAATAGAAGCTCAAGATGGTGCAGCCGTAACGCAGGTTAGTGGCGTTGTCAGTGAGGTTGTCCTGTGGGCGGCCCAGTTCGCCTTTCCAGAAGGGCATCACCTGCATCATGCCCTGGGCCCCGACCGAGGAAATGGCAAAGCGATCAAAGTGGCTTTCGGCGTGAATCAACGCAATTACCAAATCCGGGCGCAAGCCTGCCTTGCTGGCCTCACGATGCACCAGCCTGAGCAGGCTTAGGCGTTCCTCGGCATTCGGAATATAACGGCGCAGGCGTGTGGACATGTCCAGTAGCCACACCTCGGCATCGAACCGATCCTGAAAGCTATCCGCCTGGGCTACGGTCTGTTGCAACAATGTGCGCAACTCGGGCTCAGGCGCCTGGCGTACGTCGGCCAGCCCGGCACTGCAGAGCATTAGGCCGAGAAGGGCGCAGATCAGGCGCTGCCGCATGCGCCTGTCAGTCGTTGCCTGGGTCGGCGACCAGGCGGCCGGCGTCCTTGGTCAGGGACAAGAGGAAGATCTTCTGCAGCTCCGGGTCGTTGCGCGTCAGTTCAATCAGGCTCTGCTCCAGCTCGCTGGCTTCTTCTTCGAGGCCTAGCTCTGACAGGCGCTTAACCCGATGCACCCATTGGGCAACGTCATCGCCTTCGAGGTCGCTGTAAATCAGCTCATGAGCTTCTTGCAGCTTGCCGCGCAAGGTGCGGCTGACCAGCAGTGAGGCATCGGCACGCGCCGAACCTTGGTCATCCTCAACCGTCAGCAGCAGGGTGCTGATGCGGGTGACATCCTGCTCGGCAAATGGGCTGTCGAGCAGGTTCAGGCGCAGGATGCCGTTTCGGTCGGTCAGCAGTTCGTGGCTCTGCTCGCCTGCTTTAACCACTACCGGGCGCTCGGCCCAGGGCAGGCTGGAATACTCCATGCGTGCGTCCTGGCGGTGCTCTTCAAGGCTGGCCAGGCTCTGCTGCGAGCGGCCATTGGACTCGACGTTGATCGCCGGGTTTAGTCCGGCAAAGCCGTAACTGATCCAGTCCTTGGTGACGCTATCAGGCAGGCTGCCGAGCAGTGCCACGTTCAACACGTTGGCCCCAATGCCGCCGACCACAGCCAGTGCGCCGAGCGGTATCTCATACAGCTCGCGCCAGGGCTGGTAAGGGGTGTAGCGGTCATAGCGGCGGGTTACGTTGAAGGCCGTAACCTCAAAGGTTTTTTGTTCGTGCACGCGCACGCGGCGCTGCGGCAGTTCCAGTACGCGTGGCTCGCCCACATCGATCTGCAGACTGTGGTCGAGTAATTTGCGCTCGATGCGCTCCTCGTGCTCGCTACGCTGCGGTAACTGGTTGGCGCAACCACTGAGAAGCAAGCTGCCACCCAGAAGGGTGGCAGTAAAGCTGAGGGCGTTTCGCTTGAACATGACGGCTCTTGCTAAAGGGGCTGAAATCAGTGGCTGATACGGGCCTGGATAACACTCAGGATGTCGGCCACAGGCACAGCCTGGGCTTCGGTTTCCTTGCGGCTTTTATATTCCAGGTTACCTTCGGCCAGGCCACGGTCGCTGACGACGATGCGGTGTGGGATGCCGATCAGTTCCATATCGGCAAATTTAATGCCTGGGCTGGTCTTCTTATCACGGTCGTCCAGCAAGACTTCGAAGCCTGCCGCGGTCAACTCGGCGTACAGCTTGTCGGTCGCTTCACGCACGGCCTCAGTCTCATAACGCAGCGGTACCAGGGCTATTTGGAAGGGAGCGAGGGCGTCGTTCCAGAGAATGCCGCGCTCATCATTGTTCTGCTCGATGGCTGCCGCAACAACGCGGGAAACGCCAATGCCGTAACAGCCCATGGTCAGAGTGACTGGCTTGCCGTTCTCGCCAAGGACCTGGCAGTTGAGCGCTTCACTGTATTTAGTGCCGAGCTGGAAGATATGCCCGACTTCGATGCCGCGCTTGATTTCCAGCGTGCCTTGGCCGTCCGGGCTTGGGTCGCCGGCCAGGACGTTACGCAGGTCGGCAACTTCCGGCAGCGGCAGATCACGCTCCCAGTTGACGCCGAAATAGTGCTTGTCGTCGATGTTGGCACCTGAAGCGAAATCGCTCATCAAGGCAACCGAGCGGTCGATGACGCAAGGGATTGGCAGGTTGATTGGCCCCAGCGAGCCAGGACCTGCGCCGATGGCGGCGCGAATTTCAGCTTCGCTGGCCATTTCCAACGGGCTGGCAACCAGCTCCAAGTTCGCGGCCTTGATCTCATTGAGTTCATGGTCGCCGCGCACGATCAACGCGATCAGCGTGCCTTCTTTAGCACCGTGAACGATAAGGGTTTTGATGGTTTTCTCGATCGCAATATCGAACCCCTGAACCAGCGCATCAATGGTCTTGGTATCCGGGGTGTCAACCAGGCGCAGGGCTTCGCATGCGTCAGCGCGCGCGGTTTCACGAGGCAGTGCTTCGGCTTTTTCGATATTGGCGGCGTAGTCGGAGGCGTTGCTGAAGGCGATATCGTCTTCACCCGACTCGGCCAGCACATGGAACTCATGGGAGCCGGTGCCGCCGATGGAGCCCGTATCCGCCTGTACAGGGCGGAAGTTCAGGCCCAGACGCGTAAATACGTTGCAGTAGGCCTGGTGCATGCGGTCATAGGTTTGTTGCAGCGAAGCCTGATCGACGTGGAACGAGTAAGCATCCTTCATGATGAACTCGCGGCCGCGCATTACACCGAAGCGCGGACGCGTTTCGTCGCGGAACTTGGTTTGGATCTGGTACAGGTTGATCGGCAGCTGCTTGTAGCTATTCAGCTCGTTGCGTGCCAAGTCGGTGATCACTTCTTCGTGGGTCGGGCCGGCACAAAATTCGCGACCATGGCGGTCCTTCATGCGCAGCAGTTCAGGGCCGTACTGCTCCCAGCGGCCTGACTCTTGCCACAGCTCGGCGGGCTGGATGCCAGGCATCAGCACTTCCAGTGCGCCAGCGGCATTCATTTCCTCGCGAACAACTTTCTCAACCTTGCGCAACACACGCAGGCCCATGGGCAGCCAGGTGTAGAGGCCAGAAGCCAATTTGCGGATCATGCCGGCACGCAGCATCAACTGATGGCTGATCACCACGGCATCGGAAGGGGTTTCTTTAAGGGTCGAGAGCAGGAACTGGCTAGTACGCATATTTGGCTGTTCTGTCGTTTGCAAGAGGATTTCAATGGCCGGCATTGTACGGTGCCTGTACAGATGCGTACAGGCGGCTGGCGTGTGCGGATAAAAAGGAGATGAGTGTGTCGATATTGACGGCAGAGCAGGTGCAGGCGCTGATTCGCGCAGGGTTGCCAATGGCAGAAGACATTAACCTGTGCATCGATCGACTGGATGCTAAGGGCGCGCTGGCGCGCGTGCCGTTCCACAGCAAGTTGGTGCGGCCCGGCGGCACGCTGTCTGGTCCAACTATCATGGCGCTCGCCGATGCAGCAATGTATGCCGTGGTGCTCGGCAGCCTCGGGCGTGTGGAAATGGCCGTGACGTCGAATTTAAATATTAACTTTTTGGTTAAGCCAAAGCCGGTGGATCTATTAGCTGAGGCACGCATATTGCGCTTGAGTCGTAGACAGGCTGTGTGCGAAGTGTCGGTCTATTCACAGGGTAATGAAGAAGAGTTGGTGGCGCATGTGACAGGAACTTACGCCTTGCCGCTTTAAGTTTATTTAGGCAATAAAAAAGCCCGACCTGAGTCGGGCTTTCTTTGCAGGCTAAACAGTCTGAATTACAGAATGCTCAGTGGGTACTCAACGATCAGGCGAACATCTTCTAGGTCGTTGTCGGAGCCGAAGGCTTGGTCACTGCGAACAGTGGCCTGACGAACGCGTAGTGAAAGATCCTTAGCTACGCCTTCTTGAACGACATATTTGGCTTCAAGGTTACGTTCCCAGCGGCTTACGCCAGTCTCGCCGCCAACTTTGGCGTCGTCACCTGAGATGTAGCGAGCCATGAAGCTGAGACCCGGCACACCAAAAGTAGACATGTCGATATCGTAACGGGCTTGCCAAGAAGTTTCGTCTTCAGCATTGAAGTCGCGCACTTGAACAGAGTTGGCAAGCCAGATGGTGCCACCACCGTCAGCGCCGTATTCGTACCCTTTATCACCACTAGAGCGTTGATGCGCAAGGGTGAAAGTGTGAGCGCCCATGGAGTAAGCAGCTGCAAGGCTCCAGATAGTATTATCTAGGCTGCTTCCGTAGGCTTTTTTGTCGTAATCAGTTTTGTAGATGTTGAAGTCAAAGTTCAGCGACTGCTCATCGGCAAGGCCAAGATTGTAATTAATGTTTGCATACTTTTTCTTGAAAGTGTCTTCAAGGTCGGATGCATAGACGGCAGCGCTTAAATCGTCCGTGAAGCTGTAGCTAGCGCCATAAACGTTGATGGACTTCATTTCACCGCTATCGCGGTCGGTCTGCCATTGCTGGTTCAGAGAAGTGAAGCGGCCAGCGTTAATTTCCAGGCCTTCAATTTCATTTATAGTCAGCAATGTACCGGTAGTTGCTTCGGGTAGAAGGCGGCTGTCGTCTGTGCTGAACACCGGAAGAGCTGTGAACTGGTTGCCGTACTTCAATACAGTGTTAGATACACGAACCTTTACTGCGCCGCCGGCTTCAGAAAAATCATCTTGGGAGCGGCCATCGCTGCCTTGCGGCATCTCGAGAATCCCAGCTCGGCCTTTACCACTATCAAGCTTAAGGCCCAGTAAGCCATAGGCATCAACACCAAAACCAACAGTACCTTGAGTGAATCCAGATTCGAATGTGGAAATGAAGCCCTGGCCCGAATGGCACTTACTTAACCTTCCTTGGATGTCCATTTTTCCTGATTTCCTTGCGCTCCGCTTGGCGGGCTCGGGTCAGCAATGGATAGGGTTTCTGCCTTCGCTTTACTGCTCTCGGCTCCATTCGGCCTGACCGGCCACCTACGCGTTGTTGGGCAATGAGCATCAGAAGCTGATGGAAGCACTCATCAATATCCGATCCATCAAATTGCCGCCAAGCAAGCCACAGCTGCAGGGTGTGCTTGAAGCTCAGCTGGCGTGGCAGACAGTCCGCGATTGATGCCGATTGCACCATGAGCAGCCGGATCAAGTTGTGCGCCAATAGATAAACCCACAGCTCCTTCACTGCCATGGCGGCCGTTTTGCAGCTCAACATCTCCAATCCCATCGTGGTCTTGAGATTGCGCAGGTCCAGCTCGACGTGCCACCTGTCTTTGAACAGCGCCTTCAAAGCCGCTTTTGGGGTTTCGCGAGCGCAGCCCAGCGTCGTAACCAGGATCTTGTTTCCCGCTTTCAGCTCCCGGACCTCCAACTGATCAGGCGCTTGCTCGTAGCTGGCCTGGCTCATCCAGGCGGGCCGTTTGCGAGGCTTTTCCAGGGTGATTAGGTGATCGCGCGTGCCAAGACGCGTACCTCGCCGGAAGTCAGTACTCCGTCGGCGAGCACCATATTGTTCGAACACGCCATCAATACCTCTGCGCTGCAATTCACAGAGTAAAAAGTAGGTCGCGTAGAAGGCGTCCCCCAGCAAAACATCCCCAGTATTCAAGGTGTCGAGCATCGAACGCAGCAGCGTCTGCTCGTCGCCACCCTTGCCTCTGAAGCGCCCGAGGGCTGCATTCAGCAAGGCTCCGCTGGAAAGGCAGACGATGCCGACCATCCGGCAAATGGGAAAACCAAGCCCAGGCTTTTGCCCTCGCGATTGCGGGTAGGCATCCTGGTTCGCCTGGGTATCGGGCATCACCACTGTCGTGCCGTCTACCAACCGAACGGGGCGCCCCATCCATTGCCCGGATCGGGCGTTGCTGCTGATCAAGTTGCCGGTGTTACGTACCAGACTGGAAACCATCTCCACCGGCAAGCGCTGACGGGCACGGCAGTAGCCGCCGGTGTGTGTACTGCATGGCTTCAACCCTGCTCGTAACTGCTTGACCGCCAACTCATTGACCGCCCTCTGGCAGGACCGATCAGCGCTCAGAGCCTGAGCCATGAACATGGATAGCGTCTCGGTCGGCGGAAACAGACGCTCTCTGTGGTCTGGCAGCAGCGATTCGACCTGGTCAAACAGCTCGGGGCCGGTCAGCAGATTGAAGAACGCATAGGCATCCGCATTGGATGCGAGGTGATGCGTACGGCGCTGTTGAAGGATGGCGGCTTGGCGCCTAGGATTCATCTGGGCTGCTCCTTGGGCTCGGTGTGTGTTCGCAACTATCACCGTAGACCAAGAGCAGCCTTTCTTCTTCTAGATCAATCGGTTAACGATTAAGTAAGTGCCATTCAGCCCTGGCCCCATTCTTCTGTATAACCTTTAGGGTTGTCGGATGAGTTGCTGTAGTTGGTTGCATCGCCGCCGCGATGGAAATCACGGTTGATGTACAGGTTGCGGCTTAGAATGTTTAGGCTGCTGTCTTCAACAAAACCCTTGGACTCGGACTGGCTGGACGCCATTGCCATTTGGGTGGTGCCCGCTGCTACTGCGAGGGCGATTACGCTCCACTTCATCACTTGCATCGTGATTGCTCCTTTGGTTTATAAAAGTTGCGCCGCCCTGCTGGTTGTTGTATGGCGGCTCTTTTCTTTTTGTGTCGGCGATAACTTATAGCACGCTGCCTATGTTGGCGATAGTTGCAATCTATCCATTGCGTTTTCTTCAAAGCTGTGTCGCAAAGCCTATGACGCATGTCGCATTTCTGTAGGTGCTGCAGGTGTGCTGTAAGTCATTACTGACGGTTTTTTTGTGCTTGCCTGCTGATTATTTTCTGCAGACGAGCGGCGCGATACGATTCGTCAGGGATTGCTAAGCAATAGTCGTGCACAAAATGCCAAAGGCCTGTTTTTAGTCGTTAGGCGACTTGCAGGGGCAGTTTTCTCGGTAGGTTGTGTTGGTTTTTTGTGGGTTTTCAGGCGTTATTTCTATTTTCATAGTCAGCTGAAGGTTTTTTTGATGATTGCATTTCCTCAGGTTTTCATGGGGTTGCAGTAGGGGCGTGACTGTTTGGCATATGGCTGCTGTGCTGGGATTACCGAAGGGAACAGTTTTGGTGCGCGGGTGTGGGATGGTTCTATTGAGTGCTTTCTAATGGTGCGAGACTTGTGGCGTCTGCACCGTGGATGCTGGAAGCACTGCTTCGGCGTATTCTGCAATGCGGATATTGGCGCTCTACAGCTGGGTTAGTGGTCTGCTGGCTGGCGCGTGTCAGGTGTCGCGGCTGAGTGCTGTTGCTCGGTCTGTCCGAGTATTGTCAAAACACTGTGGGTGGGTTTTTAGGGGTAATAGTGATGTTTGTTTTGGATTCGCGTTTGCAGCAGGACACGCTTTTATTGGGTGACTACCCGTTATGCAGTTTGCTGCTGATGAATGATGTGCAGTACCCGTGGTTTATCTTGGTGCCGCGTCGTGAGGCTGTGAGTGAGTTGTTCCAGTTGGATGCGGTGGATCAGCTGCAGCTCTGGCAGGAAACGAACAGCTTGGCTGAAGTGCTTAAAGACTGTTTTGCAGCGGATAAGATGAATGTCGCTACACTGGGGAATGTGGTCAGTCAGCTGCATATGCATGTCATCGTGCGTCGCCGCAATGACGTTGCTTGGCCCGCGCCTGTATGGGGTAAGTATCCAGCACAGCCTTATAGTGCTGAGCAGTTAGTGGCGCTGAAGGCCCGGTTGCGGCTGATTTTGACTGAAGGTTTTTGTTTTGCTGAGGGCTGATTGGTGGACGTAGAAGAGCGCATCAACGATTTACAAAGTCGCCTGGCCTTTCAAGATGACACGATTCAGGCGCTCAACGATGCGCTGGTGACGCAACAGCGATTGCTTGAGCGGTTGCAGTTGCAGGTGGCTGCATTGATCAAGCGGCAGGAGGAGGTGGGTTCGCAATTCGGCATGGCCGAGGATGAGGCGCCGCCGCCGCATTATTGAGTCTCTAAAACGCAAAAGGCCCGCATGTGCGGGCCTTTTGCGTTTTTGGGTTAGCGTCTTGCAGGCAGTGCGGCGATCACGTCTTCGGCTTGCAGGCCTTTGTCGCGGTGCATGACGGCGAATTCGACCCGCTGGCCTTCTACTAATACGCGGTGGCCTTCACCGCGAATAGCGCGAAAGTGCACAAAAATATCGTCACCCGAGTCGCGGGAGATAAAACCGAAACCCTTCGAGGTGTTGAACCACTTCACGGTGCCCGTTTCGCGGTCGCCCAAGTCGTGCGAGCTCGAAGTGTTACGTGACTTGAGGCGCAGGTTGGTTGCCAGATGCAGGGCTACGGCGGCGGCAATGATGATCAGGCTAAACAGGCTGGCAGGCTGGTTGGCAATTTCTGCTAGGGGGGCTAGCAGGATCAAGGCTTGTAGCAGGCTGCCAATTACCAG
>JAHIWP010000050.1 GCA_018816095.1 Gammaproteobacteria bacterium
ATGCGACCGCGTAAGCGCTTCAACTTCAAGTGCCCCATCGAAGTTATGGGGGAGGTGATGCAGAAGGCCATGGCTATGCCGCATGATGCTCCAGCTTCACTTCAATAACCGTGTTGCACTCAGCACCTGCAACCGCCCTGCCTTTAAATTAAAGTAAAACTTATTGTTCGCCGACTCTTTCCTGTCGTAACGCTCATCTGCTTGGCAGTTATTTTGCACCGAGCTAATACCGTTCTCGGCGCTTGCTCTGGTTTTATATAACTCACTTGTGAGAATGATTTCCGCATTGCCCGCTTTAAGCACAAAGCGAAACTGCCCGTCACTGCTATTCGTCAACTCATACCAGCCAGCCATATGCATCTCCGTTATTTAGATTGCTAATGTGCGTGAAGAGTGTAGTCGAAAGAATAAGGCTGGGCGGCGGATAGCAATGATGATCTTCGTGATTGATTGAATCCCGCTGAGTGAACTGCTGAATGGCCAAGGCGAAAAAGCCAACAATAGGCCGGCTATACGAATGCAATCGAACTGACGACAGGGCTAGGAAAGCTTTGCTCACTACTTGTGGGAGAGTGCATATACGTTGTTAGCTACTGAAACTCTCTAGTAGAATGCTGGATTTTTTGCATTCTTCAATGATTTGACTTAGAACTCTCGCATGCAGCTCATCATGTAACTGTAAATATGGGATTAGCTCAAACAGATAAATTTCTGTTTTGCTTTCTAGTTTTATTGCACGCCTCAATTGAACCGTTTCTAATGCGAGCCTTTCTGCTTGACTGCTTAACGCCTCAATTTTCTTAAGAGAGCTCCATAACTCAATGCTTTTGTTTGGTTTGAAGTTTGAAACTAAAAGCAGTAAGTCTGCTGATGTCGGTGAGAAATCTGTTTGCGGTTCTAATGTTAATTTTTCTTCACGTAGTCTGACTAGTTCATTTGCGACGATTCCGAGATTTTGATTCGCTATCCTTGCTGTTTCATCTATTGCTGCTCGGATTATTGAAACAACCTGCTCGTTTTTCTGTTTTTGTTCCACGGCACCAGTAACGCGGTACCAAATAGCACTTCCCGCTACGCCAACGAGGATACCTATGACTTCTTTTTGGCCCCAAAACTCAATGAGTGATGTGAGTGCAGCCAAAGTTACATTTCCTAGATTTTCCAATTTTTAAGTCCTTTGGCCTGGCTACGGATTAAAGAGAAGAAGCTAACTTTTGGTTAAGGTGCGTGCTTTGCGCGAGCGGTAGGTGATGTGTCGTCTGGCGAGAAACATCGCTGTTTCTCGCCGCGAACGGCAGCACGGCGTTTGCTTTAATCCGCGCGTGGTTGCAGTACCAGCTGGCTGCGGCTGTTGGCTTTGATCGCTTCGGCATCCAGGTGCATGGGTACGTACTCACCGCGCATATAGCGCTCGGCTTGGTCTTTGTAGTGCTTATCGAACAGCACGCCGCTCTGGCCGACCGGGTTGATGCCCAAGGCGCTGCTGGCGTCGGCCATGTCGATCAGGCGGCGGGTTGAGGGGCCGTAGACCACGGACCAGGGCGCCGGGCCGATGGGTTGCGAGAGGTTGTTCGGCGTTTCATGGCCGCCCGGTGCGGCGAATGGGCCGACGTTGAATAGCTTATCCAGCGGCTTTTGCTGGCCCAGCGGGTGGCTGTGGGTGAGGGTGTGCACGTTGCCCCAGGCCCATGTGCTCGCGTCATTGCCGAGGGTGCTGCGCAGGTGGGCGAGGCTGGCTTGCCAGGCGGCCTTGACGGTATCGGCGCGGCTTTCCACGGCGTCGCTGCCGCGTTTGTCCCACCACGGCGATGTGGCGTCGCTGGCCAGGCGCGGCAGGGCGCTGTCGAGTACGCGGGTTTGCAGCAGCGTGGCGAAAAAGGCCTCGCTCAGCTCGTCGGCCATGGCCTCAACCGTCAGCTGATATACCAGTTGGTTGAACAGCGTGGCGGCCGTGGCGTCGAGGGTGTGCTGGCCATCCCAGCCCAGCAGTTGCTCGACCAGCGCTTGCTCTTCGGCATCGCCTGCGGCGGCGCGCAGGTCGGCGGCCAGCGGCGTGAGCAGGCGTTGTGGGTAGCCGGTGCCGGGTTCCAGTTGCAGCGCCTGGCTGTTGTTCAGGTCCCATTTCACGCTGTTATCGCTGAGGCGCTGATTCAGGCGTTGGCCGCGGTCGGGCAGGTTGTAGTAGCCGGGAATCGCCATGCCGGTGGGCGACACGGGCTGGTAGTTGGCCGAGACGATATAGCCGCGCGCGGGGTTCTCTTCTTGCGGGTTGGCGCTGAAGGGGAAGTAGCCGTCTTTCTCCGCTTCACCGCTGGCGCCGTCGAGGATAAAGCTCGGGTTGACCCCGGCTGGGCGACGCGGCAGTTTCGCCGCAGCCCACCAGCCAATGTCCCCGCTGGCATTGGCCCAGACAATGTTCAGGCCTGGCGACTCGATGTTTTCCACGGCGGCGCGTGCCGTATCCAGGCTGTTGGCACGGTTGAGCTGATAAAAGCCGTCGAGGATCGGGTTGTCGGTTTCGAGGAACGCCCACCACATGGCAATCGGTGTGCTGCCGGCGGTTTCACCCAGGGCGCTGTTGATGATCGGCCCGTGCGGCGAGCGGCGAATGGTCAGGCTGACCGGTTCGGCATCCTTGACGCTGATCTGCTCTTCGCGGCTTTGCAGGTCGACCCACTGGCCGCGGTACCAGACCTGATTGGGGTTGTCCGGGTTGGTTTTTTCGGCGATCAGGTCGAGGTCATCGTTCTGGAACATGGTGATGCTCCAGGCAAATTCGTTGTTATGCCCCAGCGAAGCCACCGGGTTGAGCGCCTGGTGGTGACCGTACAGGCTGAAACCCGGGTAGCTGAGGTTGGCCTCGTACCACACCGACGGCACGGCGAAGCGAATATGCGGGTCGCCGGCCAATAGCGGTTTGCCGCTGGCCGTGCGGCTGCCGGATACAGCCCAGGCATTACTGCCTTCAAACTGCGGCAGGCCGGCTTCTTCCAAGGCGGCGAGGCTCAGCTCGGCGATGGCGTTCAGATCCTGCCAGTCGCCAGCGGCCAGTTGTTGCCCCACCACGCCCTGCGGGTGCCAGTCGAGGTCGAAGACCTTGAGGTAGTCCGCGCCCAGCTGATCGCGGATATGCGTCAGCACCGGTTCTGTGCGAAACGCCGCGGCGAAGCTGTAGGCCATATAGCCTGCAACGCTGAGGGTGTCGGCGGTGGTGAAGGGGCGTTTGTCGATGCCCAGAACATCGAACTCAATCGGCGCCGGATGGTTGGCCTGGTATTGGTTGATGCCGTCGAGGTAAGCCTGCAGCGCTTTGCTCGCCGTGGCGCTCATGTCCATCTTCGCGGCGTAACGGTCGGCATGTTCACGGATGCCCAAGGTGCGGAACAGGCGGTCGGTGTCGACCAGTTTGCTGCCAAGAATTTCCGCCAGCTCGCCACGCGCCAGGCGGCGGAGAATTTCCATCTGGAACAAGCGGTCCTGGGCGTGCACATAACCCAGGGCGCGGTACATATCGGCCTCATTTTGCGCCTGAATATGCGGTACGCCCCGCTCGTCGTAATCAACCGTGACTGCCGCCTGCAGGGCGTTCAGCTGCAGCTCGCCGGCACGTTGCGGCTGCTTGCTGTCGATGTACCAGTAAGCGCCGCCAGCAGTGGCGGCAACGATAACGGCCAGGGCAGTCAGGGTGCGTTTCATCGGGTGTTCCTTGTTTTATAGGTTTTATCAGCGCTGCCATTGTGCGGGCTGCCGGGTGCGCAGGCATTGACCAAATAGAGCTGGAGTGAAAGTCTTTGGTCAATTGATGGGGTTTATATGAAGCACGATCCGCATAACAGCATTGCCAGCACGTTGACCCATTCCTCGACCCTGCGCCGCCTGCTCTATGAGGCCTTGGCCGCGCTTGGCCTTGACCCAACCGACACCTACCGGCAGGCCTATCAGGGGGTGGTCTTGGCGCCGCCGCTGCTCAATGCCCGTGAAGACCACGACAATGCGCCGCGCTTCTGGCAGGCGCTGGAAGGTATCAGCGGTGATGTAGATATTGGCCTGCACCTGGGCGAGACCATGCAGCCGCGGCCGATGGATGTGGTCGGCTACCTGCTGCTGGCCAGCCGTGACCTGGGGCAGGCGTTGGAGAGCTTTGTGCGCTTTCAGCACATTCTCTCCGGTGGCTTTGCCGCGCGTCTGGAGCTGGAGGGTGAGCAGGCGCGGCTGATTGTTGACCTCAATTACCGCGGCGTTGGCTCGTTGCGCCAGCAGATGGAGTGCCTGGCGTTGCTGCTGCAGAAGATGTTGGCGAGCATTAATAACGACGGCAGTTTTCATCTGTCGGGGCTGGATTTTCGCCATCCCGCGCCGCGTCGGCAAAGTGAGCACCGGCGCTTGTTTGGCCTGCTGCCGCGCTTTGCCCAGGCCCACGATGCGCTGATTTTTCCGCGTGCCTGGCTCGGCCGGCCGTCACGCAGCGCCAACCCCAGGCTGTTTGCGGTGCTGTGGGCGCAGGCTGAAGTGGAGTTGGCGGAGCTGCAGGAGAACCAGTTGCTCAATCGCGTGCGCTACTGGCTGGAGGTCAACCTGGGGGTGCAACTGTGTGCGCTGGCGCATTGCGCCAAGGCCCTTGGATTTAGCGCGGGGGCGTTGCAGCGGGCGCTGGCTGAGCAACAGCAGAGCTTTCGCCAACTGCACGATGAAGTGCGCCGCCTGCGCGCGCAAAGCCTGCTGGAGCAAGGGCTGGCCATCCGCGAAGTGGCCCGCGCCTGCGGCTTTGCCGAGTTGTCGCCGTTCTACCGCGCCTTCCGCCGCTGGCAGGGCGACACGCCGCAGGCCTATCGCCTGTTAGCGACTGACGCGGAAGCGCCCGCTCAAACGGCTCAAGCGCTGCGCTAGCTGGCTGAGTTGCTGGCCATCGTTACTCAGCCTTTGCGCATCGGCGAGGGCTTCTTCGGCCACTTGCTGCACGCTGTGCAGGTGCTGGCTGACTTCCGCGCTGGTGGCGGCTTGCTCGTGGGTGGCGGCGGCGATCAGCTCGTTCATTTGGGTGATGGCGTTGATGTCTTGGGCCACAGCACCGAGCAACTCGGCGGTGGCCTGGCTGTCCTGCACGCAGCTGCGCACGCTGTCGCGACTTTCCTGCATGGCGGCGGCCGCTTGGCGGCTACCTTGCTGCAGGCCGCTGATGATTTGTTGGATTTCAGCGGTAGACAGCGCGGTTTTCTGCGCCAGGTTACGCACCTCATCCGCCACCACGGCAAAGCCACGACCATGCTCGCCGGCGCGGGCGGCTTCGATCGCGGCGTTGAGGGCGAGCAGGTTGGTTTGGTCGGCAATCGAACGGATCACTTCCAGCACCTTGCCGATTTGCTCGGACTGCGCAGCCAGCGCCTTCACCTCGGTTTCAGTGACGTCGATTTGTGTGGCCAGTTTGCCGATCTCGCTGCGCACATGGTTGACCGACCGGCTGCCCTCGGCGGCTTGCTGGTTGGCGGTTTGGGCGGCGGTGGCGGCGCCATCGGCATGCCCGGCGACCTCATCAATAGCGGTGCTCATCTGCAGCATGGCTGAGCTCATGTAGATGATTTCACCTTGCTGCTTGTCTGCGCCGGTGCGCAGTTGGTCGGTGGCCTGCAGCAGGCTGTCACCCATGCGTTGCAGGCCTTGTGTGTCTTTGATCACTTCACCGACCAGCTCATCAAGGGTGTCGAGAAAGTGGTTGAAGCCTTTGCTCACTTTGCCCTGGGCGCTGCTGCGGTAGCTGAGGTCGACCTCGTCATCGTTCTCAGTGAGTTTTTCGGCGGCTTGCATCAGCGCAGCACTTTCAACGGCTTCCGAGTGTGTCTGCACGGCGAGATAGATCAGAATTGCGCTTTCCACCACCACATACAGCGCATGCAGGAAGATGATCGGCCAGCTGCCATTCGGCAGTACCGTGACATCAACACCGCGTGCTTGCAGGGCGTAGAAGCTCAGGTGATGCACGGCAATCACCAGGGCGGCGACCACAATCGGCAGCCAGTCGCGGTAATACACCAGAACGGCCAGCAGCACGAAGATGCCGAAGTGCATTTCCAGCATGCCGCCGGCTTGGTTGATGTGCAGCGCCGACATCACCATAAACGCCGCGCCCATCACGCAGCGCAGCAGGCGTTGGCCGCTGATCAGCTGGTTAAGCACGCTCACTACCGCCGCCGTACCGCCACCCACCAAAAGTGCCTGGCCCCAGGTGCCATGCCAGGCCGCGAGCCCGAGCGAGAAGAGAACCATCAGCCAGAGCACACCCAACATGATGCGATCCGCTTTACGGTAGTGCTGCTGCAGTGGGGAAAGGCTGTTAGGCATGGCGAGAGACTCGAAAGGTTGCGTTGCCGTCGTGATGGGCTGGTAACCGTCACGTGGTGATGTGCTTTTTTAAACGTAATACTTGTACATTATAGTAGCTTTGTACAATTCTTGTTGAGAATTTACAGGCCTCGTATTGAGCAAGCGATGGGCCTTACAACCCCTATATCGACAAATGCAGTCTAGGCATGAACGCGGGTCTGTGCGTTTTTGCAGCGGCGACGACGACTGGCTCCGTCGGCAGCACCTGCATCCGGCAGCCAGTATCAGAGGGATTGCCGGCGTCAGTTGTCCTGCCAGTCGCAGAAGCAGCCGAGCGCCAGGGTATTGCTGGCATTCACCGCGCGGCCTTCGATCAGGGCGTCAAGAATAGGTTCGATAAAGCTGTTGCTTGACGTGCAGGTGGCCCCTTCGCTGTAGGGGCCAAAGTAGGCCAGTTGGCCGTTGCGGTCCCAAACAGCCACCGCCGGGCTGGCCGGAATCTGATCGCTGCCAGGCAGTGCGGCCAGTGGCTGCAGAGCGCTCAGGGTGCTCGGCAGTTGGCCTTTGGTATTGGGCTTTTGTACGGCATAAAAACTCACGCCTTGCGGGCCAAAACGTTCGGTCAAATCGGCCAGGTGCTGCTGGTTGCCGATATTGCACGGGCAGGTTGGGTCCCAGAAGTGCACCAGGCGGATCGGCCCAGGGCCGGCCAGCTCGTCTGGTAGGCGCAGTTGTTCGCCATAGAACAGGGCGGTCTGGTCGCTGAAGCTGCGCAGGTAGCGCGCCTCGTACCACCAGTAGGCAACAAGCATGGCGGCGGCCCAGAGCAGAATCAGCAGGCTGGCGAGTAGGGTGTTGCGCGAGGGTAGGGTCATGAGCAGTCTTCGTTAAACAGGCGCGCAGCTTGCCATGGCTGGCGCGACAGCAGAATATCGGCCACCGGATAAAGCCGCTCCAGATGCCCTGCGAGTGCCCCTGTGTGATTGTTGGAAGCCCCATGCCAGAGCCGTTTCAGCCGCAAAACCTGATTGCCAGTCTGCGACCCTTGGCCGCAGCGCATTCGCTGTCGTCAGCGGAGCAGGGGTATCGGCAGTTCTATGGCTTCAGCGATGCGTTGGCTGCACGCACCTGCATGGGTTGGTTGCAGGCGGGGGGCTATCAGATTGCCGCGCAAGCGTGGTGGCCAGAGCAGCCGCGCGCCACCCTGGTGCTGCTGCACGGTTATTACGATCACGTGGGACTGTATCGGCATGTGATCGAGTGGGCGCTGGGAAAAGGCTTTGCCGTGCTCGCCTGCGACCTGCCAGGGCATGGCTTATCCAGCGGTGCGCGCGCCAGCATTGGTGATTTTGCCGAGTACCAGACGGTGTTGCGTGCGCTGCTGGCCGAAGCGGCTGAGCTGGCTTTACCGCCGCCCTGGCACCTGTGTGGGCAGAGCACGGGTGGGGCGATCCTGATTGACTACCTGCTGACGGGTGAGCCTGTCGCGCAAATTGGCGAAACCATCCTGCTGGCCCCGCTGGTGCGTCCGCGTGCCTGGGGTTGGTCGCAGCTGAGCTACCGGGTGATGCGCCACTTCGTCAGCGAGATTCCCCGGCGTTTCAGCGTCAATTCCAGTGATGCGGCGTTTATCGAGTTCGTTCATCACCACGACCCGTTGCAGCCGCGTAATTTGCCGACCGCCTGGGTTGGGGCGCTGAGCCGCTGGGTGCCGCACATTGAGGCGGCGCCGCGCAGTACGCGCAGCCCGTTGATCGTGCAAGGGGAAGCGGACATGACCGTGGCCTGGCGGCATAACCTCAAGGTGTTACAGGACAAGTTCGCCGCGCCGCAGATCCTGCGCATGCCCGAAGCAGGCCACCACCTGGCCAATGAAGCGCCGGCATTGCGCCAGCGCTATTTCGACTTTCTCAGCCAGCGGCTGTGCTAGATACCGCTGGGTGCCGGGGCCAGGTTAGCTGTGCTCTGGCCTACGGCCAGACCATTACGGATGGCGGCCAGGGCGGCCTGGTAATAGGCTTTGCCGGCGTCTGACTGGGCAAAGCTGACGAATTCCTCCAGCTCGGCATCACTCAGCTCGCGGTAAACATGCAGCAGGGTGTTGTCCAGATCGGCGCCGATTTGCTCCATCAGGCGCTGGCGTTGACTGTTGAGCAGGGCCTGCGCGCTGTCGCCACCGAGCAAGCCAGGGAGCATCTGGCTGAGGCTGTCGGCGGCCACGCCAGCGAGTGCCAGACTGACTTCGGCACCGGCCTCCTTGGCGGGCAAGGCCTGAGCCAGATGACGGATCTGTAGGCGTCGGGTGGCGCTGGCGTCGCTGCGCGGCAAGCCGTTGGCGTAGCGCGCCAGTTGGTCGCTGCGGGTGGCGAGCAGTTCGGCATCGACAATCTTGCGGCCCACGGGTGACTGGAAAAACTGCAAGGCGGCGGTGGGTTGTTCAAGGTTCTGACGCAAGCCCTGTTGCGCGCGCTGATCCACGGCGGCAGCGGCAAAGCGCTGGTTGCTGTTATTTACCAACGCCTGATGCACCGCCGGCGGCAAGCTGCTGCGGTAGCGTTCCTGGGCGGCCTGCAAGGCGTCGCTGAAGTGCATGCGCTGCTGCGGCCAGCCGGCCGCCTGATACAGCTGCAGGTAATCATCCGCCAGGGCGGGTAGGCTCAGCAGCAGGGTTAGAACAACGGCAAGGGCGCGCATAGTGACTCCATTCGTGGGGCGGCTATTTTCGGTGTGCATTAAGAGCTTGTCGAGGTCAGTCAGCGGGCTGCTAGAATCGCAAACCTGTATCTAGGCAGGTACTCATTCCTTCGGGGCGATCCTTGAACACCTGCTCATCTAACGACCTAATCGCCCGTGTGGCGTGCATTATCGATGACTT
This sequence comes from Gammaproteobacteria bacterium, assembly GCA_018816095.1. GTDB lineage: Bacteria > Pseudomonadota > Gammaproteobacteria > Pseudomonadales > Pseudomonadaceae > Aquipseudomonas > Aquipseudomonas spirodelae. The sequence continues at coordinate 9,194 of JAHIWP010000050.1, forward strand.
GGCCGAACGTGGCTGGTCACTGCAAACACACTTCATTGCCCCCACTCTGACCCTTGAACTGGCCGAAGAGTGCCGTAAACGTGCGGCCGCCGGCTTATTGGTGCGGGCCGGCGTCGGTCGCAGCGCCCTGGCGGTGATCAACGAAGGGCTGCGCGGTGACCATATTCAGTGGTTGGAGGCCGGGCAAAACCCCGCCTGTGATCAATACCTGGCGCTGATGGACGGCTTGCGCCAGGCGCTTAATCAGGCGCTGTATCTGGGGCTGGAAGATTTCGAAAGCCACTTTGCCCTGTATCCGCCGGGGGCTTACTACAAAAGGCACCTGGACCGTTTTCGTGATGATGACCGGCGCGCGGTGTCGGTGGTGTTTTATCTGAATGAGCAATGGCAGGCTGAGCAGGGCGGTGAATTGCGCCTGCATTTAGCCGACGGCAGCCACCATGATGTATTGCCTGTGGCGGGCAGCCTGCTGGTATTTCTCTCGGCAGAGATGCCCCATGAAGTGCTGCCGGCAACCCGCGAGCGGCTGTCACTGACCGGCTGGCTGCGTCGCCGGGGTGCCGGGCCGCTGTAACCTGCAGGGTGTGAGGGTGTTATGCAAAAAATTCTGGTGAGTCGCTGCCTGTTGGGCCAGCGCGTGCGCTATGACGGCGGTGCCCATCGCCCGTTTAGCCTGCTGGAGCGTTGGCAGGCACAAGGCCGGGTTGTGCCGCTGTGCCCGGAAGTGGCCGGCGGCCTGCCGACCCCACGGGCGCCAGCGGAGATTGCCGGCGGTCAGGGCGCGCACGTGCTGGATGGGCTGATACCCGTGCTGACGGTGGAGGGCGAGGATGTCAGCGCCGCCTTTATTGCTGGGGCCGAGCAGGCGCTGGCCTTGGTCGCTCAGCATGGGATTCACATCGCGCTACTGAAGGCGCGCAGCCCTTCGTGCGGTAACCGCGAGAACTACGACGGCACGTTTAGCGGCACCAAGGTGGTCGGTGAGGGTGTCACTGCGGCCGCTCTGCGGCGCATGGGTGTGCAGGTGTTCAGCGAAGAAGAGTTGCCCGCTGCCGAGGCCGCGTTATTGGCGTTGGAGCACGGCGCCGGCGGAACAATCGAGGCGGGCTAGGGTCGACTTCAGGGCATTCACCTAAAGGAGTCACTATGAAAGCCTTAATGATTGGGGTCGGCCTGTGCGCCACCCTGCTCGGCGCCGCGTCGTCGGCCTGGGCGGAGATGCCACGCAGCGCTGCGCCAGCGGATGCCTCGGTGTATTTCATTGAGCCGGCAGACGGCGCCACGGTTGATCAGACATTCACCGTTAAGTTCGGCCTCAAGGGCATGGGCGTGGCCCCGGCGGGTGTCGATGTGCCGCACACCGGCCACCATCACCTGCTGGTTGACCTCAAGCAGGCGCCGACCCTGGATCAGCCCTTGCCGATGACCGACAACGTGCGGCATTTCGGCAAGGGCCAGACCGAGACCGAGCTGACCCTGGCGCCTGGCAAGCACACGCTGCAACTGCTGGTTGGCGACAAGAACCACGTGCCGCTGAATCCATCGGTGATGTCCGAGACGATCAGCGTGACGGTGAAGTAAGGCGTTGCGCCGCACACAAAAAAGGGAAGCCGAAGCTTCCCTTTTTTGTTGTCACAGCCTTTAGAAATTATTTCGGATCTAGCGAGCTAGAGCGAGACAAGGCAGAAATGGCCGAGGGCGCGGAGTTTACTGGCTGTAAATGAGCAGCCCGAGGCCATTTCTAACGCCGTATCGCCGACGCGCAGCAGATCGTGAACAAATTCTTAGAACAGCACGCGGCTACGCACGGTGCCTTTCACATGCTGCAGCTTCTCCAGCGCCAGGTCGGAGTACTCGGCGTCGACGTCGATGACTACGTAGCCAACCTTGTCGTTGGTTTGCAGGAACTGACCGGAGATGTTGATGCCATTTTCGGCGAACACGCTGTTTATTTCGCTCATCACGCCCGGGATGTTGGCGTGGATGTGCAACAGGCGGTGCTTACCTGGGTGAGCCGGCAGAGCCACTTCAGGGAAGTTGACCGAAGACACCGAGGTGCCGTTGTCGCTGTACTTGACCAGCTTCTCGGCGACTTCCAGACCGATGTTGGCCTGTGCTTCGGCCGTCGAACCACCGATGTGCGGGGTCAGGATCACGCGATCCAGGCCACGCAGCGGGCTTTCGAACTCTTCATCGTTGGATTTAGGCTCGACTGGGAACACGTCAATCGCAGCGCCGATCAGGTGTTCATCTTTGATTGCCTCGGCCAGAGCTTCCAGCACCACCACGGTGCCGCGGGCGGCGTTGATCAGGATGCTGCCTTTTTTCATCGAGCGGATTTCTTTCTCGCCAATCATCCACTTGGTGCTGTCGATCTCAGGCACGTGCAGCGAGACGATGTCGCTCATGCCCAGCAGCTCGTTGAGGCTGCCGATTTGGGTGGCGTTACCCAGTGGCAATTTGGTCAGCGGGTCGTAGAAAAATACCCGCATGCCCAGGGATTCGGCGAGTACCGAGAGCTGCGTGCCAATCGAGCCGTAGCCGACGATGCCGAGCTTTTTGCCGCGGATTTCGAAGGAGTTAGCTGCCGATTTGATCCAGCCGCCGCGGTGGCAGGAGGCGTTCTTCTCGGGGATGCCGCGCAGCAGCAAGATCGCTTGGGCCAATACCAGCTCAGCGACCGAGCGAGTGTTCGAATACGGCGCGTTGAATACGGCGATGCCGCGCTCGCGGGCGGCGTCCAGGTTGACCTGGTTGGTGCCGATGCAGAAGCAGCCGACGGCGACCAGACGCTTGGCGCAGTCGAAGACTTCTTCAGTCAGCTGAGTGCGCGAACGGATACCAATAAAGTGCGCGTCGGCGATCTTTTCTTTCAGCTCGTCGTCGGAGAGTGCGCCCTTGAGGTACTCGATGTTGGTGTAACCAGCGGCCTTCAGGGTGTCCACTGCATTCTGGTGGACGCCTTCAAGAAGAAGGAACTTGATCTTGCTCTTGTCGAGAGAGGTCTTGCTCATCGGAGTACCTGTTGTCCCACAAATAGTGTCAGGGAGGAGGCCGGGCGCGGCCGGCCGCAGCCCGCAGATCGGCCCGGGGGCACGATTCACGGGGGGCGTATGCTAGCATACGAGCCCCGCGAAACACCTATCCTGGCAGATGAAGCGTGCTCAGGGTGACCATGAATCGTTTGAGAGTTCCGTAGATGACCAACCCTGCGCTGATCGAAGAGCTGAAGACCCTGGTGGAGCCCGGTAAGGTGCTTACCGATGCCGATTCCCTCAACACCTACGGCAAAGACTGGACCAAGCATTTCGCCCCAGCGCCGCTGGCGATTGCCTTCCCCAAGAGCATCGAACAGGTGCAAGCGATCGTCCGTTGGGCCAATCAGCACAAGGTTGCACTGGTACCGTCTGGTGGCCGTACCGGGCTTTCTGCTGGTGCAGTGGCGGCCAATGGCGAAGTGGTCGTCGCCTTCGACTACATGAACCAGATTCTCGACTTCAACGAATTCGACCGCACCGCCGTGTGCCAGCCGGGTGTGGTGACCAAGCAGCTGCAGATGTTCGCTGAGGACAAGGGCCTGTATTACCCCGTGGACTTCGCGTCGGCCGGTTCCAGCCAGCTGGGCGGCAACATCGGCACCAATGCCGGCGGGATCAAGGTGATTCGCTATGGCATGACCCGCAACTGGGTGGCCGGGTTGAAGGTGGTTACCGGCACCGGCGAGCTGCTGGAGCTGAACAAAGACCTGATCAAAAACGCCACCGGCTATGACATGCGCCAGCTGTTTATCGGCGCCGAAGGCACCTTGGGTTTCGTGGTTGAAGCCACCATGCGCCTGGATCGTGCGCCGAAGAACCTCACCGCCATGGTGCTAGGCACGCCGGACTTCGATTCAATCATGCCGGTGCTGCACGCCTTCCAGAACAAGCTGGACCTGACCGCGTTCGAGTTCTTCTCCGACAAGGCCCTGGCTAAGATCATGGCCCGTGGCGATGTGCCGGCGGCGTTTGAAACCGACTGCCCGTTCTATGCCCTGCTGGAATTCGAAGCCACCACCGAGGAAGTCGCCGAAGCGGCTCTGGCCACCTTCGAGCATTGCGTTGAACAAGGCTGGGTGCTGGACGGGGTGATGAGCCAGAGCGAGCAGCAGCTGCAGAACCTGTGGAAGCTGCGCGAATACATCTCGGAAACCATCAGCCACTGGACGCCGTACAAGAACGACATCTCGGTCACTGTCTCCAAGGTGCCGGCGTTCTTGCATGACATCGACGCGATTGTTGGCGAACACTACCCAGACTTCGAAATCGTCTGGTTCGGCCATATCGGCGACGGCAATCTGCACCTGAATATCTTGAAGCCGGAGAACCTGTCCAAGGATGAGTTCTTCGCCAAGTGCGCCACGGTCAACAAGTGGGTGTTCGAGACCGTGCAGAAGTACAACGGCTCGATCAGCGCCGAACACGGCGTGGGCATGACCAAGCGTGATTACCTGACCTACAGCCGCTCGGAAGCCGAAATTAGCTATATGAAGGCGATTAAGGCGGTGTTCGACCCGAACGGCATTATGAATCCGGGCAAGATCTTCCCGCTCTGATAGCTACTGCGCTTGCCCATGCTGCGTTGGCGGAGTCTGACCTTCGCTCGCAACGCTTCAGACATGTAGGGTGGTAACCGCGCAGCGTTCCACCCTTGCTCTATCCAGGAGTCCCCCATGAGCTACCAGCATCAGTATGTCGATGGCACCCATATCCACTTTCCCATGGGCAAGGTGGTGTGTATTGGCCGTAATTACGCCGAACATGCCAAGGAACTGAATAACCCGGTGCCGACCGAGCCGTTGCTGTTTATCAAGGCGGGCAGTTGTGTGGTGCCGCTGGATGACGGCTTTACCCTGGTTGAGGGTAAAGGCGATGTGCATTACGAGGCGGAAATCGCTGTGCTGATCGGTAAGCCGCTATCGCGCACGCCGAATGCTGAGGAAGTACGCGATGCGATTTCCGGCTTTGCCCCAGCGTTAGACCTGACCCTGCGCGACCTGCAGGCGACGCTCAAGGCCAAGGGCTACCCCTGGGAAATCGCCAAGTCGTTTGACGGTGCCTGTGTGTTGGCGCCCTTTATTCCGGGTGATGCGATTGAGGATTTGGCGGATATTGGCATTCGTCTGGCGATCAACGGTGAAGTACGGCAGGACGGCAACAGCCGCGACATGCTCAACCCGATTCTGCCGATGATCCAGCACATCTGCGGGCATTTCAGCTTACAGCCTGGCGATGTCATCCTTACCGGCACACCTGCGGGTGTGGGGGCGCTGCACAAAGGTGATGAGCTGGTTCTGGAACTGGTTGGCCATAGTCGTTTCGCCAGCCGCGCGCTCTAGCCGACGCCTGACCCGCAGCCTTGTTGGTGCAGGCACCTGGAGGTGCCTGCTGGCTTTGCGGTTTAACAGAAACTTAAGCGTAGCGCTCTAGTCTGACTGCCATCGTTCTTATATGAGTTGTGTGCGATGTCGATCTGGATTGCCCCACGGGGGCCGCTTTACCGGCGGATACTGCTGGTTGTTCTGCTGGCGGCTGGCCTGTTTTCAGCCAGTTATCTGCATTGGGATGATCGGCTGGCTTTTTGGGCCAAAGAGCAGCGGGTGAATGCCGACGAGCAGGCGCAGAGCATCTGGCTGCCGGGTTATCGGGCGATCCTGCAAGGCAAGCCCCTACAGGGGCTCGAAAACGAGGAGTTGTCCGGGCTGACCTACAGCGCCGAGACCAACACGCTGTTCACCGTCACCGGGAAACGTCCACAGCTAATCGAGCTGACCCTCACGGGAGAGGTGATTCGGCGCATCGTTCTGCATGGCTTTGCCAACCCTGAAGGGGTGGAAATGCTCTCCGGTGGTCGCTTGGCGATTATTGATGAGCGCAAGCGCACCCTCACCACGTTCAAGCTCGGCGCGCTGACCCATAGCCTGGAATTTGCCGACTTGGCCTCTTATGACCTGGGGTTTGCCGATGCCGGCAATAAGGGCTTCGAGGGGATTGCCTGGGACGGTCGCAATGAGCGCGTGCTACTGGGTAAGGAGCGTGGCCCATTGGGTCTGTTCAGTCTGCCGTTTCCCGGTGAGGAGGGCGCCGCCGGTACCCTGCAGCCGATGACGTCCGGGCATCTGTTTCTGCGCGATATTTCCTCGTTGAGCTACGACGCCCGCACTGGTCATGCGCTGGTGCTGTCAGATGAATCGCGGCTGCTGCTGGAAGTGGACGAGCAGGGCGAGCCGGTCAGCTTTATCAGCCTGGCCCGAGGCATGAATGGCCTGCAGCGTGGCATCGCTCAGGCCGAAGGGGTGACCATGGATGCGGACGGCAATATTTATATCGTTAGCGAGCCCAACCTGTTCTATGTGTTGCGCAAAGAACCGGCGAGCGCGCCGCCCGCCCAAGCGGATTAAGCTTGGGTTAAGCGCCGATTAAGCCTGATTTCAGCTACGCCTTCTATTCTGGTTACATCAACTAACCAACTGGAGGGTTATCCCATGAAGCGTTTCACCTTGGCTTTACTGCTGGCACCACTGTTTTCCACTGCCGCACTGGCGACCGGCTATACCGGCCCTGGCGCGGTCACCCAAGTCACCACGGTGGCCGCTGCGCTGGAGGCTGCTGACGACACGCCAGTGCTGCTGCAAGGGCAAATCGTCAAGCGTCTGCAGGACGAGTTGTATGAATTCAAGGATGCCAGCGGCACCATCACCGTTGAAATCGACGATGAGCACTGGCCAGCCCAGGCTATTTCCGAAACGGCGACAGTGAAGATCACCGGCGAAGTCGACCTTGATCTGACCAGCCGCGAAATCGATGTCGAGCACCTTGAGCTGGTCAAGTAACTCGCCCCATCGAGTGTCTACGTAAGCCCGAAGCTTTGCTTCGGGCTTACGCCGTTATGTCACCGGTTATTGTTGAGAGTGCAGCGCGATGCGAGATCATTTCACCCTGAAACGCCTGCTGCTGAGCCTTGCTGCGCTGCTGTTGCTGCTACTTGCACTCTTCGCGCAGGAATACCGCCTGTTTGAGCGGGCCTGGTTCAACGTGCAGCAGTGGCAACAAGCGAGCACCGGCCAGCAGGCGCCAATGCTGCTCTCGGACTATCAGGTGGATATCGAGGCGCAGGTGATTGAGGGGTTGGATGATGATGTCTCGGCGCTGACCTACGACCCGGACCGCAACAGCCTGTTTACCGTAACCAATCAGAAGGCGCAGCTGATCGAGCTGTCGCTGGATGGCAAGTTACTGCGGCGTATCGACCTGCATGGTTTTGGCGATGCCGAGGCGGTCGAGTACATCGGCAAGGGCTTGTATGTAATCACTGACGAGCGACGTCAGCGGCTGATCAAGGTGCGCGTGGATGACGGCACCACAGCCCTGCATGCCGAGCAGTCCCAACAGCTGTCCTTGAGCATTGGTCTGAGTGGCAACAAGGGCTTTGAGGGGTTGGCCTACGACTCGGTCGGCCAGCGCCTGTTTGTCGCCAAGGAGCGCGATCCACTGCGTATCTACGAAATCCATGGCTTCCCCCAGCTCGATTCGGCGCAGCCGTTTGCCGTGCATGTGGTGGATGACCGGCAGCGCGACGCTAGGTTGTTTGTGCGTGACCTTTCCAGCCTGCAGTTCGATGAGCGCAGCGGGCACTTGCTCGCGTTATCCGACGAGTCGCGGCTGGTGCTGGAGCTGGACACCGAGGGCAAACCGATCAGCAGCCTGTCACTGCTGAGGGGCCGAAACGGTCTTAAGCGCAGTGTGCCTCAAGGCGAAGGGATTGCGATGGATGACCAGGGCACCCTTTACCTGGTCAGCGAGCCGAACCTGTTCTACCGCTTCAAGAAGCCTGGGGCTTAAGCCGTGACGTAAGCGCGGCGGTTGAGGGTTGCAACAGGCGAGCGGTCTTCCATTCAAAGCCCAGGGTTAAGCCGATGGCGGCGCAGGCCAGGCCACCGGCCAGCCCCCACCACACGCCATGAGCGCCCCAGCCCAGCGGGAAGGCCAGCGTCCAGGCCAGCGGCGCCCCCACGGCCCAATAGCAGCCGAGGCCTACCCAGAAGGTGGTCTTGGCGTCCTTGAGGCCACGGATCGCGCCCATGGCGATGGTTTGGATGCCGTCGAAGAACTCGAACCAAGCGGCAATCGCCAGCAGGGCCACGGCCAGCGCTACCACCTCGTGATAGGTCTGGTCTGCAGCGTCGAGAAACAGTCCAATCACCCAGTGCGGGGCGAGCCAGAATAGGCCGGCAAACCCCAGCATGCACAGCGCGCCCAGGCCCAGCCCGAGGCGCCCGGCTTGCCTGGCTTGCAGCAGGCGGCCGGCGCCGAAGTGTTGGCCGATGCGGAAGGTCACTGCGTAGGAAATCCCCACCGGCACCATAAACGCCACGTACACCGACATGATCGCGATCTGGTGTGCCGCCAGTTGCGTGCTGCCCAGCGCGCCCATGCACAGCGCGGCAAAGGCAAACAGGCCTGACTCCACCGCATAGGTGCCGCCAATCGGCAGGCCTAGGCGCAGCAGTTCTTTCAGCTCAGCCCACACCGGCCGTAGCAGGCCGCGCCACAGAGGGTAAGGGCTGTAGGCGCTGTGGTGCAGTACATGCCAGGCCAGTAGAAGCGCCATGATATTCATCACCACGGCAGTCACCAGACCGATCCCGGCCAGGCCCAGCGGCGGCAGGCCGAACCAGCCCTTGATCAGGGCATAGTTGAGGATGAAGTTGGCCAGCGCCCCGCCAATGCTGATGGCCATTACCGGGCCAGGGCGGCCGATGGCGCTGGTAAAACCGCGCAGCGCCATAAAACTCATATAGCCGGGCAGGGCATACACCAGGGTTGAGAGAAACTGCATGGCGCCGCTGACGTTCTCCGGCTGCTGGCCGAAATACAGCAGTGCCGGGCCGAGGTGCCACAGCGCCAGCCCGGCCAGCAGCGCCAGCCCCCAGCCGAGCCACAGGCCGTTCTGGGTCAACCGGGTCACTCCGGCTGCGTCATTGGCGCCGTGACGGATCGCCACCAGGTTGCCGACCGAGGCAATCACCCCGACGCAGAAGATCGAGACAAAGGAGTAGCTGGCCGCCCCCAGGCCGCCTGCTGCCAGAGTGGCGGGGCCGAGCAGGCCCATCATCACGGTGTCGGTAAACACCATTAGTACGTGCGCCAGTTGCGCCGCAATTAGCGGCCCGGCAAGTTTCAAGATGGCGCGTAACTCGCCACGAAGCGGTTGCAGCATGATGAGTTCTACTCAGTTAGAAGGCTTGCTCGGGTGCTCCGTGCAGGCAGAGAATGCGCAATTTTCCTGCGCTATTGGTGCCGGCACAAAAGGATAATAGCGATGCCAGATATGACTATTACTCATGGATTAACCTTATGAGCCCGCGCTTGCCGCCGCTGTATGCCTTACGCGCCTTTGAAGCGGCAGCACGGCACTGCTCCTTCACCCGCGCCGGCGAAGAGTTGGCGATTACCCAGAGTGCGGTCAGCCGCCATGTGCGCACCCTTGAAGAGCACTTTGCCTGTCGCCTGTTTGAGCGCCGGGGCCGCAGCCTGCAACTCACCGAGACGGCGCGCCTACTACTGCCGGGGCTGCGTGATGGCTTTGAGGCGCTGGAGCGCGCCTGCAACACCCTGCGCGTCGATGACAGCGTGCTGCGCCTAAAAGCCCCCTCGACACTGACCATGCGTTGGTTGCTGGCGCGCCTGTCGCATTACCGCCTGAGCAGTGCCAGCGAAGTGCAGCTGACCAGTGCCTGGATGGATGTGGACAAGGTGGACTTTCTGCATGAGCCGTTCGACTGCGCGGTGCTGCTCGGGCAGGGCGACTTTCCGGAGGAATGGGAAAGCACTGAGCTGTTTGCCGAGTGGCTGATCCCCGTCTGCGCGCCTGAGGCGTTGACTGAGGAGCCCTGGGATCTGTCGCGTCTGCAGGCCGCCGAGTTGTTGCACCCCACCCCGGATCGCCGCGATTGGCGGCGCTGGTTGCAGGCCATGGGGCTGGCCGATCAAGTGCCGCTCAAGGGTGGCCAGGTGTTCGACACCCTGGAGCTGGGCATCGTGGCGGCCGCGCGCGGTTATGGCGTATCCATCGGCGACTTGGTGATGGTCGCCGAGGATGTCGCGCAAGGGCGGCTCGGCTTGCCTTGGCCCAGTGCAGTGCCCAGCGGCGACCGCTACTACCTGGTTTGGCCCAAGGCGCGGCGTGGTCAGGAGCGTTTCCGGCGGCTGCGTGATTATCTGTTGGCTGACGTAGCGGCCATGCAATTACCGCCAGTGCAGCGCCTGCCGGGGGATTAAATCAGCTGCGCCAAGGCGTAAAAAATATTGGACTAATGAATTGCGCGCTTTAAGTTTTTATTATTATTTTTCAATGGCTTATTGGTTGTTAGTCGCAAGTTTACTGCCGTCTTGATGGGCGTTTGTCAAACAATTTGCACTTATTCGTTTGACATATTTTACGGCTTTGGCAGACTTGCTCGCAGGGTTTAGGGGCTTCTAAGTGCTTAGACCACGCGCACAACAGGGTGCGTGCCACAGTGTTTGACGCCCTGCATAGCAATGGCCGGCTGTCCGGCCCCAAGGTGAAGTATGTCCAACAACGATACCAACAAGCGCCCAGCGGCGCGTAAACCGGTGGTCCTGATGTCTATGGGCACCCAGGAACGCAAAGGCCACGCTTATCAGGTCATGACCCACAAATACATCACGCCGTTGGCGGAGATAGCTGGCTGTGTGCCGGTATTGGCCCCGAGCTGCTGTGGCGTCGATGACATCGACCAGTACCTGTCCATGGTTGATGGTGTGTACCTGACGGGTGCGGGGAGCAATATCGACCCGGCGCTTTATGGTCAGAAGAACAAGACTCCGAGCAAGGGCCAGGATAAAGAGCGTGATCTGTTCGATATTCCGCTGATTCGCGCGGCCCTCAAGCGCGGTTTGCCGTTGTTCGCCATTTGCCGTGGTATGCAGGAAATAAACGTGGCGCTGGGTGGCACCATTCACCAGAAAGCCTACGAAGTGCCGGGCTTGAACGATCACCGTGAAGACTCCAACGACCCAGTGGCAGTGCAGTACGCCGACAGCCATACCGTGCAGGCGCTGCCCGGTAGCTGGTTTGCTGAGCTGATGGGCGATGCGGCGTTTCCGGTTAATTCGCTGCATGGCCAGGCGCTTGATCAGTTGGGTGAGGGCGTTGAGGCTCTGGCCCACGCCGAAGATGGTTTGGTTGAGGCGATTCACCTGCCGGGCGTTGAGCAGTTCACCTTGGCGGTGCAATGGCACCCGGAGTGGCAGGCCGCGCAAAACCCGCATTCGGTGAAAATCTTCAAAGCGTTTGGCGACGCTTGCCGTGAGTACGCCGCACAGCGCGACTAACACTCCGCTTTGCCCTGCGGCATAAAGAAGCCCCGCATGCGGGGCTTCTTTATGCCGGTGATTCAGGTCGCGCTGCCGCTGGGGCGGTACTGCAAGGCTTCGCCCAGATGATTGCGGCTGATATCTGCGGCGCCGTCCAGGTCGGCCAGGGTGCGTGCCACTTTTAATACGCGGTGAGCGGCGCGCAGGCTCAGGCCCAGGCGCTCGCAGGCGTTTTCCAGCCACTGGCGGTCGGCGTCGGGCAAGCGGCAATGCTGTTGCACGCCGTTAAGGTCGAGGTGCGCGTTGCTGCAGCCTTGGCGTTCCAGTTGCTGCTGACGTGCTTTAACCACCTGAGCGGCCAGCTCGGCGCTGCCTGGACCGGGCTCAGTGCTGGGGTTGAGGCGGGTGGTTTCGCGCGGCACCGTCAGGTGCAGGTCGATACGGTCGAGAAAAGGCCCGGAGAGTTTGTTGCGGTAGCGTTGGATTTGCTCGCTGCTGCAACGGCAGCGCCCGGAAGGGTCGCCCAGGTGGCCGCAGGGGCAGGGGTTCATCGCCGCCACCAACTGGAAGCGCGCGGGAAAACGTACCTTGTCGCGGGCACGGGCAATCACGATATGCCCGCTTTCCAGCGGCTCGCGCAGGACCTCTAGCACCTTGCGATCAAACTCGGGCAGCTCATCTAAAAACAACACGCCGTGATGGGCCAAGGTGATTTCGCCCGGTTGCGGGCGACTGCCGCCCCCCACCAGCGCCGGGCCCGATGCGCTGTGATGCGGTGTACGAAACGGTCTTTGCGGCCAGGCGTTCAGCGGCGTGTGGCTGGCCACGGAGTGGATGGCGGCGACTTCCAGCGCTTCCGCCTCGTTGAGGGGCGGCAGTAAGCCGGGTAGGCGGCTGGCCAGCAGGGTTTTGCCGGTGCCGGGCGGGCCGGTAAACAGCAAATTATGCGAGCCTGCGGCGGCCACCAGTAATGCGCGTTTGGCGGCGATCTGCCCCTGTACTTCGGCTAAATCCGGGTAGGGCAGCACGTGGCGCAGCAATCCTTGGGCTTGATAGGGCGCGAGTGGTGTGTGCCCGTTGAGGTGCGCGGCGACTTCCAGCAAGTGCTCGACGGCAATCACCGTCAGCCCAGATGCCAGGCTGGCTTCCTCGGCATTGGCCTTGGGCACCACCAAGGTGCGGCCGGCGGCGCGGGCCGCCAGTGCCGCGGGTAATACGCCCTGCACCGGGCGAATGGCCCCGGACAGCGCCAGTTCGCCCAAGCATTCGAGCTGTTCCAGCGCCGCCACGGGGACCTGACCGCTGGCGGCAAGAATGCCGAGGGCAATTGCCAGGTCGAAGCGACCGCCGTCCTTGGGCAGATCGGCCGGGGCCAGGTTGAGGGTGATGCGTCGGGGCGGAAAGTCGAAGGCGCAGTTGAGGATGGCACTGCGCACGCGGTCCTTACTTTCTTTGACCGCGGTCTCTGGCAAACCGACCAGCGCAAGTGAGGGCAGGCCATTGGCCAAGTGGGCCTCGACGGTGACGGCGGGCGCTTCAACGCCAACTTGGGCGCGGCTGTGGACTATGGCCAGGGACATCGATCACTCCTTGATCGGCAGATGCATCCGCTTGGGTATTACTCGTTGGGGGCGGTGGTATCTGCGTTGCGGGCTTCCATCTCACTGACCTTGGCTTCGAGGGCTTCCAGGCGAGCGCGGGTGCGGGCTAATACGACCATCTGGCTGTCGAATTCGTCGCGGCTGACCAGGTCGAGTTTGCTGAAGGCGCTTTGCAACAGCACCTTGAACTGGGCTTCGAATTCACTGCGCGGCAAGGGCGCATCGCCGTTGAACAGGCGCGAGGCGTGGGTGGTCAGGGCGTCTAGCAGGGCTTTAGGTGGCAGCATAATGAGGTTCCGTTTACAGATGGCGGCAGTGTAGCACGCAGTTTTAAGCGGCTTGCCGGGTGCGCTTGGTGTGGGATGGAGGCTGCTTGCACGGTTTTCGCGCGCGGCTCAGCGGGCTGTTGCACCGTTGTTGTGCGCTGGCTGTTGGCTATTACTGGGCTAAAACGCCCGTTTACTGGGTAACTGCATGAAATAAATCGGTTTTACCTGACCTGGCAAGCTTTCTGCTTTGTCTCCTGCGACGCAAGCACTGATGCAGTTCCGGTGCGTCAGGCGAAGCGGGGAAGTGTTTCGTTGGGAGCGGTTGCTGAGTATCGGTGCCGTTGGATCAGGGCTGCGATGCATTACAAAAGCCAGGCACTGCGCTTAGACTTGGACCGGGTTCGTAATTCCTGGGGCAAGTCCACCATACACGGGAGAGAGTTTCATGAAGCTAGTCACTGCCATCATCAAGCCGTTCAAGCTGGACGACGTTCGTGAGTCACTGTCGGAGATCGGCGTGCAGGGCATCACGGTCACTGAAGTCAAAGGTTTTGGTCGTCAGAAGGGCCATACCGAACTGTACCGCGGCGCCGAATACGTGGTCGATTTCTTGCCAAAAGTGAAAATCGACGTGGCCATCGCTGACGATCAACTCGATCGTGTGATCGAGGCCATCACCAAAGCTGCCAACACCGGCAAGATCGGTGACGGCAAGATTTTCGTTGTAAACCTGGAACAGGCAATCCGCATCCGTACCGGCGAAACCGGCACCGACGCAGTTTAAGCCTCCGCACGAACCCCCACGCCCCAGGAGTTAAACCATGACTCTGCGAAAAATCGCAGGGCTAGGAGCCCTTTTGTCTCTCGTTCCTGGCTATGCCATGGCCGAAGAGGCAAGCCTGAACAGCGGCGACACCGCTTGGATGTTGGTCGCCACTGTGCTGGTGCTGTTTATGACCATTCCCGGTCTGGCGCTTTTCTACGCTGGCATGGTGCGTTCGAAGAACGTGTTGTCAGTGCTGATGCAGTGTTTTGCGATTACCGGGTTGATCAGCATTCTTTGGGTTGTCTATGGCTATAGCATGGCCTTTGACACGACTGGCATGGAGCAGGGGGTACTTAACCTAAACTCCTTCGTCGGTGGTTTCTCCAAAGCCTTCCTTTCTGGTTTGACCCTGGACAGCCTGGTGGCTGGGATTCCGGAGAGTGTCTTCATCACCTTCCAGATGACCTTTGCCATCATCACCCCTGCGCTGATTGTCGGTGCCTTTGCCGAGCGCATGAAGTTCTCGGCCATGCTGATCTTCATGGTGGTGTGGTTCACCCTGGTCTATGCGCCTATCGCGCACATGGTCTGGAGTGGCGACGGTGCTTTGATGTGGGACTGGGGCGTGCTCGATTTCGCGGGCGGCACTGTGGTGCACATCAACGCGGGTATTGCCGGTCTGGTGGCCTGTCTGGTGCTTGGCAAGCGTAAAGGCTTTCCGACTACGGCGATGCCGCCGCACAACCTCGGCTACACCCTGATCGGTGCAAGCATGCTTTGGGTCGGCTGGTTCGGCTTCAACGCAGGCTCGGCGTTGGCCGCCAACGGCAGCGCCGGTATGGCCATGCTGGTGACTCAGATTGCCACCGCAACAGCGGCGCTGAGCTGGATGTTCGCTGAGTGGATCACCCATCGCAAACCCAGCGTGCTGGGCATTGCCTCGGGTGCTGTGGCGGGGCTGGTGGCGATCACGCCGGCCTCCGGTACAGCGGGCCCGATGGGCGCTCTGGCGATTGGTCTGGCCAGTGGGGTGATCTGCTTCTTCTGCGCCACCAGCCTGAAACGCAAGCTGGGTTATGACGATTCCCTCGACGTATTCGGCGTGCATGCCGTGGGCGGGATTGTCGGCGCTATTCTCACTGGGGCGTTCGCTGCGCCGGCCTTGGGCGGTTTCGGCACGGTGGAAGACATTGCGGCGCAGTTGTGGATTCAGTTCAAAGGGGTGGCCTTTACGGTGCTGTACACCGCGGTGGTGACCTTCGTAATCCTGAAAGTGATCGACCTAGTAATGGGCCTGCGTGTCAGTGAAGAGGAAGAGACCATCGGTCTCGATCTCGCCCTGCATAACGAGCGCGGCTACAACCTGTAAGCACACGGAGTGCGTCCGGCGCCAACCCGGACGCCTTAACCGAATAGCGCTAAAAAGCGTAACGGCAAGAGGTGAACCATGGACAACACAGCATTGACTGCACTGCAGTACGGTTTTGATACCTTCTACTTTTTGATTTGCGGCGCTCTGGTGATGTGGATGGCAGCGGGTTTTGCCATGCTCGAATCCGGTCTGGTGCGGGCCAAAAACACCACTGAAATTCTCACCAAGAACATCGCCCTGTACGCAGTGGCGAGCATCATGTACCTGGTGATCGGCTACCACATCATGTACTCCAGCCCGGAAGGCGGCATCCTGCCAAGCCTGGGTTTCCTGTTGGGTGACGAGCACAGCGTTGAGTCGGTTTTGGCCGGCGGCGACGATGCGCCTTACTACTCGGCGCGTTCGGACTTCTTCTTCCAGGTGGTGTTCGCCGCGACCTGTATGTCGATCGTGTCCGGTGCTGTGGCTGAGCGCATGAAGCTGTTTGCCTTCCTGGCATTCGCGGTGGTCATGACCGGTTTCATCTACCCGGTACAGGGCTTCTGGAAATGGGGTTCAGGCTTCCTCAACGAAGCCGGCTTCCTCGACTTCGCCGGCTCCGGTGTCGTGCACATGGCGGGCGCAACTGCTGCTCTGGCTGGCGTACTGCTGCTCGGCGCACGTAAAGGCAAGTACGGCCCGAATGGCCAGGTTAACGCCATTCCGGGTGCCAACCTGCCAATGGCTGCGCTGGGTACCTTCATCCTGTGGATGGGCTGGTTCGGCTTCAACGGTGGCTCGCAGCTGAAGATGAGCACCATCGAAGACGCCAACGCCGTGGCCAACGTGTTTGTGAACACCAACATGTCCGCTGCCGGTGGCTTGATCGCGGCGCTGATCGTGGCACGCATCCTGTTCGGCAAGGCTGACCTGACCATGGCCCTTAACGGTGCCCTGGCTGGCCTGGTGGCTATCACTGCCGAGCCACTGACCCCAACAGCCATGCAGGCCACTCTGATCGGTGGTGTGGGCGGCGTGCTGGTGGTGTTCTCCATCCTCGCGCTGGACAAGCTCAAACTTGACGATCCTGTCGGCGCCATCTCGGTGCACGGTGTGGTCGGTATCTGGGGTCTGCTGGCGGTTTGCCTGACCAATAGCGACGCGACGCTGGGCGCACAGCTGCTCGGTATCGGTTCGATCTTCGCCTGGGTCTTCGTTTGCAGCCTGATCGTCTGGTCCATCATCAAGCTGGTGATGGGGCTGCGCGTCAGTGAAGAAGAGGAATACGAGGGTGTGGATATCGCCGAGTGCGGTATGGAAGCCTACCCGGAATTCACCAAGCGTTAATTCCTGCTGGGTTTGAACAAGGGCGCCTAATGGCGCCCTTTGTTTTTTCTGTGGGTCGGAAAAGTCTGCTGTTTTTAAGCACGCGCGCGGTTGTGATCCAGCAGCAACAGACCCTAAAATGCGCGCCGTTGAGTGCCGCTCGCCGATGCGTAGCGCTCAGCCCAGGCAAGACCATTGGATTTTTTATCAGCGGCGTTAGAAAGCTGACGCCGCTGGGCTATAACTACTCTGCTTTTCGCAAGTCATGAGGTTGGAACATGAGCGACGATGATCTGGAAAACGACGAATTAGAAAGCGCTGACGAAGACGAAGGTGAGGAGCTGGCTGCCGCTGATGATGGCGACACTAGCGATGACGACGACAGCGACGATGAAGTTGTAGTCACCAGCAAGCCTAAAAAAGCCAAGGCTGCTGTCTCGGTAGAAGACTTGCCGAGCGTTGAAGCCAAGCAGAAAGACCGTGATGCCCTGGCCCGCGCCATGGAGGAGTTTCTCTCGCGTGGCGGCAAGGTGCAGGAGGTCGAGCCGAATGTGGTCTCCGACCCGCCCAAGAAGCCCGAAGGCAAATACGGCAGCCGCCCTATCTAAGCGCCTGCGGTAACACAAAAAAGCCCACAGGCCATAAGCCTGTGGGCTTTTTTGTGGCGTTAAGGGTTGCTTACGCCCAGCTGTGCAGCAAGGTCGGCAACTCTGCCAAGCTGCGGATCTCTCCATCCGGGTGGTTGTCGGCCTCCCAAGCTTTGCCCAGGGGGTTGAACCAGATGGCGCGCAGACCCGCCGTCTGAGCCCCGGCAATATCATCGCTGGGGTGGTCGCCAATATGCACCGCGTGTTCGGCGGCAATGCCGGCGCGCTTCAGGGCTTCGGTGAACGGTTTCGGGTCAGGTTTGCCGACGCCCAATTCTTCGGCGCAGAGGGCGAATTGGAAGTAGTCCGCCAGGCCGAGACGGCGCACATCGGCATTGCCGTTGGTGATAACCCCAAGCTGAAAGCGATTAGCCAGGGCTTCAAGTGTGGGGTGCACCTCAGCAAACAGTTCGACCTGATGGCGCGCCGCAAGGAAGATCTGAAAGCCGGCCTCGGCCAGCGCCTGCGCCTCGCTGTGCGGGTAACCCGCGTCTGTCAGGGCATGCAGGAGGATGCGCCGGCGCAGCTCACTGAGGCGGTGCTTGAGCATGGGTTCGGCCAGCAGCAGGCTGGCACGAATTGACCACAGATGCTCCACCGGCACAGCGCCGAGGCGCGGCGCGTGCAGAGCCAGCCAGTTACGCAGCGCCGCTTCGGCGTCCTGCATCACCGGGGTGACATCCCACAGCGTGTCGTCAAGGTCGAAGGTGATCAGCTGAATACTCATTCTGTGCTGCCTTTGCGTTTGGCCCGTGGGTGAGCCTGGTCATAGACCGTGGCCAGGTGCTGGAAATCCAGGTGGGTGTATATCTGCGTGGTGGCGATGTCAGCATGGCCGAGCAGTTCCTGCACCGCGCGCAAGTCTTGGGACGACTCCAGCATATGGCTGGCGAAGCTGTGACGCAGCATATGCGGATGCAGGTGCTGACCCAGTTCGCGTACGCCGGCTTGGCGCACCCGCAGCTGCACGGCTCGCGGGCCGATACGCCGGCCTTGCTGGCTGATAAACACAGCGCCATCGGCAGGCTTGGCCAGGGCGCGTAACGGCAACCAGTGCTCCATGGCCTGACGTGCCATGCGGCCGATGGGCAGCTCGCGGGTTTTGTTGCCTTTACCGGTGACGCGTACCAGGCCGGCGGGCAGGTCGAGGCCGTCCAGGTTGAGGCTGACCAGCTCCGACAGGCGCAACCCGGAGGAGTAGAACAGTTCCAACATCGCCTGATCACGCAGGGCGATAAAGTCGTCTTCCAGAGCACCGTCGAGCAGTTGTGCCGTGCGATCGGCGTCTAGGGTTTTTGGCAGGCGGCGTTCGCCTTTGGGCGGCATCAGGCCGCTGGCGGGGTCGCTTTCGCAGTGGCCTTCGCGAATCAGGTAACGGTACAGGCCACGGGTCGCGGAAAGCAGGCGCGCCAGGCTGCGGCTAGATTGCCCTTGCATGTGCAGGCGTCCGACCATGCGCCGCAGCCGCGCGCTGTCGAGCGCCGACCAGCGGTCAATGTGCTCGGGCGGACACAGCGCCAATAGCGTGCTCAGGTCGTGCCGATAGCCGATCAAGGTGTGCGAGGACAGCTGGCGCTCACTGCGCAGGTGTTCGAGGTAGGCGTCCAGGAGGTCTTGCATGGCAGCTCCCTACGGTGCGGTCGCTGCGCCGGTTAACGCACCGAACGCAAGGGTGTGGCAAAACCGGGCACGACACGGGCCAGGACTTCGGCGATATAGCCGAGAAACAGGGTGCCCAGCGAGCTTTTGTAATGCTGCGGATCGCTGCTGCCAATCGCCAGCACACCATGCAGGCCTTGATGGGTGATGCTGACCACCGCTGCCGAACCGACCTGTTTGCCGTCCTTGCTGCCGAACAGGAAATTCAACTCATGCTCGCGCAGTACCCCGCAGATGGTCTTGCCTCCCGCCAGCAGGCTGCCGACAGCCTGGTGCGCTTCGGCGCTGCTGACTGAGCGGCCAACGGGCAACGGTGCTTCACTGAACAGGATCAGGCTAACGAAGGGCACCTGAAACTCACTGCGCAGGCTGTCTTCGACGCAGCTGACCACTTCTTCCAGGCTGTTGGCGTCGAGCAGGTCGAGCACCAGGCGGCGGGTCTTGTCGAACAGGCGGTCGTTGTCGCGGGCCACATCCATCAATTGTGAGAGGCGCTGACGCATTTCGATATTGCGCTCGCGCAGCAGCTTCACCTGCCGCTCAACCAGCGACACGGTATCGCCGCGCTGGTGCGGGATGCGCAGCTCGGGGATCAACTCGTCGTGATCGATAAAGAACTCCGGATGCAGGCGCAGGTAAGCGGCAACTGTCTCCGAATCCAGTGGCTTGGGTGAATCCTGCTTGTCGGTCATAGACGAACCTGTCCTTCGTACACGCGTACAGCGGGGCCGGTCATCATAACGGGCTGGCCCGGGCCTGCCCATTCAATGCTCAGTTTGCCGCCAGGCAACTCAATCTGCACCGGCGAGTCCATCCAGCCCTGGCTGATTGCCGCGACCGCCGCGGCGCAGGCGCCGGTGCCACAGGCCTGGGTTTCCCCGGCGCCACGCTCCCACACGCGCAGCTTGGCGCGATGGCGGTCAAGCACTTGCAGGAAGCCGACATTAACCCGTTGCGGGAAGCGCGGGTGGTGTTCGAGCTTCGGCCCCAGGCTGTGCACCGGCGCGTTATCGACGCTGTCGACGCGCAGCACGGCATGCGGGTTACCCATGGACACCGCGGCCAACTCAACGGTCTGTCCGTCGACGGCCACGCTGTAGCTCAGCGCCTGCTGCTCGGCCTGAAACGGGATCTCGGCTGGGACCAGGCGCGGTGCGCCCATGTTGACGCTGATCTGCCCGTCGTTGCGCACGTCCAGCTCGATAATGCCGCCCTTGGTTTCCACGCGGATCTGCTTTTTCACAGTCAGGCGCTTGTCCAGCACGAAGCGCGCGAAGCAGCGCGCGCCGTTGCCGCACTGTTCCACTTCCGAACCGTCGGCATTGAAGATGCGGTAGCGGAAGTCCACGTCTGGATTACTCGGCGGCTCGACCAGCAGCAGCTGATCGAAGCCCACGCCGGTGTGGCGATCGCCCCATTGCTTGGCGTTTTTCGGCTGTATGTGCGCGTGCTGGCTGATCAGGTCGAGGACCATGAAATCATTGCCGAGGCCGTGCATCTTGGTAAAACGCAATAACATGAACTCGTCCTTTTAGCTCGCGGGCGGCAGGCAGTGTTCGCCTGCAAAAAGCTCGCTGAGCGTCTCGCGACGACGCACTTCGAAGACCTGGTCGCCATCCACCATCACCTCGGCGGCGCGGCCGCGGGTGTTGTAGTTGGAACTCATGACAAAGCCATAGGCACCGGCTGAGCACACGGCCAGTAGATCGCCCTCGGTCAGGGCCAGCTCGCGGTCCTTGGCGAGGAAGTCGCCGGTTTCGCAAATCGGCCCGACGATGTCGTAATTGCGCGTCGCACCGGTACGCGGCTGCACGGCGATCACATCCATCCAGGCTTGGTAGAGCGCCGGGCGGATCAAGTCGTTCATCGCAGCGTCGACGATGGCAAAGTCTTTGTGTTCGGTGTGCTTGAGGTATTCGACCTGGGTCAGCAACACACCGGCGTTGGCGACAATCGAACGGCCTGGCTCGAATACCAGCTTCAACTCACGCCCGGCAATGCGCTCGCGCACTGCTTTTATGTAGTCGCCAGCCAGTGGTGGCTGTTCGTCGCGGTACTGCACGCCGAGGCCGCCGCCCAAGTCCAGGTGCTTGATCTGGATGCCTTGGCCGGCCAGGTTGTCGATTAGTGCGAGCAGGCGGTCGAGGGCATCGAGGAACGGTGGCAGCGTGGTTAGCTGTGAGCCGATATGGCAATCGACGCCCACCACCTGCAGGTTCGGCAGGGCTGCTGCGCGGGCGTATACGGCCGGCGCATCGCTGATGGCGATACCAAATTTGTTTTCTTTCAGCCCGGTGGAAATGTACGGGTGCGTGCCCGCGTCCACATCCGGGTTGACCCGCAGCGAAATCGCCGCTGTCTGGCCCAGTTCAGCGGCCACTACTTGCAGGCGCTCCAGCTCGTCAGTGGACTCGACGTTGAAGCAGTGCACGCCCACTTCAAGGGCGCGGCGCATGTCGTCGCGGCTCTTGCCGACACCGGAGAAGACGATCTTGTTCGCCTCACCACCGGCGGCCAGTACACGCTCCAGCTCACCACGGGAGACGATGTCAAAACCGGCGCCAAGACGCGCCAGGACATTCAAAACACCGATATTGGAGTTGGCTTTGACGGCGAAGCAGACCAGATGCGGCATGCCCTGCAGGGCATCCGCATAGGCACGGTACTGCGCTTCGATGTGTGCACGCGAATAGACGTAAGTCGGCGTGCCGAAGCGTTGGGCGATGGCGGACAACGCCACCCCTTCCGCGAACAGCGTACCGTCGCGGTAGTTGAAGGCGTTCATGCGCTGTCCTTATTCGGTCTGTGCAGGTTCAGTTGCGGGTTCCGCCTGTGCGGCCACGGACGCGCTTTCTTCCGGCAGGAACAGCGGGCCTTTTTGGCCGCAGCCAGCGAGCAGTGAGCTGATAGCAACCACGGTGAAGAGGGCAGTAAACAACCGCTTCATGATGAAATCCCTGTAAAAAGCATGATTGCGCCGGAGTATACCGAGCCCCCGACGCCTTGCCTATGCGCCAGGGGTCCCGTCTGGCGCGGCCTTGCTTGTCGCGTGGGAGCGCGTACTCGGCACCCGTGATCGGGCGCCTGAATAGTCAGCCCCCTCGTCGTGAGTAGTTCAGTATTAGTCGTCTACCGCTAAGGTGTGCTCGGTTACCTGAGGCGTTGCCACTGAGTCAGCGTACCCTGCAGCGGCATTTGCGCGAGGCCGGGTTATCCTTCAATCCGTTCACCTCTGTGGTGCAAGCGTTGGCTGTTACTATGCTGCGCTGCGTTTCTCACCTACTGGCGCCTTGCCTAACCGTCACGCTGTTATAGCGCCCGCTACCCAAGGCTTTTTGTAGTCGCTGAATTTTTTGAGGTATGTCGTAATGAGTTTGACCGAAGCCCGCTTTCACGATCTGGTCGATGCCACCCAACAGGCGGTGGAAGATATTTTCGATGACTGCGACCTGGACCTTGATCTGGAAAACTCGGCCGGGGTGCTGACCGTACGTTTCGAGAACGGCACGCAGTTGATCTTCAGTCGCCAGGAGCCCCTGCGTCAGCTCTGGCTGGCAGCCCGTTCCGGTGGTTTCCATTTCGATTACGACCCGGCCAGCGAGCGCTGGATCTGTGACAGCAGCGACGAGCAGCTGGGCGAAATGCTTGCACGTATCACGCTTGAGCAATCGGGTGCCGACCTTGAGTTCGAAGAACTCTGAGGCGATGGGCGAGCAGGTCGCTTCGCCCTGCCGCCGCCAGTGCTGCCTGGATGATCACGATATCTGCCTGGGTTGTGGCCGTACGCTGCAGGACATTCTCGACTGGAGCAAGGCCGACCGGCTGCGCCAGCGCGCGATCTGTGCGGCGGCTGAGGTGCGCCTGCAGCAGCGCAGCGATAACCCTTGACCGGGCGGTCTTGTTTATTTGAGTGGCTGTGGTACGGTCAGCAAAATCTTGCAAAACCCCGTCTTCGTGATGGGGTTTTGCTTTTTTCACCATCCGTAAAGGGGATATACCCGCACCATGACCAGCCCATCTTCGCTCACCATCACCCGTCTTGACCTGCAGCGCTTGGAGCATCTGCTCGACAGTCTCGACGATTTCGGCCCCAATGCCGTCGCGTTGCAGGCCGAACTTGATCGTGCCGATGTGGTGGGTCATGACGAAGTGCCGGCCGGGGTGGTTACCATGAATTCGCGGGTGCATTGCCGTGAAGAAAGCAGCGGCAAGGATTACCACCTGACCCTGGTCTACCCGCAGGATGCCGGTGGCGAAGGCTGTGTGTCAGTACTAGCGCCGGTTGGCACAGCCCTGCTCGGCCTGTCTGTGGGTCAGCATATCGACTGGGTCACGCCCAGCGGCAAAGTGCTCAAACTGACCCTGCTGGCGGTGGAATACCAGCCGGAAGCGGCGGGCGAATATAACCGCGCCTAAGTGACCCACTCAGGCTTTCTGCAGGGCCTGATTGAGTGCCGCTTCCAGGCGGCTCTTGTAGCGCAGGTAATGCACGCTCTGCATATGCCCCTCGCCGAGCACGGCTGATAGATCCAGGTCGGTGATGTAGCAGGGGTAGCGCGCGCTATCACGGCGTTGCGCGAGGATATGCTGGGCGACGGCGGCGAACAGGTCGCCGGCGTATTCCAATTCAGAAAACTCCCGGTGGTTACAGTACAGCGTGACGTGCGTGCGTTTGTGGCCTGCCATCCCTGGCGACCACCCTGCGGGCCGTCGCTTCGCGACGTCAAAAATCTCTCCCTGAGATTTTTTGCCATCGCCTGGCTCAACGATGGCTTGCACGTCATAAAACGGATGGCTGATCGGTGACAGTGGCGGCGGCCGGCGCTCCAAGCGCTGGGCGCGCAAAGGTGCATCGGGCAGCACTTGGTAATAGAGAATCTCCAACGGCTGATGGGCTGGCAGGTTATCCAGCGGCAGCAGGGCGTTGCGCCGGTACAGCACGGATTGTAGAAAGCGTTGCAGTGGGGTCAGCAGGCTTTGCTCGTCACGGTACGGCAGCTGCTGACGCCACAGCGCGTTGTGCTCATCGAGCACGCTGAGCTCGGCCGTGGCATTGGCTTCGTTCAGTCGGTAGAACACCTGGATGCACTGCGGTCGGCCAAGCGGCAGGATCAGCGCCAGGTCTTCACCTTCCAGGGCGCTACGATCCAGGTGTAAATCGCTGTAGCCAGGCAACTCTTCGCCCAAGTGTTCGATCAATGTGGGCAGGTCTTTCAGGCTGGTATGGCTGACCTGGCCGGGCTTGAGTTCGAGTAGGTGATACTGCTGTTTGATTTGCAGCAGGTAGCGGTTGGCCTGTTGGCTGCTGAAGCTGGCAAGGGTTTCGCGGAACAGCTCCTCGACTCGTTCGGCAATCGCCGTGGCGCGGTTGCGGCAGAAGCAGCGCACCTGCAAATTCGGTGTTTGGCCGTTGGCGGGCAGGGCGTTGAGGAAGTCGCGCAGGCAGTCGAGCAGTGCTGTCGGGCCGTCATAGCGGGTAACCAGTAATTCGTTCCAGCTGTTCAGGGTGATTTGGTCGAGGGTCAGAATTAGGTTCTCACGCACCCCGGAATAGCCCAGCGCATCGGTGCGCTCACTGGTCATGTGCATGTTCATCTGGCTGAACTGTTTCAGCGGGTCGATACCAACGTTGATCAGCAGCAGCACCTCTTTGGGCACACTGGCACTGAGCAGGGCGGCTTCGTCGACTGCGGGCAGCGGCAGCGGTATCACCTGTTGCAGGCTGCTGAGCAGATTGGACAGCTCATACTCGGTCAGGTCGCTGCTACCAGGGTGCAGCGACAGCCGAGTACTGCTGTCGATCACGCCGTTGCGCTGGCACCAGGCGAGCAGTTCGATCAGCTCACGCGAGCGTTTCAGCGGCGCGAAATCCGCCAGGTCTTGTGCGTTAACGCTGCCGCTGTAGAGCGCCCAAAGGGTTTCATTGGGTTCATCCGGGCTTGGGCTCTGCGCCAGAGTCAGGGTGTCTTCGCCGAGGTCTGGGGCGATGCCAGGGTTGATAAATTCGATCTTGCCTGCCTTGCGCTCGAAGGCGGCGTACAGGCGGCGGCCGAGGATGCCCAGGTCGCGGCTATTGAGTGAGCTGCCCACGTCTGCGTTACGGGCGAATTGCGAGAGAAAGCGGTAACTGTAGGTCAGCTCATTAACCAGCATGCGCCGTTCGGCGCTGACCTGGCGCACCTTCCATTGGCTGCGGCTGTCGAGCATGGCCAGCTGGCGGCTGCCCCAGTTCCAGTCGCGGGTCAGGCGTTCGAGCAGCAAGCGTTGCCAGCTTTTGCGGTTATGGCGCGGTGGCCGGCTGAGTTTTTTATCGACCTTGAGGTACAGGCAGCGGCGGATCAGCTCCAGGCGCTCATGTTCGCCACGGGCCTTGAGGTACTCCTCCAGGCGCCGGTAGACGACGATATAGGGGTCGAGCTCGTCGACATCCAGGCGGTTGGCGAAGACTGCTTGCTTGAAGCGCAGCGCCAGGCATTCAACCTTGGGGTGCTCGCTGGCATAGACCTCGGTCAGCAGCAGCTTGAGCACCGACTTATAAGGTGACTCGATACCCTTGAACAATTGCCACATGCCCGCGCCGATAAACTCTTCAGGCGGAATGCGCGCCAGGTGACCGAGGTCGATAACGTCTTCAGCGCGGACAAAACGCTTGGCCAGCAAGGTGTCGGTGTAGTGCTGGTAACGCTGTTCTTCATACACCGGCACCAGCCACCACAGTGGCGTGCGTCCACCGAGCCAGATCGCAGTTCGGTAGAACTCGTCGAGCAGCAGGTAGTGCTGGGTCGTGCCGCAGTCATCCGAGGTCAGTTGCGCTTCGCGCTCGCCCTGAGTGAAGCGCGCGGGGTCGATTAAAAAGAAGTGCGCCTCGGCACCGAAGGTGGCGGCCCAGCTTTCCAGTAGTGCGCATTTCTTCCCCAGCTCAAGCACTTGTTGCGCGCTAAGGTCACTGGCGTGGCACACCCACAGGTCCATGTCGCTTTGCTCAGCCTGGGCCACGGTACCCAGGCTGCCCATCAGAAACAGGCCATGGATCGGCAGGGCCTGCTTGCCGCGATACGGCTTGTAGGCAAATGAGCGGGTCAGGCGCTGCACTTCAGACAGTAGCTCGTCATCCGGCTCGAAGCCGCTAAGACCGGCCGGGGTTAGCGCGGACACATAGCCAGGCAGCAATGGATGGTTGACGTGGAGCAGCAGCGGCAGCAGTTTCAGCACCAGTTGTTGGCGCGTTGATAACGCCTGCATGGCGCGCTGCAGGCGGCCTTGATTCACGTGGAGGAAGCGTGCGCGTAGCTGCGTCAGGACCTTACGATCGATACCCTCTTCAATGTCCGGGCGAATTTCCTGGGTGCGACTCATGCTCATGCTCACTGGGAATCAGGGGCAAGCCTATCAGCTGCTCCCGTACTTGGAACCTGTTGAAACAAGGTGTGTGCCGTCAGGTTGGGGCGCTCAGGCGCAGCACGTGGGCTGGTGGTACGCCTGAGAGTAACTGCTTATCAGTATTGGGCCGTGGGGCGCGATGTGCAGCACAAAGCAGAGGGTCTGCTGCCATATCGCCCGGCGCGTACGTGGCTGAAGTGGCTTATGTCAGTAAGGCGGCTTTGGGTGACAGGATGGTCAGCAGGCCCTGGGTATGTTCGGCCGCATCAATGCCCAGGCTGGTCAGGTAGCCACCGTCTGCCTCGCTGATCAGGCCTTTCTCATGCAGGCGAGTAATCGCCTTCTGGGCTTTGATCGAAGCATTGTTGTGTACTTTGAGCCCTTCCAGGTGGTTGCTCAGGTTATACAAGGCGAGTATTTCCAGTTCGTCGATCAGGTCAGAAGTAAATGCGTTCATGGTGACTCCGTCTTGTTGTCGTGGCTGTCCAGCAGTGTAGTGGTGTGCGCTGCAGCTTGCCGAGCCGGTAACTGCCAGCGCTCAAGAATTTTCTGATAGGTGCCGTCGCTTTTTATCTGCCGCATACCCAGCTCAAAGCGCTGCAGCAGTGCTGGGGCCTCTGGGTGGTGGCGGGAGAAGGTCAGGTAGAGCTGCGGCTGGTGGACGGTGGCCAGGGCGACGAAGTGATTGGCCAGCTGCGGATGTTGCTGGATCAGTGCCTGGGTAGTGCCGCGAAACGCGACCACGTAATCGACACGGTCACGCTGCAGCATGAGAAAACCATTGAGGTCACGGCGCACCGGTACGCGCTGGATGTCCTGGCGGGCGTCAAAATGCGCGCCGTAGGTGTAGCCGATGGTTACCGCCACTCGCTTGCCGGCGAGGTCATCGAGGTTATCCAGCGGTGGAGCGCCGTTGCGCGCCCAGAGCAGGATGTCATCACTGAACAGCATTTCCTGTGGCAAGAGGAATTGCGCTTCGATGCGAGGATTTGGGGTGGTGTTGAAACACGCCACCAGGCTGCCGGTGCGGGCCAGTTCCATGCAGCGCGGATAAGGGTAAGCGGCGAGTTCGATCGGCGTGTCGCTGCTGGCGAAGGCTGCGCGCACAATGTCTGCTGACATACCCACGATCTGCCCATCACGCCAAGCGGTGTAGGGGTACCAGTCGTCCTCTGCACCAATGCGCGGGAGCTCGGCCGCCGCGATCGCGGGTGGAGTCAGTGAGCAGAGCAAGATGAGCAATATGCCGCTTCGCTCAAGCCAATGCATCATCGGTGCTGCGCCTTGTGGGGTCAGATTGTCCGACAGTAACAACCTGCTAGCCCTTTTGAACAGTGCCCTGGGTCAAGTGCGCTTCAGTTTTGTGCTGGTAACTCGGGCAGGGCACGCAGGCCTTGCTCGTAACGGGCAAGGTCAAAGGCGCGGTCATCACGCAACATCACCTCGATTTCATCGGCCAACACCAGCGCCATCAACTCGATGATTGCCTCACGCTCATAGCCGACCAGGGTCAACTTGTTCAGCACGGCTTGGACGAAGGCTGGCTCGCCGGCTTCGAGTTGGTTCTCAATGGCCTGGGTCAGGGTGTCCTCGGCAAACGCTTCGTCGTCTTGCTCGCTCATTTTCTGCTCCGAAAGGGGGGGGGCTAACTCTGGGCAAAGTCCAACAAGGCTTGGCCCGTCAGGCGGTAGGTGGTCCATTCGTCTTGGGGCTTGGCGCCGAAGGACTCATAAAACTCAATAGCGGGGGTGTTCCAGTCCAGTACGGCCCACTCCAAGCGGCCACAACCTTTGCTCACGGCCAGTTGTGCGAGGTGCCGGAGCAATGCCTTGCCTGCGCCGATTTTGCGGTGGTCGGGGCTGACGTACAGGTCTTCGAGGTAGATGCCGTGCTTGCCTAGCCAGGTCGAATAGCTGAAGAAATACACGGCATAGCCAACCGGCACGCCGTTCTGCTCACAAATCAGCGCGTGCGACGTGCTGTCAGGGCCAAACAAACTGGCCTGGATGCCGGCCACATCGGTTTTCACCTCGTGTTCGGCTTTCTCATAGATCGCCAGGTCAGTAATAAAGTCCAGGATCAGGGCCGCGTCTTCGACGGTGGCAGGGCGGATGTGCAGGGCCATGGTGGTGTTCTCAACGGGCAGCGGGTTGTGCTCGTCCAGGAGACAAATGGTGCAGAGCCCTTCTGCCTCCTGGGTGCCTTCGATATAGCGCACACGACGGCTGGCTGAGTTTCGATCAGCGGAGAAGCGAAATCGTGGGCGCTTTATATCGGTCATGGTGGGCTTAGCGCTCAGCCAGCAGGGCTTTGCCACGCACCACGGCTGCGCGCACCTGATTCGGTGCGGTGCCGCCGATATGGTCACGGGCATTCACCGAGCCTTCCAGGGTCAGCACGGCGAACACATCCTGCTCGATCTGGTCGCTGAACTGGCGCAGCTCTTCCAGGCTCATTTCCGCTAGGTCTTTACCGCTGTCGACACCGTATTTCACCGCATGGCCGACGATTTCGTGGCAGTCGCGGAACGGCAGGCCACGGCGTACCAGGTAGTCGGCGAGGTCCGTGGCGGTGGAGAAGCCGCGCAGGGCCGCTTCACGCATGATCGCGTGCTTGGGCTTGATCGCCGGGATCATGTCGGCGAAGGCGCGCAGCGAGTCGCGCAGGGTGTCGGCGGCGTCGAACAGCGGCTCTTTGTCTTCCTGGTTGTCCTTGTTGTAGGCCAGCGGCTGGCCTTTCATCAGGGTCAGCAGGCCGGTCAGTGCGCCGAATACCCGGCCGGTTTTACCGCGTACCAGTTCGGGGACGTCGGGGTTTTTCTTTTGCGGCATGATCGAGCTGCCGGTGCAGAAGCGATCCGGCAGGTCGATAAATTGGAACTGCGCGCTGGTCCACAGCACCAGCTCTTCGGAGAAGCGCGACAGGTGCATCATGGCAATCGAGGCGGCGGCGCAGAATTCGATGGCGAAGTCGCGATCCGACACACCATCCAGCGAGTTGCCGCCGACTGCATCGAACCCCAGCAGTTGCGCGGTGACTTCGCGCTGAATCGGGTAGGTGGTGCCAGCCAGCGCGGCCGAGCCAAGCGGCATACGGTTGGTGCGCTTGCGGCAATCGACCAGGCGCTCGTAGTCGCGGCTGAGCATCTCAAACCAGGCCAGCAGGTGATGGCCGAAGGTTACTGGCTGCGCAGTTTGCAAGTGGGTGAAGCCCGGCATGATGGTTTCCGCCTCACGCTCGGCCTGCTCCAGCAGGCCCTGTTGCAGGCGGGTGATTTCGGCCAGGATCAGGTCGATTTCGTCGCGTAGCCATAGGCGAATATCGGTAGCGACTTGGTCGTTGCGGCTACGCCCGGTGTGCAGCTTCTTGCCGGTGACGCCGATGCGATCGGTCAGGCGCGCTTCGATGTTCATGTGCACGTCTTCCAGGTCAACGCGCCAGTCGAACTGACCGGCCTCGATTTCGCCCTGGATCTGCGTCAGGCCTTCGATGATGCTGTCGCGCTCAGCGTCTGTCAGAACGCCGACCTTGGCCAGCATGGTGGCGTGGGCGATGGAGCCCATAATGTCGTGGCGATAGAGGCGCTTGTCGAATTCGACGGATGCGGTAAAACGGGCAACAAAGGCGTCGACGGGCTCGCTGAAGCGGCCGCCCCAGGATTGGTTGGTTTTTTCAGTGCTCATGGGCTTCGCTCGCTGGTGCGCTAAAACGGGCTGGCCGCACGTGGCGGCCGGCAAGACGGAAAAGTGTGCCGATAATAACAGGCTGGCCGGCAAATTCGCCGCGTCGCGTTATCCGCTGCTGCAGCGGGGCGCGGGACGGGTAATGTTGCGCCGTTCACAGTTTTATTGTGGTGGGCGCATTTCGGTGCTTTATTTCGCCCGGCCGTAGCGGTCTATCTTGCTGCTGGGGCGGCTCACGCGGAAACTGCGGCGATGAAAATAAAAAAACCTTTATCAAAAAAGCAGCCTCCCCTGGTCGATGACTTCTTCGTCCCTGAACTGTGCGAGCCGGAAGCGTTGCTGAGCATGGTGTTGTTGGCGGAGTTGCTGGTGCTGGTGCTGGTGCTCGCTGAACCGATGTTGCCGGGTTTTGACTGGGTGCGTCTGGCTCTGACTTCGCTCTTTGTGCAGTGGATCGTGCTGCTCTCGGCCGCCGTGTTGTGCCGCCTGCGCCCGTTGATGGCGCGTATGCCTGCGGCCACGGCCGGCGCCTTGTGCTGCTCCATTGTGGTCGCGCTGACATTGGGCTGTACCGCCGTCGCAGATTATTACGAGCTGGGCGGGCCGCTGCCGCGGATTGGTGAGGTCAACCTGTACCTGCGGCATGCCTTGATCAGCTTGATCATGTCGGCGCTGCTGCTGCGGTACTTCTATCTGCAAAGCCAATGGCGTAAGCAGGAGCAGGCCGAGCTGCGCGCGCGCATCGAGTCATTGCAGGCGCGCATCCGTCCGCACTTTCTGTTTAACAGCCTAAACAGCATTGCCAGCTTGGTGGTGGTTGACCCATACAAGGCTGAGCAGGCGGTGCTGGACCTCTCCGATCTGTTCCGCGCCAGTTTGGCCAAGCCCGGCAACCTGGTTCCTTGGCGTGAAGAGTTGGAGCTGGCGCAACGATATTTGTCGATTGAGCGCTATCGGCTCGGCGAGCGTCTACAGTTGCATTGGGAGGTGTCCGGCGTGCCGGACGATCTGCCGATTCCACAATTGACGTTGCAGCCCTTATTGGAAAACGCCTTGATCTACGGCATTGCGCCGCGTATCGAAGGCGGCTTGGTGAGGGTTGAGGCGAGTTATCACGAGGGGGTATTCCAACTGTGCGTGAGCAATCCATACGAACAGCTCGGCGAGCAACCGCCATCGAACGGCACGCATCAGGCGCTGAGCAATATTGATGCGCGCCTGGTGGCACTTTTCGGCCCGCGGGCCAGTCTTAGCGTAGAGCGCCGTGACGGCCGCCATTTCACCTGTCTACGCTATCCTTGTGTGAGACCCAAGCAGGAAGCCCGTGCATTATGAATGTCCTGATTGTCGATGATGAACCCCTGGCCCGTGAGCGCCTAAGCCGTATGGTGGGCGAGCTCGATGGCTATCGTGTGCTTGAACCCTCAGCCAGCAACGGCGAGGAGGCCCTGAGCCTGATCGACAGCCTGAAACCGGATGTGGTGCTTTTGGATATCCGCATGCCTGGCATGGATGGGCTGCAGGTGGCCGCCAAGCTGTGTGAGCGCGAGGCGCCGCCAGCGGTGATTTTTTGTACGGCTCATGACGAGTTTGCCTTGGAAGCTTTCCAGGTCAGTGCGGTGGGCTATCTGGTCAAGCCGGTGCGGGCGGAAAGCCTCAGTGAAGCGCTGAAGAAAGCCGAACGTCCGAACCGCGTGCAACTGGCCGCGTTGACTCGCCCAGCGGGGGAGAGCGGCGGTGGCCCGCGCAGCCACATCAGTGCGCGTACGCGCAAAGGGATTGAGCTGATCCCGCTGGATCAGGTGATTTATTTCATCGCGGATCACAAATACGTGACCCTGCGCCACGTCGGCGGTGAAGTGCTGCTGGATGAACCCCTAAAGGCGCTGGAAGACGAATTCGGCGATCGTTTCGTGCGCATTCACCGCAATGCCCTGGTAGCCCGCGAGCGCATTGAGCGACTACAGCGCACGCCACTCGGGCATTTCCAGCTGTTTCTCAAAGGTATGGACGAAGAAGCACTGATTGTCAGTCGCCGGCATGTGGCCGGGGTACGTAAGTTGATGCACAACCTTTAGGGTTGGTTGGATCTGCTGCACGTCGGCGATCCGATCGTAGAGGCGAAGGGGCATTGACTCTCCGGTTGCAGGCCTGATGTGGGCCAGCCTGTTATTATCCTTGGCAGTTCGTTTTCTGGAATTGCTCATGTCTCGCGAAATCCGCATTGCCACCCGTAAAAGTGCCCTGGCCCTGTGGCAGGCCGAACACGTCAAAGCCCGTTTGGAGCACGCGCACCCTGGCCTCAAGGTTAGCCTGGTGCCGATGGTCAGCCGTGGCGACAAACTGCTCGACGCGCCGCTGGCGAAAATCGGCGGCAAGGGGTTGTTTGTTAAAGAGCTGGAAACCGCGCTGCTGGAGAACCAAGCCGACATCGCCGTGCATTCGATGAAGGATGTGCCGATGGACTTCCCTGAAGGCCTGGGACTGTATTGCATCTGCGAGCGCGAAGACCCACGTGACGCCTTCGTTTCAAACACCTATGCCAGCCTTGATGCCTTGCCTGCGGGCAGTGTTGTTGGCACCTCCAGCCTGCGTCGCCAGGCGCAGCTGCTGGCGCGCCGGCCGGATCTGAAAATCCAATTCCTGCGTGGCAACGTCAACACCCGCCTGGCCAAGCTGGATGCCGGTGATTACGACGCGATCATCCTCGCCGCTGCTGGTTTGATCCGTCTGGGCTTCGAAAGCCGCATTCGCGCCTCGATTAGCGCCGAAGACAGCCTGCCGGCTGGCGGCCAGGGGGCTGTGGGGATTGAGTGCCGCAGCGCCGACAGCGAAATCCATGCCTTGCTGGCGCCCCTGCATCACCGCGACACCGCGGTACGGGTAACGGCTGAGCGCGCGCTGAACAAACACCTGAATGGCGGCTGCCAGGTGCCGATTGCCTGCTATGCGCTGCTTGAAGGTGAGCAGCTGTGGTTGCGTGGATTGGTCGGCCAGCCGGATGGTTCGCAACTGCTGCGCGCCGAGCAGCGCGCCAGTAGTGCAGATGCCGAACAACTCGGCGTTGCGGTGGCTGAAGCCCTGTTGGCGCAGGGTGCAGCGGCCATCCTGCAAGCTGTGTACGGTGAGGCCGCGGCCGAGTGAAAGGGTGGCGTTTGCTGCTAACGCGGCCGACTCAGGAGTCGGCCGCACTCGCTGCAACCTTGGCCCAGCAGGGTATTTACACTAGTAGTTTGCCGTTGCTGGCTATCGAGGCGCTGGGCGGGTGTGCCGAACTACGCACCACACTGACGGGGCTGAGCCGCTACTGCGCCGTGATCGTGGTGAGTAAACCCGCAGCGCGTTTGGGGCTCGAACTATTGCAGCGCTACCAGGTGGCAACACCTGTCACTCAGCCTTGGTTCAGTGTTGGTGCTGCCACGGCGCAGATCCTTCAGGAGCATGGCCTGCAGGTGCATTATCCCGATCAGGGCGATGACAGTGAGGCGCTGCTGGCGCTGCCGGCATTTCAGCAGGCACTGGCGGCGGCCGCTAATCCACTGGTGCTCATCCTGCGTGGTGAAGGTGGTCGAGAGTACATGGCCGAGCGTTTGCGCGGCCAAGGCGTGCAGGTCGACTGTCTCGCCCTGTATCGGCGGGTGCTGCCGGAATACCCGCCGGCGGCGCTGGCCAAGCAGGTTGAAACCGAACACTTGAACGCCCTGATGGTCAGCAGTGGGCAGGGCTTTGTGCATTTACGCGAGCTGGCTGCCGAGGCGTGGGCTGAGCTGGCCCTGCTACCCTTATTTGTACCCAGCCCGCGCGTCGCCGAAATGGCCCGTGCTGCAGGTGCGCAATTTGTTGTGGATTGCCGTGGCGCGAGTGCCGCGGCGTTGCTGGCGGCGTTGCAAGCGCAACCTACCCCTGATCTCTGACGCAAAGGATGGATACGTGAGCGAAGCAACTACTCCGAAAGATCAAGCCCCGAACGAGCAAGCGCAGACGCCGGTGGATGTCGCCACGGACATACCGCTCACGCCTGCACCCGGCGCGAATAAATCGGCCGCACGTGGTAATGGCCTGGCGCTGCTGGCATTACTGATTGCGGCGGCAGGTGCCGGCGCTGGGGGCTGGGGGCTGTGGCAGCTACACGGGATGGAGGCACGCGAGCAGCAACAGCTGAGCCAGTTGCAGGATGGGCGTAATGAAGCGCTGAGCGCGGCGCAGAGCCTGACGCAGGTTGGCCGGACGCTGGAGGCGCGTATAGACCAGCTGCCCAGCGTTGATGAGTTGGAGTCGCGTCGTCGCCTGCTGACGCAGCTGCAAGGGGAGCAGCAGTTACTCAACCAGCGTCTGGAGACAGTGCTGGGAGCCAGCCGGCAAGACTGGCGCTTGGCTGAGGCCGAGCACCTACTGCGCCTAGCCAGCCTGCGACTGTCTGCGTTGCAGGACGTAAACAGTGCCACCGCGCTGGTGCAGGCCGCCGATGAAATCCTCCGTGAACAAAATGATCCTGCTGCGTTTGCTGCTCGCGAGCAGCTGGCCAGAAGCCTGCAAGCGCTGCGTTCGACTCTCAACCCAGACCGTACCGGGTTGTTCCTCCAGCTCGGCGCGTTGCGTGAGCAGGTAGCACAACTCAACGCCCAGGCTCCGGTGTTTAGTGGTGAAGGTGGTGTGCTCAGTGAATTGGCGAGCGAGGGTGCTGCTGAGCCGCAATGGTGGCAGCGCGCCTTGCAGACCCTGTCGGAATATTTCCGCATCGACTTCAATGCCGATCGCAATATTCGCCCGGTGTTGGCCGGTCAGAGCCTGACTCAGGTGCGTCTGGCGCTCAGCCTGGCGCTGGAGCAGGCGCAATGGGGCGCGTTGCATGGCCAGAACGACGTCTATCAACAGGCCTTGCAGCAGGCGCGCGAGGTGTTGGATGCGCACTTTGATCTGGACAACCCGAACAGTCGTGCCTTGCGCGCGCGTATCGATGAGTTGGCCGAGCAGCCGATTGCGGTGACACCACCGGACTTGGCGCCAACGCTGAATGCCGTGCAGGCATATATTCAGGCCAAGCAGGCCGCACGTCTGCAGCAGCCCAGCGAGACTAAGCCCACGGCCAGTGCCGCAGAGGCTGCCGAGGCTTCATCGCAGGAGGCGCTGCAATGAAGCGTATCTACTGGTTGCTGTTGATCTTGGCGGTTGTCGCCG
>JAHIWP010000007.1 GCA_018816095.1 Gammaproteobacteria bacterium
CCTTGCCTTCAGCTAACACTTCCCCTTGCCGGGTGTGTAGAGGACTTTCACCTCCAAGTCGCCAGGCTCACCACCACAGTGAACCCGACAGCGCCAGTCACGGCGCTACGCGCCATGCCTGGCGCACCATAAAAAAGCCGCGCATTCGGGCGAATGCGCGGCGGCTAGACGTGCCTGCAGTTACAGCGGACGCAGGTTGATTTCCACCCGACGATTCTGCGCACGACCTGCTTCAGTGGCATTACTGGCAATCGGCTGGTTAGGGCCCGCACCATAAGACGACAACCGCGAAGCCGGAATGCCATTGGCGCTCAGGTAAGAGGCGACACTCTGCGCACGACGGTTGGAAAGATTCTGGTTCAACTCAAGGGAGCCGGTGCTGTCGGTATGGCCGACGATATCCACACCGTTCTTGTCGAATTCCTTGAACACCGTAACTAGGGAATTGAGTGTTGGATAGAAGCTGCTGGAAATATCCGCAGAGTTACTGGCGAAGGTAATATTGCCCGGCATGATCAACTTCAGGTCATCGCCATTGCGCTGCACCTGCACACCAGTGCCTTGCAGGGTCTGGCGCAGCTTGGCTTCTTGGGTATCAACGTAATAACCGTAACCACCACCAGCCGCACCGCCCACGGCCGCACCGATCAAAGCACCCTTGCCGCGATCCTTCTTGCTCGACGTGGCCGCACCAATCACCGCCCCGGTGACTGCGCCAATACCACCGTAGATGCCCGCCTTGCCTGCCTCGCGCTCACCGGTATAGGGGTTGGTGGTA
Organism: Gammaproteobacteria bacterium; assembly: GCA_018816095.1. GTDB lineage: Bacteria > Pseudomonadota > Gammaproteobacteria > Pseudomonadales > Pseudomonadaceae > Aquipseudomonas > Aquipseudomonas spirodelae. The sequence continues at coordinate 779 of JAHIWP010000007.1, forward strand.
CAGCCGGCGAGCACGCCAAGACCGAGGGTGACCACTGCAAGACTTCGCCATAGGTTCATGCGTGCTTCCTTATAATTCAATTAGATGCGAGCTTTCGCTGAGTTTTTTGAGCCTAAACAACGCGCAAAGTTCCTTTGCAGACCATGCAGCACGCCAGCAGGGCGCAGCAGCTATGCGCGAACGAACGGATTATCACGCATTTCATCCCCCAATCGCGTGTCGGCACCATGACCGGTCACGACAGTGGCGTCTTCATCCAAGCAATACAACCGCTGCTTGATCGAGCGCTCGATAGTACTATAATCACCGCCCCACAGATCGGTACGGCCGATACCGCGTTTGAACAGCGTGTCTCCCGCAATCAGCAGCTTGTCCTGCGGGAACCAGAAACTCATCGAGCCGGGCGTGTGCCCTGGGGTGTGCAGCGCCACACCACATCCACAATCAAGCGCCTGATCGTCGCTCAGCCACTGATCCGGCGCGGGCACCGGCGTGTAAGGCACGCCAAACATGCGGCACTGCATTTCGAGGCTATCCCAGAGGAACTGATCTTCTTTATGCAGGTGCAGAGTCGCGCCAGTCAGCTCCTTCATCTGCCCAGAGGCGAGAAAGTGATCCAGGTGCGCATGGGTATGGATGATGCTGACCACTTTGAGGCCATGGGCTTCGAGGCGCGCCATGATCAACTCAGGGTTACCACCCGGATCAATCACAATCGCCTTCTTGCTCAGCGGATCGCCAATAATCGTGCAGTTGCACTGCAAAGGCCCGACAGGAAAGGTTTCGCGGATTAGCGCAGGTTGAGCGGTTTGCATGAAAACTCCAGCAGATTCATGACACGGTTACGGCACGCCAACGTAAAACACTGGGTCACTTTGGTTCTTGCAGTGGCATGCTCAAACAAGGGCAAAGGGTGGCGCCAACCACCTCGTGGATTCAATAGCCAAGCTTTAATTTAGGCGCGCCCCGGCCGTGCAAGCTACCAAGACGGAATCTCAACCTAACGGGCAGTTGAATCAGTGCAGCAGCCCCAGGCTCTTGGCTCGCGCCACGGCTTGGGTACGCCGCTCGACCCCGAGCTTGCTATTGATGTGCCGCGCGTGAGTTTTTACCGTATGCAACGAGATAAACAAACGCTCACTGATTTGCTGATTGGAACAGCCTTGGGCGATCAACTCCAAAACCCCCTGCTCACGCGCGCTCAGTGCATCGACGAGCGCAGCATCATCCTCTTCAGGAGGGGTCACCTGCTTAGTACGCGGTAGATGCTGCAGCAAGGAATCAATCAAGGGGGTCGCATCCAGCGCCAGCAGTTGTCCACGCAGCCACTTGGGGTGCTGGCTCAACACGTCAAAGAAGGGCAGCAGGCCACCACCTGCGGCGCTCTGCAAAGCACTGCACAGGTGCTGCTGAGCCTCACGCTCACGTCCGCCATCCCGCAGCATGGCCGTCAGCTGCATCTGCGCAATGGCCGCCAGCAGCTGACCACCCGCGTTATGTGCCAGCTGGCTAAGCCCACGCAAGCGCCGCTCGGCCTGTTCTTCTTCACCCTGCAAACGCTCGTAGGTGGCCAGGTGTAACTGGATATACAGCGGTAGCTGTGGGTGGAATTCTGGCGCGGCAGCAGCCTGCTCGCCGCCATAGGTATCCAGCAGGCGGCTCAGCCAAACACTGGCCAATTCATGCTGATCCTGGCGTAACCAAAGCTCACATTTAGTCAGGGTAATCATCGCCAAGTAGTAGATCGGTGGAATATCCCAGATATGCATCAACCGCTCGGCCTCGGCTAAATGGGCAAATGCCTCCGACAAGTTGCCACTGCGCCCCTCCAGACTGGCCAGCACGCAGTAACCGATCAGCACACTGATATCACGGCAATTACGCGCCTCAGCAATTCCGGCCAGCAGCTTCTGCCGTGCCTGCTGGGGCTGCAGGCGCAAGCTCAGCAAATGGCCTTCATACAGCGTCAATCGTCCGCGCACCGCGTATTGGCGCCGCGCCGGCAAATTATCAAGGCGCTGCAGGCCCAGACGGACCTCATCCAGCGCTCGGAGTACTTCCCCCCGCGCCTGCAGAACCCGCGCCCGGTCGTAATGAGCCAGGGCTTCAAACAGCGGGTTGCCGACCCGCTGCGCCAACTCCAACGCCTCGCGATTCAGCCCGCGAGCGCGCCACAGATCCCCGTGCACAATCGCCAGGTTGGCCAGACTGGACAAGCACATCAGCCGCTGACCATAACGGTCCAGTGGCAGACAACTTAGCGCTTCACTGCAATAGGCCTGCGCCTTGGCACTGTCGCCACGACCGCGGGCAATCACGCCGCTCAGGGCGAGCCATTGCGCCAACAAGCCCTCCTGCTCAGCGCTGTCGCGTGCAGGCAAAAAGCTCCCCAGCTGAAGCAAAAGCTCTTCGGCCGCATCCAGCTGGCAGGCCAACGCCAATGCCCAGCCGTATAACAAAATCAAACGCGGGGTACTGGTCAGCAAACTGTCGGGCAAATCCATTTTCCAGCGCAGCAACGTGGCGACGTTCTGCTCAGCCAGTAGCTGCTCCTCGGAGAGGTTCTGCACCAGGTTGGCCGCCACATCCGGCTGACCAGCCCGCAGCGCCTGCTCAATGGCTTCATCCAGCAGCCCTTCGCCGCTGAACCAGCGACACGCGCGCAAATGCAAACCGGTCGATGGCTGCGGACGGCTGCGCAGCAAGTCGGAAAACAGATGGTGGTAGCGAAACCATTTACCCTGCTCATCCAGCGGCACCAGAAAAACCTGATGCGCCTGCAGATGGCGAAGAATCGCAGCGCTGTCATGGGCATCGCGCAGGGCATCACAGAGCTCGGCGCAGAAGCGTTCCTGGCTGGCCGTCTCATAGAGAAAGGCTTGCACCTCTGCGGGTTGCCGCTCTATTACTTCCTCCAGCAGATAGTCATGAATGAGCCCATCACCACCCTGGGCCAACGTCGACAGCACGCCAGATGCCTGCGCCTCACTGGCAGCCAGTAACCACAAGCGCAAGCCCGCCACCCATCCTTCGCTGCGCAGTAGCAGGACCGCTAGCGCCTCTGCGGACAACTCAGAGCCCTGCAAGGCGAGCAATTCGGTACTTTCGCTGTCGCTAAGACGCAGGTCCTGCTCGTGCAACTCCAGCAGTTGCCGCGATAGGCGCAAACGCGACAAATGCCAATCCGGGCGCTGGCGACTGGTTACCAGCATCACCAGCCCTGGCGGCAGGTGATTGAGAAAAAACTGCAGGCAACGATCGAGAACCGGGCCTTGGGCCAAATGGTAATCGTCCAACACCAGCAACAGCGGCTGCTGTGGATCAAGGCGCAGCGTCAGCTCATCGAGCAGACCATCGAGCCACTCTTCGAAAGCAAACGGTTGATGCCGCTGACGCAAACGTAATAATCCCAGCGCTTCCTTGCCGACACCGGGGAAGAACGGCTGCAGGCCGCTGAGCAAGCGCTCAAGAAAACGCCCAGGGTCACTGTCGCGTGAGCTCAAGCCCAGCCACAGGCTTTGCCACTGCTCGGGCAAATGTTCACAAAACTCAATGGCCAGTGAGCTTTTACCAAACCCAGCCGGCGCGCTAACCAATAGCAGGCGCCCCGCCAAGCCGCCCAACAAACGCTCACACAGCGCTGGGCGCGGTACATAACGGGCGGGTAGCGGCGGCCGATAGAAATGCCCGCCCAATACATTGGGCGCGGCAACTAAGCCAGAAATGGGATACAGATCAGTCATCAGCTGTTTTCTTATAGTAGTCAGGCAGAGGCACTAGCGATCTCTAGCAGCCTAGCGGCTTGGTACACGCATTTGAAGCCCTTGCGGCGATCAGGCGGGAAACAGTAATGATTAGTCATACATAGGCTGCATTTTTATCAGCATCGTGCAGCTATACAGAAATTGAGGAAACACTTTTCGCCTTCAAGTGAAGGCGCTCAGGTTGGTCGTTTGGGATACCAAGGATCGGGTAGGAGGCGGCCTCACGGCCGCCGTCCTCCCACACCACCGTGCGTACGGTTCCGTACACGGCGGTTCAGGCCATGCGGTTAAGCCGATTGATCGTATCCAGTATCGAGACCAGTCCAAGTCTGTCCCATAGC
>JAHIWP010000008.1 GCA_018816095.1 Gammaproteobacteria bacterium
CTATGGGACAGACTTGGACTGGTCTCGATACTGGATACGATCAATCGGCTTAACCGCATGGCCTGAACCGCCGTGTACGGAACCGTACGCACGGTGGTGTGGGAGGACGGCGGCCGTGAGGCCGCCTCCTACCCGATCCTACGAATTGTGCGCGGGGTGTTTAGCCTGGATCCAGAGAGCGAGCCTTTAATATCTGGCTAGACTGCTGATAACCGTTACTTAAATCTTGCTGCCGTGGCGCAAGCGTTTGCGCCTTACATGGATGAAGATTGGAGATCGCATGGACGACCGGCCTGCCGTTACCCCTCGCAAACCCTGGCTACCCATTTTGGTCACTCTGATTCTCCTGGTGGGTCTGGGCGGCCTGTCACTTTGGCAATGGCGCGCCCTTGAGCAGCGAGAGCACGAGCAGCGTCAGCTGCGCTTCGAACTCGATGCACAGGATGTCAGTCAGCGGGTGCTCAGTCGCATGCAGTCCTATGAAATGGTGCTACGCGGAACGTCAGGCTTGATGAGCGGAAGCGAATACGTCTCCTCGGTTGAGTGGGAGCGGGCCATGGATCAGTTGCAGTTACAGGATCGCTACCCGGGTATTCAAGCGCTAGCGTGGTCGCGTTATTTGTTAGCGGATCAGCTCGAAAAGCTTGTTGCGCAAGAGCAGGGAATAGACCGTGATAGACCATTGTTCTTTCCGTCTGGGCAGCGAGAGCAATACTTACTCATCGAGTACATCAGTCCGCTGGATTGGCGAAATCGGCGGGTGCTAGGGTTTGACATGCTAAGCGAAACGGTGCGGCAGACGGCCATTGAACTGGCCATTGATAGTGGCGTCGCGACCCTCAGTGCACCGGTAACACTCCGCCAGGAAACCAAGGAAAATATTCAAGCGGGCGTGTTGCTGTATTTGCCGGTGTATAAGCCGGATAAACCGTTGAATACGGTGGAAGAGCGCCGTGCAGCACTATTAGGCACGGTGCATGCCGCATTTCGCAGCCAGGATTTGATGTCCGGCATTCTGGGCGCGCAGGCCAGTCGTTTTGCGATCGTCCTGACAGATAAGCAAGCCCCAGAGACGCTCCTGCTCAGCGGTGAAACCTCCGGCGCAACAGCCCCACCGGCGTTTCGGCATGTGCTGGAACTGCCACTGTACGGCCGTAACTGGGTGCTTGAAGTCAGCAGTACTGCCGTCTATGACGCCGAGCAACTCAACCCGGCCAGCAGCCTGCGCCTATGGCTAAGCCTGGCGGCGGCCGCACTGCTGGCGTTGTTAGTCGGCGGGTATCTGTATTTACGTGAGCGTGAGTTAGTGGCCAGTCAGCTGGCGACGGAGCAATTGCGTGAGCGCGAAGAGCGTTTTCGCCTGCTGGTTGAACTCTTGCCGGTGGCCACCTTGCTATGCGATGCCGAGGGGCGCATCGAGATGGCGAATCGCAGCGCTGCGGAGCTGCTCGACTCGACGCCGGCGAGTCTGCTCGGTGAACGTGTAAGGCGCTTCCTGCCTACTGTCGGGCAACTCAGCACGTTGGCGATAGACCACGACACGCCCGAGTTGGCTCATGAGTATCAGATTCGTCCTGAGCGCGGCGGCGAGTTGCCGGTTGCGCTGAGTGTGAGTGTGCTGGGTGATTCTACGGGGGTGAACTACCTGATTAACCTCGTCGATTTACGAGCCCGCAAAGGTGCCGAGGAGCGCTTTCGTCTTGTGGTCGAAGCCTCGCCCAACGCTATTGTGCTGGTGGACAGTCAAGGCTGTATTGCCATGGTCAACCGTCAGACCGAGCAGCTTTTTGGCTATGACCGCGAGACGTTACTGGCACAACCCGTAGAAATGCTCTTGCCGACTGATTTACGCCATAGCCACGTGCCGCAGCGTAAGGCCTACCAGGGCAATCCAGAACCGCGGCGCATGGGCAGTAACCGTGAATTGTTTGGCCAGCACCGCGACGGTCACCTGATCCCCCTTGAGGTGGGGCTGTCGCCCATACGCAGTGGTGAAGAGGCGTTGGTACAGGCGGTGATTATTGACATCAGCGAACGTAAGGCCGCCGAGCAGCGCCTGCGCGATCAGGCCGATCAGTTGATGCTGGCCAACCGTTACAAGTCAGAGTTTCTCGCCAATATGTCCCATGAGCTGCGAACGCCGCTCAACAGTATTTTGATACTCAGCGATCAACTACGCCTCAATAGTGCGGGCAATCTCACCGAGAAACAGGCTAAGCATGCCGACATCGTGCACCGTGCGGGCAGTGATCTACTGCAATTGATTAACGACGTGCTCGACCTGGCCAAAGTCGAGTCCGGGCGTATGCAGCTGAAAATAGAACCATTGAACATGCAGGATATTCTGGTCGAGCTGGATGCCGGCTTGCGGCCCATGGCGGAAATTAAAGGCCTGCGCCTGCACACCCAGTTGGAGGCGGGCGTGCCGCGAGTGATTCACAGTGACCGCATACGCTTGCATCAGATTTTGCGCAATTTGCTCTCCAATGCCCTGAAGTTTACCGAGCAGGGAGAGGTCAGCCTGACGGTATCCTGTGCCGCCGGTGAGCCGGATGAGGGGTATGAGCTGCTGAATTTCAGCGTGCGTGATAGCGGCATGGGGATCGCCCCTGAACAGCACGAACAAATATTCCAAGCCTTCCAGCAGATCGATGGTTCTACCAGTCGGCGCTTCGGTGGCACTGGGCTGGGGTTGGCAATCACGCGTCAGTTGGTATTGGCCATGGACGGTGAAATCACCCTGCAAAGTGCGCTGGGTGAGGGCTCCTGTTTTACTGTGCGGCTGCCGGTAAGGGTGATGGCGCAGGAGCAGGTGCAAGCCGTGACAGACGCACCGCAGCGCAGCGGCGTGGGGCCGGCTGTGCTGATTGTTGAGGACGATGTAGATTTCGCCATGGTGCTGGCAGAGGAAGCGCACGCGCATGGCTTTGCCAGTGTGCATTGCCGCTCCGGCAAGCAGGCACTTGGCCTGCTGAAAGGCGAGCGCTTCAGTGCGATCATTCTAGATATCCTGTTACCCGATATCAGCGGCTGGCAGTTGTTCCGTAATCTGCGCAGTCATGCCAGTTACAGGGACACGCCGGTGCACATCATCTCTTGCGTACCGCAACCGGCCGACTGGAGCGATGACAGCACACGCTATCTGGTCAAGCCAATCCAGCTTGCAGATCTGGAAAAGGTTTTTGACGATCTGCAAATGGTCGGCCAGCAGCCGGCGCAGCACTTGCTGCTGGTGGAGGATGTTGAGGTTGAGCGTGAGCATTACCGTGAGCACCTGCAACAAATGGGCTTTACCGTACAGGCCTGCGCGCGGGCCGATGAAGCGCAGCAGGCTTACGTCGCGGGCGCGTTCAACGCGTTGGTGATTGATCTTGATCTACCTGATCAGGATGGCTTTGAACTGTTGGAAGCACTTAATCGGCAGCGCCCGCTTGATGATGCGCGGGTGGTGGTCAACACGGGTGTTGATGTCACTCGCCAGGCCTTGCAGCGTCTGCGCCGTTACAGTGCGGTAGTGGTGCACAAGCATGGCGAGGACATGCAGGCGCTAAGTGAGGCGGTGCAGGGTTTTCTCGGTGATGTACGTGACCCCGCACGATTAGGTGTGCCGATGGCGGAAAATCCGCTGGAAGGTCGGCGGGTTCTTTTGGTCGATGATGATGTGCGCAATGTGTATGCCCTGACGGCCTTGCTCGACGAGGTGGGGCTGATCATCAGTTCGGCAAAGGACGGCCAGGAAGCGATTAAGTGTTATGAACGTGAGCCGTTCGACTTGATCCTGATGGATATGGCCATGCCGGTCATGGACGGCTATACCGCGACTCGATTACTGAAAACCGAGCATGCCTGCCGTATTCCAATCATTGCTCTGACGGCCCATGCCATGAAAGGCGACCGGGAGAAGTGCATCACCGCCGGTGCCGACGACTATTTAGCCAAACCGGTAAGTCGTGAGGCCCTGTTGGAGCTGTTGAGGCGCTGGCTGGCAATGACCGACGCCCCAAGCGGTTCATCCGCTGCAGCGGCACCACCTGAATAGTTTTGCTGCAGCCTGCTAACCTGAATCGCAACAGGAGCCGAAAGGCACTCGCCAGGGACAAGGGGGAACTGTATGGCCCAAGCCCAACTCAAGGTCACAGCCGCTGCACAAGTGCTGCTGGTAGTGGATGACCGCCCGGAAAATCTGGAGGCTATGCAGGCCCTGCTGGAAGATGGCGACTGGGAACTGCGTTGCGTCGACTCAGGCGAAGCCGCTTTGCAGTGCCTGCTTGAAGAGGATGTCGGTCTGGTCCTGCTGGATGTGCAGATGCCATTTATGGATGGCTTCGAAGTCGCCCGGCTGATGCGCGGCAATCCGCGTACGCGCTACACCCCCATCATCTTTGTATCCGCCATCGCCCAGACCCAGGATTCGGTCCTTAAAGGGTATGCCACCGGTGCGGTGGATTTCATGCTCAAACCGTTCGACTCCAGTGTCTTACGCCACAAAATTCACGCCCTGCTCGAACATGAACGCAACCGCAGCGAACTTCTGCAGCTAACCCAGCAGCTGGATACGGCGCGGGCTTTCAATGCCTCGGTATTGGATAACGCTGCCGAAGGCATCATGGTGGTGGGGGAGGACGGCTGCATCAATTTTGCTAACCCGGCCATGGCCCGCATGCTTGAGGGCACGGTCAGCGATTTGCAGGGCAGTGAAATGCTCTCTTATCTGCTGGCCCCTCAGGTGACATGCGAGTGGCGTATGTCAGAGTTTTACCGGCGCTGGCGTCGCGGCGAAGTCTATCGCCAGAATGATGCCAATCTACGTACGCTGAGCGGCGGTGAGGTGCCGGTCGCGTTGTCTTGTTCGCCGTTGCCGCGTTTGCAGCATGCAATGGTGGTCATGGCATTGGATATGTCGGTGGAGCGTCACTTGCATCAGCAATTGGAGTCCCAGGCGATCACCGACAGCTTGACGGGCCTGCTCAATCGACGGGGTTTCTATCAGGCGCTGGAGTCGGCGTTATCGCGTATCGAGCGGAGCGGCCAGCGTATGGCTGTGCTCTACCTCGATCTGGACGGTTTCAAACGGATCAACGACTCGCTCGGACATGATGTCGGCGACGCGTTGTTGAGGCGCGTTGGCGAGCAGCTCAAGCTAAGTTTGCGCTCCTATGACAGCCTGGCGCGGATTGGCGGTGATGAGTTTACGGCCTTACTCGACAGCCTGGACCACCCGGAAGATGCAGCTCGCATTGCCGAAAAACTGATTGAGCAAGTCTCGGTACGGCATACGCTCGACGGCGTTGATGTAACCCTGGGCGCGAGCGTAGGCATTGCCTGCTTCCCTGAGTGTGGGCAAAGCGTCGAAACCTTGTTACGTGCAGCAGACATGGCCATGTACGAGGCCAAACGAGCGGGGCGCCAGCAATACCGCTTTTTCTCGCCGGAGATGAATGGCCGCGCGCGCTCAAGGTTGATGCTTGAGGAGAGCTTGCGCACAGCCATCGAGAATGATGATTTCGTGCTGGTTTATCAGCCGCAGATCTACCTAGAAAGCGGGCGTTTGCGTGGTTTCGAAGCCCTGTTGCGCTGGCAGCATCGTGTCGCCGGTACGGTGGCGCCGGGGGTGTTTATCCCGCTGCTGGAGGAGACGCGGCTGATCAATCGCCTGGGCAGCTGGATATTTAAGGCCGGGGTCGAGCAGTGCCGGCAGATGAGTCAGCACTATGGCACTGAGCTGGTGATCAGCTTGAATGTCAGCCCGGTGCAGTTCGGCATGCCGCAGTTGGTTGAGGACTTGCGGCGGGTGCTGGATGAGCATCAACTGGCACCGCAGCAGTTGGAGGTGGAGGTCACCGAGAGCGCGCTGATGCAAGACCTGGATACCAGTCGTGAACAACTGCGTCAGCTGCGTGAGCTGGGGGTGAAGATCGCGATCGACGACTTTGGTACCGGCTACTCGTCGCTGGCCTATTTGCGCCATTTCGAGCTGGATACGCTGAAGATCGACCGGCTGTTTATCAGCAGCATGCTCGATTCGCCCCGTGATGCCGCAGTGGTCAGCACCATCATCGACCTCGGGCGGCATCTTGGGCTTGAGGTCATCGCCGAAGGGGTGGAAACCATGGCTCAGCGCGATTGGCTGGCGCAACACGACTGCGCGATCATGCAGGGCTTTCTGGTTGCGCCGGGGCTGAGCGTCGAGCAGGCCAATGCGTTCCCCGCGCAAGTGGATTGGCACAACCTACCGCGCAATGAAAAGCCCGCCGGCTAGGCGGGCTTTCGTTAGCCTTAGTCACACTTCAATTGGCAGGAAAACGCTGCTTCAGCTCATCCAGTTGCGCGTCTTTGTCCAGCCAAAGCTGATTGACCCACTGCTGAAATTGCAGGCGGTAAGCATCGTCCTGATCGTAGTTGCCGCCAAGAAATTCCTTGGGTATTTGCACCTCTTCGAAGCGCACCACCACCTTATCAATCCGTCCACACAACAGGTCCCAGAAGCCAGGCGCGCCTTGCGGGTAGTGAATGGTGACGTTGACCAGGCTATGCAGTTGCTCGCCCATGGCGTCTAGGACAAAGGCTATGCCGCCGGCCTTGGGTTTGAGCAGGTGCTTGAACGGGGATTGCTGCTGGGCGTGCTTGGCCGGCGACAGGCGCGTGCCTTCAAGGAAGTTGAACACTGACACCGGGTTGGTCTTGTAGCGTTCGCAGGCCTTGCGGGTAGTGGCCAGGTCCTGACCGCGCTTCTCAGGATGTTTGGCCAGGTATTCCTTGCTGAAGCGCTTCATAAAAGGGAACTCCAGCGCCCACCAGCACAGACCGATCACCGGCACCCAGATCAGCTCCTGTTTGAGGAAGAACTTCAGGAACGGAATACGACGGTTGAGCTGGTATTGCAGCACCAGGATATCGACCCAGCTCTGGTGATTGCTGGTCACCAGATAGGAATGCTGCTTGTCGAAACCCTTGAGCCCTTCGACATTCCACTCGATATTGCCAACCAGGTGCATCCAGAACTTGTTGGTGGAAATCCAGAACTCGGCAGTTGCATGCATGGCCGCACGCAGTAGGCGATGGACCTGCGCGAAGGGCAGTAGAAACTTGAGCAGGGCCCCGATAAACAGCGGCCAGCAGCAAATCAGGGTGTTCAGGGCGAGCAGTAGGCCCGCAATCAGGCCGCGCAGTGGCGCCGGGAGAAAATGCAGCATGGGGGCCGGTGTCTCCGAAATAGGGCGTGCGCCCGTGGTGTGTAAGTCGGTGGTTGTGCACCACCGATCGTTCGGCGCACAGATTAACGTCTGTGCACCGAACTGCAAACCACACGAAACGCCGTTTATCCCCGCAGTTCGTGGTTTTTAAGGCCTATTGGCCGGTCAGTACGGCAAGTTGACGGGGGCTGGCAAGTATTAGCGCGGCAAGTTGGCGGCCTGAATCACGGTCAGGGCAATGGTGTAGACGATGTCGTCAACCAGGGCGCCGCGGGACAGGTCGTTCACCGGTTTGCGCAGGCCTTGAAGCATGGGGCCGACACTGACGCAGTCGGCGCTGCGCTGGACTGCCTTGTAGGTGGTGTTGCCGGTATTCAGGTCGGGGAAGATAAATACCGTGGCACGCCCGGCCACCGCGCTGTTGGGGGCTTTTTGTCGGCCGACACTCTCGATCGCCGCTGCGTCATATTGCAGCGGTCCGTCGAGCAGCAGGTCTGGGTTGATGGCCCGTGCCAGGCGCGTAGCCTGGCGAACTTTCTCGACTTCTTCGCCGCTGCCAGAGTCGCCAGTGGAATAGCTGAGCATGGCCACGCGCGGGGTGATGCCAAACGCGCTGGCTGAGGCGGCACTTTGCAAGGCGATTTCGGCCAGTTCAGCGGCTGTCGGGTCGGGGTTTACCGCGCAGTCGCCGTAGACCAGCACCTGATCGGGCAACAGCATAAAGAACACCGACGACACCAGCTGGTAACCCGGCGCGGTCTTGATCAGCTGCAGGGCCGGGCGAATGGTATTAGCGGTGGTGTTGATTGCCCCGGATACCAGGCCGTCGACCTCATCCAGAGCCAGCATCATGGTGCCCAGCACCACAGTGTCTTCCAACTGCGCGGCAGCCATTGGCGCGTTCAGCCCTTTACCCTTGCGCAGCTCGACCATGGGTTCGACATAGCGTTCACGGATCAGGTCCGGGTCGAGAATTTCCAGCCCCTCAGGCAGTGCGATGCCATGGGCGCGGGCCACTTCGTGCACCTCTTCTGGCTTGGCCAGCAGCACGCAGCGAGCGATACCGCGCGCCTGGCAAATCGCGGCGGCTTGCACCGTGCGCGGCTCGCTGCCTTCTGGCAGGACAATGCGTTTGTTCGCCGCCTTGGCGCGCTGCACCAACTGATAGCGGAACGCGGGCGGCGACAGGTGCAGCTCGCGCGGGGTGCCACAGCGGGTAAATAGCCATTCGTGGTCGATGTGGCTGGCGACGAAGTCGGCGACCGTGTCGGCGCGCTCCTTGTCGTCGACCGGAATTTCCTTGTTCAGGCGGTTGAGGTTGGTCGCGGTGTCGTAAGAGCCGGTGCTCACCGTCATCACCGGTAAGCCACTCTGCAACGCACCACGGCACAGTTCCATGATGCGTGGGTCAGGGGCAAAGTCGCTGCACAGCAACAAACCAGCCAGGGGCGTGCCGTTCATCGCCGCCAGGCTGGCCGCGAGGATGATGTCGTCGCGGTCTCCCGGCGTCACCACCAGCGTGCCGGGCTTGAGCAGTTGCACGGTGTTGGCCACCGCGCGGGCGCAGAGCACGATCTTGAGCATGCGCCGCTGTTCGTAATCGCCGGCATTGAGCACTCGTGCGCCGAGCAGGTCGGCGATGTCACGGGTGCGCGGGGCGTTTAGCTCGTCCTGCCAGGGAATGCAGCCGAGCAGGCGGAAGTCATCACTTTTGAACAGCGGCGAGAGTTCTTTCAGGCGGCTGGTGAATGCCTCGATGCCATCCTCGCTGCGCACCTTGTTTAGGATCACCCCGAGGACTTTGGCGTCTTTCGGCCCGCCAAACAGCTGGGCCTGGATTTCCACGCGATCAATCAGCTCACTGAGGTTTTCCTGCTCCGGCGCGGAGACCAAAATCACTTCTGCATCGACGCTCTTGGCCAGGTGGAAGTTGACGCGCGCGGCATAGCTGGCCTGGCGAGTCGGCACCATGCCTTCGACGATAACGACGTCCTTACCCTCAGCCGCTTGTTGGTAGAGGCTGATGATTTCTTCCAGCAGTTCATCCAGCTGGCCATCACCGAGCATGCGTTCAACATGCGCCAGGGCCAGCGGTTTGGGGGAGTGCAGGCCGTGGGTGCGGGCGATCAGCTCGCTGGAGCGTTCCGGGCCCATGTCGCCCTGATGGGGCTGGGCGATGGGCTTGAAGAAACCAACCTTGAGGCCGGCGCGTTCCAGTGCACCCACTAGGCCAAGGCTGATTGAGGTCAGGCCGACACCGAAACCGGTGGGGGCAATAAAAAAGGTGTGCATAGGGGCTCCGTTAGGCGTCGAGTAGCGCCAGTGTATCGAGGGCAATCTGTCGTTCTTCATTGGTCGGTACGACCAGCACGCGTGGGTGACCCTGGGCCTGGATTGATCCAGCCGCGCCACGCACGGTGCGGACGTTGGCGTGTTCGTCGAGGGCCAGGTTGAGCAATTTCAGGTGGGCGACGGTCTTGCTGCGAATCAGCGCCGAGTTCTCGCCGATGCCGCCGGTAAAGACCAGGCCGTCGAGTTGCGGCAGGGCGCAGCTCATGGCCGCCAGGGATTTGGCCAGGCGGTAGCAGAACACTTCAATGGCCAGGGTGGCGCCGGCATGGCCCTGTTCGCGGGCCTGTTCCAGGCTGCGCATATCGTTGGATAGACCGGAGAGGCCTAACAGGCCGCTGTCTTTATTCAGCATCGCTTCGATCTGCTCCAGGCTCCAGCCCAGGGTGCGCGCCAGGTGGCTGTGCAGGTTGGGGTCAACATCGCCGCTACGGGTGCCCATTACCACACCTTCCAGTGGCGTCAGGCCCATGCTGGTGTCGCGGCTTTGCCCATCGACAATGGCGCAGGTTGAGCAGCCGTTGCCCAGGTGTGCGACCAGCCAGCTGCTGGCTTGGATCGGTAGCCCACTCATCTGCGCTGCGCGTTGGCTGACAAAACGGTGGCTGGTGCCGTGGAAACCATAGCGGCGTACGCCGTGTTCACGGTACAGGTGCTCGGGTAGGGCGTAGCGGTAGGCGTGTTCGGGCAGGGTCTGGTGAAACGCCGTGTCGAACACCGCCACCTGAGTCAACTCGGGGAACAGCTTGATCGCCGCTTCGATGCCCAGCAGGTTGGCCGGGTTGTGCAGTGGGGCCAGTGGTGCAGTGGTGCGAATCGCCGCAAGACTCAGCGTATCCAGGCGGCAGGCGGCGGTGAAATGCTCGCCGCCATGCACCACGCGGTGGCCAATGCCGTGCAGTTGGCCGCCCGCTGCGGCCTGTACCAGGGGGAAAACCTGGGTGAGGGCGGCACGGTGATCGGCGTGGGGCAGAATCAGGCTGTCTTTAATGTCGCCCTGTTGCCAGTGGACTTGTGCTTCGGGGCTGCCCAGGCACTCGGCCAGGCCGCTGAGGATAAAGGCATCTTGCGCTTCGTTGATCAGGGCAAACTTGATCGATGAACTGCCGCAGTTGATCACCAGAATATTGCGTGCGGGCATTTACCGCTCCTTGTTCAAGTCTTGGTTCGGGCGCTCTGTCATCGCCTCGCTTGCACCACCTTCAGTCGCGCACCAGCCGCACAGGAAAGGTTTGCCCACGTGCGCCTGGCGTTGTTGCGCATCCACTACCCAGGCACGGTTTTGCCAGGGCGGTTGATGGCGCAAGTGCTGGGTATGGCCGCATGACAATACTGCCAGCCAATCGCCGTGCTCATCCTGACGAAAATCAAGCACGCGCACTAATGCGCTGCATGGCCGTCCGTCTGTGTCCTGTTCGCTTTCAGGCGCGCCCTTCGGTAAACTCGCCCGCTCTTTATTTTCAAGCAAAAGGTCCCGCCCCATGCTGATCGCCGCCAATAAGGCCGTCTCCATCGACTATACCCTGACTAACGATGCCGGTGAGGTGATCGACAGTTCCGCAGGCGGCGCGCCGCTGGTTTATCTGCACGGCGCTGGCAACATCATCGGCGGCCTGGAAAAAGCCCTGCTGGGTAAGCAGGTTGGCGATGAGCTGGACGTTTCCGTCGAGCCGCAAGACGCCTACGGCGAATACAGCGCTGAGCTGGTTGCGACCCTCAACCGTTCGATGTTCGAAGGTGTGGACGAGCTGGAAGTTGGTATGCAGTTCCACGCTTCCGGCCCGGACGGCGGCATGCAAATCGTTACTATCCGTGATCTCGACGGCGATGACGTGATCGTTGATGGCAACCACCCACTGGCCGGTCAGCGCCTGAACTTCAAGGTCAAGATCGTTGAAGTGCGTGATGCCAGTGAAGAAGAAGTTGCCCATGGCCATATCCATGGCGAAGGTGGTCACCAGCACTAAGTTTCAGCCTTATGTCGGCGCTGTAATTCGACTTATGGTCGTATCAATTACCGGCTCGACTGCTAAGCTGAAATTAAACAAAGGCACCTTTGACAGGTGCCTTTTTTATGGCCAGCTGTTTATGGCCGGCACCCTGCAGGCCTTCGCTGGGCGACGTTAAGATGGCTTCAGAGCATTTCGTCTCTCGCGCTAAACCGGTGTTTTAAAGGAGTTAACCATGAGTGCCTTTCACGACCTCAACCTGCGTGCGCTAGATGGCCAAGCGTTGCCGCTGGCACCCTTCAAGGGGCAAGTAGTGTTAGTGGTCAATGTGGCATCCAAGTGCGGCCTAACACCGCAATACGCAGGGCTAGAACAGCTTTATCAGCAGTACAAGGAGCAAGGCTTCAGCGTGCTGGGCTTGCCGTGTAACCAGTTTGCTGAGCAGGAGCCGGATGACGAAGAGGCGATCCGTGCGTTCTGCCGTCTTAATTACGGCGTCAGCTTCCCCATGGCCAGCAAGCTGGAGGTGAACGGCGCGGATCGCCATCCGTTGTATCGCCTGTTGGCGGGCGAGGGTGCCGAGTTTCCTGGCGATATCACCTGGAACTTCGAGAAGTTTCTGGTCGGACATGACGGCCGCGTACTGGCGCGTTTTTCGCCGCGCACCACGCCGGATGATCCAAGCCTGATCCAGGCGATCGAAAAGGCCTTGGGCTAACAGGCCATTTGCGCCAAGGCTGCGGACTAAGCTCGCACATGGGTTGTCCGCAGCCATTCAGCACGGCTTAATCGGTCGATCTGCTAAGGACGACCACGATGAGCCTGTTCCCCGTTGACCCTGCCACTGCCCCCGCCAGTCCTGCTGCGCTGCGCGAGCTGATCGAGCGTCGCCGCGCGGTACGCCGTTTTACCGCTGAGCCGGTGCCCGATGCTGTCGTGCGCGATTGCCTGGAGCTGGCGGTACTGGCGCCCAACTCCTGCAACCTGCAGCCCTGGAGTTTTCAGGTGATTCGCGATCCGGCGCTTTTGGCCCGTTTGCACCCGGTGTGCATGAGCCAGAATGCGGCCAAGGCGCCGCTGATTATTGCCGTGCTGGCGCGCCCGGACACCTGGAAACAGGCCTGTCAGAACGTCATCGATTACTGGCCGGAGCCGCAGGTGCCGGAACGGATTCGTAGTTTCTACAGCAAGACTGCGCCCTTTCAGTACAACCAAGGCCCGTTTGGGCTGCTGGGCTTGTTCAAGCGCCAACTGCTGCGTGTAGCCGCTTGGCGCAAGCCACTGATGCGTGCGCCCAACAGCCGTGCGCAGATGCGTATCTGGGCGGTGAAGTCCACTGCACTGGCGGCGCAGAACCTGATGCTGGCCTTTCAGAGCCATGGCTATGCCACTTGCCCGATGGAAGGCTTTGATGAAGTGCGCCTGCGCAAGACCCTGAGCATCCCGCGTGAGGCTTTGCCAATCATGCTGCTGGCGGTAGGCAAGCAAGATGAGAAGGGCGTGTACAACCCGCGTCTACGCTTTCCACTGGAGCAGCACGTCACCTGGCTGTAGGGTTCTTGCTCGAAAAACAGTTTTGGATCTCGCGAGCTAGAGCGAGACAAGGCAGAAATGGCCGAGGGCGCGGAGTTTACTGGTTGTAAATGAGCAGCCCGAGGCCATTTCTAACGCCGTATCGCCGACGCGCAGCAGATACTTGCCGGACTCTTACAGTACGCCGGCTTTTTTCCAGGCGAGATAACTGCTCACCAGCTGCGGCCCTAGCTCGCTCGGGCGCGCATCCAACACCGGTACCTTATTGGCAATCAGGCGTTCGTGCAGGCCGGCGCGGGCGTTCAGGTAGTCCAGGGTGCCGCAGTAGTCCAGGGCGCTGGAGAGGTCCTGCACCGGAGTGTGGCGCAGGGTATCCAGCACTTCTTCGCGCAGGCTGGCGACCAGCACGCGGTGCTGGCGGCTCAGGCGTTTGACCGCACCGAGCAGCACCTGATCATCTTCATCGCGCAGATTAGTCACCAATACCACCAGAGCGCGGCGGCGCTGGCGGCTGAGCAGGTTTTCCACTGCGGCGTTGAAGTCTGCTGGTTGCTGTGTGCTTCGCAGGTCGTAGAGCGCGTTAAGCAGCAAATTTAGTTGCGCCTGACCTTTGACCGGGGCGATGAAGCGGTTCTGCTCGCCAGCAAAGGTCGACAGGCCTACCGCATCGCCCTGGCGCAGCGCGACATAGCTGAGCAGCAGCGAGGCGTTGAGGGCGTGATCGAAGTGCGACAGCTCGCCGTCCTGGCTGCGCATGCGCCGGCCGCAGTCGAGCAGGAAGACGATCTGCTGGTCGCGCTCATCCTGATACTCGCGGGCAATTGGCGTGCGCTTGCGCGCGGTGGCTTTCCAGTCGATCTGCCGCAGGGTGTCGCCGTCGCGGAATTCGCGCAGTTGGTGAAACTCCTGACCCAGGCCGCGGCGCTGTTGCTGGCGTACGCCAAGCTGGCTGAGCCAGTCATCCACGGCCATCAGTTGCGCACCGTACAAACGGGCGAAATCGGGGTAGACGCGGGTCTCACCCACTACGGGCAGATACCGTCGGGCGTACCACAGGCCCATGGGGCTGGGCAGGCTGATCTCACATTGCGGGAAATGGAAGTGCCCGCGCAGCAGAGGGCGCACGCGATAGCTGACCTGGGTCTGTTCGCCAGGGTGCAGGTCAACCTTGAGCGGCAGGTGCTCGAAGGCCATGTCGCCGGGCAGATGATCAAACACCTCCACCTGCAGCGCACGGTTATAGCTGTGGTGCAGGGTCAGGCGCACCTCGCTCCAACGCCCCAGCGGCAGATTGCCGGGTAGCTGGCGTTCGATGCGCGGCGAAGGCACTTGGCGCAGCAGCAGGGCGTCGATCAGCGTCAGGCCGAGCAGCACCAGCAGCAGGCCCCAGTAAATCGGGCTAATACTGTGCGGCACGGCAACGCCCAAAGCACTGCAGATACCCAGTGCAATGCCGAGAGCGAACAGGCCGGCCAGTAGCGCCAACAGCGCACGTGAGGGTTTCATGCCGTAGCGCCTTTAAATACGGGCTTCATAGGCGCGGTGCCGCAACCTGGTCGAGCAGCTGTTGCAGTACCTGATCCACCGACAGCCCTTCGATATCCAGCTCCGGTGATAGGCGTACGCGGTGACGAAGTACGGCTAGGGCGCAGCCCTTGATGTCATCCGGGAGGACGAAATCACCACCGCGCAGCAGCGCACGGGCCCGCCCGCAACGAACCAGAGCGATCGAGGCGCGCGGCCCGGCGCCAATCGCCAGGCCTGGCCAGGTGCGGGTGGCGCGGGCGATGCGCACGGCGTAGTCGAGTACCTGCTCGTCAATTGGCAGGTCGCTGGCGATCTTCTGCAGCGCCTGCACATCGCGGGCTTGCAGCAAGGTGCGCAGCGGCGTGACTTCGAGCATGTCGGCTTTGCTGGAACGGGCGACCTGGCGAACCATGTTCAGCTCTTCGCTCTGCTCGGGGTAGTCCATGCGCAGCTTGAGCATAAAGCGGTCGAGCTCGGCTTCCGGCAGCGGGTAGGTGCCTTCCTGCTCGATCGGGTTCTGCGTGGCCAGCACCATAAACGGCAGCGGTACGTTCAGCGCGCGGCCTTCCAGGGTGACTTGGCGCTCCTGCATCACTTCCAGCAGCGCCGCCTGGGTCTTGGCCGGGGCGCGGTTGATTTCGTCCGCCAGCAGCAGGTTGGTGAACACCGGGCCCTTGCGCAGCTTGAACTGCTCGCTCTGCAGGTCGTACACCGCGTGGCCGGTGACGTCGCTGGGCATCAGGTCGGGGGTGAACTGGATGCGCGCGAACTCGCCGCCAAAGCAGCGTGCCAGGGCGCGAACCAATAGGGTCTTACCGAGCCCCGGAACGCCCTCGATCAGCACATGGCCGCCGGCGATCAGCGCGCTGAGCACGTCGTCAATCACTGCTGTCTGGCCGATCAGGGCTTTCTGCAATTCAGTGCGCAGCGCTTGAGCCAGCTGGCTGGCGCGTTGACGCTGCGCGTTCGGGTTGGCCGCAGCGGCTGCCGGTGCAGCTGGCGCTGTTGCCGCAGCTGGTGCCTCGGTGACGGGCTCAGTGGTTACGGCCGCGGGTTCGATTGCGCTGTCCGGCTGTTCGGGTGTGTGTTCGCTCGTCATAGGGCATTCCTGAGGGTTTGCAGGTTGGCGACCTGGCGGGTGAAGTCGGCGGCGGCCAGTCGCTGCTTGGGCAACGGCCGCATGGCTTGGCTGATAACGCTGGAAGGCTGGCGGGTCAGGCGGCTGAGGGTTTGCCATTGCTCGGCCACGGCGAGGCGTTCGAAGCCTGGGTGAAGCTGTCGTGCGCGGCGCTGAATGTCTTGCTGCAAACCGTGCAGGAGGCTGTGCTGGCCGTTGTGGCGCAGCAGGAAGTCGGCGCTGCCGCGCAGGTGCTCCTGCAGCTGGCGGCGATGTCTGCTGGCGGGTAGCTGCAGCGGGCCCTGGCGCATGCCCAGGTGCCATAGCCCGAATGCCAGCAGCAGCGCCAGGGCGACCAGTGCGTGCGGGAAGTGCTCAAGCAGCAGGCTGATCAGGTCGTCGCGGTCGGCGCGGTAGAGCAGGGTGACCTGGCTGTCCTGGGTCATGTACCAGAGCAGCCAAGCGTTGTCGTATTCGCCGATGCTTTGGTTTTGCCAGATCCAGCTGTCGCTGACTACGCTGATCAAACCATCGCCATGATAGAGCTGCAGCAGGTGCGTGGCCGCATCGCTGTTGGCCCAGGCGTGAGCACGGTTTTCGGCGTCGTAGAGGTGAAAGTCAGTGTCGAAGTTGAAATAGGCCGGCGCGTCTTCGTTTTCCAGGTAGAGCTGGGTCAGTTCTGGGTAAGCGTTGTCTTCGTCAGCGGCTGATTGGGCCTCTGCTGCGGCGTCATGCTTATCTTCAGCACTGTCCTGCTCAGCTGTGGCGGCGCTGTCCTGGTCGTCGAGGTCGTCACTCTGATACTGCTGGATGCCCAGGCTGTCGAGCAGCAGGTCGCCGCTTTTACCTTCTTTTTCATTCCACAGCCGCTCGGCGACAAACAGCAGGTGGCCACCTTTGGCGGCCCAGGCCAGCAGGCGCTCGGCCTGCTTGGGCGTCATTCGACTGCGGTCACCGAGCAGCAGCAAAGTTTGCCCGGTACTCGGCAGGTTTTTGATGGTTTCCAGGCCGTCGGCGCGCTGGACTTGCAGGCCCTGCTTGCGCAGGAACTGCTCGGCTGCCAGGTAAGGGTTGGCCTGCGCCTCGGGTGAGGGGCCGTGGTCGAGGGTTTCCTGATGGGGCGTGAGCGTGCCCAGCAGGTAGATGCCCAGCAAGCCGAGAGCGAGCAGCAGTCCTGCGCCGATGAGCAACGAGATGAGCCGCTTCATGCCTGCGCCTCTTGTTCGAACAGCCGTCGCCAGGCGCCGCACAGCTCTGGCTTGAGTGCGGCGGGTGGCAGTCGATGGCCATAGGCGAGGTTCTGCCAGTGGTGGGTTAACGTCTGGCTGAACTGGCTGAGCTCTTGTTGTTGCAGCGCCTGCACCCGTTGCAGCACTTCGGCTTCGGTGTGCGCGCTTTTCAGCGGCAGGCGCTGTTCATGCAGCATACGGCTGAGTAGGGCGCGGTAGAGCAGGCCGAGGGCTGCGCGTGGCTGCTCATCCCAGAGCCGTTCAACTTCGCCAGGAATGTCGGCTGGCAAACTCTGCGGCGCCACCTCCAGGCCAAACAGTTGCGCCGGTGGCTGATATGTACGCGCGCGCGGCAAGCGTAGGCGTCCGGCAAAGGCGTTCAGCCAGTCGCGGTAACGCCATACCAGCCAGGCGATCAGGCTAAACAGGGCGGCCCACAACAGCACTTCGAAGAACAGTGCTACGGCCTCGACGCTTTTCCATAGTTGGGTGAGTGCAAGGAACCCTTCCAGCAGTTTGCCCAGCGCCTTGGCGTCTGCTTCGCTGGGTTCTTCGGCCTCGTCACCGAAACGCCAGCGGGTAACGGTTTCACGGTGTTCGAAGGGCGGCTGCTCGAGCAGTTGGCTGATACTTTGCTGGGCCTGTGCGCTGCTCAGCGGTTGCTTGAGCAGGCGCTCGGCCTGCGGCCCCACGGGGTCTTCAATCGGCAGCGGGCCGCTGCTGGCGGCGGCCATGGCGCTGTTTGGTACGTGCAGCAACAGCATGCTAAAACCCAGTAACAGGGCATAGGCCACGCCCGTCAGGCGTTGGCGCAACTGACGGAACACCAGTTCGATGTCCCAGGCTTCCAGGGCGGTACGCCGGTTCAGGTAGAGGGTAAAACCGCAGGCGACGTAAATGGGCTCCCAGAGAATCAGCAGCAGGACGTAGATCAGGTTGGACAGGTGTTCCAGCCACAGCCATTCGCCGGCGGCGGCATTGATCAAGCTTTCCCAGCTCCAGTTCAGCTCAATCTGTGCAGGTAGAAGCAGGTAGAACAGGCTGATCATGCCGAACCACAGCGCCATTTCCAGGTGCATGCCGACAATCGTCAGCCAGCTCGCGCCGCCCGCATCACGCTGGCCAAGGGCAATTAAGCGTTGATTGCGCTCTTTGCCAGCCAGGCCTTCAAGTTGCATGACGGGCATGTCGAAGCTGCGTGTGAGGCTTAACCGGCGCCATGTCAGGCTCGCCAGTAACTGTGGTTTGAGCAGACCGGGCAGGGCTTTCAGGGCTTGCTTGAGGCTCGGTGTGGCACCGAATAGCGCATGCGAAAGGATATACAGCGGCAGGCGCTCATAGGCGGGTTTGAGCCACCAGAAAATCAGCAGGGCGATGCTCGGGTAATCCCAGAGCAATACGCATAGCAGGGCGAAAATTGGCAGGGTGACCAAGGCCCAGCTGAGCATCAGCAGGCCAGCATGCTGCTTGGCCAGCAGTACGCCGAGATCGATGGCCTCCCAGGCGCTGCGTGGGCGGATTACCACGCTCGCATCAGTCAGGCGCATGCACACCTCGGCCAGCCAGCAGTAGATAAGCCAGAACCAGCAGCCAGAGCGCGCCGCCAACGATGTATTTAACGCTGTGACTGGCCAGGCTCATGGAAGACCAGTAGGCCTCGATAAAAGCGGCCAGCAGTAGAAACACAATCACCCCACCGACCAGCCGCACACTGCTGCCGGCGGCGACCCGCAAGGCTTCGCCGCGGGGCAGGCGGCCGGGTACCAGCAGCGCCCAGCCGAGTTTCAGGCCGGCGGCTCCAGCCAGGGCAATGGCGGTCAGCTCGAAGGCGCCGTGGCCGACGACGAACGACCAGAAGGTTTCGCCATAGCCGATCTGTGTCAGGTGGCCGGCCACTGCGCCAATCATCAGGCCGTTGAATAGCAGGAAGAACAGGCTGCCCAGGCCAAGCAGCAGGCCGCTGGCAAAGGTCTGAAAGGCGATGCCGATATTGTTCATGATGTAGTAGCCGAACATCATCCAGTCATCGCCTGAGTCGCGCTCGCTGAAACGGCCGATGCGCCTTGCATCGGGGTCGTACATCTTTTCCATCTCGGCGACTTGGTCGGGAGGCATCACGCCGTAAACCAGATCGGGGAAGTGGTACACCAGTGTGCCCATCAGCAGCAGGCTGCCGAAGAACAGCAGGCTGGCGGCGACGACAAAACGCCATTCAGCCCTGACCAAGCGTGGAAACCCTGCGAGGATAAAACCGAGTAACTGGCCACCCAGTGGACTGCGGTGGCGATAGAACTGCTGATGACCACGCATGGCCAAAAGCTGTAATTGTTCGATCAGGTGGCTGCTATAGCCCCGGCTCTGCGCTAGGGCGAGGTGTTGGCACAGGCGCCGATAAGCTGCGGCAAAGCCTCTGCATTGCTGGCTGTCGGCTTTGCCGCGTTCAAGCGCTGTGAGCAGTGCGTCAAATGCCTGCCACTCGGCCTGGTGCTGGTTTTCAAACAGGCTCTGCTTCATGTCGGGCCTAAAAGGCCACGGGCAATGCCGTGGATCTGTTGTTCAGCCTGTTCGGCGGGCACTTGCAAAGGTTCGGCAAGCAGGCTCGCCAGTTCTTGGCGGCGCGCGCTGGAAAGGCTCTGTGCTCGCTCGGTAAAGCTGAGCAGGGCGCGTTGTTCGCTCAAGCTCATGCTAAACGGCGCGCGCAGCGGTTCGGCTTGTGGCCGTTGCGGGGTAGCCGGCGGCTCATCGCGATAAACCACCAGGGTGCCGGCAGCGATATCGCCCAAGCGTTTAAAGACCGGATGATTGAGGCAGCTCAGAATGCCCAAGGTGTAGCCGAAGGGCAGAATGTCGACGAAACGCAGTAGGTTGCGGGTCAGCGAAGCGGCCCAGCCAACGGGCGTGCCATCATCATGAATCACCCGCAGGCCCATCAATTGTTTACCGGGTGAACGGCCCTGGTTGAGCACTTCAAACAGCACCATGTACCACCAGGTCACGAGAAACAGCAGGATGGTACCCAGGCCCATGCCGAATTGGCCGAGCAGCGCCAGAGCCGCAAATAATGCGCCGAGCAATGCGCCGCGAATCACTAGGTCGATGCTGAACGCCAGCGCACGCGGTACCAAGCCGGCCGGCCGCAGAATCAGGTCGATGCCTTCAGGCGTTTCCACTTTATAGCGGGTATCCAGCAGCGGGCGGGCGGCAACTGAGTCAGGGGTTGGCGTGAGCGACATCGGCAGACTGCATCGAGGAAAGCCCGATGCTAGCCAGCAGCAAGCAGCGGCGCAACCGGCGCGCTCACAAGAGTTGGCGGAGAAGGGCTATTTATCGGCAATAAGGGGATCGTGCGCGACTCAAATGCGGGGGCAGTCCTGCCAAGGGCGGCTGGCGCAGGGGTTGCGCTTGTCTGTGCGTTAGCAGCAGGGTGCTAGACTGCCTGCGCCTCAGCATTAGGACGTTACTGTGACCTCTAGCCTCTTTTGGTACGACTACGAAACCACGGGCATTGACCCGCGCCGCGACCGGCCATTGCAGGTGGCGGGGATTCGTACCGATGAACACCTTAATGAAATTGATCAGCCGCTGAATATCTACTGCCAGCCCAGTGACGATATCCTGCCGCATCCAGCCGCCTGCCTGGTCACCGGGATTACTCCGGGCAAATTAGCCGAGCACGGCCTGGATGAAGCCGAGTTTATGAGCCGTGTGCATGCTCAGCTGTCGCAGCCCGGCACGTGCGGCGTTGGTTACAACAGCCTGCGCTTTGACGACGAAGTCACGCGCTACAGCCTGTATCGCAACTTCTATGACCCTTATGCCCGTGAATGGCAGGGCGGTAATAGCCGTTGGGACCTGATTGACCTGGTGCGTACTGCTTATGCATTGCGTCCGGAGGGGATCGTTTGGCCGCAAGAGGATGGGCGGGTGACCCTCAAGCTCGAACGGCTGACGGCAGCAAACGACATCGAGCATGGCCAGGCTCACGACGCGCTCTCCGATGTGCGGGCGACTATCGCCCTGGCGCGGTTGCTGCGTAGCAAACAGCCGAAGTTGTATGACTATCTCTATCAATTGCGCAGCAAACAGCGGGTGCAGGATCAGATACGCCTATTGCAGCCGTTGGTGCATATATCCGGTCGCTATGCCGGCGCGCGGCATTATCTGGCAGTGGTACTGCCCTTGGCCTGGCATCCACGTAATCGCAATGCGCTGATTGTCTGTGATTTGCAGGCTGATATTGCGCCGCTACTCAATGAGAGTGCTGAGACATTACGCAGGCGTCTTTACACCCGCCGCGATCAATTGGCTGAGGGTGAACTGCCGGTGCCGCTTAAATTGCTGCATATCAACCGTTGCCCGGTTGTTGCACCGATGAACGTATTACGTGCGCAGGATATCCAACGCTTGCAACTCGATATTCCGGCCTATCAGGCGCAGGCCGAACTATTACAGGCTAAGTCTGCTCTTTGGCAGGAAAAACTGCTGCAGGTGTATGCCGAAGAGCAATTCGCCCCCAATCAAGACCCTGAACAACAGTTGTACGATGGTTTTATAGGTGACCGTGACCGACGTTTGTGCGAGCAGGTACGCCGTGCTGATCCGCAACGTTTGGGGCAGGAGGTTTGGCCCTTTGATGATGCGCGATTGCCCGAGTTGCTGTTTCGTTACCGGGCGCGCAACTTTGCTGCGACCCTGAGCATTGAGGAACAGCAGCGCTGGCGAACCTTCTGCCAACAGCGTTTGAGCCGTCCCGAATATGGTGCGCCGAATACCCTTGAGCAGTTTGAGCAGGCCTTGGCGCAGGTGTTTGCAGGTGCTGATGTTGAGCAACAAGCGGTTTTAGTGGAATGGCGCGCGTATGCCGAACAACTCCGTCAGCAATATGCCCTGTAATACGTTTAGCTGTTAAACGTAGCGGCCACAAAAAACGCCAGCATGGCTGGCGTTTTTATTTAGCGCGAGGCTATTCGTGCGGTGGTTCAGTCCAGCAGGGTTACCCAGCTTTCAACAACGTCGCTGCCCCACTTAGCTTTCCACTCTTTCAGCGTTTTGTGGTTGCCACCTTTGGTTTCAATCACATCACCCGTGTTCGGGTTTTTATACTGCTTAACTTTGCGCGCACGCTTGGTTGCAGTCGTTTTGGCTGGACGCAGGCTTTTGCTGCTTCTGGCTTCTGGGTCGAGCATGGCAATAATGTCACGCAGCGACTTTTGGTATTCACCCATCAGTGCACGCAGTTTGCCTTCGAATTCCAATTCTTTTTGCAGCTTGTCGTCTTGCGACATGTTCTTCAGGCGGTCTTGCAGTTCTTTGATGGCTTCTTCGGTAGCGCGGTATTCGTTGATGAGCGACATGTAGGGCGTGCCTATATAAGAAATTTACGATTAAGTGAAGCAATAGTAGTCAGGCACTTTTCACAAGTAAACCGCTTTATGGGTATTTTTTATGAATTGTATTGCTAAGTAACTTATTAGCCATTTTCTTATTGGCTGCGTAGGCATATTCAGCAGGTGGTTCTTGGCGTTTTTGCGCTACTTGAGTTGCAGAGGCAGCCGGCGTTGCTCTGATGGCGGCTCGCCAAGGCTGTTTGAGTACTGCAGTTTTCTCTTGCTGTGACTAGAATGGCCGACTTTATTTGCGTGCTGGAGCCGTTGATGCGTACTTTTCGATTGGTTATTGCCTGCCCAGACCGGGTTGGAATCGTGGCCAAGGTCAGTAACTTTTTGGCCACCTACAACGGTTGGATTACCGAAGCGAGTCATCACTCGGATAACCAGAGCGGTTGGTTCTTTATGCGCCACGAGATCCGTGCCGACTCACTGCCGTTTGACCTAGACGGTTTCCGCCAGGCATTTGCGCCCATTGGCCGCGAGTTTTCTATGGAGTGGCGGGTTACCGATTCGGCGCGGAAGAAACGTGTGGTGTTGATGGCCAGCCGTGAATCCCATTGCCTGGCTGATTTGTTGCACCGCTGGCACAGTAACGAACTGGACTGCGATATTCCGTGTGTGATTTCCAACCACAATGACTTACGCAGCATGGTCGAGTGGCATGGCATTCCGTTCTTCCATGTACCGGTTAACCCTGAAGACAAACAACCCGCCTTTGATGAAGTCGAGCGCTTGGTAAAAGCCCATGACGCTGACGTGATTGTGCTGGCCCGCTATATGCAAATTCTCCCAGCAAACCTGTGTGCTGAGTTCTCGCAGCGGGTCATCAATATCCATCACAGCTTCCTGCCGTCGTTTGTCGGGGCCAAGCCTTATCATCAGGCGTCGTTGCGTGGGGTTAAGTTGATTGGTGCGACCTCGCACTATGTCACCGAAGAGTTGGACGCCGGCCCGATCATCGAGCAGGACGTGGTGCGCGTTAGCCACCGTGACAGCATCGAAGAGATGGTGCGCCTGGGTAAAGATGTCGAGAAGATGGTGCTGTCGCGTGGTCTACGCTATCACTTAGAAGACCGAGTGCTGGTGCATGACAATAAGACGGTGGTATTCGACTGACGTGTAAGCAGCCCTTCGGTTCAGCGCAGGCAGAGGAGATTACTGATGCTCAAGTCAATCAAAGTACGTGATTACATGACCCGCAATCTGGTGACTTTTCGCCCTGAAATGGACCTGTTCACCGCTATCAATCGTTTGCTTGAGCACCGTATATCCGGTGCGCCGGTAGTTGATGGACAAGGCCACTTAGTGGGCTTGCTTTCGGAGGGTGACTGCTTGCGCGGTATTCTTTCTGGGGCTTATTACGAAGCCACGGGGGGTAATGTCAGCGCCTATATGACCACCGAGGTTGAAGTGATTTCGCCTGAGGCGGATATCATCGAAATTTCCGAACGCTTCCTGCGCGGCCGGCGTCGGCGGCTACCGGTGATCGAAGATGGGCGTCTGGTCGGTCAGGTTAGCCGTAGTGATGTGCTGCGTGCAGTCAAGGAATTTGCCCAGCATGATGAAGGGCGTCTGGCGCTTAACTAGCGCCTATGGCTGCATGTAAGGAGTGCTTATGAACGATCCGCTTGCGCGTGCAACATCCAACGCGCCGCCTGTGTTGGGAGAGGGCTGTACGCAACGTTATGATCCACAGGCACTGAGCCCAGAGGATGGCACTGAGTTTGCCGATGCAGCTGAGTTGTGGCGAAAGCTGCAGCAAGACCAACACCCGCCAACGAACAGCGATAAGCAGAAATAAAAACGGGGCGCTCATTGAGCGCCCCGTTTGTTTAAGCGCCGTAGGACCGGCGCTCAGTTGGTCGCGTTATGCCTGTTAAATGCGGAAGCTATCGACCAAGTGCTTGAGGCGGCTGGCTTGTTGCTCCAAGTCTCCGCAGGCGCGCAGGGTGGCGTTGAGGTTTTCTACGCCTTCCTGGTTGAGGGTGTTGATTTCGGTAATGTCGACGTTGAGCGATTCAATCACCGATGTTTGTTCTTCAGTCGCAGTGGCGACTGACTGGTTCATGCCATCAATTTCGCCGATGCGTTCGGTCACGCTGCCCAGGCGCGCGCCGGCCTGGTTAGCAATTTCGACGCTCTCTTCGCTGTAGCGCTGGCTCTCGGTCATGGTGGTGACCGACTCACGGGAGCCGACTTGCAGTTCTTCGATCATTTTCTCGATTTCCTGCGCCGACTCCTGAGTGCGATGGGCCAGGTTACGGACTTCATCGGCGACCACCGCAAAGCCACGCCCGGCTTCGCCTGCACGTGCAGCTTCAATGGCCGCGTTGAGGGCGAGCAAGTTGGTTTGCTGGGAGATACTTTTGATAACTTCAAGAATCTGCCCGATGTTCACTGTTTTGCTGTTGAGTGTTTCGATATTGCTGCAAGAGGCGCTGATCTTGCCCGACAGTTCATTCATCGCCTGGATGGTCTTCTC
Organism: Gammaproteobacteria bacterium; assembly: GCA_018816095.1. Lineage (GTDB taxonomy): Bacteria > Pseudomonadota > Gammaproteobacteria > Pseudomonadales > Pseudomonadaceae > Aquipseudomonas > Aquipseudomonas spirodelae. Next base: position 24,770 of record JAHIWP010000008.1, read on the forward strand.
TACGACCTGGCGACCGTCTTCTGCCAGATGACGCGCGTCGGAGGCTTGGTTGGAGGCATCGGCCGCATTGCGCGCGATCTCCTGGGCGGCGGCGCCCAGTTCGTTGATCGCTGCGGCGACGCTGTTGGTACGGCTGGCCTGTTCGTCCGAGTTAATCATCGACGAGTTGGAGGCGCCGACCACCAGTTTGGCCACTTCGTTGACCTGGATAGTGGCCGATGACACTTCGCGGATTGAGCTGTGAATACGCTCGACAAACTGGTTAAAGGCGCTGGCCAGGCGGCCGAATTCGTCATTGGACTGGATGTTCAAACGCTTGGTCAGGTCGCCTTCGCCCTGGGCGATGTCCTCCATGGCTTTACCCATGACATTCAGCGGTTGCATCAGCACGCTGATCAGCATGCTTAGCAGCAGCATGATCAGCACCACCGCAATGACGGTTGCAATGATTGCCGAGGTGCGGAATTCGCTGAGCATTGCATAGGCTTTGCCCTTGTCGATGGACAGGCCGATATGCCAGTTCACCGAAGGCAGGCCTTTGACTGGTGCGAACGTCAGGATGCGCTGAGCGCCATCGAGCTTTGCTTCGCTGATTTCGCTGCTGATACGTGGCGTATCGTTGGGATAGACCTCAGCCAGGTTCTTCATGACCAAGGCTTTATCTGGGTGAACCAGAATTTTCCCATCAGAACTGACCAGAAAGGCGTAACCAATGCCGTTGAAGTCCAGTGAGTTGATGATTTTGGTCAGCGTATTCAGGCTCAGGTCGCCCCCAACTACACCGACGGATTGGGCCGGGGTGGCAATGGTAATGATCAGCTCGCTGGTGGCTGCATCGACATAGGGCTCTGTCAGCGTCGTGCCGCCCGCACTCATGGCGTCTTTGTACCAAGGGCGTGTGCGTGGATCATAATCGGCGGGCATTTGGTCATCTGGGCGCATGGTGAAATTGCCATCGGCACTGCCCAGGTAGGTAAAGACGAAGGTGGACGTCAGGGCTTTTTGTTCCAGTAAGCCGATCAGTGTTTGTTCAGCTGGATCACGTGCAATCGACTGTGCAGCGCTTTCCACCAGCAGGATGCGCCCAGACAGCCAGTTGGAAATATTACTTGCCGTCACATCACCCATCTCTTGCAGATAGTTCTCCAGGTCATTCTGGATGGCGTTGCGCTGCAGGTAGTCGTTATACAGAGTGAACAGCGAGAATGCCGCGATCACCACCAGGGAGGCAGCAAGCAAAATCTTGTGGCTGAACTTCAGGTTATTAGTCATGGCTTCTTGCGTCCGGTAAGGTCTGGCAGCAGTCTTGTACCGACTGCGAAATGGCTGGGTCGGCAATGCGACTATGGTGTTTATGTCGGCTTAGTAGCAGTAAAGCTTTAACCACGGAGATAACAAGATGGCGCAAACCGATCAGTTTGTTGTGGGAGCCGATGTTGCGGGGCTGCCGGTGGGGCAGGCGTTGCGCCTAGCCAACCGACACGGGCTGATTGCAGGTGCAACGGGGACTGGTAAAACCGTGACCTTGCAGCGCTTGATTGAAACTTTCAGCGATGCGGGAGTGGCGGTATTCGCCGCCGACGTTAAAGGCGATCTCTGTGGTTTAGGCGCCGCAGGTGCACCGCAAGGCAAGGTGGCTGAGCGGATTGCCAGCATGCCCTGGCTCAACCATCACCCCATGGCTTACCCGGTAACCTTGTGGGACGTGCACGGCAAAAGCGGCCACCCGCTGCGCACCACACTCAGTGAAATGGGACCGTTACTGCTGGGGGCATTGCTGACGTTGACCGATAGCCAGCAGGCCGCACTCTATGCCGCGTTCAAAGTGGCAGATCGTGAGGGTTTGCTACTGCTTGATCTGAAAGACCTCAAGGCATTGTTGGCGCACCTGAAAAATCATCCCGAGGTGCTTGGTGATGACAGTGCGCTGTTCACCTCCACCTCATCGCAAGCCCTGTTGCGCAAGTTGGCGGGGCTTGAGCAGCAAGGTGCGGAGGCGTTGTTCGGCGAGCCGGCCCTGCAACTGGAAGATATTCTGCAGCCTGATCGTGATGGCCGTGGGCGCATTCATTTGCTCGATGCCAGCCGCCTGGTGCATGAGGCGCCTAAGGTCTACGCGACCTTCCTGCTTTGGCTGCTGGCCGAGTTGTTTGAGCAACTGCCGGAGCGCGGCGACGCTGACAAGCCGCTGCTGGCGCTGTTTTTCGATGAGGCGCATCTGTTGTTTGCCGATACGCCAAAGGCGTTGCAGGAGCGGCTGGAACAGGTGGTGCGGCTGATTCGCTCGAAAGGGGTGGGGGTGTACTTCGTGACCCAGTCGCCGGGTGATTTACCAGATGATGTCTTGGCCCAGTTGGGGCTGCGGATCCAGCATGGGCTGCGCGCCTTCACCAGCAAAGAGCAGAAGGCGCTGCGCGCGGTAGCCGACGGTTTTCGCCCTAACCCTGCGATTGACACGTTAGCGGTACTGACTGAGTTGGGTATTGGTGAGGCGCTGGTCGGTACGATGGAGGCTAAAGGTACGCCCGCCATGGTGCAGCGTGTGGCGGTTGCGCCGCCACAGTCACGGATCGGGCCGCTGAGCGAGGCTGAGCGCTTGGCCTTGATTCAGCAGTCGCCATTACGTGGGCGCTACGATAAACCCATCGATCGTGAGTCGGCGTATGAACTGCTGACTGCGCGAGCGGAGCAGGCCGCTGCGCAACAGGCCGAGCAGGGTAAACCGAGCTCTGCCAGTAACAAGCCTGAGCCTGAGGCCGGTGGCGGTATTGCAGATGCGGCGGGTGAGCTGCTTGGCGGCCTGGCCAGCCAGGTAATGAAGACGACCCTGCGCCAAGCGGCCAACCAGATCAGCCGGCAATTGGTGCGCGGTATTCTGGGTTCACTAATGGGCGGCAAGAAGCGTTGAGGCGCGAGCCATTCCGGCTAGGGATGGCTGCGTGACCTGCTATGAGGGCGTGTAAGGCGTCAGTTCGACGCTTCATCGGCCTTGGCTTGCAGTTCTTTTTCGATTTTTTCCAACTCTTTATCAAACGCTTGGTCAAGAAGGTTAGCCTTCTTACGCCATGGCTTGCGTTCAGGGTCCGGTTGAGCGGCGTAGGTAATCACTTCCCCGCCGTATACATCCTTGTAACGCTGCGCCTGGCGCTCGAGTTCGGCGCGCAGTTCGTCTTTCGTCACCTAGTTACCTTTGGTCTTGAATGAATGTTGGCTGAATGTCAGGCAGGTGCCTGAACATTTGCTGCGGCCAAACAGTTTCAATGTGCACACTTATTTAAACGGGTTAAATAGGTTCAAGGACTCTTGCCGCTGTATATAAAGTCGCTAGCGCTGTATGTCCTGACCCGCTTTTGCACTATCAGTGCGAGTGCACACTCAGCAATTATGACGAAGCCAAGCCAAATGTCTACCCTGCATGGCTCTATCGCGGCCGCGTCCGACAGATAGCATCTACTCGTATAACCCTAAGTTTAGTCGGTATTTAATCGCCGAAGTTATGTCAGGTTGTTATCGGTGGGTAATGCATGTCTCAGGGTTTGGACCTCCTGAATTCATAGAATAAGCGCAACGCTTGAAACGAGAGGCAGAGAGCCAGCCACCGGTAGAATCCAGGCTCTCACACCGAAGGATTCAAGCGCAGATGACTACGCATTACCGGCAGCTGACTCAGGGACAACGTTA
>JAHIWP010000009.1 GCA_018816095.1 Gammaproteobacteria bacterium
ACCCTTGCCTTCAGCTAACACTTCCCCTTGCCGGGTGTGTAGAGGACTTTCACCTCCAAGTCGCCAGGCTCACCACCACAGTGAACCCGACAGCGCCAGTCACGGCGCTACGCGCCATGCCTGGCGCACCATAAAAAAACCGGCCCTCTCGGGCCGGTCTTTTATGCCGCTTTACTCAGGTTTAGCGAACGCCCGCCTGGCGAAGTGCTGCGGGGGTGTAATCGCTTTCCTTAGCTGGATAGTCGAACTCGTATGAGCTCTTCTCTTCGTTCTTCATACCCAGGGCTAGGTAACGACCGGACAGCAGGTCATACAGGGTCTCTACGCTGTACCACGGCACTTTCTTGTCGTAGTAGTACTGAGCATGGGCCTCTGCCACACGCCACAGAGTACCGCGACCGTCGTAGTGGTCGATGGCAGCCGCTTGCCAGGTGTCTTCATCGATATAGAAGTCACGCTTGGCATAGATATGACGCTCGCCCGACTTCAGGGTAGCCGTCACATGCCATACACGGTGCAGCTCATAACGGGTCAGATCCTGATTAATATGGCCAGCTTTGATGATCTGGTCATACTTCAGATTTGGCGAGTCTAGGCGGTAGCTGTTGTAAGGGATATAGATTTCCTTCTTACCTTCCAGCTTCCAGTCGTACCGGTCAGGCGCACCGTTGTACAAGTCGAAGTTGTCGGAGGTACGCAGACCATCGGCGGCGGTACCTGGACCGTCGTAGGAAACCTGTGGCGCACGACGTACACGACGCTGACCGGCGTTATACAGCCACGCCAAACGAGGTTCCTTCACCTGGTTGAGCGTTTCGTGTACCAGCAACACGTTACCGGCCAGACGCGACGGTGCCGTTACGCGTTGCTTAAAGTAGAACAGCACGTTGCTTGGCTTGCTGGTATCGGCATCTTTCAGCGCCCCCCGGAAGGTGAACTCATCCTGGAAGTAAACCAAACTGTAGGAGCCATTGGCTTGCGGAGTCGCCTGAGTAACCAAGCGCTTCACGCTGCCACCACGGTAGCGAGTGATATGGTTCCAGATGGCTTCCAAACCATCCTTGGGGATTGGGAAAGGAAAGGCCTGATCGAAGTTCTCAAGACCGTTACCGCCCTCAACCATCTTGGTATTCACAGCGTTTTTCTTCACTGCATCCAAAACGAAATCCGGCATGGTGGCGGTACGATGAGTGGTAAATACCGGCATTCTGTAGCTTTCTGGGTAACGCTTAAACATCGCCAGTTGGCCTGGAGTCAGTTTGTCTTTGTACTGATCCACGTTTTGCGCGGTGATAGTAAACAGCGGCTGCTCATTCGGGAACGGATCCGCGAGAAAGCCGGCAGAGTCGACAATACCGGCGTTAACCGGCAAGCCACCAGTCCAGGCAGGAATCGAACCGTCAGCGTTGCCAGCCATTTCCGCACCAACAGGCGTCAGCGTAGTCCCCAGCTTGGCCGCTTCGTCTGGCGATACCGCCGCCATCACACTGCTAGCCAGTAGCGTGAGTGTCAACGCACCGGTTTTCAGCAGACTTTTTGTTGTTTTCATAGTCATAGTCGTCCTCAAAATCTCGCCCGCTTAGAAGTTCATACCGAAGCTAAGTGCTACGAAGTCGCGGTCATCAACAGTCGAATACTTGCCATCAAAGAAATTGGTGTAGGAAACGCTGGCGGTGTACGTATTCTGGTATTCAGCGTCCAGCCCCAGACTAATAGCTTTACGGCCTTCCTCGAAGTTACCGCCTGGACCAGGCGAGTATCCATCGACATCATGCGACCAAGCCACGCTTGGCTTAAGGTTTACACCAGCGAATGCATCTGGATAATCCCAAATAGCACGAGCGCGGTAACCCCAAGAGTCGGCAGTAGTAAAACCATCTTTATCACAGGACTTACCGAGCAAACTGCCGTTACTCTTACCGCCAGCAGTGCTGGCATTTACAGGACCACACAAAGCACCAGCGGTGCCAAAAATTGGATCACGGCCATAACGAATGTCATCGCTGCTTTCCAAGCCGCCCACATGAGTCCAACCCAATTCACCTACCAAAGTCAGGCGCGAAGCGCCCATAACCTGGTCGATAAAGTGAGTGAATGTAGTCTGCAGCTGAGTAATTTCTTTACGCTTGTAGCCGTGAAGTAAGCCTTCAGAATTAGCCCCCAAAGGCGATACAGCACTATATGGTCTAGATACTCCTAACGGCGTTGTAATAGCCAGATCTTTAAGGCCCGCGTAAAGCACATCAGTGGAATTTAATTGCACCGGAGCATTAGGGCGATAACTAATCTCACCACTCCAAGCAGTACCGGTGGGCAGCGTAGTAGAAAAGCTCATACCATACAGTTTGATATCTTCTGGGTACTCAATGAAATATTTACCCTGTCCGGCTAGGCCAACTGCCCCAGCATTAGCTGCAGCCTGCCCTGCAGCAGCAGCTGAAGCTCCTGCGCCAAGCGCTTGAGAAAACGTTCCACTGGCAAGTGCATTAGCCGCGGCTAAACCTCGCGCAGTCGGCGCTACACCGCTGAAGATAGGAGCGCGGCTGTGATAGTTCATGAAATAGGCACCGAATTCGGTATCTAGCGGTTCGAACATGTAACGGAAAGCCAAGCCCCACTGGCCGTCATCACGCGCATCTTTATCTCCAGCTCGACCAACTACTAGACCTTCACTTGTGCCACTGAGAGGAGTAGCGCCAAGCAAACTCAGCGTATTGTTAATGCGGGCCAACTGCGCAGCACTCGGCAGGCTTAGGACATTCAAATTCCGATCACACCCATCGGAAACCATATCCGCCTGCGAGAAGAACGTGCCGCAGTTATCAGTAACAGTCTGATCCCACTCTAATTGATAGAATGCCTCCATTGAGAGATTTTCAGTCAGACTTTGCGCAACATAGAACATATTAACCGGAATCAAACCTTCCTTGATTTCCGCGCCAGGACGGCGAAAAGCGGACACATCAACAGGGTTGATCGAGTTAATACCACCTTGGATAAATGTACTTTCACCCCAGCTAACTACTTGTTTACCAAGACGTACTGAACCTGGCTGATCGCCAACAGCATAGTTGTGATAAACGAAAGCATCGAGAATTTGTGCGCCAGACGATTGAGCGCCTTCTTTGCGATTGCTATCGCTAATATCTTTGAACTGACGACCTTCATCTTTAAGCTCAAAGTCATACCAATACTTACCGCGCACAAATACACCGGTATCACCGTACTTCAGCTCAAGGTCATGGATGCCTTTGAAGATTTTAGAGAAAGTTTCACCACGTTTGAAGTTTAGATGACCATCATCGGATGTCTGCGACAGGCCGCGACCACCGTTGTTGACACCAATCAAATCTTTATTGGCTTTTGCAGTAGACCAGCTCGCGCCAACCGACAACGATGAGTCGAACTGACCTTCGATTTCACCAATATTAAAAGTAACGCCGAATGCAGGTGCGGCGAGGGTGGATGCGAGGCTGACGGCCAGTGGCAGTCTTGCCAGGCGCCAGATTTGTTTTGTTTTTGTCATCGACGCTACTCCATGTGTTTTTTTGTTATGGATGGTGCGGACTATAGCCAGCGGGTACTGATGCTTGATCCCTCGAAAGAGTGATTTTTAGCTCCCAGGCACTCTGGCTCGCTGGTTTCAGCATGCTCACTGCGACCGACAGAGCCAAGAATGGTTTGAAGGGAGCAATTAGCAAGCCAAACGCTTGTTTGACTGCTCAGTCACTAAAATCAATCTCGCCTGCAGTCACCCGTACAGCGCACAACGCCACACAAGAAACTCTAAAAGCCGTCTCAATAACCAACTTAAGCGCTTGATTTACATGATCTAAATGACACTTAAAAGCAGCCGTTTAACGGACGCCGCCCAAAGCTGCGCCCGTTACAAAAGTGCTTAAACCGTTGAGAGAAATGGACTACCGGCGGCCTGCCACTGAACGATATCCAGACGAATACGTTTCTTGTCGAGCTTACCGACACTGGTCTTGGGAACTTCGGTAACAAGAGCAATTTGCGACGGTATCGCCCACTTGTTGATGCTGCCTTGATCAACAAACGGCTTGAGGTGTTCCTTCAGCCCCTTGGCATCCAGGCTCTGCCCCTCACGTAACACCAATAGAGCAAACGGCCGCTCGCCCCACTGCGGGTCTACCACACCCACCACAGCCACTTCACGCACTGCCGGGTGACGGCTGATCAGGTCTTCCAGTGCCAGGGAGGAGATCCACTCGCCGCCAGTCTTGATCACATCCTTAATGCGGTCGCGGATATCGATAAAACCGAAATCGTCGATGGTGGCCACGTCGCCGGTGTGCAGCCAGCCGTGCTCCCACAGTTCAGCGCCCTTCTCCGGCTCGCGGAAGTAGCCCTGAGTCAGCCACGGGGCACGCAGCACCAGTTCACCCTGGCTTTCGCCGTCGGCCGGTAACAGGGTGCCATCGGCGGACATAATGGCGGCTTCTACCAGCGGTACTGGCACGCCGGCTTTGATTCGGTAAGTGGTGCGTTCGTCCTCGCTGCCGGCCATCAACTCATCATTGATATGTGCGCAGGAAATCAGCGGGCAGGTTTCGGACATGCCGTAAGCAGCCGTCAGCTGAATGCCGCGCGCCTTGGCCGCGTCGTAGAGCGAGCGGTTGAGGGCGCTGCCGCCGATGATCATTTTCAACCCGCCGAAATCATGATCCTGAGCGATCGGGGCATTCATCACCATTTGCAGAATGGTCGGCACACAGTGAGAGAAGGTGACCTTTTCCTGCTTGATCAGCTGGCACAGCATGTCCGGCTCATAACGACCGGGATAGACCTGTTTAACCCCCAGCATGGTGGCGACATAAGGGATGCCCCAGGCGTGTACGTGGAACATCGGGGTAATCGGCATGTACACATCGTTGGTGCCCAGCAGGCGAATGCTGTCCAGGCTACCCAGCACACTGGCCTCTGCCAGGGTGTGCAGCACCAACTGACGATGGCTGAAGTAGACGCCTTTGGGGTTACCGGTGGTGCCGGTGGTGTAGAAAGTGGTGGCGATTGAGTTTTCGTCGAAATCTTGGAAGTCGTAGCGGGGGCTGGCCGCGGCCAGCAGGTTTTCGTATTCGCCCACTAGGCCGCCCATGTCTGCGGACTTTTCCACTGCATCGGTAAGCAGAATGGTTTTCTGCACCGTGGTCAGCTGGCTTTCAATACCTTTGTAGAGCGGTACGAACTCGCTGTTGACTAGTACGAACTTATCCTCGGCATGGTTCATTGTGTACAAAATCTGATCGGCCGAGAGGCGGATATTGATGGTGTGCAGCACTGCACCGATCATCGGGATGGCAAACATGCATTCCAGGTAGCGGTGGCTGTCCCAGTCCATCACCGCCACGGTATCACCGGCCTTGACCCCCGCCTCAGTCAGCACGTTGGCCAGTCGGGCAATCCGCTCATTGAGGGTGGCGTAGCCGTAGCGCATCTGGTCGCGGTAAACGATTTCACGACTTTTCTCATAACGGATGCCGGACAACAGCAGGCGCTTGATCAACAGAGGGGCTTGATGAGCATTCGCGGCGGCGGGAATCAAACGGGTCTGCAGCATGGCGGTACCTTAATTCACGAGTTTTATCAGTGAAGCCAATTTAGAGCCCTCGGCGGTCGCCCAAATCAGCCCAAAGAATGATTTTCCGCATGACTCTTTGGGCATTTTTAGTCACGCAGTAGAATCAATGGCTCGCCATTGCGTTCATTTACCTCATATAGGGAGTTTTCCGATGTCCGATATTGTCATTGTCAGCGGCGCACGTACGCCGATGGGTGGTTTTCAAGGCAGCCTGTCGAGCGTTGCGGCGGTAGACCTGGGCGCAGCGGCTATTCGCGCCGCGGTTGAGCGCGCTGGCATTGCCCCGGCCGACGTACAGGAAGTGATCATGGGCTGCGTGCTGCCTGCTGGCCTGAAGCAAGGCCCGGCGCGCCAGGCGTCATTGAATGCTGGCCTGCCGGCCGCCACTGGCTGCACCACCATCAATAAACTCTGTGGTTCGGGCATGAAAGCGGTGATGCAGGCCTTTGATGCGCTCAAGGCTGGGAGCAATGAGGTGATGATCGCCGGCGGCATGGAAAGCATGTCCAACGCGCCCTACCTCATGACCAAAGCCCGCGCGGGCCTGCGCATGGGCCATGGCGAGATCAAAGACCACATGTTCCTCGACGGCCTAGAAGATGCTCGCACGGGCCGTCTGATGGGTTCTTTCGCCCAGGAAACCGCCGACCAGTACGGCATCACCCGCGAGGAAATGGACGCCTATGCCATTGAGTCGCTCAAACGCGCCCAAGCTGCCATCGCTAGCGGCGCGCTGGATGGGGAAATCGTCCCGATCACCGTCAGCGGCCGCAAGGGCGATGTACTGGTCAAAGACGATGAGCAGCCGTTGAACGCCAACCTGGAGAAGATCCCTGGCCTCAAGCCGGCCTTCCGCAAAGACGGCACAATCACCGCAGCCAACGCCAGTTCGATCTCCGACGGCGCTTCCGCCCTGCTGCTGATGACCGCCGACGAAGCCGCCAAGCGTGGCCTCAAGCCCTTGGCGAAAATCGTCGCGCACGCGACCCAGAGCCAGGACCCGAGCGAGTTCACCATCGCGCCGATTGGCTCGATCACGACCCTGCTGAAGAAAACCGGCTGGAACAAGGCCGAGGTCGACCTGTTCGAAATCAACGAAGCCTTTGCCATGGTCACCATGCTGGCCATGCGTGAACACGGCCTGGATCACGCCAAGGTCAACATCTACGGCGGCGCCTGCGCCCAGGGTCACCCAGTCGGCTCCACCGGTTCGCGGATCATCCTGACCCTGATCAATGCGCTGAAAAACACCGGCGGCAAGCGCGGCATCGCCTCGCTGTGCATCGGCGGTGGTGAAGCGACGGCCGTGGCAGTCGAGCTGATTTAAGGCAATACAGCCTGCAACAGAGTGGCGCGCGCCCTTGCGTGCGCCGCCGCTCTGGGTAGCAGCCCGATTCAGCGACGACGATTCAACAGCTTGAACATCAGCTGATCCAGAATGCCCCAAATTTTCTGCTGCATGCGGATGTACCAAGGCCTAGCCAGCCAGGCTTTGCCATCAATCAACTGGCTGTCGGCAAAGTCTCGCTCAAAGCATGCCGCCACGCTGGCGGTAAACGAAGGGTCGAGCGCCTCAAGGTTGGCATCCAGGTTAAACCGCAGGTTCCAGTGGTCGAAATTGCACGAGCCAATGCTCACCCAGTCGTCCACCAGCACCATCTTCAGGTGCAGAAAGCGCGGCTGGTATTCGAATATCTGCACACCGGCCTTGAGCAAACTGGCGTAATAGCGCTGCCCGGCAAACCGGATGGGCGGATGATCCGTATTGTTACCGGCCAGCAGCAGGCGTACATCAACACCCCGCGCCGCCGCTTGGCGCAGCACCCGGCGTACCCGCCACGTAGGGAGGAAATAAGGTGTAGCCAGCCAGATACGCCGCTTGGAGCTGCGCATCATGCGCACCAGCGAAAACAGAATGTCGCGATGTTGCACCGCATCGGCAAACGCGACACGGCCCAAGCCATCGCCCACAGCGGGTATTGCCAACAAGGTTTTCACGCGCAGTGGCAAGCGCGGTCGCCAGACGATCCAGCTTTGATCCACCCGCCACTGGCGTTCAAACAGCTGCAACCAGTCGGCTACCAAAGGGCCGCTGATCTCCACCATCACCTCATGCCAGCGGCTCTCGTCCTCACCTGGCAGCCAGAAGGCATCTGTGGCACCGGTGCCGCCGACAAAAGCGAACTGCTCATCGACCACCAACACTTTGCGGTGGTCACGATGAAAATTACGCACGCCATGTCGCCAGCGCACCGGGTTGTACCACTGCACCTGGATACCCGCGGCACCCAAGCGCTGACGGTCTGCCAGCAGCAAGCCTTGCCCGCCGTAGCCGTCAAACAGACAGCGCACCGTGACACCGCGCAGCGCCGCAGCACACAAGGCATCCAGTAACGCCGTGGCGCAGGCGCCGCTTTCCAGCAGATACAACTCCAACTCAACATGGTGCTGAGCCGCATTAATACGTTTGAGCATTTGCGCGAAAAAACACGGCCCATCGACCAGCAGGCTTACCGCATTGCCGCGCCGCCAAGGGAATACGCTATAGGCCATGGGGCCCCACACAACACTGGGTTTCAGGCATGACAGTTCACGGACAGCAATGAAGAGGCCACCATAGCTGCCCTGCCCGGCAATGCAAGTCTGCGCAATGGCGTTGGCCTCAAGGCTTGGGTAACGCAGCTGGTTCAGGCAGTAACTGACAACCCTGGCGCAGGCTCAGCCACTGCGCACTGTGCGTACGGCCCAGACCGCGAGCCGTGACACGTTTATGCGCTGCATCATCCCAAAAGCCTGACAACGGCACATACTGCGCCACGTAAGCCTCGCAATAATCCGCCGGATTGTTGGCCACGTAGCGGCATGAGCAATACTCCTTGGCTGAGTACGCGCCGATGATGTCGGGGAAGGCTTGCATATGGGTGCGGTTTTGCCAGATCAAGGCGGCGAGCAACAACACAATCAGCAACAACACTGTACTGAACGGGCGGCGACGGATCATGGCTGCACCTCAGTGGCCATGGCCGCGAGTACCAGTTTGAGGAAGTGATTGCGATCAAAGCTAGCATCACGATCATCGGCGTAACGCACGATCACCAGCTGCTCGTCAGGCAGCACGTACAAGCCCTGCCCCCAGTGGCCTGAGGCGACCAACATGTTGCTCGGTGCATCCGGCCAAGGTTTACCCGCGCCGGCCACCGCCACGTTAAGCCACCATTGCCCGCCAGGCACCGCGTCACCAGGCTTCTCGGCCTGCGGCTGGTAATTGGCAAACGGCGTGCGGTTGAATTCGACCCAGGCTTTGGGCAGCAACTGCTGCTCGCCCCAGCGGCCATCGCGCTGCATCAGCAGACCAACGCGGGCCAGGTCACGGGCACTCATGTAGGCGTAAGACGAGCCGACAAAGGTGCCCGCCGCATCACGCTCCCACACCGCCGTCTTGATGCCAAGTGGGTCAAACAGTGCGGTCCAGGGGTAATCGGCATAAGCCTCCGCGCCGACCATATTCTTCAATGCCGCAGCCAGTACGTTGCTGTCGCCACTGGAATAGCGAAAGCGCGCACCCGGTTCGGCGTCGGCGCTGTGTGCGGCCGTGAAAGCCGCCATATCGCTGCGACCACGGGTATAGAGCATCGCCACCACTGAGGATTTCAGCGGTGCGTATTCATAGTCTTCCTGCCAGTCCAGGCCCGATGCCCAGTTGAGCAGATGGCCGACTTTTACCTGCGGATGCGCGGCGAATGGCGGGTAGTAATCGGCCACTGGGGCATCCAGGCGGAAACGCCCTTCACCGTAGGCCACTCCCATGGTGGTCGCCAACAGGCTCTTGGCCATTGACCAAGTCAGGTGCGCGGTATCGGCCGTGGTGGGCGCGGCATAGCGTTCGTACACCACTTGACCGTCACGGATCACCAGCAGGGCATCGGTGCGCACGCCCTGGCGGGTGGCGTCATCGCGGGTTGGGAAGGCGTAACGTTCAAGCTCACTGAGCGCGGCACTGGGCGCCGCCAACTGGCTGGTCCAATAGTCACCTGGCCAGTTTTCGGCCTGCGCTGCCGCGCCACCCAGACCGAAGACACACGCCAGTATCAGCCGTCGTGCAGGAAACAGAGTGAAGGACATGGCGCCGCCTCTACAAGAATCGAAGGCGGCACCCTAGCATGGCGTCGATGACGACAAAAAGCGTCGAACGCGCCGGTTTATCCGGCGATTCGGCGCGGAAAGTCAGTACGTTAGCCACCGATCACTTGGGTAGGCGGTAGTCTTCGGGGCCCATCAGGTCCATGCCGCATTCGAGGTTTTCGATCCAGTAGAGAAAAGCATTGATCATTTCCGCGCCGATAAACGGCCGCCCGTGTTGCGGCACGATCATCGCCACATCCATCTCGCGCACCATGGCCGCCCACAGTCGGCAAACCTTGTTGCCGGCCATGTAGCGCCGGTGAAAGCCGAGCATGTTCGGCACATGGTTGACGAAGTCCGTCACCGGGTGCGCGTCATCCACCAGGGAGGCGCCCATATCGCCAGAGAAGAGGATTTTGCTCACCGGGTCATACAGCTGGAAGTTACCCACCGAATGCAGGAAGTGCGCCGGCACTGCTTTGAGCTTACATTTGCCGAGGGCAAACGACTGACCGCGATCCGGCAGTGCGATGATCCGGTCAAAGGTGTTGATGCCACGGCTGAGTGCCAGGTAGTTGGCCGTCAGGTGCGGCAAAAAACGCGCCCACAGCTTGGAGCAGATCACCTGTGCGCGGGTGTGCAGCAGCCATTTGTCCAGCGAGGCGATGATGTCCGGGTCTTGGTGCGACGCGAAGATATAGGTCAGGTCCTGCACCGGAATGTGCTTGGACAGCTCCATCGACAGCGGCGTGTAGGTCAAGTCGCCACCCGGATCGAGCAGCAGGTATTGCTCGTTGTCGGTGATCAGAAACTGGTTGGACTGCACGCCCTCACCGCTGACCAGGTCATCGAACATCATGCACTGATGCTCGCCGTTATCGAACAGCACTATAGGCTCGCGTCGCATGGCAGGCTCTCTCCCGAAAGCCCGCGAGCTTAATGGCGCAGCGGCTAAGCCTTACTGACCTGGATCAAGCCGACATGGCATGCGTTCGTTACGACTCATAAACCGCTGATCTCTATTTCGTCGTGAGTGGATAGCGCGTTATCCAGTCATTCGTTCGCAACGGTGGATGAAGAGAGCGCCATCCACCCTACGTCTGCGTAGACGCTAGCGGATACATCCCAGGCATTGCATTACAGCGTTGTACCAAGCACTGCCAAAGCCTTCTCCAACCGCTTGCGCCGCGCACTGTTGGCAATCGACAGCAGGCCCTTGTCGCGTTGCCACAACTGCGCCCAGTGCCCATCGCCTGCGGCAAAGGCGGCATCCAACTCGCCACCCAAGCTGTCGAACTGGGCAAATAGGCCGGCCAGCAGCAGATGGCTGTCAACCGCGCTCGGGCATTGTCGCGCCACTTCCGCACAGCCGGCCAACAGACCAAGCAGGCGTAGCTGCAAGGCTTGCGGCCAGTTTGAGTCCTGGCCCACTGCAAACAGCCAGGCCGTCAGCGCCGCCAGCACGTGGGTGTCTTCCAAAGTGCGGAAGGGTTTCACGTAGTCATCCCAGCCATCACCAGGCAGGCGTTCGCAGTGCGCCTCGTGCACATGCAGACGGCCATGGCTGATATCCGGCATCAGCGGTAACGCCGGCAATGTCTCGATATGCACGCCCGGTGCGCCGTTGCGCACCACACCCAAGGCGAGCCGCGGTGGTTGACCCACCGCCTCCTCACGCGCAGCCACCAGCAGCCAATCAGCAGCTTGCGCAGCGGTGACGAAATCCTTGCGCCCAGTGAGGGCCAGTGCGCTGATCCGCGTGCTCATGTCCGCCGGCCGGGTGCTGCGGTTTTCAGTCACGCACAATGCGCCCAACGTCAAGGGCGCCGCCGGCCAGAGTGCGCGCAATGCGCCTTGGTAACCGGCAAGAAACGCCAACCCAGGTGTTGCCGCCAAGCGCCCGCCGAGCACCGCAAGCTGCAACGGGGACGGGTTGGCGATGCGCTCAAGCAGGCTGGCGTACCACGCCTCCAGGCCCGCGACGGGCAGACGCGCCTGCGGGCTCAACAGTTGTTGCCAGTGCATGCATTGCTCCTTGTTGGCGTTATCTGTCACACAAGCATCACCAAAACTTAACGGAGGTGACACCACCGCTACCTAGCCTGAGCTTGCCCAACAAGATCGACCGGCCGCAAGACAAAAAACCGGCTCACGGAGACTCAGGCATGACTCAGATGGCAATCACCCGCGACCGCACTACTCCAGCACGGCGCCTGCAGGCCGAGCGTTTACTCGGTGCTGCCGCCCTACGCGAAGCCCAGGCCTTACGCTTTCGCGTATTCAGCGCCGAGTTCGATGCCAAGCTCAAGGGGGCCGAACAGGGCCTGGACATGGATGACTATGACATTCACTGCCAGCACATCGGCGTGCGTGACATGAACAGCGGCCAACTGGTGGCCACCACGCGCCTGCTCGATCACCAGGCAGCAGCCAGCCTGGGGCGCTTCTACAGCGAAGAAGAATTCAGCCTGCATGGCCTCGTGCACCTCGAAGGGCCCGTGCTGGAAATCGGCCGCACCTGCGTTGACCCTGCATATCGCAACGGCGCGACCATTGCCGTGCTCTGGGGCGAACTGGCCGAAGTGCTCAATGAAGGCGGCTACCGCTACCTGATGGGCTGCGCCAGCATCTCCATGCAAGACGGCGGGATTCAGGCCCAGGCGATCATGCAGCGCTTGCGTGAGCGCTACCTGTGCACCGAACACCTGCGCGCCGAGCCGAAGACTCCGCTGCCGGCGCTGGATGTGCCGAGCAACGTGATTACCGAAATGCCGCCGCTGCTCAAGGCCTACATGCGCCTGGGTGCGAAGATCTGCGGCGAACCGTGCTGGGACCAGGACTTCCAGGTCGCCGATGTGTTTATTCTGCTCAAGCGTGATGAGCTGTGTCCGCGCTATGCCAAACACTTTAAGGCGGCGGTATAAGCGCCCGTCGAGCACAGTTGCGCAACTCGCCGGCACGCTGTAGACAGTGCCGGCGTTTGTGTCTTGGCAACGAGAGAGCCTGATGAAGAAATTGCGTTTATACCTGCGCTTAGCGCGCCTGTTGGCAGTGATCAGCCTTGGCACCCTATTGGCGGCGGGCATCACCTTGCTGGAGCGCCTGGTACGGCATGACCTGATGCCAACCCGCCAGCGCCTGACCCGCTGGTTTCTCGCACGGCTGGCGGCGGCATTGCCGTTTCGTCTGCAGGTGCAGGGTGAGCTACCGCAGCAGCCGATGCTGTGGGTCAGCAATCACGTGTCCTGGACCGATATCCCGTTGCTCGGCATGCTCACTCCGCTGTCGTTTCTGTCCAAGGCTGAGGTGCGCAGTTGGCCCGTCGCTGGCTGGCTGGCACTCAAGGCCGGCACCCTGTTTATCCGCCGCGGTTCGGCGGATAGCAGCCTGCTTAATCAGCAGCTTGGCAACCACTTGCAGCAGGGGCGCAACCTGCTGATCTTTCCCGAAGGCACCACCACCGATGGCCTCGACATGCGCACCTTTCACGGCCGCCTGCTGAGCAGCGCCATCGACAGCGGCGTCGCGGTGCAACCGGTGGCCATCCGTTACCTGCGCGGCGGCCAGCCCTGCAGCGTGGCGCCGTTTATTGGTGATGACGACATGCTCTCGCACCTGCTGCGCTTGCTCGGCAGTGACCTGGCCGAAGTGCAAATCCAGCTGCTCACGCCGATTGCCAGCGCCGAGTTGAATCGCAATGCCCTGGCGCGCGCCGCGCAGCAGGCAATCCGGCAAGCGCTATTTGGTGCGGCCGAGGCTGAGCGACCCGCAGCCATTCAAGACCAGGCCGCTTAATCCGCCAGCCCTCGCTCACGGGCCACAAAGGCCTGTAGCTCGGGATAAAACTGCTGAAAATCCGTCAGCAGCGGCTGATACAGCCGCTCCAACTCAACCAGGCCGCCTATCAGCAACCCGGGCCGCGACAGGCGCCGGTCGATCCCCGTAACCACCTGCTCCAGCACGGCAAATTCGTGGTAACTGCCCAACCAGTCCTGCGCCGCCATGTGTGGCGCAATCAGCGCCAGGCGTTCGGGCAAACGCGGCTCGCTATTGAGTACCTGATAAACCCGCCCGGTGAAAATCGGCAAGGGCTCGGCGGCGTAGTCGGCCCAGCTCAACGCCAGGCAGTGATCGAAAAACACGTCCAGCAGAATCCCGGCATAACGCCGCCGCTCGGCAGGGAAACGCGCCCGCGCCTGCAGCTGCAGCGGATGGCTGTCGGTAAACACATCAATGCGCCGGTGCAGACGAATCGCCGCTTCGATATCCGCCGGCCACTGCCCTGCCAGCGGCCCTTTGACGAAATCGCCATACAGGCTACCCAGCAGTTGAGCCGGCGCGTCGCCGCCGAGGTGTAAATGCGCGAGGTAATTCATGCCTGTCAGCTTACACATCAGCAGCCGTGATGATGACTATCGTCACGAACGATCTGTATATCGTCAGCGACCGATATAAGGTTCGCCCCATCGCGATATGGCGTGACAGCACACAGGGGATACCCCGCATGCAACTCGACATCGATGAAGTGATCAAGGCCCTGGCCCACCCGGTACGGCGCGACATCCTGCACTGGCTGAAAGACCCGCAGGCCTATTTCGCCGACCAAGACCACCCGCTGGAAATTGGCGTCTGCGCCGGCAAGATCGACCAACGCACCGGGCTGTCGCAGTCGACCGTCTCCGCGCACCTGGCGACCTTGCAACGCGCCGGCCTGATCAGCAGCAGGAAGGTCGGCCAGTGGAATTTCTTCAAACGCAATGAAGAGACCATCCAGGCGTTCCTCAAGCACATCGGCCAAGCGCTTTAACCCGACTTTTTCATCCACCTTTTTTCAGGAGCTGACGGCATGCCTGCAGCGCTTATCGTCCTCGCTTTATCCGCGTTTGCCATCGGCACCACGGAATTCGTCATCATGGGTCTGCTGCCAGAAGTAGCCGGCGACCTCGGTGTATCGATCCCCGGTGCCGGTTGGCTGGTCACCGGTTACGCCCTCGGCGTGGCCATCGGCGCACCTTTTATGGCGCTGGTCACTTCCAGCTGGCCGCGCAAAGCCGCGCTGCTGACGCTGATGAGCATCTTTATCGGCGGCAACCTGTTTTGTGCCCTGGCCAGCGACTATCAGATGCTGATGCTGGCGCGGGTGATCACCGCCCTCTGCCATGGCGCGTTCTTTGGTATCGGCTCGGTGGTGGCCGCCAGCCTGGTGCCGGCTAACCGCCGCGCCTCGGCCGTAGCGCTGATGTTCACCGGCCTGACCCTGGCCAATGTGCTGGGCGTACCGCTGGGCACCGCCTTGGGCCAGTACGCTGGCTGGCGCTCGACCTTCTGGGCAGTAACCTTGATTGGCGTAATAGCACTGATCGGTTTGTGGCGCGTACTGCCGAATAAAACCGATGAAGTTAAGGCCGATTTTGCCAGCGAGATGCGCGCCCTGCGCGGGGCTGGGTTGTGGCTGGCCCTGAGCACCACGGTGATGTTCTCCGCGTCGATGTTCGCCCTGTTCACCTACATCGCGCCGCTGCTGGGCGATGTCACCGGCGTGTCACCCAACGGCGTGACCTGGACCCTGTTGCTGATCGGCCTGGGCCTGACCCTGGGCAACGTGCTCGGCGGCCGCCTGGCTGACCGCAATTTGAAAGCCACCCTGCTCGGCGTATTCGTCGCCATGGCCGTGGTCTCGACCCTGTTTAGCTGGACCAGCCAGGCGCTGATCCCGGCCGAAGTCACCCTATTCCTCTGGGCCATCGCCGCCTTTGCCGCCGTACCTGCCTTGCAGGTCAATGTGGTGGCTTTCGGCAGCGGCGCCCCGAACCTGGTGTCGACCCTGAATATTGGCGCTTTCAACCTCGGCAATGCCCTCGGCGCCTGGGTGGGCGGCCTGGTGATTGCCGAAGGTTTTGGCCTCACCCGCGTCCCCCTGGCAGCAGCAGCCCTGGCCGTACTGGCACTGCTCGCCACCCTGCTGACCTTCAGCACCCGTACCCCTGCACCTGAACTTGCACTCAACGAATAACCTGAGAGGACCGTCCCATGACTACGCTTTTCGACCCGATCAAAATCGGTGAGCTTGAACTGAACAACCGCATCATCATGGCCCCGCTGACCCGCTGCCGCGCCGACGAAGGCCGCGTACCCAACGCCTTGATGGCCGAGTACTACGTACAGCGCGCCTCAGCCGGCTTGATTATCAGCGAAGCCACCGCCGTCACGCCGATGGGCGTTGGCTACCCCGACACCCCCGGCATCTGGTCGGATGAGCAGGTACGGGGCTGGAGCAACATCACCAAAGCCGTGCATGCCGCCGGTAGCAAAATCGTCCTGCAGCTGTGGCACGTCGGCCGCATTTCCGACCCGATTTACCTGAATGGTCAGCTGCCTGTCGCGCCAAGCGCCATCCAGCCCGCCGGGCACGTCAGCCTGGTGCGTCCAATGAAGGACTACGTCACCCCGCGCGCCCTGGAAACCGAAGAAATCGCCGACATCGTCGACGCTTATCGCCTGGGCGCGGAAAACGCCAAGGCCGCTGGGTTTGATGGCGTGGAAATCCACGGCGCCAACGGTTACCTGCTCGACCAGTTCCTACAGAGCAGCACCAACCAGCGCACTGACCGCTACGGCGGCAGCCTGGAAAACCGCGCGCGCCTGCTGCTGGAAGTCACCGATGCCGCGATTGAAGTCTGGGGCGCAGGCCGCGTGGGCGTGCACCTGGCACCGCGCGCCGACAGCCATGACATGGGCGACGCTAACCGCGCCGAGACCTTCACCTACGTCGCGCGCGAGCTGGGCAAACGCGGCATGGCCTTTATCTGCGCCCGTGAGAAAGAAGCCGACGACAGCCTGTCGCCAAGCCTGAAGGAAGCCTTCGGCGGCGTGTTTATCGCCAACGAACGCTTCACCAAGGATCAGGCCAACGCCTGGCTGCAAAGCGGCAAAGCCGATGCCGTGGCCTTCGGCATTCCGTTTATCGCCAACCCAGACCTGCCAGCCCGCCTGGCGCAAGACGCCGAACTGAACACCCCGCACCCAGAAACCTTCTACGGCAAAGGCCCAGTCGGCTACCTCGACTACCCGACGCTGTAAACCAAGGTCGCAATGTCTCGCCCGGTGATAGGTTTACACCTATCCGGGCAGGCTCAATAACGCAAAAAGCCCGGTGCAGTGCACCGGGCTTTTTGTATTTCGCAACGTAATGCGCCCCCACTTACCCGCCTAACTGCAGGATTTCTGATGAGTTATTTACATCAGGATTAACCCGTAACTGCAGCCGACTTTCTCAATACGCAGCGCCGATCTAATGGGCAAATATCGGCTAATAGTGCTCATCGAGCATCTACCGAAGACGGGCCGATTCACAGGCCAACCTGCCTATCGGCGTAATCGAGGCGAAAGACAACAAACACTCCGTTGACTTCGGCATGCAGCAGGCACTGGGTTATGCCGAATCGCTGGATGTGCCGCTCGCGTTCTCCAGCAATGGCGATGGCTTCCTGTTCCAGGACCGCAGCGCTATTTGCATTTTTCGGTTAACGGCAACAATCAACAGCCGTACTCGGCGCCGCACAAAACAAAAAAGCCAGCGCTCACCTCTGGCTTTTAACTTTCCGTGACGCGGTTTACAGCTTCATGTTGAGCGACACATAAGCCGAACGACCTGGTGCCGGTGAAAACATTTCCTGGTCATCGCCGCCCCAGAAGAAATTGTCGTACCAAACGTATTCATACTCTCGGTCTGTGAGGTTCTTGACCTGCAAGTCGAGGCTAGTCGCTGCGCTCAAACGGTAGCTGACATTGGCGTCGAGCAAGGCGAAGCCGCCGTTCTTGCCGGCCTCGTTAGCCGTATCAATGTAGTAGTCGCCCTGGGCGCGGGCCTGCATGCCGAAGCGCCAGTCATCATTCAGGCGATAGTCGAGGCCAAGGTTGCTGATGTAGCGCGGCGTGGAGAAAACCTCCTTGCCGGCCATAGATTCACCGTTGGCAGCGAATGCCTTGACCACCTTGGCTTCTTGGATCGCATGGGAACCCCAAACAGTCCACTGGTCGTCAAGCTGGGCAGTGAACTGCATGTCGATGCCTCGACGGCGTGTTTCTCCCAGCCCGACCGTCGTGCCGGTGGCGGGCATGTTCGACACTTCGTCGGTGGCATCTTGTTGCCACACGGCGATGCGCGCCTCGGTACCGGCGAATGGGCGGAATTTCACCCCCACTTCCTTGCCGGTGTTGATGGACGGATCGTATGCGGAGGCTCCATTGACCCGATAGCCTGGGTTGGCATTGCCGGTAAGGATCTGGAAGGTGCGGCCCCAATTGGCATAGACATCAATGCTCGGGTTGACGCTGTAGACCACGCTGAGTTTGGGCTGCTCGATCCAGCCGTAGTCCTGCAACGAACCTTTAGCGACTGTGGTGCCGTCGAACGCGGTGGTATGGCCGCTGAACTTGTCCACGCGCATGGCTGGGATGATTTTCAGCGAGTCGGTCGGCTGGATAATGGCCTGAACGTAGCCACCCAGGTTACGCAGGGTGTAGTGGTCGTCATTCTGAATACGTGCCGGCGGCGCATCGAAGTCGGTCGGCACACCATAGGCAAAACGCCTGCGCTCGTAGGCGTTGTCCTGCTCCTCATAGCTGATGCCACCATCAAGCGTCAGCAGGTGATTGGCGCGCCAAGTCAGGTTGCTCAGCATTCCGAGCTGTTGTTCGTCCCAGAGGCGGCGCTGGCGTGGCGCATTACCGGGCTGATAGCTGGTGAAGGTAATCGAACGGTCATCGTTGTAGCTGTTGTAATAAAGTTTGTTGCTCAAGTTCAGGTCGTCGTTCAGCTGCCAGTCCATATGTAAGCTCAGGTGCTTCATGTCGCGGTCACTGCGATCGTTGTCGTTCTTGGCCGGCGAATCGGTACGGCTGGCGTGCAGCTCATCAAGGGTGAGGAAGCCGCCTTCGTCTGCCTGATGATGGTAGAGCCGCGCGATAGCGCCGATGCGGAACGTCTGCTCGTCGTTGCTGAGGAACCACTTGCCGCCCAGCGCATATTTGTTGGAGTTGCTGTGATCGCGAGAGCCGTCCGAGTCCTGTTTGGCCAGCATGTAGTTCTGCGCGAAATGACCTTCTTCGTGGCCGATGGCCAGTTGCACTTCGCGGGTGTTGAAGCTGCCATAGGTCAGGCGGCTATCGACGTAGTTACCGCCCTGGCGGGTGGCATAGTTGATATTGCCAGCAATGTTGTGCAGCCCGTAACGCGGATCGTTGGTGCCGCGTACTACCTCGATGTACTCGATATCGAGGGGGAAGATCATGTCGACGAAACGTTGGTTGCCACTGTTGACGTTACTCGGGATGCCGTCGATCAGCATCTTGATGCCATTGATGTAGCCCTCGCCGTTGAAGGCACGGAAAGTCGCCTTGCCGGACTCGGCGCCCTGGCCGGTCTCGGTCAACTGGATGCCGGGCATCTGCCCCAGCAATTGCCAGCTGTTCATCACGTTCTTGTCTTCTATCTGGTCACTGCCCATGACATCGACAGATGTGAGTACGTTCTCGGTGCGCAAGGCTGAACTTTCCCGGTGCAAAACGCGAACGTCGCCCAGCGTAATAGTGGAATTGCCGGACTGGGCCGCATAAAGGTCGGGCGTAACCAGCGCCGTCAGAACAGCGAGGGAGGCCGTGGTGTTTTTCATGAAAGCTCCTGATTGCCTGCATAAGGACGCAGTGCGGACAGCGATGTGAGAAGGCGACGGCGCGGCGTGAATCTCTGTTCATTTGCCGGATATCTCGGCCAGCGCTAAGCAGGCCGCCTGACAGTTTATTATTGTTATAACGTAACAATCCACAGCGGTGCGCAATTTACCTGCTGGCCCGCAGGTCGCATTGGCTTTGAGCGCTGACATGGAGGGCGGTGGGAACACCTGAATGTTCTTGGCAAGGCTCGCCGTGCGCCAGGCATAGACGCCAACACAGCCCCTTCGACTAATCAGATACGGGTAAGCGGGCATTTAGCCTCGCTCGCGTATCCGCCGGGAAAATTCAATAAAGGTTTTGTTAAAGGCTTTAATGCCCAAAACGAAACCATCACGAGAAATCTAAACCTGGATACTGAGCCTGAAGGTCACTTACTCCTTAGGCCCTCGCATCCAGTGACCAAATTGCCTGTTCGCCCCCGAGCTTTAGAAATACTTCAGCCAGGCGATATCACGACGACGCTGTTTAACCTGCGCGAACCAGCGGGTCGGGTAGTAGAGAATCACCGACAGTATTCCCGCCCACATCCAGACACCGGCAAGGTGGTCGAAGCCGTAGTAGTTACCCTGATTCATACCCCATATCTGCACAGCAATCAGGTAAAGCGCCTTGAGTACCAGCAAGTGCACCACGTAAAAAAACATGGGTGCACCGCCATACAATGAAAGTACATGCAGCACAGGACGACCTTCCAGTTGCTGGAACCAGGCAAGCAGCAACAAACCGACGCCGACGGTTGGCATCAAAAACATCAGGGAAGGCGGATATTTGGTGAGCGACATGAAACTCATGAATGTACGTAAACCATCCTCCATCGTGCTCCACGGCCTGTCACCGTAGACGTTCAGATAGCGAATGAGGATGAAACCCACAAACAAGCCGAGCCCCAAAGACAGCAGGCGGCGTGCACGTTGCGCAGGATCGGCGTCACGGGCGAACCACGGCCCGGCACAGTAACCGAGCGCCATGAGACCGATCCAGGGCAGAATCGGGTAGGTGGTACGTGCTCGCGTGTGCTCAGTGATCTCGAGGAATGAACGCTGGTGCAAGATGGACCAAATTTCGAAGAACTGTGAGTCTGCCGTCAACACGATGCCATCGAGCAGATTGTGCCCGCCCACGATCGCGAGGCCCAATGCTGCCAAGACAGCGCGCGGCATATGAATGAGCGCGGCCAATATGATCATGCTCAGGCCAATGGCCCAGATAACTTGTAACCACAGCGTCGGCGGTACAAAGGTCGCATTCCAAGCGAAGTTCACCATGGTCAGCTCAAGCAGTACTAGAAAAAAGCCCCGTTTGAGCAGAAACCTCGACACTTCACCGTGGCTATGGGATTGCCCATATAGCCAGGCTGAAAGGCCGGTCAGAAATACGAAGACGGGGGCGCAAACCATGCTGGAGATACGTGTGAAGAATAGCTCCGGTGGCGTGGTGAGCGGATCCATGGGATCGCCCACCTGAACGTGCAGGAAGAAGGTCTCTCGCACGTGGTCGACGAGCATGAACAACATGACCAGTCCACGTAATGCATCGATCGCAAGCATCCGCGTGCGAGCCTGCGCCTTGGCATGAAGAGAGTGCGACGTGCCAGCTGCGGGCATCATTGCGGCGGCGTCGGTCATGTAGGCGCGTCCTTGATGTAAAAATGGACGAGAAAGTTACATTATAACAATTTATTTTGGAATGACTGTTCAGCTAATCAGCACCAGTTCCGGCGCACGACTCACCAAATGGGAAGTTGTCGGCAAACCTTAGCCAATTAGAAGCGCTCTACCTGTTTTTGCCTGATCAGGGCGTGAGACAAAAAGTATGGCCATCTGATGGACTGCTCTGCTTAGACATACTTGGATGACTGCTTCTGGCCGGCCCCGCCTGCCGTGATTGTCAGCCCGTAGGGTGGGTTGAGCGCAGCGATACCCATCACGTAAGCGCCCGAATCATTGGGCAACGCCCTTAACCCGAAGAAGCCTTTTAATACTGACAGCACGTTGGCTCGGCTTACCTGCCTATTATGGTTATCGCTACGGTGCCATTTTTCAGCGGCGGCTACTGACCTCCCCACAGCCACTGCTACAGACTACTTCGGGTAGATTAGCCTTAGCCCAACATGGGTTTGCCACGTAAGAAGCCCTGACCAGCTGCTCATTCGACAAGCCGCATGAGCGCCTGAATATCGCCGTAGCCCTGCAAATTTGGCGGTTCTCGCTGCCGCTAAGTACAAGGAATAGTGGATGAATGTCGTCAACGCCAGCCTACGCAAGCAACCCGGCCTGTACCGCATCGAACTGGACGGCGAGCGCATTGCTGCGATCACGGAACAGCCGGCCCTCGTCGCTGCCACTGCCAACGATCTGGACGCCGCCGGTAACCTAGTAACCGCGCCCTTTATCGAGCCGCACATTCATCTCGACGCCACCCTCACCGCCGGCGACCCCGCCTGGAACATGAGCGGCACGCTGTTTGAAGGGATCGAGCGCTGGGGTGAGCGCAAAGCGTTGGCCACTCATGAAGACACCAAGCAGCGGGCGCGCAAGACCATCGACATGCTGGTCGACCATGGCATCCAGCACGTGCGCACCCACGTCGACGTGACCGACCCAACGCTCGCCGCACTTAAAGCAATGGTCGAGGTGCGCGATGAAGTGCGTCACCTCATCGACCTGCAGATTGTGGCCTTCCCCCAAGAAGGTATCGAGTCGTTCGCCAACGGCCGCGTATTGATGGAGCAGGCGATAGCCCTCGGCGCCGATGTGGTGGGCGGCATTCCGCACTTTGAGAACACCCGGGATCAAGGCGTCAGCTCGATCAAGTTCCTCATGGACCTGGCCGAGCGCACCGGCTGCCTGGTGGATGTGCATTGCGACGAAACTGACGATCCGCACTCGCGGTTTCTCGAAGTGCTGGCCGAGGAAGCCCGCGTGCGCGGCATGGGTGAGCGCGTGACTGCCAGCCACACCACGGCCATGGGCTCTTACGACAATGCTTATTGCTCGAAGCTGTTTCGCCTGCTCAAGCAATCGAAGATCAACTTTATCTCCTGCCCTACCGAGAGCATCCATCTGCAAGGTCGCTTCGACAGTTTCCCCAAGCGCCGCGGCCTGACCCGCGTGGCTGAGCTTGACCGGGCGGGGATGAATGTCTGCCTGGCGCAAGACTCCATCGTCGACCCCTGGTATCCACTGGGTAACGGCAACATCCTGCGTATTCTAGAAGCCGGCCTGCACATCTGCCACATGCTCGGCTATGACGATCTGCAGCGCTGCCTGGACTTCATCACCGACCACAGTGCGAAAACCCTGAACCTGGGCGAGCGCTATGGATTGGCGGTAGGGCGCCCGGCGAATTTGCTGATTCTGTCCGCGCCTGACGACTATGAAATGCTCCGTAGCCAGGGCCACGCACTTGTTTCGATCCGTGCCGGCAAGGTGCTGATGCAACGTACACCGGCGCAAATCAGCCGCCTCGACTAGGCCTTAATCACGCGGGTCTGGCGGGTCAACCCTGACGCTGGCCGACATCCCCGCACTCAGGGGTACATCCTGCGGCAGGCTCTGCAACTCGATACGCACTGGAATCCGCTGGGCTAAACGCACCCAGTTAAAGGTGGGCTCAACGTTGGCCAACAGCTGCGCATCCACCACCGCGTTGCGGTCGGTGATGCCGCGACTGATGCTTTGCACCTTGCCCTGCAGCGGCTCATTGCTGCTCATCAAGATCACCTCGGCTGCCGCACCGACTTGAATGCCGGGCAACTTAGTTTCCTCAAAATAGGCCTGCACATAGAAGGAGCCGTCGGCCACCAACGCCATAACCGCCTGCCCGGCCTGCACATAGTTGCCCTGGGCCAATTGCAAGTTAGTGACCTGACCATCACGCGGGGCGCGTACTTCGCTGCGCTGCAGATTAAGCACGGCCACCTTCACATCCGCCTCAGCCTGCTGAAGCTCGGCACGGGCGATTTGCGCGGTGATCAGCGCGTTTTCACGCAACTCCGCACTGATGGCCTGCGTGCCTAGACGGGCGCGCCGACTGGCCTCGTGTTGCCGTAGGTTTAGCTGCTGGCGACGGGTCTCGGCCATTGCCCGCGCTTTGTCCAGAGCGGCCTGATAGCGCTCACGGTCAATCGTCATCAGCAGATCACCGGCCTTGACCTGCTGGTTATCCTGCACCTGCAGTTCGACGACCCAGCCAGACACATCCGGGGCAATGCTCACCACATCGGCGCGCACCCGAGCGTCACGGGTCCAGGGCGAAAACATATAGAAGTGCCACAGCCACCAACCGGCCAGTACGGCCACTAAGACGACGACTAGGGTCACGACCACGCGGGGAAGTGCATTCATTTCCAACTCCTTACCAGGTCGCCAGCGTGGCGACTAACGCCGCCAGCACGCACACATAGAGGGCACAGTCGAATAACGCTTCGTGCCAGATCCAGCGCGCCAGGCCCGCGCGCTGTAAGCCCAGGCACAATAGCCCGGTCAACAGCAACGCCAGCAGCGCATATAACAGCATGGGGCTGAGCAACACGCCGCCCACGGCCCATTCACGCAATTCCATCCGGCTCTCCTTGGCGTAGGCACCAGTGGCGCCAGCTGTGGGTCAATTGCAACAGAGCGGCCTCGGCCAGGCGCAGTTCGATGGCCGGCGGCTGCGCGTGCAAAGCGTGCACCAGCGTCTCGACAGGCGCTTGCAAGGCATCCGCACGCTCGGCCGCCGGCCCGCGGCGCAGCAGGTCGCGTACCTCATTGAAGAAGCGCTGCTCAGCCTCGCGGGGCCGATTGCTCGCCGCCCCCAGGCACGCCCGCAAGTGCAGCAGTTCATCGCCCAGATCGAGGCTGTCGACGCCATCGTCCCAACGACTGCGGGCGGCCTCTGGCAGCTGCGGATAGTGCCGGGCCAGTTGCAGCAAGCGGTCGGCCATGCGCCCACCGAACCAGTTCTCCGCCCCTTCCAGCGCTCGCGTGCACAGCCGCGCCAGGTCATCCAGGGTCGCCCGCAATAAACGCCGGCCATGCCAGCGCGGGTCGCGCAGGGTAATCAGGCGAAACGCCAAAATCGCGCAACCAACGCCGACCAGCATGGCCAGTGCCTCGTTGAGGAAGAACGCGACGTCAAAAGTCATGGTGTTGCTCGGCGCACAGAGCACGATGAAGTGCAGACTGAAAGAGGTTGCCGTACCGGCCAACGCCGGGCGCGCCATCCCCAGCAGGCCGAAAAACAGCGGTACCCCAAGGACCAGACCAAGCATGGCAAAGCTGCTCAGTTGCGGCAGCAACAGTTGGCCGACAACAAAGGCTACCGGCAACGCATAGAAAATACCGCGCAGGAAGGACATGCCGATCAGGTCGGCGTTCTCGCGACTGGCAAACAGGCTGCACACAACCGACGCCAACAGCAGCGCACCGCTGGCGGCGGGCCAGCTGGTCGCCAGCCAGAAGGCCGACAGCACCAGCAGCGTCAGGCAACTGCGTAGGCCATACACCGCGGCCGTCTGCAGATCACGGTGCCAGGACAGCGCCGGCGATGCATCGTCCAGATCCTCACCTGACTCCACCGCCAGCAACGCCTGCTGCGCGCGCATCATCTGGCGCACCAGCACCCCCAGGCGGGCCAGGCAGTAGTGGCGGGGCGAGGTCATGCTGCCCTCATCAGACGCTGCACGCAGATTGTCGTAGAGCGCTTGCTGCGACTGCACATCAGGGTTGGCCAGCAGCGCCTGCACCTGTTCCAGCCATGGCACCAGTGCATGCGCATCCTGCGGCTCCAGTTGTTGCCACTGGCGCGCCACCCCGCGGGCCAGCCGCAACAGCCCGAGCAACTCCCGGCTCAAGACCTGCAAAGCGCGCGCGCGCTGACGGCCGCTACGGCCCTCGAACCAGGCATGTTCACGCTGGGCGTCTACCGCGACGATACGCCCGAGGTTTTCCAGCAGGCCCTGCCGCCCGGCTTCACGCCCCTGCAGCGCGGCCGCCGCCGCATGGCTAACGCCCAGCAAAGCAGCCCGCGCCTGCAGCACCAATTGTTGTTCCACGCGCTGCGGCCAGAGCACTGCGCTGACCACCATTGAACAGAGAATACCCAGGCAGATTTCGGTGCAGCGCGCCACCGCCTCATCGAACACCAGCAAGGGGTTGTCGACAATCGGCAGGCAGATAATCGCCACCGTGTAGCCGGCCAGCACGAAGGAGTAAGCCCAGGCGCTGCGCAGCAAGGTGGACGCCGCCGTGCAGAGCCCCAGCCAGAGCGCCATAGTCAGCAGAAACAACCACGGGGCTTGGGCAAACGCGCCCATGAACACCACCGCCATGACCGTGCCCACCAGGGTACCCAATAGGCGCGCCAAGCCTTTTTGCACGACCATGCCGGCCAGCGGCTGGGCCACGATAAAGGCCGTCATCAGCGCCCACTGTGGCTGATCTAACCCGAAACGCAGGGCACACCAAAGCGCCAGCCCACCACTGAGCAAGGTTTTGCCCGCAAACTGCAAAGCGGCATTACTGGGCATCAGAAAAGCGGAAACAGCGTCGCGCACAGCGGCTACCTGAATGATTCACTAAACAAAAAGTAGCTGGCCATGACGGGGGCAGCTAAACATTCCCAGCTAATTATTAGCTGGCTAACATTTTATACCCGGAATACCCCTGTCCATCTGTCGTCTTTGCTGAGCGCTACTGACGAGCCGTCACGCCATGCGCGGCCAAAATGGGAAAACCCGCCGATTGGCGGGTCCATAACTGAAGGCGAGCGATTAATCGCCCACTTCACGGGTGCCACGGCAACAGACGCCCCGCGCTCAGCCAATTCGTAAAGCGCCTCAGCGGGCGTCGATCTGCTGTTGCAGGTTCTGCACCTGGGCCTGCAGGGTGTTGATATTGCGGGTCATCTGCGCGCGGAAGGCATCAAACTCGGCGGTGCTGTTACCGGCGGAACGGGTTTCCAGATCACCTTTAACCACCAGCAGATCCTGCTCCAGACGAGCGATGGCCTGGTTCGGGTTGCCGAGCTTCTTCAATGCCGCTACATCAGCGCTCAACCCGGCCACCTTCTCATCGAGCTTGGCTTGAGCCGCCAAGGCGCTTTTCAGAGCGGCCTGTTCTTTTGCCAGCGCGGCCTGTTCGCTACTGAGTTTGTTGAGCGTGGCTTCCAGCTTGGCGCCACCTCCTTCCTGGCTCTTCAGTTGCACAGCCAGCTGCTCAAGACGTTTGCCCTGCTCGCTCTGCTGGCTGCTCGCACCCTGCTGGCGCTTACCCAACTCCGCCAATTGGCTTTCCAGCTGTTTAACGCGCAGCTTCAGCGCTTCGCTGCCGCTGGTCACCGAAGACTCAGTGGCTACAACCTTGCCGGAAATATCCTGAATTCGGCCCGCCGCTTCCTCGCTGATCCGCGCGAAGCTCTCCTGGGTGGCCACCAGTTGCTGCTCCATCAGGCTGATCTGCTGAAAACTCCACCAGCCGAGCCCGCCCAGGGCAATCATCAACGCGCCAACCAGCGCCCACAGCGGGCCCGTGCTGGCCGGCTTCATCGGTGCCGCCGTAGCAGCACGGCCATAGCCATTGCCGCGCGGGGGCTCCGGGTGATCGGTCGCATACTCATCGTGATCGCGCTGTTCTGCCCGCAGGCTGGGCACGTGATCAAGTTCGTCGTGGGCATCGTTACGCATGGGTCAACCTTCAAGAAAGCGCGGGGGTCACAAATGCGGCGCAGTATAACGGTTCGCACGCAACGCTTCAGTGTCGCGCCAAGTCGGGGCGAAACGCACTGACCAAGGGCACGGCACAGCTCATCGACACGCTGCAACCCGCGCAGTTCCGCAGATGCTGGGCTGGTATGCGCTTTGCAGTCACAGATTGGCGACATCGGCGCAACATCAGGGCAAGCCGTCCGGCGGCAACAATGGGGGAAGGTTCATGGAGCTAAACAGAGAAGTATTGGACTGTATGAAGAGCCTGCGCCGGCGGCTGCGAGAAGAGCTGGCGCTGGACATTCGCCTGAGCCAGCCAGACGCGATCAACAGCATGCTCAGCGCCTGTCTCACCTCAAGCAATGAGGAAACCCGCCGGCTGGGGCAGCTACTCGCCCAGTACAGCGACCGCCCTTTCGCGCCGGCCGGCGCTGCCCCGCGCATGCAGGCCGGGCACCCACTATTGGTGGAAGATCATGCGCCTCGGCCGACCAGTGACTCGGTACGCATGTATCGCGGCCAACGCGTCTACGCCTGAGTCAACGCCGGTGCTGCGCCTGCCACCAGGCGCAGAATTCATCTAACGCACTCCACAGACTGACCTTGGGGTCGTACCCCAGATACTGCTGCGCGCGGCTGATATCCAGGGAGAAGTCCTTGGCCATCACGGCCACGCCCAAGCGAAATAGCGTCGGCTCCGGACGGCCCGGCAAAAGCTTGCACAGCCCTTCATTTAAGGTTGCGGCGCCGTAGGCCAGACCATA
Organism: Gammaproteobacteria bacterium; assembly: GCA_018816095.1. Classification (GTDB taxonomy): domain Bacteria; phylum Pseudomonadota; class Gammaproteobacteria; order Pseudomonadales; family Pseudomonadaceae; genus Aquipseudomonas; species Aquipseudomonas spirodelae. The sequence goes on from JAHIWP010000009.1 coordinate 27,911, forward strand.
GGGCAGATGGCGGGTGACCGTTGGAAGGTCGAGTTTGCGCAACACATAATTGACCACATCCCACAACGGCACTGGCGCGCCATTGCTGATGTTGTACACCTGCCCCAGTGCCGGCCCCGCTGCCAGCAGGCAACTCATCAAGGCCTCGTTAAGGTTGTGCACGCTGGTGAAGTCGACTTTGTTCAAACCGTTGCCGATGATCGACAAGCGGCCCTTGCGCTGCATATTGATCAAGCGCGGGAAAATACTGGTGTCGCCTGCGCCGGTGACAAACCGCGGCCGCAGCGCCAGCACTTCCAGGCCAAACTCCTGGGCCGCGAACACGTGCTGCTCGGCGAGAAACTTGGTCTTGCCGTAATGGTCGGAAAACCGCTTGGGCAGTTGCTCTTCTTTTAAACCAATGTGTGCCTGGCCGTCGAAGTACACCGAGGGCGAAGACAGGTGCACCAGCCGCCGCACCTTTTGCTTCAGGCAGGCATCCACCACGTTTTCAGTGACGCTGACATTAGCCTGATAAAAGTGCTCGTAACGCCCCCACACCCCGACCGCGCCAGCGCAGTGCACCACCGCATCGACGCCCCGGCACAGCTGCTGCATCAGCGCCGGATCGGACAAGTCACCTTGGATAAACTCCGCGCCACGGGCACACAGGTGCTCAACGCCCTCGGCGCGGCGACCGTTGACCCGCACATCCATGCCCTGCTCCAGAGCATGGCGGGCAAAACGCCCACCAATAAAACCGCTGGCCCCGGTTACCAGAATCTTCATTGCCGCCCCCGCTGAACATACTCGATGCGCCACTTTAGCAGCGCCCAGCAGCGCTCGCCGTGGCATTGCAGGCCAGAACAACGACTGCGCCTACCCTCTAATAGGCCAGCAGCCAACGCGCTAGCAGCTAAGCTGTGCCCCACAGCGTATGACAAAGGAGCAAATGAATGGCCACGCACTGGATGATCTACGGCGCAAACGGTTACACCGGCCACTTGATCGCCGCCGAAGCCAAGCGCCAGGGTCTCACACCGATTCTGGCAGGGCGCAACCCGGCGGCGGTGCATGCCCTTGGCAGCCTGCTGGGCCTGGAATGCCGGATTTTCGATATTCACCAGCCGCACCGCGCCAAGGAGGCCCTGGCCGATATTGCGGTGGTCACCCACTGCGCCGGGCCGTTTTCTGCCACCAGTGCGCCGATGCTCGATGCCTGCCTGGCCAGCGCCACCCACTATGTCGATATTACGGGCGAGATCAGCGTGTTTGAGGCGGCGTATCGGCGTGATCAACAGGCGCGCGAACTGGGTGTGGTGGTATGCCCCGGCGTAGGCTTCGATGTAATCCCCAGTGATTGCCTGGCCGCCTGCCTGCATCAGGCGCTGCCGGATGCCACCCACCTGGCGCTGGGTTTCGACTCGGGCAGCGGGCTGTCGCCAGGCACCGCCAAAACCTCGGTGGAAGGCCTCAAGCTGGGCGGCAAAGTGCGCCGCGCAGGTGTCATCACCGATGTGCCGCTGGGCTATAAACGCCGCGCCATCAACTTTGGTCGCGGTGAAAAACCCGCGGTGACGATTCCCTGGGGCGATGTCTCCACCGCCTACCACTCCACGGGCATCGACAATATCGAGGTGTATCTGCCGACGCCGACAGCCGCTGCGATTGTCATGCGCCTAATCGACCCGCTGCGCCCTCTGCTGGGGCTGGATGCCGTGCAGAACTGGCTCAAGCGGCTGATTGAAAAACGCGTCAGTGGCCCCGATGAAGCCACCCGCGCGCGCCAGCGCACCTGGCTCTGGGGCGAGGCACGCAATGCCGCTGGCGTGGTGAAAACCGCTCGCGTGGAAACCGCCAACGGCTATGACGTGACCGTGCACGGAGCCTTGCTGGCGGTAAGGCATCTGCTTGATTACAACGGCCCTGGCGGCTACTTCACCCCGTCGAAACTCCTCGGCGCACGTTGTGTGGAGCAATTGCCTGGCTCAAAAGCCATCCGCTTCGACTAAACCAATACCGGCTGCGCCACGGTTGGTGGTAACGATTTAGCGCTTCGCGGCCACCAAACCGGCGACCGCATGGCGCTGCAAATGCTGGGTCAATGCGCTCAGCAGCTCACCGCCGCTGCGCCAGTGATGCCAATACAGAGGCACATCCAGTGGCCGCTCGGGCAGTAACTCGCATAAACGGCCCGCCGCCAGCTCCGCCTGCACCTGCAGTTCAGGCATCAAGCCCCAACCCAGACCGGCTTCGGCCAGCCGCACGAAGCCTTCGGACGACGGGCACAGGTGGTAGGTAAATCCGCCCTCTACGCCCAGCGCCGACAGGTAGCGATGCTGCAAGAGATCATCCGGACCAAAGACAATCGCCGGCGCCTGCTCTAACTCCGCGGCCGTTACACCGTGGGGAAAATGCCGCGCAATAAACCCGGGGCTGGCCAAGGCACGGTAACGCATGCTGCCCAGCAACAGTGCCCGTGCACCGGCCACCGGCCGTTCGCTGCCACACACACAAGCCGCCACCTCGCCGGCCCGCATACGCTTGAGGCCAACATCCTGATCTTCCACCACCAGCTCCAGCAGCAAGCCCTGCGCCTTACAAAAACCGCCCACGGCCTGCGCCCACCAGGTGGCCAGGCTGTCTGCATTTAAGGCGATTCGCAGCCGCTCGGGCGGCCCGCCTTCATCCAGCCCAGGCACCTGCGTCTGAATATCACGTTCTAGCAGTCGCACCTGCTGCACATGGTTAAGCAACCGCCGGCCGATTTCCGTTGGTACCGGCGGCAGCGCACGCACCAGCACCGGCTGCCCCACGCGCGCCTCCAGCAGCTTGATGCGCTGGGACACCGCCGACTGCGACAAACCCAACACCTGAGCGGCGCGTTCGAAGCCGGCCTGCTCCACAACAGCCGCCAGGGCGGCGAGTAATTTGTAGTCGAGCAAATCAGTTTCCCTAATGAGTAATCACCAATATTGGTTTCTCTTATACATCCGCGCGCAACAGACTCGCCACATTCCCCACCACAATCAGAGCACTCCCCATGGCCGGCGAAACCTCACTGACGACCTTGTTACGCAGCATGACCCCCGTGCTGAACGAGGGCGCCTACGTCTTTTGCAGCCTGACTGACGCCACTCAACTGCAAAGTGTGCAGCCACTGGGCAGCTTTCAGGAACGCGAAGGCCTAACCGTGATTGTGCAGCGCCAGCAGGCCGAACAGCTGCATCTTGAAATCGACTATGTAGCGGCCTGGCTGACCCTCAACGTTCACTCAGCGTTAGCGGCAGTCGGTTTGACGGCGGCCGTGGCCGGCGCGCTAGCGGACGCTGGGATCAGCTGCAATGTGATCGCCGGCTATTACCACGACCACCTGTTTGTCGCCCATGCCGACGGCCCGCGCGCCCTCGGCGTGCTGCAGCAACTGGCCAACGGCGCGGAGTAATCAGCATGTGGCAAAGCTATAGCAACGGCCTGCTGATCGCAGCCGGACTGATCATTGCACTGGGCGCTCAAAACGCCTTCGTCTTGGCGCAAAGCCTGCGCCGCGAACATCACTTACCCGTAGCCATGCTGTGCGTGGTGTGCGATGCCCTGCTGGTAACAGCAGGCGTGTTCGGTTTGGCGGCCGTGCTGGCACAGAACCCGATCTTGCTGGGCGTCGCCCGCTGGGGCGGTGCGGCGTTTCTGCTTTGGTACGGCGCCCAGGCCCTGCTGCGCGCCGCGCGCCCGCAAGCACTCAATCACGCTGGCGAGACGGGTCCACGCTCACGCCGCGCGGTACTGCTGGCGGCACTGGCCGTCACCCTGCTCAACCCGCACGTTTATCTGGATACCGTGTTGCTGATCGGCTCGCTCGGCGCCCAGCAAACAGTGCCAGGGGCTTACGCCATGGGCGCAGCCAGCGCCTCATTTATATGGTTCACGGTCTTGGCACTGGGCGCCGCCTGGTTGGCCCCTTGGCTTGCACGCCCAAGCACCTGGCGCTTTATCGACCTGGGCGTGGCATTGATGATGTTCAGCATCGCCTGGCAGCTGCTACGCGACACAGCATTGGCTGAAACAGCTCTAAAATAAGCCCCTGCGTACTGCGCCAAGTTGGTTTCCCACACAGTTGTCGCGTGTTTAAGGCGCAGGGCCAGTGCTATGATCTTTGGCTTGCGGCGCAAAGAGATAACTCACGCCGCTCAAATGGCCGCCCGTGATCGGCCTCGCGCACACCGCACCTGACCTGATTAGGAGATAAACCATGGCTTTCGAATTGCCGCCGCTGCCTTACGCTCATGACGCCCTGCAGCCGCACATTTCCAAGGAAACCTTGGAATTCCACCACGACAAGCACCACAACACCTACGTCGTGAACCTGAACAACCTGGTACCTGGTACCGAGTTCGAAGGCAAAACCCTGGAAGAGATCGTCAAGACCTCCTCGGGTGGCATCTTCAACAACGCCGCCCAAGTGTGGAACCACACCTTCTACTGGAACTGCCTGGCACCCAACGCCGGCGGTCAACCGACAGGCGCTCTGGCTGACGCAATCAACGCAGCCTTCGGTTCCTTCGACAAGTTCAAAGAAGAGTTCAGCAAAGTTTCCATCGGCACCTTCGGCTCCGGCTGGGGCTGGCTGGTGAAGAAGGCTGACGGTTCCCTGGCACTGGCCAGCACCATCGGCGCTGGTTGCCCGCTGACCAGCGGCGACACCCCGCTGCTGACCTGCGACGTCTGGGAACACGCGTACTACATCGACTACCGCAACGTACGTCCGAAGTACGTCGAAGCGTTCTGGAACTTGGTTAACTGGGACTTCGTCGCGAAAAACTTCGCGGCCTAAGCCTTGCGTTAGCCCACAACAAACCCGGCCAAGTGCCGGGTTTGTTGTTTATACGCATCATGGTTCTGACAACTGGCACGGCTATCCGCCAGGCAACTCAACCGACCATTCCCTGGGGTAGCCAACAACACTGAACCAATAGAGCTGCGCGTCGCCCGCAAGCCTCCATAGCACCAGCGAATACTGCACCAAAGGTATTGTGGATAATCAGCTTAAGGCTGGTATACATTTCCAATCAGCACGGGCATTGCAATCAAAATGGCCAATCGTAAAAAAGCGTCCAACGGCGCTCAAGCCATACATAGCTCGCACCGATACACTGCAAACGACAGCTAGATACGCCAGAATTCGCGCCATCGCAGCGCAACAGAATGTGTTCGACATATGTGAGTAATGGCCCTTTGACTGCAAGCACGACTTTGCCAATACTCAGTGCGTCTGATGCCCACGGCTTCGAACAAGGAATAGCCACTTGAAGCTGGAACTCAAAAACAGTTTGTCACTTAAATTACTCCGCGTAGTGCTGCTCTCAGCGCTCATCGTCGGGGTTGTGTTGAGTTTCGCCCAAATCGTTTTCGACGCGTACAAAACACGTCAGGCCGTCGACAACGAGGCGCACCGAATCCTTGGCATGTTCCGTGACCCTTCTACCCAGGCGGTCTATAGCCTGGATCGGGAAATGGGCATGCAGGTAATTGAGGGCCTATTCCAGCATGAGTCCGTGCGCATGGCCTCCATCGGCCACCCAAACGAGCCGATGCTGGCAGAGAAATCCCGCGACCAAGTTGCCAGCCCCACGCGCTGGCTGACCGACCAGATCCTCGGCAAAGAACAGAGCTTCACCACTAAATTGGTCGGCCGCGGCCCTTACAGTGAGTACTACGGCGACCTCAGCATCACCCTCGACACAGCCCCCTACGGCGAGAGCTTCGTCACCAACTCGGTGGTCATCTTTATTTCCGGCGTGCTGCGCGCCATGGCCATGGGCCTGGTGCTGTATTTGGTCTACCACTGGTTGCTGACCAAACCACTGTCAAAGATCATCGAGCACCTGACCAACATCAACCCGGACCGCCCCAGCGAGCACAAGCTACCGATGCTCAAGGGCAACGAGAAAAACGAGCTGGGGTTATGGATCAACACCGCCAATCAGCTGCTCTCGTCCATCGAACGCAACACCAACCTGCGCCGTGAAGCGGAAAACAGCCTGCTGCGCATGGCTCAATACGACTTCCTCACAGGCCTACCGAACCGCCTGCAACTGCAACAGCAACTCGACAAGATTCTCGAAGACGCCGGCCGCCTAAACCGGCGCGTGGCCGTACTGTGCGTCGGCCTGGATGATTTCAAAGGGATCAATGAACAGTTCAGTTATCAGACCGGCGACCAGTTGCTGCTGGCCCTGTCCGACCGCCTGCGTAGCCACAGCGGTCGCCTCGGCGCTCTGGCCCGTCTCGGCGGCGACCAGTTTGCCCTGGTTCAGGCCAATATAGAGCAACCTTACGAGGCCGCCGAGCTGGCGCAAAGCGTACTCGACGACCTCGACAACCCATTTATGCTCGACCAACAGCAAGTGCGCCTGCGCGCCACCATCGGCATCACCCTGTTCCCGGAAGACGGCGACAGCACCGAGAAGCTGCTGCAGAAAGCCGAACAAACCATGACCCTGGCCAAGAGCCGCTCACGCAACCGTTACCAGTTCTACATCGCCAGTGTCGACAGTGAAATGCGCCGCCGCCGGGAGTTGGAAAAAGACCTGCGCGATGCCCTGGCCTTAAATCAATTGCACCTCGTTTATCAGCCACAGGTGGATTACCGCGACCACCGCGTGGTTGGCGTCGAGGCTCTGCTGCGCTGGCAACATCCGCAACACGGTTTGGTGCCGCCTGATCTGTTTATTCCATTGGCCGAACAGAACGGTACCATCATCCCGATTGGCGAATGGATCCTCGACCAAACCTGCCGCCAACTGCGTGAATGGCACGACCAGGGCTTTAATGAGCTGCGCATGGCGGTCAATCTATCGACCGTACAATTGCACCACGCCGAGTTGCCGCGGGTGGTCAATAACCTGATGCAGGTCTATCGCCTGCCGCTGCGTAGCCTAGAGCTGGAAGTCACCGAAACCGGCCTGATGGAAGACATCAATACCGCCGCCCAGCACCTGCTTAGCCTGCGCCGCTCCGGCGCGCTGATTGCGATTGATGACTTCGGTACTGGCTACTCTTCGCTGAGCTATCTGAAAAGCCTGCCGCTGGACAAGATCAAGATCGACAAGAGCTTCGTCCAGGATCTGCTGGAAGACGAAGACGATGCGACCATCGTACGCGCCATTATTCAGCTGGGTAAAAGCCTCGGCATGCAGGTGATCGCCGAAGGGGTGGAAACCGTCGAGCAGGAGGCCTACATCATTGCTCAGGGCTGTAACGAGGGTCAGGGCTATCTTTACAGCAAGCCACTTCCAGCCCGCGAACTGACGGCCTACCTGAAGCAGGCCAGACGCCTGAACAACGCCGCCAACCCCGCAACGCTTTAATGCCAAACACCAATTAAAAAGCCCGCCAATCGGCGGGCTTTTTCTTACACAACGCATTCGCTTAAAAGCTGTTGATCCCCAGTAGCCAGGCAGCGCCCAGCGCACCGGCCACACACAGCAGCACCCCGCCTGCCGCTTGCCAGTAGAACTGATGCACCAGCTCATCCTCACCGACGCAGGACAGAATAAACGGCTGCGTTTCGCGCGGCTTGGCCAAGTGATGCTGCACCGGCTGAGCACTTTGCCGACGATGACGGTCTTCGGCTTCCAGGCTCGCGGCGAGTTGCACCCGCTGCCACTCGCGCTCATCCAGCTGACCATTAGCATCGCTGTCGAAGCGCTGCAGCAGGCCGCCAAAGTCCCCCTTCCACTCACGAATCACAGCACCTTGTGCAGCCGTCAGATCAAGCCCCTGACGCCCGCCTCCGCTGCTGCGAAAGTCGCCAATGGCATACAGCGGCTGGCCGGCATGCAAGCGTTCCTCGGTATAGCGGTAGCGCTCGCCATCACTGAACAGCGCCCGCCATCCGGTTTTCGCGGCACCCTGCGGGTGGCGCAAGCTGCCTTTCCAGACTTCACGCGTCTGCGGCCGCACCTGTGCGCCACGCGGGTCAATCAAACAACTGCCGGTGCTGTCTTCAAGTTGCAGTAAGGCTTCGCTGCTGGCGCTTTCGAGGGTACGCCAGCTGCGTTTCTTGCCGCTTGAGGTGTATTCCTCGATTTTGTAACGCCACCACAGACAAGGGATATGGGTCAGCGGCCCAAGCAGCGGCGCCTCGGCGCGGTCATGCAGCATGCCATAGAACTCGACATAGCCCTGGGCGGCCGAGCGAATCTTCGAGGTTGGTGTGTCGAGCAGGTGCCGCGCCTGCGCAAAACGCTGCAAAAACAACCACGCACCACCTGCGCTCACCGCCACGCTGCAGGCCAGCCCGATCAATTGCCCTGGGTTATCCACGGTTTAACCAAACAGCGATTTAAGGTCGACATCAGCTTTTTCTGACTCGCTAAATTGCAACAGCACGGCTTCTTTAAAGGCAAATGCACGCGCAATCAGCACATCGGGAAATTGCTCGATGCGCACGTTGTTTAGATTGACCGCTTCGTTGTACAGCTCGCGTCGGTCGGCAATGCCGTTTTCCAGGCCACTGATGCGCTGTTGCAAGTGCTGGAAACTTTCATTGGCTTTCAGTTCTGGGTAATTCTCTGCCAGCGCAAACAGCTGACCAAGCCCGGCACGCAACCCTGTTTCGGCCTTGCCCAGCGCCTGCATGTCACCTTTGGCCTGAGCATTGGAAACTGCCTGACGCGCGGCAATAACGGCCTCCAGCGTGCCGCGCTCGTGCTGCATGTACTGTTTGCAGGTTTCCACCAGTTTGGGCAGTTCTTCGTGACGCTGCTTGAGCATCACCTCGATATTCGACCACGCCTTGCTCACGCCGTGCTTTAAACGCACCAGCGCGTTGTAAAGCACCACGGCATAGGCCGCGAGCAGAATCAGCAGCACAACAATGACGACACTGGTCAGGCTCATGCGTTACTCCGAGCGGTTATCAAAAAACAATTATGTTGAGCATTTTAGCCCTATCAAATGGCCCTATCGCAGACCTTGCACACAGCTATTAGAGAAAAAACACCAACGACCCTTTGCGCAAAATGAAAATCTTTCGCATTATGGTTAAGTTTTTGCGCCTACTTGCACGGGCACTTCACTCTTACTTGCAAAGGATTCCGCCATGCTCCGTATGCCCCTGGCCTCAGCCAGCCTGCTTGCCATCGCCATTTCACTCGCAGGTTGCGGTGAAGACAAAGCCCCCGCCAACCAAGCCGCCGCCCCTGCTGCCAGCAGCGCCAGCGCACCGGCAGTGGTCGCCAGCAAAGTCGACGAAGCCGCCAGCAAAGCTGTCGTCAATCACTATGCGGACCTGGCCCTGGCCGTTTTCAGCGACGCTGCGAGCACCGGCAAAGCACTGCAAAGCGCAATTGATGCATTGCTCGCCAACCCGAATGACGACACCCTGAAAGCCGCTCGTGAAGCCTGGCTGGCAGCCCGCACGCCGTACATGCAAAGTGAAGTGTTCCGTTTCGGCAACGCCGTTGTGGACGACTGGGAAGGCCAAATGAATGCCTGGCCGCTGGATGAAGGGTTGATCGACTACGTCGCCACGGACTACCAGCACGCCTTGGGCAACCCGGGCGCCAGCGCCAACATCATCGCCAATACTGAGATTCAAGTCGGTGAAGACACACTCGATGTCAGCACCATCACGCCAGAACTGCTGGCCAGCCTGAATGAACTGGGCGGCTCCGAGGCCAACGTTGCCACCGGCTACCACGCCATCGAATTCCTGCTCTGGGGCCAAGACCTGAATGGCACCAACCCAGGCGCAGGCGAGCGACCTGCAACCGACTTCGTGGTAGGCGAAGGCGCTACCGGCGGCAATACCGAACGCCGCCGCGCCTTTATCAAAGCGGCCAGCGACCTGCTGGTCAGCGACCTCGACGCGATGGTTGTGCAATGGCAAGCCGGTAACGCCGACAACTACCGTGCCGAACTGCAAGCCGACACCGCTGAGAACGGCCTGCGCAAGATGTTCTTCGGCATGGGCAGCCTGTCGCTCGGCGAACTGGCCGGCGAGCGCATGAAGGTCGCGCTGGAAGCCAACTCCACTGAAGACGAGCATGATTGCTTCAGCGACAACACCCACAACTCGCATTTCTACAACGCTAAAGGGATCCGTAACGTTTACCTCGGCGAGTACAAGAAGGTTGACGGCAGCACCCTGAGCGGCCCGAGCTTGTCGTCGCTGGTCGCCAAGGCTGACGCCGCCGCCGACAGCACACTGAAAGCGGACCTAGCCGCCACCGAAGGCAAACTGCAGGCCCTGGTCGACAGGGCCAACAACGGTCAGCACTTCGACCAGCTGATCGCGGCTGACAACACCGAAGGCCAGCAGATCGTTCGTGACGCCATCGCCGCCCTGGTCAAACAGACCGGCGCCATCGAGCAGGCAGCCGGCAAGCTGGGGATCAGTGACCTGAATCCAGATACCGCTGACCACAGCTTCTAAACGCGCAGGACTTGCTGCGCGTTTAGACGCTGTGTTGAAACAGCCCCTCTCGCGCAGCCCGAAAAAGTAGTGCATCGAAAGCCGCGACGCCTTAACTGGCGTCGCGGTTTTTTTGTCGCCTGCCATCCCTGGCGACCACCCCTTCGGGACCGTCGCTACGCAATGTCAACATTCGCTCCCGGTGATTCTTTGTGGCCTGCATTTCCGGACGGGCACCTTTCTGGGCTGTCGCTACGTAACCCCGCAATCGCTTCTAGCGGTTTACTGCCTGCGACCTTTAACCACCACTGATAATGCAAATCCGTCTTATTTAATGCCGATCAGGCTGTTAATATCAGCGGCCTGTTTTTCTGCCGCGGACACCTCCCATGCTTGCGCCGCATCGCATTGCTTTCCTGCTGGGCTTGAGCCTGAGCGTGGTCGCCTGCGATAAAACCCCACAGTTCACCCAAGCAGAGCCTGGCGAAGCCCTGTCTGCCGGTAGTGCCACTGTGCGTAAGGCTGACCAGAATGCCTTTTCCTTGCCCTCGGCTAATCTGTCGCCTTCACGCCGGCTGGATTTCAGCGTTGGTAACAGTTTCTTCCGCAACCCTTGGATTAGCGCACCGGCCACCACCACCGCGCGCGATGGGCTTGGCCCGCTGTTCAACACCAACGCCTGCCAGAACTGCCATATCAAGGACGGTCGCGGCCACCCACCAGGCCCGGGCGCGCAGAACGCGGTGTCCATGCTGGTGCGCCTGTCGATCCCGGCAGGCAGTGAGCATGCGCAGATCATCAAGCGCCTTGGCGTACTCGCCGAACCGAACTATGGCAGCCAATTACAGGACATGGCCAACCCCGGCACTGCGCCTGAAGGCAAGGTACGTGTCAGTTACAGCCTGCAACGCGTGAGCTTTGCCGATGGCCTAGAGGTCGAACTGCGCAAGCCCATCCTTGAGATCAGCCAGCTCGGCTACGGCGCCCTGCATCCCGACACGCTATTTTCCGCTCGCATCGCCCCACCGATGATCGGTCTCGGCCTACTGGAAGCCATTAGCGAAGCTGACATCCTGGCCAATGCCGACCCTGAAGACCGCAACGGCGATGGTATTTCCGGACGTGTCAACCAAGTCTGGGACCGTGCCGAGCAGCGCACGGCACTCGGGCGCTTCGGCTGGAAAGCCGGGCAACCCACGCTCAACCAGCAGAATGCCGAAGCCTTTGCCAATGACATGGGCCTGACCAGCAACCTGATTAGTCAGGACAACTGCACGGCGGCACAGCGGGACTGCCGCACCGCGCCCCATGGCGGCGAGCCGGAAGTCAGCGACAACATTCTCGCCAACGTTCTGTTCTACACCCGCAACCTCGGCGTACCCGCACGACGCGGCGCAGACACCGCGCAGGTGCTCGCTGGTAAAAACCTGTTCTATCAGGCCGGCTGCCAACGCTGTCACACCGCGCAATTCACCACCGCCGGCGACGCTGCCGAGCCAGAGCTGGCCAATCAAACAATCCGCCCATACAGCGATTTGCTGCTGCATGACATGGGCGCCGGCCTGGCCGACAATCGCCCGGAGTTCCTCGCCAGCGGCCAGGAATGGCGCACCCCGCCGCTGTGGGGCATTGGTTTGACGGAAACGGTTAATGGCCACACCCAGTTTCTGCATGACGGTCGCGCACGCAACCTGCTAGAGGCCATCCTCTGGCACGGTGGCGAAGCGCACGCCGCCAAACAACACGTCCTGACTTTCAACGCTGATCAGCGCCATGCGCTGTTGGCTTTTCTGAACTCGCTGTAGGAGTCACTCATGATCCGCTCCCCCCTGGGCCTGGCCCTACTCAGCCTGACACTCACAGCTTGCAGCCCGAGCAACCCGCAACAGCAAGTCAGCCAGGCACTGACAGATGGCGTGCTGCTACCCATCTACAGCGCATGGCACGAAGCCGACCGCCAACTGGCCGTGAGTGCCCAGGCCTTCTGTAGCGACCAGCAGAGCCTGACCGAGGCCCGCCAGGCCTTCGCCAGCGCGCAAAGCGCCTGGGCGGCGGTGCAACCGGCTTCGGTCGGCCCTTTGGCCGAAGGCAACCGTGCGTGGCAGGTGCAGTTTTGGCCCGATAAGAAAAACCTGGTCGCGCGCCAAGTTGAAGCGCTGCTCAACAGCAAGCCTGAGCTGACCCCGGCCGATCTGGATAAATCCAGCGTCGTCGTGCAAGGCCTGACAGCCTATGAATACCTGCTGTTTGATCCGGCAATTGACCTGAATAACGCCGAGCAGAAGGCCCGCTATTGCCCATTGATGGTCGCCATTGGTGAGCATCAGCAAGTACTCGCCGCCGATGTGCTGGCCAGCTGGCAGCGTGCCGACGGCATGGCCGCGCAGCTAAAGAACTTCCCCAATGAACGCTACGCCGAAGCAGCGGAAGCGGTGGCGGAGTTGCTGCGCACCCAGGTCAGCGCCATCGACGGGCTGAAAAAGAAGCTTGGCACGCCCATGGGCCGCCAGAGCAAAGGCCAGCCGCAGCCTTATCAGGCCGAAGCCTGGCGCAGCAAAGCCAGCCTGACCAATCTTGCCGCCAGCCTGGCCAGCGCCGAACGCATTTGGCTGGGCGCCGAGCAGGATGGCATGCAGGCGTTGCTCGGCAGCGACCACGCCGAGCTGAAACAGCGCATCAACGCGGCCTACAGCGACACCCGTCAGCGTCTCGCCGCCGCACAGCGTCCGCTTGGCGAGCTGCTCAGTGACGAAGCCGGCCGCGCCGAACTGAACGCCCTGTATGACAGCCTGAATACCCTGCATCGCCTGCATGAGTCGGAACTGGCGAAGACCCTGGGCATTCAACTGGGCTTCAACGCCCATGACGGTGACTGAGTGATGCAGATCAAACGCCGTACCTTCCTAGGGCTGGGCGCTGCTGCTTTAGCGGCTAGCGCCTTGGGTGGCTGGACACTGATGCACGGCGGCCCACAACCGCTGCTGCTCTCGGCACGCAATGACAGCAGCGGCAAGCATTTTGCGGTGGGCTACCGCCTGGATGGCAGCCAGGTGTTTGCCACCCGGGTCAACGAACGCTGCCACGACGTTATCGGCCATCCGTTTCTACCGATGGCATTGTTTGTCGGGCGTCGGCCTAGCACCGAGAGCTACCTGATCGACACCCGCGACGGCCGCCTGCTGCAAACCCTGCGTTCAGAACAGCAGCGCCACTTCTACGGCCATGCGGTGTTCCACAAAGACGGCGAATGGCTGTACGCCACGGAAAACGACACCCGCGATCCCGGTCGCGGCGTACTGGGGGTTTATCGCCTGCAAGGCGAACAGCTGCAACGCAGCGATGAACTCTCGACTCACGGCATCGGCCCGCACCAGCTGCTCTGGCTGCCAGACGGTGAAACCCTGGCGGTGGCCAATGGCGGTATCCGCACCGAAGCCGACAGCCGCGTGGAGATGAACCTCAACACCATGGAGGCCAGCCTGGTGCTGATGCGCCGCGATGGCAGCCTGGTGAGCAAGGAGCAACTGCCAGAGCGGATGAACAGCGTTCGGCATATGGCCATTGCCAGCGACGGTACTGTCGTCACCGGCCAGCAATACATGGGCGAACTCAGTGATCGAGTACCGCTCCTGGCGATCAAGCGCCCCGGCCAGCCCTTCCAACACTTCCCGGTGGCCGATGCGCAGCGCCAGCTGATGAATCAATACACAGCCAGTGTGGCGATCCACAGTGAGCTACGCCTGCTGGCCTTGACCGCGCCACGCGGCAACCGGGTGTTTATCTGGGACCTGGACAGTGCAAAGCTGCGCCTGGATGCGCCCCTGGCTGACTGCGCGGGCGTCGGCGCAGTGGCTGAAGGTTTTGTCGTCAGCAGCGGTGTGGGCCGTTGCCGCCTGTACGACTGCCGCGGCGAGCGCATCGCCAGCCAGCCCCTGCAGCTGCCTGCGGGGCTATGGGACAATCACCTGCGCCTCGCCTGAGTGCTTAATCGCAGGCCCTCCCCGCATAACGGTAATATGCCTGCGACAGGCTAAAGAACGCTGTCGCAGAGCCGATCTATACTTTGAGTGCCGCTCGCCACGGCTCATTCAATACCTGTCGATAGGGACCTTCGCAGTTAGGGCGCACTACGCGTCATCGGCATCTCACCTCCCACAGTCAGGTACCCCAATGTTTCTGCAAAAGTCCTTACGCGCGCAAATTCTCGCCCTGCTCGGCGGCAGTCTGGCGCTGATTTTGGTCACCGCGCTAGCCTGCTTCAGCTTTCTGTCCAGCGGTATGCAAGCCTACCGTGGCCTGCTAGCGGGCCGCTGGAGGCTTCGACACTGATCGACGTGACCAACCTCAACTTCAAAACCCAGGTCCAAGAATGGAAGAATGTCCTGTTGCGCGGCAGCGACAAGGCACAACTGGACAAGTATTGGAGCCAGTTCGAAGCGCAGGAACGCAAGGTTCAGGAAACGCTGGGTAAGTTGAGCGACCTGGCCAGCGGCGACAACACCCTCAAAGGCAAGATCGACAGCCTGCGGCGCGAGCACCAGTCACTCGGCGTCAATTACCGCAAGGGCCGCGACGCCTTTATCGCGGCAGGCGCTGATGCCGCCGTCGGCGACAAAGCCGTGTCCGGCATTGACCGCAACACCGCACAGCAATTGGAAGCCCTGTCCAGCGAGCTGCACAAACAGAGCCTGGAGCAAGCCAGCCTGATCAACGCCTCGGCCGACCGCACCATCACCTACGGCACCCTGCTGATGCTCGGCGCTACAGTTGTGATCGCACTGTTCAGCCTATGGCTGATCAACCGCAACCTGATCAACCCGATCCGTGAGCTGATCGACCATATCGCCCAACTGAGTCACGGCAACTTCGGCAAGCGCGTGGAGTCCACCCGGCAGGATGAGCTGGGCAACTTGGCCGTGGCGGCCAATATCCTGCGCGACTTCCTGGCGGACACCTTCAGTCGCCTCAAGCGCAGTACTGAAGACCTCGATACCGCCAGCGGCGAACTCAACTCCATCGCCACCCTGATGGCCCAAGGCACCCGTGAGCAGTTCTCGCGCACCGACCAGGTCGCCACGGCAATGCACGAAATGTCCGCCACCGCCCAGGAAGTGGCACGCCACGCAGCTGAAGCCGCCAATGCCGCCGATGACGCCGACAGCGCAGCCCGCCAGGGTGAAACCGTGATGCAGGCCACCATCCAGACCATCACCGATATTCGTGGCGAAATCAGCAACACCTCCGACGTTATTCGCCGGCTGGAAAGCGACACCGGACGCATCAGCAAGGTGCTGGAAGTGATTCGCGGGATTGCCGAGCAAACCAACCTACTGGCCCTCAACGCTGCTATCGAAGCGGCGCGAGCAGGCGAGCAGGGCCGCGGTTTTGCCGTGGTCGCTGACGAGGTGCGCACCCTGGCTCAACGCACGGCCGAGTCCACTGCAGAGATTCACCAAATCATCGATACCGTACAAACCGGGGCCGTCAATGCAGTACGTGCCATTGAGAGCGGCCAGCAACGCAGCGAAGAAGGTGTGACCCAGGTCACCGAAGCCGGAGCCACCCTGCAGCTGATCACCAGTGCGGTTGAAGCCATCCGTGACATGAACCGGCAGATTGCCACTGCCGCCGAGGAGCAGACCTCGGTCGCCGAAGACATCTCGCGCAACCTCACCGAGATCACCGCCATTGCCACGGCGAATCAGGAGAACGTGCAGCGCACCGAAAGCGCCGGAAAGAACCTTCACGAACTGTCTGGACAACTGAGTGACGTGACCCAACGCCTAAGCGCCTGACACGCGCAACTGTAAGCAAAATGCCAGCAAATGCTGGCATTTTGCTTATTAAACGATCAATAAACCCGCGACAGCAGGCCCGGCAAACTTTTGCAAATGCGAATCTTTGACATGGCTTTTAAGGGGGTCTACTGTGCCCAGCTTGCCTATTCCCAGGCCCCTCCCCATCTTGCCAAGGAACCGGAATATGTTGCTCCGCCGCATGCTGATCATGCTCGGCGTGGTACTCCTCGTGGTACTCGCCCTCGCCGCCTATAAAGGCTTCTCCATCTACCAACAAGTGCAGATGTTCTCGGCACCGCAGCCGGCCATCAGCGTGGATGCCGCGACGGCCGAAGAACGCCCTTGGCAGACCCGCCTGCCGGCTATCGGCACACTGGTCGCCTTCCAGGGCGTCGACCTGACAGTTGAAGTCGCCGGCACCGTACAGAAGGTACTGTTCCGCTCCGGCGAGCAGGTCACCTTGCAGCAGCCGCTGATCCAGATGAACAGCGATGTTGAGCAAGCCAGCCTGGCCACCGCACAGGCTGAGCTGGGCCTGGCGCGTGTGGAATATGAACGCGGCCGCAGCCTGGTCAACCGCCAGAGTATCTCAAAGAGTGAGTTCGACCGCCTTTCCGCCAGCCTGCAAAAAGCCAACGCCAGTGTGGCGCAGCTAGAGGCGCTGCTGGCGAAAAAACGCATCCTCGCACCCTTTGCCGGCACCATCGGCATCCGCCAGGTCGATGTCGGTGACTACCTGGCCTCCGGCACCGCCATTGCGACCCTGCAGGACCTGAGCAAGCTCTACGTCGATTTCTTCCTGCCAGAACAGGCCGTGCCCAAGCTGGGCATCGGTGAACGCGTGCGCTTCAACGTGGCGGCCTACCCAGGCGAGGTGTTCGAGGGCGAAATTGCCGCCATCAACCCCAAGGTCGAAGACACCACCCGCAACGTGCAAGTGCGCGCCATGCTGGTCAACCCGGATAGCAAGCTGCTGCCCGGTATGTTCGCCAACTTGGAAGTGCTGCTGCCGGGCGAGCAGAACGTCGTTGTCGTACCGGAAACCGCGATCACCTACACCCTCTACGGCAACTCGGTGTACCTGATCAGCGAGAAAAAGGATGACAACGGCCAGGTGGTCAAAGACGACAACGGCCAGGCCGAACTGGCAGTCGAGCGCCGCTACGTCGAAACCGGCGAGCGTCGTGAAGGCCAGGTGGTGATTGTCAAAGGTCTGCAAGCCGGTGAGCAGGTGGTCTCTGCCGGCCAGCTGAAGCTGGATAACGGTGCCCACGTGAGCATCGCCAACGCGCAGGACAAGCCGAGCGCCGAGTAATCGCGCAGGCTCAAAGGAACTTATTTATGGCTTTTACTGATCCCTTTATCCGTCGCCCGGTACTGGCGACGGTGGTCAGCCTGCTGATCATCCTGCTTGGTTTCCAGGCATTCAGCAAACTGACCATTCGCCAGTACCCGCAGATGGAAAACGCCCTGATCACGGTGACCACGGCTTATCCCGGGGCCAATGCCGAGACCATTCAGGGCTATATCACCCAGCCGCTGCAACAGAGCCTGGCCAGCGCCGACGGCATTGATTACATGACCTCGGTAAGCCGGCAAAACGTGTCGATCATTTCAATCTACGCGCGTATCGGCGCCAACAGCGACCGTTTGTTCACCGAACTGCTGGCCAAGGCCAACGAGGTGAAAAACCAGCTGCCGCAGGATGCCGAAGACCCTGTACTGAGTAAGGAAGCCGCTGACTCCACGGCGCTGATGTACGTCAGCTTCTACAGCGATGAACTGTCCAATCCGCAAATCACCGACTATTTGTCACGCGTCATCCAGCCCAAGCTGGCTACCCTGCCCGGCATGGCCGAGGCCGAGATTCTCGGCAATCAAGTGTTCGCCATGCGCCTGTGGCTCGACCCAGTGAAGATGGGCGCCTATGGCGTGACCGCTGGCGACGTCAACGAGGCGGTGCGCAAGTACAACTTCCTCGCCGCGGCGGGTGAAGTAAAAGGCCAGTACGTGGTCACCAGCATCAACGCCGAAACCGACCTCAAGTCCCCCGAGGCCTTTGCCGCTATCCCGCTGAAAACCGTGGGCGATAGCCGGGTGCTGATCCGCGATGTGGCGCGGGTGGAAATGGGCGCAGAAAGCTACGACGCAATCAGCTCCTTCGATGGCACGCCATCGGTGTATATCGCCATCAAGGGCACGCCCGGGGCCAACCCGCTGGATGTGATAAAAGAAGTACGCAAGGTCATGCCGGACCTGGAAGCCCAGCTGCCACCCAACCTCAAGGTGTCCATCGCTTACGACGCCACGCTGTTTATCCAGGCGTCCATCGATGAGGTGGTCAAGACCCTGGCCGGTGCGGTGATCATCTCTGGCATCGTCGCCCTGACCCTGTCACCGATGATGTGCGCCAAGCTGCTGCGCCATGAAGAGAATCCATCGGGCTTGGCGCACAAGCTCGACCAGATTTTCGATGGCCTCAAGCAGCGCTATCAGCGCGCCCTGCACGGCACCCTGGACACGCGCCCGGTAGTGTTGGTGTTTGCGGTGATCGTCATGTGCCTGATCCCGGTGCTGCTTAAGTTCACCAAAAGCGAACTGGCCCCCGAGGAAGACCAAGGCATCATTTTCATGATCGCCAACGCACCGCAGCCCACCAACCTGGAGTACCTGAACAAGTACACCGATGAATTCGTCAGCATCTTCAAGGAGTTCCCCGAGTACTACTCCTCGTTCCAGATCAACGGCTTCAACGGCGTGCAATCGGGTATCGGGGGTTTTCTGATGACCCCGTGGAACGAGCGCGAGCGCACGCAAATGGAGATCCTGCCGGAGGTGCAAAGCCGCCTTTCGCAAATTGCCGGCCTGCAGATCTTCGGCTTCAACCTGCCCTCCCTACCGGGCACGGGTGAGGGCCTGCCGTTCCAGTTCGTGATCAATACGCCGAGTGACTATCAGTCACTGCTGCAGGTGGCGGAGAAGGTCAAAACACGCGCTGTAGAGTCGGGCAAGTTTGCCTTCCTCGACGTTGACCTGGCCTTCGATAAGCCAGAAGTGGTGGTGGAGATCGACCGCGAGAAAGCCGCGCAAATGGGCGTATCCATGGAAGACCTCGGCCTGACGCTAGCCAGCCTGCTCGGTGAAGGCGAGATCAACCGCTTCACCATCGACGGGCGCAGCTACAAGGTGATTGCCCAGGTCGAGCGCGCGTACCGCGATAATCCCGAGTGGCTGGGCAGCTACTACGTGAAAAGCGAAAGCGGCGCGATGCTGGCCCTGTCCACCCTGGTCAAGGTCAGCGACCGAGCCCGGCCGACCCAGCTCAATCAGTTCCAACAACTCAACTCGGCGATCATTCAGGGCGTACCGATCGTCAGCATGGGTGAAGCCATCGAAACCGTTGAGCAAATCATGCGCGAGGAAGCACCCGCAGGTTTTGCCTACGACTTTGCCGGCGCCTCGCGCCAGCTGGTGCAGGAAGGCAACGCGCTGTACGTGACCTTTGGCCTAGCCCTGGCGCTGATCTTCCTGGTGTTGGCGGCGCAATTCGAAAGCTTCCGCGACCCACTGGTGATTATGGTCACGGTACCGCTGTCGATATGTGGCGCGCTGATACCGCTGTTCCTCGGCCTGTCGAGCATGAACATCTACACCCAGGTGGGCCTGGTCACACTGATTGGCTTGATCACCAAGCACGGCATCCTGATCGTCGAGTTCGCCAACCAGCTGCGCCGCGAAAAAGGTCTGTCGCGGCGTGAGGCCGTTGAGGAAGCGGCGGCGATTCGCCTGCGTCCGGTGCTGATGACCACCGCCGCGATGGTCTTCGGTATGGTGCCGCTGATCCTCGCCACCGGCGCCGGCGCGGTCAGCCGCTTCGATATTGGCCTGGTGATCGCCACCGGCATGTCGATCGGCACCTTGTTCACCCTGTTCGTACTGCCCTGTGTCTACAGCCTGCTGGCGCAACCGGATGCACCCGCAGCACCTGCCAAGGCTCACGGATAACACAGCGAAGCGAACCGTGGCGGCCATGGAAGGCCGCCCACAAAAATCTATGGTCACCCCCATTTTTGCAATACTGATCAGCGATGGGTGTTTGGCTTGCTTAAATCTATCCGGCGTCTGTATGAGGCATGCCCCGCGCCACGATGAGAGTCGCACCTGGTGATCCTGAAAAGCCCGGCGGC
>JAHIWP010000010.1 GCA_018816095.1 Gammaproteobacteria bacterium
CTGGCCGCGCCGATCCACGCCACCAGAGCGCGGCCGGCGCGTCGTCTTGCCTTGGCGCAGGCAGACGATCAGCTCCTTGCGCAACTCGCCGACCGGCAAGGCATAGATCGCGTTATAGATCGTCTCACGACAGACGTAGGCGTCTCTGAGGTTGGGTATGGTCATGCTGCGCAGCTTGCCGGCAATCTGCTCGGGAGACAAACGCTTACGCAGCATGTGGGCCACCAACTTGAAGCGCTCGCTACCCGGCAACAGCTTTCGTTTCGGTCGACAGCGTTGGCGGCGGGCCTGCATCTGCTGCTGGGCCACGCGGGCCGAGTAGCTGCCACAGGCATCTCGATTGCGGCGCAGCTCCCGGCTGATGGTCGAAGGGGATCGGGTGATCAAGCAAGCAATCTTGCGTAGGCTGAACCCTTGGGCACGGCCGATTTGAATGGTGGCGCGTTCTTCAACGCTGAGTTCGGAATAGGACATAGGGGCAGCACGGTACCGGAAAGGTCAGGTGTTGCACTCAGTTTTCGCGGCCGCCTAGGTTTTAGCGGGACGCGGAAATTAACAACTTTCCCAGACCCTTTCCAGCCTTTGAGGTTCCCGAGATCGAGCAGAACTATGCGTTCAATTAGCCGCTATCGTCGGCTAACTAGAGCCGGATTGTAGGACAACTGCTGTGGTGTGCTCAGGCTTTAGGCTACCTGGCTGAGGCTGCCGATGCAGCGTTGCCAGGCAGCGATAAAGTCTTTATTACGGCCGTGGGGTTTGAACACCCGGCGCCAGACTTGCGCCATGCCGAGCAGGTCGTCGGCGGCGGGCAGTTCGCGCTGTTCGGCCTCGATCAGCATCCAGGCAATGGCTGTCGCGTAGCGCAGGTTAACGGTCAGTTCCAGGTGCGGTGCGCTCAAAAAGGCATGTTGGCTGGCGAGGCCGCGTACCTGGCTGGCGAGTTCCGGATCCAACGCCAAGTGTTTATCCCAGAGCTGCTGGTGGCGTTGTGCGGTGATGCGATAAAGGCCATGGCCGTGTTTGTCATCAAGGACCGAGCCGAGTTCTGATTGGCTGGCCGCGGCGCCGAGCAACAAGGCTTCTGCGGCGATGGAGTGGCGGCCCAAGTAGAGCAGGGTAGGGCGGATGATGTATTGGCTGATCTCGCAGGCGGCAATTCCCATAAAGCCCTCGATAGCAAATTACCGATGGGGCTGGGCGCTGGCAGCTTTTGCTTGTTTTAAAAAAGGCCCCACCGGAAGCGGGGTTAGCCGCTTAAGTTGAAGTCTAGTGTGAGGTTGTCGTTGTAAAAGACTGTTTTTAAATTGTTATCGGCTTTAGCTCGTTATCAATATTCCAGTTAATGCTAAGCAATGGCTGGCGCTGCCTCGGGGCACCGCCAGCCGAAGGGCTTTAGTCGCCGGTGGCTACCGGGCGAGCAGGGTCGGTGATCCACTCACTCCAAGAGCCGGTATACAGCGGGGCCAGTGGATAGCCGGCTAAACACAAGGCGAACAGGTTATGGCAAGCGGTTACGCCCGAGCCGCAGTAGGCCACCAGATCGTTGGCCGGGCGTTCGTTGAGGAGCGTGGCAAAGCGTTGGCGCAGTTGCGCTGCGCTGAGGAAGTGGCCGTCGCTGTCGAGGTTGTCAGTGAACACCGCACACTGCGCGCCAGGAATATGCCCGGCGACTGGGTCGATTGGCTCCACTTCACCCTTGAAGCGCGGCAAGCCGCGTGCATCCAGCAGGGTCAGTTGGTTATCGCCCAAACGCTGTTGCAGCTGCGCCGCGCTGACCAGCAGGCTGTTATCGGCGCTGCCGTTGAATGTACCGGGTACTGGCGTCGGCAGGTCCTGAGTCAACGCCCCGCCAGCCTCGCGCCAGGCTTTTAGGCCGCCGTCGAGCAGGTACACACCGTCACGTTTCCCCAGCCAGGCCAGCAGCCACCAAGCCCGCGCAGCAAATGCACCGGGGCCGTCGTCATACAGCACCACCTCGCTGCGTGTATTCAACCCCCATTCGCGCAGGCGTTGCAGCAGCTGTGCAGGTTCTGGCAGCGGATGGCGACCGGTGATGCCTTTATGGATCGGCCCGGACAGGTCGCGTTCCAAATCGGCGAACTGCGCACCGGGAATATGCCCTTCGGCGTAACTGCGCTGGCCGTAGGCCAGGTCATCCAGCGCAAAGCGGCAATCGAGAATCAGCAGATCGGGTTCAGCGAGGCGTTGTTGCAGTTGGGCGGCGCTGATCAGTTGGGCGAGGGGCATCTCAGTCATCCTATGGGCAAAGGGGCTGCGCGCATCATAACCTTGGGTTTTAGCGGTCAAGATGGCCTGTGCAGAAGAATTTCTCTCAATAGACGCTGCATCGTGGCCCTTTTATGTGCATGCTGCCTGCCCGTTTTGCTCTGACCTAGGTTGCCGCGCCCCATGAAACGCTTTGTCTTGCTCGATACCGCCCCTATTCCTGATGGCTCTGGCGCACTGTGCCTGTTCGAGTATGGCGAGGACTTTGTGATCAAGATTGCCGGCGGCGATGGCGGTCAGCTGATGAACACACGCATGCACGGCTCCGAAGATGCGCTGGCGGCGATTCCTTGCAAGAAGGTCGCGGGGCGACCGGACTCACGGGTACTGATTGGCGGTCTGGGTATGGGTTTTACCCTGGCAGCGGCGTTGCAGAACCTAGGCAAGACTGCTGAGGTGGAAGTGGCCGAACTGGTGCCTGGCGTGGTGGAGTGGAACCGTGGCCCGCTGGGCGCCAAGGCCGGATATCCGATCCTTGATCCGCGTACGCGGATGATTCAGGACGATGTGGCCAATTGCCTGAAAAACGCCGATCAGCGTTATGACGCGATCATGCTGGACGTCGACAACGGCCCCGAAGGCCTGACCCAGAAGCGTAATAGCTGGCTGTATTCGGCCCAGGGCCTGCAGCGCTGCTACCAGGCCTTGCGCCCAAAGGGTGTATTGGCGGTGTGGTCGGCGAGTGCCGACTGGGTGTTCAGCGACAAGGTGCGCAAGGCGGGTTTCAAGGTGGAGGAAGTGCAGGTCTATGCCCATGGTAACAAGGGCACGCGACACACCATCTGGATTGCGGAAAAGAGCAAATAGGTATATCCCGAACATTAAAAATCTATGGTCACCCCCATTTTTGCAATACTGATCAGCGATGGGTGTTTGGCTTGCTTAAATCTATCCGGCGTCTGTATGAGGCATGCCCCGCGCCACGATGAGAGTCGCACCTGGTGATCCTGAAAAGCCCGGCGGC
>JAHIWP010000051.1 GCA_018816095.1 Gammaproteobacteria bacterium
CCTTGCCTTCAGCTAACACTTCCCCTTGCCGGGTGTGTAGAGGACTTTCACCTCCAAGTCGCCAGGCTCACCACCACAGTGAACCCGACAGCGCCAGTCACGGCGCTACGCGCCATGCCTGGCGCACCATAAAAAAGCCCGCAGATGCGGGCTTTTCGGTTTTTAACGGTCAGATCAATCCAGCGTCAGCCAGCTTCTGTTCCAGCCCAAGCAGGTCGGGAATCTTGAGCACCGTGTCACCGAACTGCACCGCGTCCAACTCCAGTGGCGACAACGCGACATCGGCACGCACCAGCTCGGCACCGACCTTGATCGAACGTGGAATACCTTGCACCAGTACGGCAATAAACTTCACCGTTGGACGACCGCCCAAGGCATTGATCACCGCCACCCGCGAGCCTGAGCTAACAGTCGCCTGGCCATCCGACGCGGCCTCGAACGACAACAGCGGCAGGCGTAGATCACGCCAGGCAATCTGCCCGAGAAACCAGCTGGGCAACCCTTCACTGACCTGCGGCGCGCGGTAAGGAATTAGTTCGGCGACCGCCACGTTGGGCAGCAGCAGAGTGCGATCAGTCAACGGCATCAGCAGGCCGGTCAGGCTAGTGACGCTGTTCTGCGTGGCGACGGCTTGGCTCATAAATTTATCCTGTACAGGGCACGGCCCCGGATTAACGGCACTGCTCGGCCAAGTGGTTGACCAAGGCGCCGGCCAACTCGCGCGGGTCACCGCTAAAGCTGCTGTAACCGCCTTCACGCAGGCTGTCGGGCATGCTCGGGCATGCGCAGCTGTCAGCACGCTGGGTCCAGATCAAGCCACCCTGACGGCGCACATAAGCCGCCGCAGCACTGCCATCACTGCCCATCCCGCTGAAGGCAATAACACCGCTCAGCGCAGCGAAATGCTGCGCCAGGTTAAGCATCATCTGGTCGATCGACGGGCTGTAGGGTTCCGGCCAGCCGCGTTCGGCTACCTGCATCTGGCCGTCATCGTTGAAGCCCAGCTCGTGACTGATCGGCACTACCACCACTTCACCGCAGCGCACGGCATCGCCGTGGCGGGCCGGGTTAACGTGCCATTGACTGTGGCGGCCCACGGCCTGCGGCAGCGAACTCTCAAAACTGGCAGCAATATGTTGGGCGTAGACGAAGCCTATCGGCAAACCGCCTGGCAAGGCATCGAGAAAGGCCTTTACCGCCGCAGGGCCACCCAAGGAAGCGGCCAGTAACCAAACCTGACGCGCCGGTTCGCCGGCGACCAGCGGGGTGTCCGCCAGTACGGCCGGTAAATCCAGACGTGACGGCCGCTGCGCTTCGGCCAGCAAGGCTTCCAAGCTAGGACCAACGGCTTGCGACGGGTCGCCCACCAATTTCTTCAGCTTGCCAAACAACCGCCGCTCCCAGCGTGGGTAGTTTTCCGAATGACGCTCAGGCGCATGGCCTTCGCCAAAAAGCACGGGGACTACGGCATTCTCCATCAGGTTATCGATCAGCGGCGAATCATCCGACTGCGCCAGATCGACCAGCCATAAATCGGTCTCGCACGCACTCAGGGTAGCCTGATCGAGACGCGCCGGATCACTGTTCATCACCACCTGATAGCCGCTACCCGTCAGCGCTTGCTGCAGCACATGGCGCTGCAATGAGGTGTCAGCAATTACCGCGATGCGGGCTGCAGTTTTATCGGTCATGTGCGGTTTACCGGCTGACGGCCCACCAGCTGCTGAATGGTTTCAAGCAACAAGGACTCTTGGTAAGGCTTACCCAGGTATTCATTGACGCCGAGGCTCATGGCCCGCTCACGGTGCTTCTCACCAGTACGCGAGGTAATCATGATGATTGGCAGGTCTTTCAGGCCTTCGTCATGGCGCACCAGGGTCGCCACTTCAAAGCCGTCCATGCGCGGCATTTCAATATCCAGCAGCATGATGTCGGGCTTGCGCTCCTGCAGCTGCGAGATGGCATCGACACCGTCTCTCGCGGTCAGCACGTTCATGCCGTTGCGCTCAAGCAGACGGCTGGTGACCTTGCGCACGGTGACCGAGTCATCGACCACCATGACCAGCGTCGGCCGATCCGCTTCAATCTCGGCGGCGCTGGCTGATTGCCTGAGCTGGCGTGGCTGCAACTGGTTAAGTAGATGCGCGTGCAGCACACGGATGGTCGCCAGCAGGTCAAGAATCACCACCACGCGGCCGTCACCGAGAATGGTTGCACCGGAGATCCCGTGCACACCGGCAAACTGCGGGCCAAGGCTCTTCACCACGATCTCGCGGGAACCGGCCAGGGAGTCAACCTGTACCGCCACCGCGTGCTCCTTGGAGCGCACCAGAATCACCGGCAACGGTAAGCTCTGGCCAACTAGTTTGGGCTGCTGCCCGTTGTTGAGCAGGTCGCCCAGGTAGCGCAGTTCATAGCTCTGCCCGGCATACTCGAAGCGCGGTGCATCGGGGGCGTAATAAGCTTCCAGCTCGTAGGGCGAAACCCGCACGATACCTTCAATGGTGTTCAACGGAATGGCGTACAGGTCTTCACCGGACAACACCATCAGCGCGCGGTTAACCGACACGGTGAACGGCAGGCGAATGGTAAAGGTGGTGCCGGTGCCCGGCAGCGACTCGATGCTCATCGAGCCACCGAGCTGCTTCACTTCCGAGTGCACCACATCCATTCCGACGCCACGGCCGGAGATCTGCGTGACCTTCTCAGCCGTGGAGAAGCCGGCCTCGAGAATAAATTGCAGGATTTCGTAATCGCTCAGGTCGGAGTCTGCGTCCATCAAGCCGCGCTCAATGGCTTTGCGCTTGACTGCATCCAGGCGAATACCGCCGCCGTCATCCGCCAGGGTCATGACGATATCGCCACCCTCACGGCCGAGCGCCAGGCGAATGGTGCCCTGCTCCGGCTTACCGGCAGCACGCCGTACATCAGCGGCTTCAATACCGTGGTCAACGGCGTTGCGCAGCATGTGCTCCAGCGGCGCGACGATACGTTCGAGGACGGTACGGTCCATCTCTCCATCGGCATTGCCGACGACAAACTCAACTTGCTTGCCCAGCTCACCGGAGATCTGCCGCACGATACGGCGCAAACGCGGCACCAGGCGATCGAACGGCACCATGCGCGTGCGCATCAGGCCTTCCTGCAGCTCCGAGTTGACCCGCGCTTGTTGTAGCAACAGGGTTTCCGCATCGCGGTTACGCGCCGCCAGGGTTTCTTTCAGGTCGAGCAAGTCGGACGCCGACTCAAACAGGGCGCGCGACAGCTGCTGTAACTGGGAATGACGATCCATTTCCAGCGGGTCAAAATCTTCATAACCCATACGCTCGGCTTCAGCCTCGATACGGCTGAGGATCTGCGCTTGGGTTTCGGTATCGAGGCGGCGAAGCTGGTCGCGTACACGGTCAATGGTGGCTTCCATTTCACTCAGGGTGAAACCAAAGTCACTGACCTGCTGCTCGACTCGGCCACGGAAAATCGAGGTTTCACCCGCCAGGTTAACCAGGCCTTCAAGCAATTCGGCGGGTACCTTGACCAGCTCCTGCGGCGCACGGCGCGATGCCGCTTCCTGCGCGGCTTCTTGTGCGCGGCGCACGAATGGCAGCACCTTGGCCACCAGCTCCTGCGCAGGCAGCACACTGGCTGCCACAATCGGTGTGCTCAACTCCGGCAGGCGAGCTGCTGGCGCAGGCGTGTGTGCACTGGCGGCGTCGTCAAGCAGGCTGTCATTCAAGCGCTGGCGCAGAACCTCGAGTTCCTGCTGCAATCCTTCGAAGCCCGACTGCACATCGACAAACAGGCTCTGCGGCCAAGGTGCGCCCTGAACCTGTGCTTCAGTTAGATGCTGTTCGAGGTTGTGGCTAAGGTCGCCCAAACGCTTTTGCCCGGCTAGGCGTGCACCGCCTTTGAGGGTGTGCAGGGTGCGCAACATATCATCGATGGCGCTGGCGTCTTCACGATCAGCTTCCCAGCGGCCAATCGAAACTTCCATGGCTTCCAGCAGGTCATCCGCTTCCTCAAGGAAGATGTCGAGGATGTCCGACTCACCTTCATCGGGCTGATCTTCGGCGGCTTTAAGCGCAACCGCAGACGGCATACTCAGCTGCTCATCCGGGTTGGCGCGGAAGCGCTTGATGGTGTCGATCAGCTCCTCACCACTTGGCACGCTGTGCTTGCCGCGCACGGCTTCGAGCATCTCAGCCAGGCTGTCGTGACAGGCCTGCAGCAGGCTGAACAACTCTTGACTGGCACGCAAACGGCCATCGCCAAGGCCTTCGTAGAGGAATTCCAGCTCGTGGGCCAAGTCACCGATTTCACGGATTTCAGCCATGCGTGCACCACCCTTGAGGGTGTGCAGATCACGCTGCAGCGATTCCAGTTCAAGGCTGTTGTTGACGTCGTCCATCCAGCGCTGCAATGCCGCACCGGCGCTGTCGATGATGTCGAAACCTTCCTCCAGGAAGATCTCCACCAACTCTGGATCGCGTTCGTCTTCAATGGCCGCGGGGGCCGGCGCTGCATCGAGCTGCTCGTGCGCAATATCCGCAAGTTCAACCGCGTCCGTTTCAGGCTCGGGATCGAGCAATTCGGGATCGTCGAACTCGACGACAGGCAGCTCGGTCACCTCGATGTCTAGCGACTCAGCCGCTAATGGCTCGCTGTCCAGCGCGTCTTGCGGCTCATCGGTGAGAATACCGAAGTCGATTTCTTCATCGGCTTCGGGCTCAGCCTCTAACAGATCTGACAACTCGATCACCGGCACGGCTTCGGCTTCGGCTTCGGCTTCGGCTTCGGCTTCGGCTTCGGCTTCGGCTTCGGCTTCGGCTTCGGCAGCAGGTTCGGGCATCGCGTGGCTGACCGGCAAGCTTTGCCCACCACTCTGGCGGAAACTGCGAATGGCCTCAATCAACGCCACCGGGGAAGGCATCGCCGCGCGGGCCTGCAACTGCTCGAGCAATTGCGCCAAGCTGTCATGGCTTTGCTGCAGAAGACTCGCCAACGCCGGGGAGGCGCTGTAACGGCGATCCACCAGGCCTTCGTACAGCGATTCGAGTTCATGGGCGAGATCGCCAATCGGACGAATTTCGGCCATGCGCGCACCACCTTTGAGGGTGTGCAGATCACGCTGCAGGGATGACAGTGCGGCTTTGTTGTCTGGGTCAGCCAACCAGCGCTCCAGCGCCTGGCCGGCACTGTCCAGAATATCCACGGCTTCTTCGAGGAAGATCGACACCATTTCTTCGTCGAGCGATTCATACAGCGAAGCAGTCGGCTGTTCAGCCAGCGGCTCGCTAACAGGCTCAGTAGACTCAAGCAGCGCGTCGAGTGGCAGCGCATCGAGCGACAACGGCTCAATCACTTCATCCGGCTCACCCACGCTAAGTTCTGCCAACGCAGCCGTGGCGTCTGTCAGTTCAACAATCTCGATACCGGCAGCACCGTTGTTAGACAACAGCGCCAGGGTATTAGGATCCAGCGCCTCCATCATCAAATCACGCAGGGCTTGCACGCGCTCAGGAGCAGCGCTTACCTGCAAGCCCGCAGCCACCTGATCCATCATGCCGATCAGGGCTTCGTGAGCTTGCTCAGCTTCGCTGAAGAAGCGCTCGCTGACAGCCAGGCGGCCTTCTTCCACGGCGCCATAAAGGTCGAGCAAGGCTTCGCAGAGTTCGTCTATCTGCGGCAGATCGGCCATTTCGGCGCCGCGGCCCAGGGTAGTCAACTCATCCAACAGTGAGCTGAGTTCCTGGCGTTCGGACGGATGCTCACGCCACTGGCGTAGCAGGTCTTCGGCATCCAGCAGGATATCCATGCCTTCGGCGAGGAAGATGCTGATCATCTGCGGGTCGCGCTTTTCCCCACCCTGCTCGCTCTGTCGGCTGTTTTCCGCCTGTTCGAGGCGCTCATTGTGCAGCTTCTGCACGCGCTCAAGGAACTCGGCAGCACCCGGCAATACGCCCAGCGGTTGGCTTTCCAGCTGCTCAAGCCCGAGGCGGAAGAGCTTCTCAGCGCTGCTGAGCAATTCCGCTTCGGCCAGGTCCATGGGGATCAGGTTGGCTTTAAATTCCTTAACCAGCTTCTCTAGCGGCGAAGCAATCTCAGCCACTGGCAGAATGCCGGCCATCGAAGCACTGCCTTTAAGGGTGTGCAAGGCCCGCTGCAAGTCGTCGGTTACAGGCTGCGGCAGCTCCTGAGCACAGTCAGCCAGGAAGCCAACCAACGTATCGAGGTGCATCTCCGCTTCGTTGCGGAAAATTTCCAGCAACTGCGGGTCCAGACCTTCAGCGTCTGCGCCGCTCTCGTCGGTAGCGCTGGGCAGACCCTCGGGCTCAGCTACCTGCTCAACCGGGGCTTGAGGTTTTGGGAGACTTCGGCCTTTGGCCAAGGCATGGGCCGTGGCGGCCAAATGGTCGACATCGTCACGCTGACGTTGTGCCTTACTGGCAAACTCATCGACCAAGGCCGGCATCAGGGCGACCACGTCGGCAATCACCTGCTGCACCTCGGCACCCGGTTGAATGCTGCGGTCGAGCACGCGGTTGAGCAGGTTCTCAATCGACCATCCCAACTCACCGATCACCAACGCGCGGACCATGCGACCACTGCCCTTGAGGGTGTGGAAGGCGCGGCGAATTTCGCTCAGGGCATCTTTGTTATCGGTGTCCGCGCACCACTGCGGAAAATACTCGGCGATGGTTTCCAGCACTTCGCCCACCTCTTCGATAAAGACTTCCATAAGCTCTTCATCAATCGGCTCTTCATCGGCCGGCGGCGGTAGCAGGCTTGGCGGTACATCGTGCGCAGGTGGGTTGATCGCCTGCACGGGAGCGGCCATGACATCGGCCATCGACAACGCTTTTTCAGCAACAGGCGGAGGCGACTCTTCGCTTGGCGGGGCGCTCGGCAGGTCAACTTCAGGTAACTCCAGCGCGGCCAGCTCGTCTTCACCCCAATTGGCTGGGCTATCGCTGACATCCAGCTCAAAGCTGTCGAGCGACAACTCCTCGCTGGGTAATGACGGCTCTTCCACGGTTTCCGCCTGAGGCAACAGCTCGGCGTCACTCAGATCACTACTGAAGTCGATCAGCTCAAGCTCAGCCGACGGCGCATCCAGGGCGGTAGAATCTAAATCCGCAAACTCAGCACTGAAGTCATCCGTCAAATCCAGGCTCAGCGGTTCATCGTCAAGCGCCGGCGGACTGACTTCGGGCTCGGGCTCGGGCTCGTCACGCAACACCTCCATATCGAGCAGCGGATCAGCCAATGGCGCGAAGGTTTCTGCAGGCGTGTCGATGCGGTCAAGAATCGACGGCTTTTCTTTAAGCGGATAACCCAGGCTGTCGAGGCTTTCCTCGGCCACATCAAGGATCAGATCGCCTTGGCTGGCATGGTCTTCAGCCAGGCGTTCGAGGTAATACTCAACACTGGTAATGGCGTCCGCCAGGGTGTCGAGGTTTTGCCAGTTGGGCACGGCCTTGCGCGCCAGCAGTTGTTCTTGGATATAGCGGTTGCAGGCATTGAGCAGATCG
Source organism: Gammaproteobacteria bacterium (assembly GCA_018816095.1). Taxonomy (GTDB): domain Bacteria; phylum Pseudomonadota; class Gammaproteobacteria; order Pseudomonadales; family Pseudomonadaceae; genus Aquipseudomonas; species Aquipseudomonas spirodelae. Next base: position 7,530 of record JAHIWP010000051.1, read on the forward strand.
GCGGCGCGCTGCAGCGGAATCATCGCCAGACCGCCACGCACCTGAGTCAGTAGCTCGGGCACGCGGGCCAAGTGTTCATGGTTCCACTGCGAGGCGATAAATTCGATAATCGCGTCTTTAGCCTGCTCCAGGCCGGTGCGCGCTTCTTTGATTACCAGCTGGTGAATCTGCGCCACATCGGTAGTCGGCAGGTGGCTTTCTTCACGGCCGCCGTCCTGTGCGGGGCCAACCATGCCAGCCAGAGTGGCCTCGACATACAACAGCGCACCGGCGACATCCATCAGCACCGCATCGCTGGGCTCGCCCTGGCCTTTGGCCAAGCCGTTGATCACATCGAGTTGGTCGACAATCACTTTACGCGGCTGGCTAAAGCCCAAAACCGCAAGGGTATCGGCAATTTGCTTGAGCGGTGCGGCCAGCGCCTCCAGGTCAGCCACCTGAGTGCGGTCGCTGCGTACGAATAGATCGAGGCTGTCTTTAACGCGGACCAACTCTTCACAGAGCGCGGCCACCACCGAACGCATAGCGTCGCGGTCGGGACCGGCCAGGCGTGCACGCTCTTCATCGACAACATCGTTGTCCGGCAGTGCATCGTCGAGGCGGTATTGGTCTTTAAGGCCACGTACGCGCGGTGATTGAGCCGTGGATTTCGCCACGTAGAACAGCAGGTTCTTACTCAGCTCATCAGGCGCCGGCTGATTCAGACCTTCAGCCCCCTGCTCAAGCAGACGCTTGAGTTCTTTATCCACCTGGCGCAACAAGGTACGCACAGAAGATCCATTGGCTACGCTGCCGTTGGCCAGGCCTTCGACCACGCCCGAGGCGATCTGCCACAGTGGGCCAAGGGGCGAGTCTTTGCACAGGTTTTCCAGGCGGGCGAACACCCGTGCCATATAACCCAGGTTGGTCGGTAAGTCCTGATTGCGGATCACCCCCACCAAGGCCATTTGCAGCATCTGCCGCAGCTTACGCAACAGCCCTGGCAGCTCGGCGGTGCTCAGCTGCGCGATCGAATCATTGGACAGCGCCGCATTGCGCCCGGACATGTCCGGGGCAAACAGGCTCGTCTCCGAGAGCAGTTTTTCCCCGCGGGCGGCGCGCAGGTCATTGAGTAGCGGCAGCACGACCATCGGCAGGTCGCGGCGCGCAGTCTGGATACGGTCTAGATAAACCGGCAGCTGCAGAATCGACTGCATCAGCACTTCCAAGGCTTCGCCCTGGTTGCTTACCCGGCCGTCAATCAGCGCACCAGCCAGCTGTTCCATTTCCTCAGCGAGCAGCGCCGCGCCGAAAAACTCGACCATCTGCAAGGTGCCCAGCACCTGATGCACATAGGTCTGGCAGAAACGCATGCGCGTAGCGTCCTGGGGGTTCTCAACGAACGCCTCCAGCGCCTGACGCGCCTGTTTCAGGGTTTCCGCGATCTCGCCTTTAACCCATTCCAGGGCGACATAATCGTGCCGATCACCCATAGCCACTCCACTCATAAACTTGGCTCTTCTGCCTTATCCCTTGCGGGTAAACGCCAGCACTCGCTCGTCGGCCACCGGAATCAACTCCGGATGCTGCCAACCTGCTACTTCACCTACTCCGACCACCAGCAGCCCTCCGGGCGCCAGGCGCTCGGCCAGGCGGTTAAGGATCTCGCGGCGACGCCAGCGACGAAAATAGATCAACAAGTTCTGACAAAAAATAACGTCCATTCCGGACATAGGCGCCTTGGCCAGCTCCAATACATTGAGCCGGGCGCAACACACGCGTGCGGCCAGGTTAGGCAGCACTTTAAAACGTCCATCATCCTGGGCCAGGAAGTAGCGCTGGCACAGGTCAGCATCCAACTGTTCCAGACGGCGCGCGCCGTATTGGCCATCGCGCGCCTTATTCAGCGCATTCAGGCTGATATCGGTGCCTGTTACCCCGAAATGATCCGGATGTTCACTTTCACGCAGAACCTCGGCAGCGCTGATGGCCAGTGAATAAGGCTCTTCACCACTGGCGCATCCCACGCTCCACAGCTCCCATGGCTGCGTCATGCCCTGCTGTAAACGCTCGCGCAAATAGCTTTCGAGCACTTCAAAGGACGGGCGATGACGAAAGAAACGGGTTTCCTGCACAGTCAGCCGATCCAGCAGGGTCGACCACTCCACCGCACCGCGGGGACCATCGGTGACCTGCTGGTAGTACGTGGCGTAATCCGTCACGCCCAGCTCACGCATTCGCGCACTCAGATTGGTTTGCAAAAACGCCTGCCGCCGCTCATTGAGAACGACCCCAGTACGTTCCTCAAGCAGCACCTGCCAGTCACGAAACTCCGTGGCTGTCATGTCTGCCAGAGGCTGCAAGGCCCAAACGCCTGACTGCATGTCGTGCCCCTCGCTTACGGCCATAGCCCGCTGTGCAACAGGCTTTCCAGCCTGTTGCACAGCAACCAATTAAGCCTGTTCACCACCCGGCAAGGTAAAACCGGATACCGACTTACGCATCTCACTGGCCATCTTGGCCAGGTTACCAATGCTCTTGGCGGTGGCAGTGGTACCGGAGGAGGTTTGCGAGGTGATCTCTTGGATCACGTTCATGGTGTTGGAAATGTGGCCTGCCGAAGAGGCCTGCTGGCGTGCCGCGTTAGAGATGTTCTGAATCAAGGCCGCGAGGGTCTTGGATACCTTCTCGATCTCTTCCAGTGCAACCCCGGCGTCCTGCGCCAGACGCGCACCGCGCACCACTTCGGAAGTCGTTTGTTCCATCGAGATAACGGCTTCGTTGGTGTCGGTCTGAATCGTCTTAACCAGTGCCTCGATCTGCTTGGTCGCCGCCGAGGAACGTTCTGCAAGGCGTTGTACTTCGTCCGCTACCACGGCGAAGCCTCGACCCGCATCACCGGCCATGGAGGCCTGAATCGCGGCATTCAGTGCGAGGATGTTGGTCTGGTCAGCAATGTCGTTAATCAGGCTAACGATGTCACCGATCTCCTGGGACGATTCACCGAGGCGTTTAATACGCTTGGAGGTGTCCTGGATCTGCTCACGGATGTTATCCATGCCGGTGATGGTGTTGTGCACCACTTCGTTGCCTTTGTTGGCGATGGCTACGGAACGTTCCGCTACCGCGGAGGACTCCGAGGCGTTCGCCGATACCTGGTCAATCGACACAGCCATTTCGTTGATCGCCGCAGAAGCACCGGCAATTTCCTGGGCCTGGTGCTCGGAAGCTTCAGCCAGGTGCATCGCCGTGGCCTGGGTTTCCTGGGCCGCACCGGCTACCTGAACGGCGGTCAGGTTAATCGTGGCTACCAGATCACGCAGCTGGTCGATGGAGTAGTTGATGGAGTCAGCAATGGCACCGGTGAAGTCCTCGGTTACCGTCGCGGCTACGGTCAAGTCACCGTCGGCGAGGTCAGCAATTTCGTCAAGCAGGCGCAAAATCGCGGTTTGGTTACGCTCGTTCTTCTCGGCGGTAGAGGCCAAGCGACTGTTGGTTTCGCGCACCATCACCAGACCGATCAGGATGATCGAAGCCAGTGCCAAAGCACCCAGCACATAACCGATCAGGGTATTGAACGCGCGGCCACTGGACTGCGCTTCAAAACCGATAGCCAATTCAGACGCTTTGTCCAACAGGGTCTGCGAAACGCTGAAGATCACGTTAGCCGACTCACGTACCTGGAACAGCTCCGGCGAGGTTTCGAGAATCTCGTCCACCGAGCCGGAAACGAACTCAAACAGCTCGGAAATTTCCGCGAGACGCTCAAGAGCCTCCGCGTCGCCCACTTGGGTAATTTCCATGGCCGCGTTGCCTTCAAGCATCGCACTCAACACACGACCGAACAGGCTGGCGTCACGGCCGAACATGTCAGCGGCTTGAACCGAGTCTTGGTCACCGGCCAGTACCTTGTTCACCGAACCGAGGATACGTTCTGCCAGCAAGGATTGACGCTGAGCAACCGAGACCTGGGCCGCCGGCGCGCCGCTTTCCAGCAGAATGTCGACCACTTCTTCGTACTCGACCTGCAGCTGCGGAATAGTTTCAGCGAGCGTGGCGGCTACCTGGTGCAACGACAGAACAGTCTGTTCGTTGGCCAGAATGGCGTCGGTGTTTTGCCGCAGCGTATCCCAGTCCTGCTGCACCGCAGTCATCTGCGGCTGCAGGGCCTCTGGAGCAGCTGGCAGACCGGTCTCTTCGTTACCGTCAGTCAGATAGCCCCAACGCGCCTGAAAGTCGTTACGTGCGTCACGCAGCAAACCGAACGCTTCTGGCGTACCGGCGGCAGCTTCAGATGAGTTCTTGGCAATACGCTGGGACAGGACGCGCAGCTCACCGGCGTGACCGATGTATTCCGTGTCGTAGTTGGACTGGGTGTTGATGTAGGCGAAGTTGGCGAACAACAACACGATCGACACGATCAGGACAATAAACAGCCCTGCGATCAATGTGCTACTGCGCGCACCTGCTAACAAATTACCTGTATTTAGTTTTTTCATTTACTGGCCCCCGCCTGGACCGACCGCACTACGGTTCCCATGTAACGCCAAAAGGCCGGCAATGCCGACCCCACCGATAAACTGTTAATACGCCACGTCGAGAAAACCCGCGTTCTGGGCCAGCGCGTGTGGGCTGAACACCAGCCAGGGCTGTTCACGTTGAAATACTCCGTGGATAAAAGGTGTGATGGACGCTTCGAGCGGCGGCAGCTGCTCGGAGAAGGTGTCCACTGGAAAATGCTGCATGCCGAACACTTCATCGACCGTAAGACCCGCAAAGACCTCCTGGTGATCGACGACTAACACTCGGCGTTTTTTGCGCAGCGGCGACAACTCATTGCCGAAGAAGCCGCACAGGTCCATGACCGGCAGCAAGCGTCCGCGCACGTTGGCTACGCCCTTCACCCAGCTTTTCACGCCGGGCAACAGGGTGTGACGCGGCTCATGCAGAACCTCGCCGACCTCACCCATAGGGGCAACAAAAAAGCGCTCGCCCATGCGAAAACCGATACCGCTCCAGGTTTGCACGACCGCTTGCTGCGAAGGCAAGCCAGCCGCCAGCGAACGACAAAGCGCGTCGATATCCAGAAGGGTTTGAAAAGGTGTTTGCGCGTCCGACATGCCAGCTGCGGCCTTATTGTTTTTTAATTGCCGACTGACTCGGTTTAACCGGCCAATACTGCATTCAAGGTTTTAACCAGGGTGTCTTCGTCAACCGGCTTGGTCAGGTAATCCTTCGCACCCTGGCGCTTGCCCCAGACCTTGTCGGTTTCTTGATCCTTGGTGGTGACGATGATCACCGGGATATGACTGGTGTCGGCATCTTTGGTCAGCTGGCGGGTCGCCTGAAAGCCATTGAGGCCAGGCATAACGATATCCATCAGCACCGCATCCGGCTTTTCCTGGCGTGCCAGGGCAACGCCATCGGCGCCATTTTCCGCTTTAAGTACTTGATGACCGTGCTTTTCCAGCATGGCGGTCAGTTTGTACATTTCAGTCGGCGAGTCATCAACAATCAGAATTCGAGCCATGGTGTTTCCCAATACTTTAAAAAGACGCGCAGCTGGTCAGCCAGGCGTCAGGACGCTTGTTCCACCGGAATAAAGTCGGGCACATGAGCCTTGATCGCCCCAAGCAGCTCTTCTTTGCTGAAGGGCTTGGTCAGGTATTGATCGGAGCCGACGATGCGCCCTTTGGCTTTATCGAACAAACCATCTTTAGAAGACAGCATGATCACCGGGGTGGATTTGAAAGCGCTGTTGTTCTTGATCAAGGCGCAGGTCTGATAGCCATCGAGTCGCGGCATCATAATGTCGACAAAAATGATATTTGGGTGGGTATCAGCGATCTTTGCCAAAGCATCGAAGCCGTCAACTGCGGTAATTACCTCGCAGCCCACCTTTTTCAGCAGGGTTTCCGCGGTGCGACGAATCGTTTTCGAGTCGTCGATCACCATCACCCTCAAGCCCTCGGAATGCTGTTCCATGTTTGCCCTACCATCGCCTCGGTGAGTCGTTATTTTTGCGTTATATCAGTGCGCCTGAGACCCTGTCACCGACGGGCTACCTCCCAATCGTCGGGCCTTTTTAGCACACTCTCCAGATGCAATCTATAAGCCGGCGGGGCCAAGGTTTTTCCTTGACCACCTGGCTTGTCAACGCCACCCTGACGCCATATCGCGTCCTGTCACACCCTAATCGCTACCATTTACGGAGAACACCGCCATGAGCGTCCGCCTCGGCATTGTCATGGATCCAATCGCCCAGATCGCCTTCAAGAAGGACAGCTCGCTGGCCATGTTGCTGGCCGCGCAAGCGCGCGGCTGGACCATCTTCTATATGGAACAGAAAGATCTTTACCAAGCCAAGGGTGTCGCACGCGCTCGGCTTTCAGAGCTTAAGGTATTCAACGATCCGCAACGCTGGTTCGAGCTGGGCAGTGAGCAGGATGTCGCGCTGAGCGAGCTGGATGTGATCCTGATGCGCAAGGATCCGCCCTTCGACAACGAGTTCGTCTACTCCACCTACCTGCTGGAGCAAGCCGAGCAAGCCGGCACGCTGGTGGTCAACCGCCCGCAAAGTCTGCGCGACTGCAATGAAAAGTACTTTGCCACCCAGTTCAGCCAATACACCCCGCCGACCGTGGTCAGCCGTAGAGCCGACATTCTGCGCGAGTTTGCCAAAGAGCAGCGTGACATCATTCTCAAACCACTCGATGGCATGGGCGGATCGATGATATTTCGCCATCGCGAAGGCGATCCCAACCTTTCGGTGATTCTCGAGACCCTGACCAATCACGGCCAGCAGCAGATTATGGCCCAGGGCTACCTCCCGGCGATCAAGGATGGCGACAAGCGCATCCTGATGATTGACGGCGAACCCGTGCCTTATTGCCTGGCACGTATTCCCGCGGCCGGCGAGACACGTGGCAACCTCGCCGCCGGCGGCCGCGGCGAAGCCAGACCGTTGAGCGAACGCGACCGTGAAATCGCTGCCGCCGTCGGGCCAACCCTGCGTGAGAAAGGCCTGCTGTTCGTCGGCCTGGACGTGATTGGTGAATACCTGACCGAGATCAACGTCACCAGCCCGACCTGCATCCGCGAGATCGATACGGCCTTCGATACACGTATCGGCGAGCGCCTGATGGACAAAATTGCCGAGAAGCTCAATGCGCGCAGTGCTTCATAGACTTTTCCATGCACCCTCGGCAGACTGCGCGGCAACCTGAGCAGACCCGGCATGCAATGAACGCAACAGCCCAACTCCCAGAACTTCCCAGCGCCGGCGTACAGCCGGCGGACCGCTTGGGCTTTACCCTGTTCCTCGCTGCCGCGCTGCATGCCGCACTGATTCTTGGCCTGGGCTTTACCCTGGCCGAGCCCAGCCAGATCAGCAAAACCCTGGAGATCACCCTCTCCACCTTCAAAAGCGAAGAAAAGCCTAAAGAGGCGGACTTCCTCGCCCAGGACAATCAACAGGGCAGCGGCACCCTGGAACACAAAGCTGCGCCGAAAACCACTGAGCAGGCGTTGTTCCAGGACAGCGAGGTGAAGCGCGTAACCCCACCCGCCGCGCCGCAACAGCCCGCCGTGCGCCAGCAAGCCCCTAAAGCAGCAGTCGCCACTCGCGCCCCGCAACAACAGAAAACCCCGGTCAAACGCGAAGAAGCCAAGCCCACGCCGCAAACCCGACCAGCGCCGGTGTTTGACAGCGCTCAACTGTCGTCGGAGATTGCCAGCCTAGAGGCTGAACTGGCCTTGGAAGTGCAGCAATACGCCAAACGCCCGAAGGTCCATCGCATCAGCGCAGCTTCAACCATGCGCGACAAAGGCGCCTGGTATAAAGATGAGTGGCGCAAAAAGGTTGAGCGCGTCGGCAACCTCAACTACCCCGATGAGGCACGCCGCCAGGGCATCTACGGCAACCTGCGCTTACTGGTATCGATCAACCGCGATGGCACGCTGTACGAAGTGCAAGTGCTGGAATCCTCCGGACAGCGCCTGCTCGATCAGGCAGCACTGCGTATCGTGCGCCTAGCCGCACCGTTCGCACCGTTCACCGGAGACCTGGCTGATGTCGACCGCCTGGAAATCATCCGTACCTGGCGCTTCGCCCGCGGCGACCGCCTGTCAAGTAACTGAGCAGCGACGCAAAACCAGCCAGGGACCATCATGGCTCAACGTATGGGCTTGAGGCTTGCCACGCAAAGCTCCAAACTACCCTCCATGAAAGACGCCAGCCCCAGCTACCTCAAGCACCATTTCCTGATTGCCATGCCGCACATGGCCGATCCGCGCTTTGCGCAGACCGTTACCTACCTGATCGACCATAACGCCCACGGTGCGATGGGCCTGGTGATCAACAAGCCTAGTGGCCTCAACCTGGCCGACGTACTCGAACAGCTGCGCCCGGATGAAGAGCCACCGGTGCTGTGCCAGAGCCTGCCGATCTTTAACGGCGGCCCGGTACAGACCGACCGCGGCTTTGTCTTGCACCCCAGCGGCCCGCAGTACCAAGCGACACTGGAGCTGGGCGAGCTAGGCCTGTCGACCTCGCAAGACGTGCTGTTTGCGATTGCCGACGGCAGCGGCCCGGATAAATACCTGATGTCCCTCGGCTATGCCGGCTGGGGCGCCGGTCAGCTGGAAGCTGAGCTGGTCGACAACGCCTGGCTCACCTGCCCTGCAGACGCGAGCATCCTCTTCGACCTGCCCTTCGACCAACGCCTGAATGCTGCCGCCGCTCGCCTGGGCGTCAATCTCAGCCTGCTTAGCTCACAAGCCGGACACGCCTGATGACTGAAACCAAGACAAAGCCGCTGCGCCTGCTGCTGGGCTTCGATTACGGAAGCAAGCAGATTGGCGTAGCAGTCGGCCAGGTCATCACCGGACAAGCCCGCGAGCTGTGCATCCTCAAGGCGCAGAACGGCGTACCCGACTGGCAGAAAGTCGAAGCGCTAATCAAGGAGTGGCAGCCGGACGCCATCGTTGTCGGCCTGCCGCTGAACATGGACGGCACGAAAAGTGAGATGAGCGAGCGCGCAGAAAAATTCGCCCGCCGCCTTAACGGCCGCTTCAACCTGCCCGTACACACCCACGACGAACGCCTGACCACCTACGAGGCCAAAGGCCAACGCCTGCAACAGGGACAAACCAGCGGCTACCGCGAACGCCCGGTCGACGCCCTTGCCGCCGCCCTGCTGCTACAAGGCTGGCTCGAAGAAAACAGCCCCTGAAAACTACCTGCGTTGCCGATACTGCGTTAAAAACAGGCTCGGAATGCTCATTTACAACACGTAAACTGCGCTTCCTAGCCTATTTTCGCCTTGTCTCGGCTGCCTCGCCTACGTTTTCAGGGGCTGTTTTGTATACATATGGAGTGTTGCCATGAGCTTACCCAACCCGGCCGAACTGCTGCCGCAAATGGCCGCCGCCCTGACCAACCACCTGAATAAGCGACGGATCAGCGAGCCGCGCTTTATCGGCATCCGCACCGGTGGTGTCTGGGTCGCCCAAGCGCTGCTTGCCGCGCTTAACCGCCAGGACGCCCTGGGTATTCTTGATGTGTCGTTCTACCGTGATGACTTCACCCAAAACGGCCTGCACCCTCAGGTGCAGCCGTCAGAGCTGCCGTTCGAAATCGAAGGCCAGCACCTGGTGCTGATCGACGATGTACTGATGAGTGGCCGCACCATCCGCGCGGCCCTCAACGAACTGTTCGACTATGGCCGCCCGGCCAGCGTAACCCTGGTCAGCCTGCTCGACCTGGATGCCCGCGAACTGCCGATCCGCCCGGATGTAGTCGGTGCAACCCTGTCACTGGCGGTGGATCAACGGGTAAAATTATCCGGCCCCACGCCCCTGACGCTCGAACTCCAGACGCTTGCCAACTGAGACTCGCCCGATGACGACCCAAGCCGCCAAGCGCCCGCTGCAGCTTAACGACCAAGGCCAGCTGCGCCATTTTCTCTCCATCGATGGCCTGCCGCGCGAACTGCTGACCGAAATTCTCGACACCGCCGACTCCTTCCTCGAAGTCGGCGCCCGCGCGGTGAAAAAGGTCCCACTGTTGCGCGGCAAGACCGTGTGCAACGTGTTCTTCGAGAACTCCACGCGCACCCGCACCACTTTCGAACTGGCGGCTCAGCGCCTGTCCGCCGATGTCATCAGCCTTAACGTATCGACCAGCTCAACCAGCAAGGGCGAAACCCTGTTCGACACGTTGCGCAACCTCGAAGCCATGGCCGCCGACATCTTTGTCGTACGCCATGCGGACTCCGGCGCAGCGCACTTTATCGCCGAGCACGTGTGCCCGAACCTGGCGATTATCAACGGCGGCGACGGCCGCCACGCGCACCCGACTCAGGGCATGCTCGACATGCTGACCATCCGCCGCCACAAAGGCAGCTTTGAGAACCTCTCAGTGGCCATCGTCGGTGACATCCTGCACTCACGGGTGGCGCGCTCCAACATGCTCGCGCTGAAGACCCTCGGCTGCCCGGATATCCGCGTGATAGCGCCAAAAACCCTGCTACCGGTCGGCATCGAGCAATACGGCGTCACCGTGTACAGCGACATGGCCAAAGGCCTCAAAGATGTCGACGTGGTGATCATGCTGCGCCTGCAACGTGAGCGCATGAGCGGCGGCCTGCTGCCCAGCGAGGGCGAGTTCTACCGCCTGTTCGGTCTCACCGAGCAGCGCCTGAAACTGGCCAAACCCGATGCCTTGGTCATGCACCCAGGTCCCATCAACCGGGGGGTTGAGATCGAATCGGCCGTAGCCGATGGTCCGCAATCGGTGATTCTCAACCAGGTGACCTACGGCATCGCGATCCGCATGGCCGTGCTGTCCATGACCATGAGCGGGCAGAACGCCCAGCGCCAACTTAATCAAGACGCTGAGGAGCAGAACTGATGCGTATGCGTATCCTCGGTGCCCGGGTGATTGACCCCAGCAGCCACTTCGATCAGCTCGCCGATATCTTTATTGAAAGCGGCAAGATCGTCGCCATTGGCCAGGCGCCAGCCGGCTTTGTCGTCGAGCAAAGCATCGACGCCCAAGGCCTTGTGGCCGCCCCAGGTCTGGTCGACCTGAACGTCGCCCTACGCGAGCCGGGTTATAGCCGTAAGGGCAACATCGCTACAGAAACACTGGCCGCCGCCGCTGGCGGCGTCACCAGCCTGTGCTGCCCGCCCTTTACCAAGCCAGTACTGGACACCCCGGCGGTGGCCGAGCTGATTCTTGACCGTGCTCGCGAAGCCGGGCACACCAAGGTGTTCCCGATTGGCGCCCTGAGCAAAGGCCTGGAAGGCGAGCAGCTGGCAGAACTGGTAGCGTTGCGCGACGCCGGTTGCGTGGCCTTCAGCAATGGCCTCGATAGCTTTCGCAACAACCGTACCCTGCGCCGCGCCCTGGAATATGCAGCCACCTTCGACCTGACGGTGGTCTTCCACTCGCAAGACCATGACCTCGCCGAAGGCGGTCTGGCCCACGAAGGCGCAATGGCCAGCTTCCTCGGCTTACCGGGCATTCCGGAAAGCGCGGAAACCGTGGCTCTGGCTCGCGACCTGCTGCTGGTTGAGCAGACCGGCGTGCGCGCGCACTTCAGCCAACTGACCAGCGCCCGCGGCGCCCAGCTGATCGCCGACGCGCAGGCCCGCAGCCTGCCAGTGACTGCCGATGTGGCGCTGTACCAACTGATTCTCACCGACGAAGCCCTGGAAGGTTTCTCCAGCCTGTATCACGTGCAACCGCCACTGCGCACCGCCCATGATCGTGACGGCCTGCGCGCTGCGGTAAAAAGCGGCGTAATTGGCGCCATTGCCAGCCACCACCAGCCGCACGAACGCGACGCCAAACTGGCCCCGTTCGGCGCGACAGAGCCGGGTATCAGCAGCGTGCAACTGCTATTACCACTGGCCATGAGCCTGGTACAGGACGGTTTGCTCGACCTGCCGACCCTGCTGGCACGCCTAAGCAACGGCCCGGCCGATGCGCTGGGCCTACCACTTGGTCGGCTCACGGTCGGCGCTGCGGCCGACCTGCTGCTGTTCGACCCACAGGCATCGACGCTGGCAGGAGAAAGCTGGTTTTCAAAAGGCAGCAACTGCCCGTTTATGGGTCATTGCCTACCCGGCGCGGTGCGCTACACCCTGGTTGATGGGCACATCAGCTACCAGGCGTAACCCCGCGCAGCATGAAAAAGCCCGCCAATTGGCGGGCTTTTCTGTATCAATACCTTAGCCGCGTTCGGCGTTTTTAATCGACACCTGGGTATTCAATGTCCAGAAGTCATACAGCACGCCCAACAGAAACAGGCCGCCGGTAAATAGGTAAATGATCCCGGTAATCCACTTGCCTTGGTACATACGGTGCACGCCGAAAATACCGAGAAAGGTCAACAGAATCCACGCCACGTTGTAATCGGTATCACCGGCAGTAAAACGCAGATCCGCTTCTCGATCCATGGCCGGGATCAGAAACAGGTCAACGATCCAGCCGATAAACAGCAAGCCGAAGGTGAAAAACCAGATGGTCCCGGTGACCGGTTTGCCGTAGTAGAAACGGTGTGCGCCGAGAAAGCCGAAAATCCACAGCAAATAGCCGATGAGTTTGCTGTGCGTGTCCTGTCGCTGCATATGCGTGCCTCCTGATGGCTGATAACGCTTTGACGCCACACTCTACGCAAGGTTCGCCGAGCGGGGCAATCCGCTGAGCAGACTGCAAAAGCAGCGCTTGCGGCCTGCCTAAGATTATTAAATACTGTATGCATAAACAGTTATTTCAGACTCTACCATGCAGCTGATCGAGAAACTCACCGTGCTCGCCGACGCCGCCAAGTATGACGCGTCCTGCGCCAGCAGCGGCGCGCCCACACGCAGCTCCAAAGGCAAGAGCGGCATCGGCTCAACCAGCGGCATGGGCATTTGCCACAGCTTCACCCCTGATGGGCGCTGCGTGGCCCTGCTGAAAATCCTGCTGACCAATTTCTGCCTGTATGACTGCCAGTACTGCGTTAACCGCCGCTCCAGCGACGTGCCACGCGCGCGCTTTACCCCAGAAGAAGTGGTGACCCTGACTATCGACTTCTATAAACCCAACTGCATCAGCGGGCTGTTTCTCAGCTCCGGGATCATCCGCTCCGCCGACTACACCATGGAGCAGCTCATCCGTGTGGCCAAACTGCTGCGCGAGGAACATGAGTTTCGCGGCTATATCCACCTCAAAACCATTCCCGACGCCGATCCGCTGTTGATTGCCGAAGCCGGGCGCTATGCCGACCGCCTCAGCGTGAACATCGAGTTGCCCACCGAGGCCAGCCTGATCCGCCTTGCACCGGAGAAACAGGTGCGAACCATCAAGCAGGCCATGCACTCGATTCATCTGGGTGAAAGCGAAGCCCGCGCTGAAGTACGTGCGCCACGCTTCGCACCCGCCGGGCAAAGCACGCAGATGATTATTGGCGCCGACGCCACCGATGACAGCACCATCCTGCACACCGCCGCCTCGCTTTATGACAATTACCGGCTGCGCCGCGTTTACTACTCAGCCTTCAGCCCGATCCCGCAAAGCCCCAATACCGTGCCCTTCGAAGCGCCGCCGCTGCTTCGCGAACATCGCCTGTATCAGGCAGACTTCCTCATGCGCGGTTATGGTTTCGAGGCCAGCGAGCTGCTCACCGGCCCCGGTAATCTGGCGCTGGATATCGACCCGAAACTGGCCTGGGCACTGAACAACCGCGAGCACTTCCCGGTTGACCTCAATCGTGCCGAGCCCGCCATGATTGCCCGCGTGCCCGGCATCGGCGTACTCAGCGCGAAACGCTTGGTCGCGCTGCGCCGCCAGCGACGTATCCGCTTTGAAGACCTCACACGTTTGCGCTGCGCCCTGGAAAAGGCCAAGCCGTTTATCGTCACCCAAGACTACCGGCCACTGCAGGCCAGCCGCGAATCACTGCTCTTGCGCCAGCAATTGAGTGAAACACCAGCTCAGATGGCACTGTGGTAATGCACAGCGCACATTTCGATGGCAGCTTTGCTGGCTGGCGTGATACGGCCCGCGCGCTGCTGCGCCAGGGTCTGGCGCCGCATCAAGTCAACTGGCGGGGGGACGGCGACCGCGGCGGCCTGTTTGACCAAGCACCCAGCCCAGTAAATACAACGCCTGCAGCTGAGGCGCCGCGCATCCCCAGGCAACTACTCGCGCTGCTGCAGAGCGCGGCATGCTTTCGGGTGGAGGACCGCTGGAGCCTGTTGTACCGAATTCTCTGGCGCGTCGCCCAGGGTGATCGCGCCGCCATGCTGCCCGGAGATATCGACGGCAGCCAGCTGCATAAGCGACTCAAAGCGGTGCGCCGCGAAGCCCATCACCTGCATGCATTTGTGCGCTTTCATCCCCGCCCGGAACATGCCGAAGGCCCGCACCTGGTGGCTTGGCACGAACCCGCCCATGACATTCTGCACAGCGCCAGCGAGCACTTCGCGGAACGCCTAGGCCGCAGCACCTGGCTAATTGCTACACCAGATGACGGCATCTACTGGGATGGCCAGCATTTGCACTATCAGCGCCCCTGCCCGGATGAGTGGCAGCGCCTGGCGCAAACGCCTGAAGATAACGGGCAAGCCTTGTGGCTGGCCTATTACGGCAGCACCTTTAATCCAGCGCGGCTAAACCGCAGCGCGCTGGAGAACAGCCTGCCGGTGCGCTTCTGGAAAAACCTGCCGGAAGGCCCGCTGATTCCCCAACTCATGAGCCAGGCCCGCGCCGGTGCACAGCGCGACGGTCAGGCTGCCGCCGTCGCCCAGCAGGCCGGCAAAAGCATTCGCCGTAGCGCAGCAAAGGTGCCGCAAGTCAGCGAAAACGTCGACCCGGATCATCCTCGCTGACTTCCAGCGACAAGCCCTGGCTCATGCTGCTCAGGTGATCGCCATCGGTTTCCGAACCGAGCTTGATCATCAGACGCAGGTCGTTGGCCGAATCCGCATATAGCAGCGCATCTTCGTAGGTGATCTCACCCTGGCTATAGAGGGTATAAAGCGCCTGATCGAAGGTTTGCATGCCCTGTTCGGTGGAGCGCTTCATCAGTGCTTTGAGTTCGTGCACATCGCCCTTGCGGATCAGGTCGGCGGCCAGCGGGGTGTTGATCAGCACCTCGATCACCGCGCGACGACCCTTGCCGTCGGGGGTCGGGATCAATTGCTGGGCAACGATGGCCTTGAGGTTCAGCGACAAGTCCATCCACACCTGATTCTGCCGATCCGCCGGGAAGAAGTTGATGATCCGGTCCAGCGCCTGGTTGGCGTTATTAGCGTGCAAGGTGGCTAGACAGAGGTGGCCAGTTTCAGCGAAGGCTACTGCATGATCCATGGTTTCACGGGTGCGCACCTCGCCGATCAGAATCACGTCCGGGGCCTGACGCAGGGTATTCTTCAGCGCCACCTCGAAAGATTCGGTGTCGATACCGACTTCACGCTGAGTAACGATGCAGCTCTGATGTTGGTGGATGTATTCGATCGGATCTTCGATGGAGATGATATGGCCGCTGCTGTTCTTGTTGCGGTAGCCAATCATCGCTGCCAGCGAGGTCGATTTACCGGTACCGGTGGCACCCACAAACAACACCAAACCGCGCTTGGTCAGCGCTAATTTCTTGAGGATTTCCGGCAGTTTCAGCTCATCGAGTGTTGGGATATTGGTTTCGATACGCCGCAACACCATGCCAGCCAGATTACGCTGGTAGAAGGCACTGACGCGGAAACGACCAATACCACGAGCGCTGATGGCGAAGTTGCACTCGTGATTCTCGGTAAAGTCGCGGCGCTGTTGTTCGTTCATCACCGCATGCACGGTTTCACGGGTCTGCTCCGGCGACATGGGCGTCTTGGTGATCGGCATGATCTTGCCGTTGACCTTCATCGACGGCGGCACGCCAGCGGTAATAAACAGGTCAGAGCCGCCCTTTTCGACCATCAGGCGCAGCAGTTTTTCGAATTCCATCGTTGTTCGC
>JAHIWP010000052.1 GCA_018816095.1 Gammaproteobacteria bacterium
TGCGCCTGTAATGTGGAAAATGGCTGCCGCGAGGTGCTCGCGGCGGCTAAAAACACAGAAATAAGCGGGTGATCTGAGCGTTTTTGATCGATTTGCCGCTTTTAAAATCGGCAGGGGCTGAAGTCAGCCAGAAATACACAGCTACTTCAGACCATCCCTAGCAGCCATGCTAGTTACAGAGCAGTACTTTCGCGAAACAGAGACCTTCCAGAACATCCCTAAGCCCAAAAGAAAACCTGGCTTTAGCAGCCAGGGCTTCTAAGACGGACTGATGTTACCGGAATCTGCAATAGTTTTAGCCAAGTTTCGCGGGACTACGAACTATCAAATTTCGACTTCAGGCTCTTTTTCAGGCGCCAGGGCACCGGATTCAGCTTGCTTCTTTGGCATCATCTTCTCGCGGATCATTCCTTCAATCTTGTCCATGGAGGCTTTGTTTTCCAACAGCCACTTCATGGTATTGGCCTTACCTTGGCCGATCTTATTGCCTTCAAAGGCATACCAAGCACCTGATTTATCGATAAAATTATTTGCGACCGCCAGGTCTACAATTTCACCTGCCTTACTAATACCTTGACCGTAAATAATCTGGAACTCTGCTTGTTTAAAAGGTGCTGCAACTTTGTTCTTTACAACTTTTACACGCGTCTCACTGCCTGTAACTTCGTCACCTTCCTTCACTGCACCGGTGCGACGGATATCCAGACGTACCGAGGCATAGAATTTCAGGGCGTTACCGCCAGTTGTAGTTTCAGGACTCCCAAACATAACACCTATCTTCATACGAATCTGGTTAATGAAGATACACATAGTGTTCGAGTTTTTAAGGTTACCCGTAATCTTACGCATTGCCTGGCTCATCATGCGCGCGGCCAACCCGACGTGCATATCCCCAATTTCACCTTCGATTTCAGCTTTGGGTGTAAGAGCTGCCACTGAGTCGACAACAATAAGATTAATAGCGCCTGATCTAGTAAGGATATCCACGATCTCGAGCGCCTGCTCTCCGGTATCTGGCTGCGAGCACAGGAGATCATCAATATTAACGCCAAGCTTTGCTGCGTAGATTGGGTCAAGTGCGTGTTCGGCATCGATAAATGCACATGTCAGCCCTTGACGTTGCGCTTCAGCAATAACTGAGAGTGTTAGAGTCGTCTTACCCGAAGACTCAGGCCCGTAGATCTCTACAATACGACCGCGCGGCAAACCGCCTACGCCTAGAGCGATGTCCAGACCAAGAGAGCCGGTGGATATGACATCGATATCCATAGTGCGATCTGAACCCAGTCGCATAATGGAACCCTTACCAAACTGCTTCTCAATCTGTGAGAGAGCCGCCTCTAACGCTTTGCTTTTTGCCTGATCCATTCTTATCGACCACTCGAATTAATAATTAATCGAATCTTACTGATTTGCTTAGGGCGTGCCCCTACGAGAGGAAAGGATACCTCCTAAGTGAACCAAATCTATGCTGCAACACCGAATACTGCATACTGCAGGCCGACGTGCATATCGCCCATCTCGCCTTCGATTTCGGCTTTCGGCACCAGTGCCGCCACGGAGTCGATAACGATCACGTCGATGGCATTGGAACGCACCAGCATGTCGGTGATTTCCAGGGCTTGCTCACCGGTATCGGGCTGCGACACCAAGAGGTCATCAACATTCACACCCAGCTTGCCGGCGTATTCGGGGTCGAGCGCGTGCTCTGCATCGACGAACGCACAGGTGGCACCGAGCTTCTGCGCTTCGGCGATAACCGACAGGGTCAGGGTGGTTTTACCGGAAGACTCAGGGCCGTAAATTTCGACGATACGGCCTTTTGGCAGACCACCAATGCCCAGCGCGATATCCAGACCCAGCGAGCCAGTGGAGATAGCCGGAATGGCCTGGCGATCGTGATCGCCCATACGCATCACTGCGCCTTTGCCGAATTGCTTTTCAATCTGGCCTAAGGCAGCCGCCAAGGCGCGCTTCTTATTCTCGTCCATTTAAGTCCTCACGTAATCAAGAAGGGCCAGCTAGCGGCCACCAACAACTGTATAAGTAGACAGTATTATTCCACAGGGCAAGTCACCCGCCTACCCCGGGCTTGGATTTTCTTTCGCCAACAGGCGCAACAGCCCAGCCAGAGCGGCCTCAACCGTTTGTCGGCGAACTTCACCACGGTCACCCGAGAACTGGCGGCGCACACTGAAAATCTGTGCGCCATCGCCCCAGGCCAACCATACAGTGCCCACAGGTTTCTGCGGCGTGCCGCCATCGGGACCGGCCACACCGCTAACGGCCACGGCAAAACGCGCCCCGCTATTGGCCTGGGCCCCGCGCACCATGGCTTCGACAACCTCCTGACTCACCGCGCCAACGGTGGTGAACAGGCGTGCAGGCACCTCGAGCTGTCGGCTCTTTTGCTGATTGGAATAGGTCACGAAACCAGCCTCAAACCAGGCCGAACTGCCAGGAACCCGAGTAATGGCCTCAGCAATGCCGCCGCCGGTGCAGGACTCGGCCGTTGTCACCTGAGCCTTAGAAGCCAGCAGTTGCTCGCCTAACTCAGTCGCCAGGCGGGTCAGGGTTTGCTCATTCACAGTCATCTGCACTCCGGGGTTAAAGCCAGCCAGGCCGATACCGTACACTAGGCGCTTTTGCGATTCAGCCGGACAGTTAAAACGATGAGCCAAAGCGACCTCAGTTCTCACACGCCCATGATGCAACAGTACTGGAGACTGAAAAATCAGCACCCAGATCAACTGATGTTCTACCGCATGGGCGACTTCTACGAGATTTTCTACGAGGACGCAAAAAAGGCCGCCAAACTGCTGGATATTACCCTGACGGCCCGCGGCCAATCCGCGGGGCAGGCCATCCCCATGTGCGGGATTCCCTTCCACTCACTGGAGGGCTACCTGGCCAAGCTAGTCAAACTTGGCGAGTCCGTGGTGATCTGCGAGCAGGTAGGCGACCCGGCCACCAGCAAGGGGCCGGTAGAACGCCAGGTGGTGCGCATTATCACCCCCGGCACCATCAGTGATGAGGCGCTGCTTGATGAGCGGCGCGATAACCTGCTGGCCGCCGTACTGGGCGATGAGCGTCTGTTCGGTTTGGCCGTGCTGGACATCACCAGTGGCCGCTTTAGCGTGCTGGAGATCAAAGGCTGGGAGAACCTGCTGGCCGAACTTGAGCGCCTCAATCCGGTTGAGCTGCTGATCCCCGATGATTGGCCACAAAACCTGCCCGCCGAAAAGCGCCGGGGCGCAAAACGCCGTGCGCCGTGGGATTTCGAACGCGACACCGCGCACAAAAGCCTCTGCCAACAATTCGCCACCCAGGACCTCAAGGGCTTTGGTTGTGAAAACCTGACGCTGGCCATCGGCGCAGCGGGCTGTCTGCTGGCGTACGCCAAGGAAACTCAACGCACTGCCCTGCCGCACCTGCGCAGCCTGCGTCATGAGCGCCTGGACGATACAGTGATTCTCGACGGCGCCAGCCGGCGCAATCTTGAGCTAGATATCAACTTGGCCGGCGGGCGTGAAAACACCCTGCAGTCGGTCGTTGACCGCTGCCAGACCGCCATGGGCAGCCGCCTGCTGAGCCGCTGGCTAAACCGCCCGCTGCGCGACCAATCCATTCTCGAAGCGCGGCAGGAGTCGATCGCCTGCTTGCTGGAGCGCTATCGCTTCGAAACCCTGCAGCCGCAGCTCAAAGAAATCGGTGATCTAGAGCGTATTCTGGCGCGAATCGGCCTACGCAACGCCCGTCCACGTGACCTGGCGCGCCTGCGTGATGCCCTGGCCGCGTTACCGACCCTGCAAATGGCCATGGCCAATCTAGAAGCGCCTCATTTGACCAGTCTGGCGACGAGCGTCAGCACCTACCCGGAACTGGCCGAGCTGCTGGCAAAAGCGATTATCGACAATCCGCCGGCGGTGATTCGCGATGGCGGCGTGCTGAAAACCGGCTACGACGCCGAACTGGACGAATTGCAGTCGCTCAGCGAAAACGCCGGCCAGTACCTGATGGACCTGGAAACCCGCGAAAAAGCCCGCACCGGGTTGGCCAACCTCAAGGTCGGCTACAACCGTGTACACGGCTATTTTATCGAGCTACCGAGCAAACAGGCTGAATCTGCTCCGGCAGACTATATCCGCCGCCAGACCCTGAAAGGCGCTGAGCGCTTTATCACCCCCGAACTCAAAGAGTTCGAGGACAAAGCGCTATCGGCCAAGAGCCGCGCCCTGGCTCGCGAGAAATTACTCTACGACGAGTTGCTGGAGCGCCTGATCAGCCACCTCGGCCCGCTACAGGACAGTGCTGCCGCTCTGGCCGAACTGGACGTACTGAGCAACCTGGCTGAGCGCGCGCTGAATCTGGATCTGAACCGCCCGCGCTTTGTCGATGAGCCGTGCATGCGCATCGATCAAGGTCGTCACCCGGTGGTTGAGCAAGTATTGACCACGCCGTTTGTGGCCAACGACCTGAGCCTGGACGATGACACGCGCATGCTGATCATCACCGGACCGAACATGGGTGGTAAATCCACCTACATGCGCCAGACCGCACTGATCGTTTTGCTTGCGCACATCGGCAGCTTCGTCCCGGCAAAAAGCTGCGAGCTATCGCTGGTTGACCGTATCTTTACCCGTATCGGTTCGAGCGATGACCTGGCCGGTGGCCGCTCGACTTTTATGGTGGAAATGAGCGAAACCGCCAATATTCTGCATAACGCTACAGAGCGCAGCCTGGTATTGATGGACGAAGTCGGCCGCGGCACCAGCACCTTCGACGGCCTATCACTGGCCTGGGCGGCAGCTGAACAGCTGGCCAAGCTGCGCGCTTACACCCTGTTTGCCACCCATTACTTTGAACTAACCGTGCTGCCGGAAAGCCAGCCCATCGTGGCTAACGTGCACCTCAACGCCACCGAGCATAATGAGCGCATCGTATTCCTCCACCATGTACTGCCTGGCCCAGCCAGTCAGAGCTACGGCTTGGCCGTGGCACAACTGGCGGGCGTACCGAATGAGGTCATCCTGCGCGCCCGCGAGCATCTGGCACGCTTGGAAACCACTAGTCTGCCGCATGAGTTACCCGCCACACAGCCAGGTCAGACTGCGGCACCGTTGCAGAGTGATATGTTCGCCAGCCTGCCGCATCCACTGCAGGAAGAATTGCGCAAGATCAATCCCGATGATCTGACTCCGCGCAAAGCGCTGGAACTGTTATATACATGGAAGACACGCTTCTAACGCTATTGCGCGCGAACTGTTAGAATCGCGCGCATTTTTACGACTGCCCGACTTAAAGCCTGAGCCGTGGCCACCACCCCCTAGCCGCTAAAGCCCGCATAGAACGGGGCAGGCTGGCGCCCGAGGAGAGAATCAGACATGACCTTCGTCGTTACCGACAACTGCGTCAAATGCAAATACACCGACTGCGTAGAAGTCTGCCCGGTGGACTGCTTCTACGAAGGCCCGAACTTCCTGGTGATTCACCCGGATGAGTGCATCGACTGCGCACTGTGTGAGCCTGAGTGCCCCGCACAAGCGATTTTCTCTGAAGATGAAGTGCCGGAAGATCAGCAGGAGTACATCGAGCTGAACGCCGATCTGGCGGAAATCTGGCCGAATATCACCGAGAAGAAAGAGTCCCTGCCGGACGCCGAAGAGTGGGATGGCGTGAAGGACAAGCTGCAATACCTAGAGCGCTAGTACAGGCTCCTCGATTGCACAAAAACCCGCCTTGCGCGGGTTTTTACTTTTCTACAGGCAAAAAAAGGGGCGGTATTAACCGCCCACTCTTTTGTCCCTAGTCCCTGTATTTCCCAGCCCATCATCCTGATGAATCGCGCCTTGCGATGTCCTGATTGCCATCCTGACAACCTGTGCTTATCCGTCTGCGCAGGTGTAATACTAGCGATCTTTACCGAGCTAACAAGCGCCTGAAATGTAGCCGGCATCACCTGAACCTGCCAAATAAAAATATATAACTTATATAAATCATATAGTTATATTTTTAACAGGCATCTGACCGACCAAGCCACGCACCAAACGCTTACGCAACCTGTAAGCAATGGCTTACAGATTCTCTCGTATAAGTGATCAAGAACACCATCCAGTACGGCGCAAATACACCGTAACTTGATGACTGCCCAGGATAGCGGCTCATAAAAAACCCGGCAGAAGCCGGGTTGGATGTTCGTCATCACGCTCACTGGAACAATGAGTCACTCGACAGGCCGTTCTTTTCCAAGATCTCGCGCAAGCGCTTAAGGGCTTCGACCTGAATCTGCCGAACGCGCTCGCGGGTCAAGCCGATCTCCTGCCCCACCTCCTCCAGCGTACAGCTTTCATGACCACGCAGACCGAAGCGGCGAATCACCACTTCACGCTGCTTATCGGTCAGATCCGAGAGCCATTGATCGATGCTCTGTGAGAGGTCTTCAACCTGCAATAACTCGCAAGGGTCGGTCGGACGATCATCCGTTAGGGTATCGAGTAGGGTTTTGTCCGAATCCTGGCCCAGCGACACATCCACCGAGGACACACGCTCGTTCAAGCCGAGCATGCGTTTGACTTCACCCACCGGCTTCTCCAGTAGGCTGGCAATTTCTTCTGCAGAAGGCTCGTGATCGAGTTTTTGGGTCAGTTCACGCGCAGCTCGCAGGTATACGTTGAGCTCTTTAACCACATGAATGGGTAACCGAATAGTACGGGTTTGATTCATGATCGCCCGCTCGATGGTCTGGCGGATCCACCAGGTGGCATAGGTCGAAAAACGGAAACCGCGCTCTGGATCGAATTTCTCTACCGCGCGGATCAGACCGAGGTTGCCCTCTTCAATAAGGTCCAACAGGGACAGGCCACGGTTAACGTAACGGCGAGCAATCTTCACCACCAGGCGCAGGTTACTTTCGATCATGCGCTTGCGACCCGCGGGGTCGCCCTTCTGCGCCAAGCGCGCAAAGAACACTTCTTCTTCGGGCGTCAGCAGAGGCGAGAAGCCAATTTCGTTGAGGTACAGCTGAGTGGCGTCGAGCGCGCGGGTGTAATCAATATATTTGTGCTGTTTGCTGCTGGCGGTGGACGCCTTAGCGGTGCTGCGGGAAAGTGGCGCTAGCGCCTCGTTTGAGTCGTCGTCAAGGACAATAGCCGGCTCCATAAGGAGCACTTCATCATCAACATCAAACTCCGGCGCTTCTTTTTTATTGAGAGCCATTTTTGTTATTCCTTGCTGAGTTCGACAGCAAGCCCTAGCGCACCAACTCCCTGGTTGCACCGGGCCCGTCCTCCTACGAGTGGGGACAGGCTAGCGCAAGGTCAACGTTTAGGCAGATATTGCAGCGGATCTACAGGTTTACCTTGGCGGCGCACTTCAAAGTGAAGTTTGACCCGGTCGGTTCCTGTGGAACCCATTTCGGCAATTTTCTGCCCGGCCTTGACCTGTTGCCCCTCCTGCACCAACAGCCTGCGGTTATGACCGTAGGCGCTTACATAGGTATCGCTATGTTTGATGATTATCAACTCGCCGTAGCCCCGTAAACCACTCCCGGCGTAGACCACTGAACCATCAGACGCGGCCAAAACAGGCTGGCCTAATTCACCACCTATATCAATGCCTTTATTCAAACTGCCGTTTGAGGAAAAACGTCCGATAACCGCACCATTCGATGGCCACAACCAACCCGATGCAGAGCGCTGCGTAGGCGGTAACGCACTGATGCTTGGCGCAGTCTTGACCGGGGCTGGCGCCTGGATTAGCGCAGGGTTGCTGCTAATCGGCGTGCTCGGCCGGCGGGCCGGCGCCACAACCACGGGCGTACTGGCCACCACTGGCGGGCGACTGGCAGGCTGCCCGTCAAAGCGAATAATCTGGCCAACTCGAATCAAATACGGCTGCGCAATAGCATTACGCGCGGCCAGCGCCCTCCAGTCCCAGCCAAAACGGAAGGCAATGGAATACAGCGTATCGCCGCGCTTCACCTGGTATTGACCACTGCGAACCGGCTGACGCTGCGGAGCCTGACTGGCTGTACGGTCAACCACTTTGACGCCACCGGGTGGCGGACTCGCACAGGCACTCAAAAGCACGCCCAGGACAAGGCCACTCAACAGGTGACGAGCACTGCTGGCGCGAATCGGCAATTGAATGGCTGTGAAACTCACCTGCATCTCCCTCGGGTAAAACTGACTGCATTTAACAGGCGAGCATTGTGCCGCAATTATGGGTTATCGCCAGCGCTTTGCGGGCTGCGCCCGGCCAACCACTCCAGCGCCAGCACCAGCATGATGCCGGCAATAGCCAAGGTAATGGCTAGAAGAAGCTGCGGGTCCTGCCCGCTAATTTCAGCGAAGCGCTCAGGCCAGAGGTTCGTTTGCAGCAGCGGCACCTGCTCGCCATGGCTGTCGGTGCGCCACGTCAGGGTTTCCTTCCAGGGCCAGATTTTGTTCAGTGAACCGACCATCAGCCCGGTGAGAAAAGCCAGAGTCAGGTCGCGCCAGCGAGTCAGAAGCCAGCGCAGAATACCGGCAAAGCTGACAATACCGACCAGACAACCACTGGCAAAAATCAGTAATACGGTGACATCCAGCCCTTTCACCGCCGTCAGCACAAAGCTGTACAAGCCCAGCAGAACCAGAATAAAACTGCCGGAAACGCCCGGCAGAATCATTGCGCAAATAGCGATAGCGCCAGCAAAAAACAGACTCAGCGGGTCACTCCCCAACTGCAGCGGCGACGCCACGGTAATCCAGTAGGCGAATGCCGCCCCCAACGCCAGACTGACAATCCGCGTCCAGTTCCAGTGCTGAATCTCGCGTACGACCAGATGAGTGGAAACCAAAATCAAGCCAAAGAAAAACGACCACACGGGGATCGGCTGCTCGACCAACAGGTAGGTAATCAACCGCGCAAGACTCAGCACGCTGGTCATGACGCCCAGCAGCAACACCAACAGAAAGGTCGCATTGGCGGTTTTCCAGGCCTCAACAATGCGCCCGCGCAGCAACAGGCCGAGCGCCACCGGTATGCTCGAAATCGAGCGCAGCAACTCGTCATAAATACCGGTAATAAAGGCTACGGTGCCGCCTGAAACACCGGGCACTACGTCGGCCGCGCCCATGGCAATGCCTTTGGCGTAAAGCAGGAAATACTTCTTCATGGGTCCATCCGCGAACAATCTAAGTCAGGCCAGGGGCCCGTTAAGCAAAGGCACAAAACGCACAGCATCGAGTACGTGTCGCGAGAAGCCGTCTTCTTCACGGATGATGATCATGAGTTCCTGCTCATCACCTGCACCAACTGGAATGACCAAGCGTCCGCCCGGAGCCAGCTGATCGAGCAAGGCTTGCGGCACATTGGCCGCCGCCGCCGTGACGATGATGCCGTTGTAAGGCCCGAGGGCATTCCAACCTTCCCAGCCGTCCCCCCAGCGAAACACCACGTTGCGTAGGTTTAGCTGAAGCAGACGCTCCTTGGCCTTGTCCTGCAGATTCTGGATACGCTCGACACTGAACACCCGCTCGACCAGCTGAGCCAGAATCGCCGTCTGGTAGCCCGAACCCGTGCCGATTTCCAGCACCTTGTCCAAAGGGCCTGCGGCCAGCAGTAGCTCACTCATGCGTGCAACCATATACGGCTGCGAAATGGTCTGATTGCTGCCAATCGGCAGCGCCGTGTCCTCATACGCGCGATGCGCCAGGGCTTCATCTACAAACAGGTGACGCGGTGTGCGGCGAATAGCCTCCAGCACATGGGCGTTGGACAACCCCTCCTCGTAAAGACGCTGAATAAGGCGCTCGCGGGTGCGCTGCGAGGTCATGCCAATACCGCGGTGCAAGTCATCCTGTTCACGGAAGATCACAACAGCCCCTCCAACCAGGGTTGCAGGCTGCTGAACCCTTCTTGAAACGTACGATCCAGCTGTAACGGCGTGACCGAGACGTAGCCCTGCATCACCGCATGGAAATCCGTGCCAGGGCCACCGTCTTCAGCGTCACCGGCCACCGAAATCCAGTAGCCCTCTTTACCACGCGGGTTGACCACCTTAACCGGCGCAGCAGCCCGCGCACGGTGCCCCAGACGCGTCAGCTGGATACCACGGATGTGCTCCAGCGGCAGGTTGGGGATATTCACGTTAAGCACAGTGCGCGGCGGCAGGTCGAGCTGCTCGTGCGCCTCAACCAACTTGCGGGCGAAATACGCAGCCGTCGGCAGGTTATCCGGCAAACGTGAGAGCAAAGAAAAGGCAAACGCCGGACGCGCCAGGAAGCGCCCCTCCAGGGCAGCCGCTACCGTGCCGGAATACAGCACGTCATCGCCCAGATTAGCCCCTAGGTTGATACCCGACACCACCAGATCCGCCACATGCGGCAGCAAGCCATTAAGGCCCAGGTGCACGCAATCGGTGGGGGTACCGTTAAGGCTGATGTAGCCGTTGGGCAAGGTCGTCGGATGCAAAGGACGATCAAGGGTCAGCGAGCTGCTGGC
Organism: Gammaproteobacteria bacterium; assembly: GCA_018816095.1. GTDB lineage: Bacteria > Pseudomonadota > Gammaproteobacteria > Pseudomonadales > Pseudomonadaceae > Aquipseudomonas > Aquipseudomonas spirodelae. The sequence continues at coordinate 10,486 of JAHIWP010000052.1, forward strand.
ACCGCTTTTGTCCTGATCGGGAGCAATCACTGCGCACTCGGCGTAGTCCGCTAACGCTGCATGCAGCGCAGACAGGCCTGGCGCAGCAACGCCATCATCATTGGAAATCAGAATACGCATGGGTTGTCCGTCTGCCCTGCAGGCAACAGATCGACAAGCTCGCGCACCAAGACGGTGGCGAAGCATCCAGCCGGCAGGACGAATTCCAGTTGCAAAATGTCAGGCTCGGGATAATGCCACGACAGGCCGCCAATGGGGAGGCGCAGGATACGCCGCTCATGAGTCATGCCCGCTTCTGCCAACCAGTCGACCAACACAGCCTCGCGCGCTGCCAAGTGCAGCTCCAGTGCCTGGGCACTTCCTTCAGCCGCCGAAACACCGGCACCCCACAAAGGCCCGGTAGGGTGAAGATCAAGTATGGCCAAGCGTGGGTCGGCGCACTCAGCCTCACCGGCAGGGAAAAAACTGCGACTGTCGGTGAAGGCCAGTAAATCACCCAGCAATGCCTGATTCCAAGTACCGGCTTTGACCCGCTCAGCCAACACTTGATTGAACAGATAACTGCGCGCCGCCGAGAGTACCCGCGAGCGCACATTGCGCTTCTCCGGCAGGCTTTTACCCTGCGCAAAATGCCGGGCATGGGCAACATTACCGCCCTCATGACCGAAGCGCTGCAGACCGTAATAGTTGGGCACGCCTTGAGCGGCGATCTGAGTCAGGCGCTGATCCAGCGCTTCGCGGTCCGCAGCCAGCTGCGTCAAGCGCAGGGTAAAACCATTGGCCGCATGGGCACCGCGTTGCAGTTTGCGAGTATGGCGTATCTGCTTGAGGATGCTCAGGCTGGCATCTTCGGCAGCGCTCAGGTCGGGATTGGCCTTGCCCGGCAGGTGCAGGCTGAACCACTGTCGGGTCAGGGCCTGACGATCCTTGAGACCGGCATAGCTGATCAGTTTCAGCGGCACACCAGCGGCGCGGGCGATGCGTTTGGCGGCTTCCTCGGTGTTCAGCTCGCGCTTTTCGACCCACAGCCACAGGTGCTCACCCTCGCCGGCCAGCGGGATATCCAGCACCTCATCGACCTGAAAGTCTTCCGCCACGGCCTTGAGTACTGCCATGCCGCAGGGCTCACCATGGGCGCGCGGGCCCAGCAATTGAAGTTCGTTCATCGGGTGACCAACAGCGCGACCGCATGCACCGCAATGCCTTCTTCACGCCCGGTAAAACCCAGCTTCTCGGTCGTGGTGGCTTTGACGTTGACCTGATCCAGGCTCACCTGCAGGTCTTCGGCAATGCGTGCGCGCATGGTTTCGATATGTGGAGCCATCTTCGGCGCTTGAGCGACGATGGTGGCGTCGACATTGCCGACCTGCCAGCCCTTGGCGTGAATCAGCCCGAGCACATGGCGCAGCAAGGCGCGACTATCTGCCCCCTTGAAGGTCGGGTCAGTGTCGGGGAAGTGTTTGCCGATATCGCCCAGCGCCGCCGCGCCAAGCAAGGCATCACTCAACGCGTGCAGCAGCACGTCGCCGTCGGAATGGGCCAACAGGCCAAACTGATGGGGGATTTGCACGCCACCCAGGGTAATAAAAGAACCCTCGGTAAAGCGGTGCACGTCGTAGCCGTGGCCAATACGCATAAAGAACAACGCCCTGAAAAAGTCAGGGCGTGATTCTAACTGAAAGCAGCAGGCAGAAGCCGGCTTGCTGGCGAAGCACCTTACTCGCCAGCGGGATCTCAGCCCAACAGCGCCTTGGCGTGATGACGCAGATGGTCATCAATAAAGCTGGCGATAAAGTAGTAGCTGTGGTCGTAACCGGGCTGCAAACGCAGGGTTAACGGATGCCCTGCCGCTTGCGCCGCGGCCTTGAGGGCATCCGGCTTGAGCTGGTTTTCCAGAAAATCATCGCGATCACCCTGATCAACCAGAATCGGTAGCTTTTCCGTGGCCTCGGCCAGCAAAGCGCAGGCATCCCATTCACGCCAACGCGAACGCTCATCACCCAGGTAGCGCGAGAATGCCTTCTCACCCCAAGGACAGTTGCTCGGGTTGCTGATCGGCGCAAAGGCCGACAGCGACTGATAACGTCCCGGGTTACGCAGAGCGCACACCAATGCGCCATGCCCGCCCATGGAGTGACCGCTAATGCCGCGTTTATCGGATACCGGGAAGTTGGCTTCGATCAGCGCTGGCAGCTCCTGCACCACATAGTCGTACATGCGGTAATGCCGCGCCCAAGGCTCTTGGGTGGCGTTCAGGTAGAACCCCGCACCCGAACCAAAGTCCCAAGCCTTATCCGGATCATCCGGCACATCCGCGCCGCGCGGGCTGGTGTCCGGCGCTACGATGATCATCCCCAGCTCGGCCGCCAGCTTGTGCGCACCGGCCTTCTGCATAAAGTTCTCATCGGTGCAGGTCAACCCGCTCAGCCAATACAGCACCGGCAGCTTGCAGCCCTGCTCGGCCTGCGGCGGCAGGTACACGGCAAACACCATGTCGCAGCCCAGCACCGCCGAACGATGGCGATAGCGTTTATGCCAGCCGCCGGCACTCTTCTGGCAGGAAATATTTTCCAAGGTCATAGGGCCTCCATTGGGCGGCAGTGAAAGCCGCCCAGCGCAATCAGAAGTGGATAACGGTGCGGATGCTCTTGCCTTCATGCATCAGGTCAAAGGCCTTGTTGATGTCTTCCAGCGGCATGTTGTGGGTAATAAAGGTATCCAGCGGGATTTCGCCCTTCTGCGCCTTTTCCACATAGCTCGGCAGCTCGGTACGGCCTTTGACGCCGCCGAACGCCGAACCGCGCCAGACGCGCCCGGTCACCAACTGGAACGGTCGGGTGCTGATTTCCTGGCCGGCACCGGCCACGCCGATAATCACCGACTCGCCCCAGCCCTTGTGCGCGCATTCCAGCGCCGCGCGCATCAGCTGCACATTGCCCACGCACTCAAAGGAGTAATCCACGCCGCCGTCGGTCATCTCGACGATGACTTCCTGAATCGGCTTGGCGAAATCCTTGGGGTTAACGAAATCGGTCGCACCCAGTTCACGGGCCACCTCGAACTTGGCCGGGTTGATATCGATGGCGATGATCCGCGAGGCCTTGGCCATCTTCGCGCCGATAATTGCTGCTAGGCCGATACCACCCAGGCCGAAGATCGCCACGGTAGCCCCCTCTTCCACCTTGGCGGTGTTGAGTACGGCGCCGATGCCGGTGGTCACGCCGCAGCCGAGCAGGCAGACCTTCTCCAGCGGTGCGTCCTTGGGGATCACCGCCAGGGAGACTTCCGGCAGCACGGTGTATTCGGAGAAGGTCGAGCAGCCCATGTAGTGGTAGATCGGCTCGCCGTTGTAGCTGAAACGGCTGGTGCCATCCGGCATCAGGCCCTTGCCCTGGGTGGCGCGTACCGAGCTGCACAGGTTGGTTTTGCCGGATTTACAAAATTTGCAGGCGCGGCATTCGGCGGTGTACAGCGGAATCACATGGTCGCCGACCTGCACCGAGGTCACGCCCTCGCCGATCGCCTCGACAATGCCGCCGCCTTCATGGCCGAGAATCGCCGGGAACACCCCTTCGGAATCTTCACCCGACAGGGTGTAAGCATCGGTGTGGCACACGCCGGTGGCGACAATGCGCACCAGCACTTCCCCGGCCTTGGGCGGTGCGACGTCGACTTCGACGATTTGCAGCGGCTGATTGGGGGCAAAGGCTACGGCAGCACGGGACTTGATCATGATCGCTCTCCAGCGGATTCAACGGTGGCGAGAGTGTAGATCAGTGCTGCAAAGAGAATAATCCGCCAAAAAACAAAATATTCTTGCTATACAGGGACAATCAAACCGCACCAAGGACACTCGCCATGAATCGCTGGGAAGGCCTCGATGAATTTGTCGCCGTAGCCGAGTGCGGTCAGTTCACCGCCGCCGCCGAACGCCTGAGCCTGTCGTCATCCCAGGTCAGCCGACAGATCGCCCGCCTGGAAGAGCGCCTACAAACCCGCCTGTTCTACCGCAGCACCCGCCGTGTGGCGCTGACCGAGGCCGGGCAGACGTTCTTGCAGCATTGCCAGCGCCTGCAGGATGCCCGCGAAGAAGCCCTGCGCGCCGTCGGCGATTTAGGCAGCGAACCCAAAGGCCTGCTGCGCATGACCTGCGCAGTAGCCTATGGCGAACGCTTTATCGTGCCGCTGGTCACCGAATTTATGATCCAGCATCCGCAGTTGCGGGTGGATATCGAGCTGACGAACCGCACCCTCGACCTGCTGCACGACGGCCTGGACCTGGCTATCCGTCTGGGGCGCTTACAGGATTCGCGCCTGGTGGCTACGAGGCTGGCGTCGCGACAACTGTACCTGTGCGCGGCGCCCGACTATCTGCAGCGCTATGGCCGGCCACACTCGCTGTCCGAGCTGAGCCAACATAATTGCCTAATCGGCAGTTCGGATATGTGGAGCTTTCAGACCAACGACCGGGATATCAGCATGCGGGTACAGGGCAACTGGCGCTGCAACAGCGGCCAGGCGGTGCTGGAAGCGGCGTTGCGCGGGGTGGGCTTGTGCCAACTGCCGGATTACTACGTGCTGGAGCATCTGCGCAACGGCGCACTGGTTTCACTGCTGGATAACCAGCAACCGCCGGACACCGCCGTATGGGCGATCTACCCCCAGCAACGGCACCTGTCGCCCAAAGTGCGGCGATTGGTGGACGTTCTTAAGCAGGGGCTCGGCGAGCGCCGCGAATACCGCAAGGACTGAGCTAGCAGCGCCCTTGCCAGAGCAGACTGAGGCCCTGCAGGTCTTCCGGGCGGGTGACTTTGAGGTTATCTGCACGGCCTTCAATCAGCCGCGGCGCCTGCCCCGCCCACTCCATAGCAGAGGCTTCATCGGTAATTGCCACACCGGCAATCAACGCATCAGCCAGCGCGCGCTGCAACTCACCCAAGCGGAACATCTGCGGGGTAAAGGCCTGCCAGATGGTCGAGCGATCAACTGTAGCCTGCACGCGACCATCGGCACCCGCGCGCTTAAGCGTGTCGCGGGCGGGCACAGCGAGCAACCCACCCACCGGGTCATTGGCCAACTCGCCGAGCAATAGGTCCAGATCACTCCGCGCCAAATTCGGCCGCGCGGCATCATGCACCAATACCCAGTCTTGATCCTCAGCGCCCAATTCATTCAAGCGCAGCAAACCATTGAGTACTGAATCAGCACGCTCAGCACCACCATCAGCCCGCTGAATACGCGGGTCACTGGCACAGGCCAGCGTTGGCCAATAGGGGTCTTCGGCCGCCAGACTGACCACCACACCGCGTAACTGTGGGTGCTCAAGGAAGCACGCCAGGGTATGTTCAATAATGCTTTTGCCGGCCAACTGCAGGTACTGCTTGGGCCGATCGGCACGCATCCGACTACCAATGCCAGCAGCCGGGATCAGCGCCCAGAAGGGGGGGAGTTCGTGGTTGTTCATTCAGCCAACTGATAGAGGGTTTCACCCTCTTTGAGCATGCCCAACTCTTGTCGCGCACGCTCTTCGACGGTCTCCATACCACTTTTTAACTCCAGAACCTCAGCCTCGAGAATCCGGTTACGCTCTTGCAGCTGCTGGTTTTCACCTTGCTGGTCAGCGATTTGCTGCTGTAACTGGGCCACCTTCGCCAAGCTGCCATCACCCACCCACAGGCGATACTGCAGGCCTGCCAGCACGGCAATCAGCACGATAAACACCCAGTAAAAATTATTGCGCATAGCGAAAAAGCTTCCGAACGTAAAAAGGGGCGACTCGCGCCGCCCCCTTTTACCATGCCTTGAGTGATCACTGAAAATATCGCGAGCGAAGACTAGTGCCGAACCCGCTCCCGGCGGGCAACGGCGTCAGCCACATCCATGTAGGCCACAAGGCGCAACGCTGTAACGTCAAGCACAGCGGTGTTTAGCCACGGAACTCGGCGCGGCCCTTGTACGGAGCTTTAGCACCAAGCTGCTCCTCGATACGCAACAGCTGGTTGTACTTGGACACACGATCAGAACGGCACAGCGAACCCGTTTTGATCTGGCCAGCAGCAGTGCCCACGGCCAAATCGGCAATGGTGCTGTCTTCGGTTTCACCCGAGCGGTGCGAGATCACAGCGGTGTAACCCGCTGCTTTGGCCATCTGGATGGCTTCCAGCGTTTCGGTCAGGGTGCCGATCTGGTTGAACTTGATCAGAATCGAGTTACCGATTGACTCGTCGATACCGCGCTTGAGGATCTTGGTATTGGTTACAAACAGGTCGTCGCCAACCAACTGAACCTTGTCACCGATCTTGTCGGTCAAGACTTTCCAGCCCGCCCAGTCAGACTCGTCCATACCATCTTCGATGGAAATGATCGGGTACCGCTCGGACAGACCGGCCAGGTAATCCGCAAAACCTTCAGCGTTGAAGACTTTGCCTTCGCCAGCCAGGTCGTATTGACCGTCTTTGAAGAACTCGCTGGAGGCGCAGTCCAGCGCCAAGGTGACATCATCACCTAGGGTGTAGCCAGCATTGGCCACGGCTTCGGCGATAGCAGCCAAGGCGTCTTCGTTAGAGGCCAGGTTCGGTGCGAAACCACCTTCGTCACCCACCGAGGTGCTCAGGCCACGGGCTTTGAGTACCGCTTTGAGGTGGTGGAAAATCTCAGTGCCCATACGCAGTGCGTCAGAGAAGGTCTTGGCACCGACCGGCTGCACCATGAACTCCTGAATATCGACGTTGTTATCGGCATGCTCGCCGCCGTTGATGATGTTCATCATCGGTACCGGCATCGAGTAAACACCTGGAGTGCCGTTCAGGTCGGCGATGTGCGCATACAACGGCACGCCTTTGGCCTGAGCAGCGGCCTTGGCCGCAGCCAGGGATACCGCAAGGATGGCGTTGGCACCCAGGGTGGCTTTGTTCTCAGTACCGTCGAGGGCAATCATGGCCTGGTCCAGCGCTTGCTGGTCGATGGCATCTTTACCCAGCAGCAGATCGCGGATCGGGCCATTGATATTGGCCACAGCCTTCAGTACACCCTTGCCCATGTAACGGCTCTTGTCGCCATCACGCAGTTCTAGCGCTTCACGCGAACCCGTGGAGGCACCGGACGGCGCACAGGCGCTGCCAACGATACCGCCTTCAAGAATTACATCGGCTTCCACAGTCGGGTTACCACGGGAGTCGAGAACCTCACGGCCTTTGATGTCGACGATCTTTGCCATTGCGTGTAGCACTCCAAAAAATTGACGAAAAAGGTAGTACTGAGATGCACACTTATTGCGCACTGAAGGTTAATCCAGCGCACAACATGTACCGACTATTCAGTCAGATTGTATACAAAGCGCACTTTACCGGAGAATTACCGTTTCAGGCAGTCTCAATCGGCGCAAAACTCTTGATCAAGTCATCCAACTGCTTGAGCTGGGTGAGGAACGGCTCCAGCTTGTCCAAGCGCAGGGCGCAAGGGCCATCGCATTTGGCGTTATCTGGATCCGGATGGGCTTCCAAAAACAGCCCCGCGAGCCCCTGACTCATGCCGGCTTTGGCCAGATCGGTAACTTGAGCACGACGACCACCGGCAGAATCGGCGCGACCACCCGGCATTTGCAGCGCGTGGGTGACGTCGAAGAACACCGGGTAGTTGGTCTGCTTCATGATGCCGAAGCCGAGCATGTCCACCACCAGGTTGTTGTAGCCGAATCTGGAACCACGCTCGCAGAGAATCAGCTGGTCATTCCCCGCCTCTTCGCACTTGGCCAGGATGTGCTTCATCTCTTGGGGCGCGAGGAACTGGGCCTTCTTGATATTGATCACCGCACCGGTCTTGGCCATGGCCACGACCAGGTCAGTCTGGCGCGACAGAAACGCCGGCAACTGGATGATGTCGCAGACCGCCGCCACTGGAGCGGCTTGCTCAGGCTCATGCACGTCGGTGATCACTGGTACGCCGAAGGTCTTTTTGATCTCCTCAAAGACCTTCATGCCCTCTTCCAGGCCTGGGCCACGGAACGAGGTCACGGACGAGCGGTTGGCCTTGTCGAAGCTGGCCTTGAATACATAGGGAATACCGAGCTTCTCGGTAACCCGCACATACTCTTCACAGGAACGCATGGCCAGATCGCGGGATTCGATGACATTGATGCCACCGAACAGCACGAAGGGCTTGTCGTTGGCGATTTCAATATTGCCAACCTTGATGATTTTCTGCGCCATACCCTTAGGCCTTCTTAGCTTTCTGGGCTAACGCGGCAGTGACAAAGCCACTGAACAGCGGATGACCATCACGCGGCGTGGAGGTGAATTCCGGGTGGAACTGGCACGCCACGAACCACGGATGATCCGGCGCTTCGACCACTTCAACCAGCGCGCCGTCACCGGAGCGACCGGTAACTTTGAGCCCAGCTTCAATGAGCTGTGGCAGCAGGTTGTTGTTCACCTCGTAACGATGACGATGACGCTCGACGATCACATCTTTGCCGTAGCAGGCGCGCACTTGCGAACCGGCCTCCAGCTGACAGTCCTGAGCGCCTAAACGCATGGTGCCACCGAGGTCAGAAGCATCAGTACGCTGCTCGGTTACACCGGTCGCGTCTTGCCATTCGGTGATCAAGCCGACCACTGGATGCTGGCTCGTGGTGTCGAACTCAGAAGAGTTGGCATCGCTCCAGCCCAGCACATTACGGGCGAACTCGATGACCGCGACCTGCATACCCAGGCAGATACCCAAATAAGGAATTTTGTTTTCGCGAGCGTACTGAACCGTGGTTATTTTGCCTTCCACGCCACGCAGGCCAAAACCGCCCGGTACCAGAATCGCATCCACACCTTCAAGCAACGATGTGCCTTTGTTTTCGATATCTTCGGAGTCGATATAACGCAGATTGACCTTGGTGCGGTTCTGAATACCGGCATGGCTCATCGCTTCAATCAGCGACTTATAGGCATCCAGCAACTCCATGTACTTACCGACCATGGCGATGGTGACTTCGTGCTCTGGATTCAGCTTGGCATCAACCACGCGATCCCACTCAGACAGATCAGCACTGTTGCATTCCAAGCCAAAACGCTCGATGACAAAATCATCCAAGCCCTGGGCATGTAGGACACCCGGAATTTTGTAGATGGTGTCGACGTCTTCCAGGGAAATCACCGCACGCTCTTCAACGTTGGTGAACAGCGCAATCTTACGGCGCGAAGACACATCAATCGGATGGTCAGAACGGCAGATCAGCACGTCTGGCTGCAGGCCGATGGAGCGCAACTCTTTTACCGAATGCTGAGTTGGCTTGGTCTTGGTCTCGCCAGCGGTGGCGATATACGGCACCAGCGTCAGGTGCATCAGCATGGCGCGCTTGGCACCAACTTCCACACGCAACTGACGGATCGCCTCAAGGAACGGCTGCGACTCGATGTCGCCAACCGTGCCACCAATTTCGACCATGGCCACGTCGGCATCGCCAGCACCCTTGATGATGCGGCGCTTGATCTCGTCGGTAATATGCGGGATGACCTGAATGGTCGCACCCAGGTAATCACCACGGCGCTCACGGCGCAGCACGTCTTCGTAGACGCGACCAGTGGTGAAATTGTTGCTCTTGGTCATCGTGGTGCGGATAAACCGCTCATAGTGGCCCAGATCAAGGTCAGTCTCAGCGCCGTCGTGGGTGACGAACACCTCACCGTGCTGGAACGGGCTCATGGTGCCCGGATCGACGTTAATGTAGGGATCCAGCTTGAGCATCGTGACCTTCAGGCCCCGCGCCTCCAGGATAGCCGCCAATGAAGCCGAGGCGATGCCTTTCCCCAATGAAGAAACAACACCACCCGTGACGAATATGTAGCGCGTCATGAAGAACCCTAGAAGTCTGCGTTTAAGCGGCAAGTGCCGCCGAGGAAAGCGAAGGAGTACCCAAGCCACTTGTTGCAGCAACTGCAATAAGCTAGCCCTGTCGATTCCCAAGGGAGTCAACAAAAGCACTAGTAAGACGGGAGCGTAGTCTACCGGAAAGGGCTTATCAGCTCAAACCTTGATCGCTCGTCGGCGGCTGCCAATTTAATTGCCAGCTGCCATCGTGCGCACCTTGCAGTCCCGGCAGATTGGCGACGGCCACCACACGGCCATCCAAGCGCATTAATGGCAGGCGATCTCGGACAAAAACCGGCACCCGCAATTCATTGAATAAGCGCTTTAAGTCGCGATGCCCGCGCCCGAGCACCTGAAGCTGATCGCCTGCGCGGCGGTAATCTAACTGCCACGCACCCGCTGGCAACGCCCCCTCAATGCGCACGCTGCCATTACCCGGCAACACCACACTCTGGCCACTCTGAATCGTAATCTTGAGTACGTCAGGTGATCGCAACCAGTCTCCCGCCAGCCACCACAAACGCTGATCACTGCGGCGCAACTCCCCCGCCGCAAGTTTCCATAACGGCGCGGCATCCACCGCTGCATCACGCAGCGCCTGCCAACCCGCCCAATGTTCGCTATCGGGCATCGGCGTTAACGGCCGCAACCAGTAACGCAGCGCATTACGCTGACGCGCCTCACTTAAGTCACGCAGAGCCGGCAGCGCCAGACTTGGCAATGCCAGCCAGGCAAACTCATTAGACGTCTCAGCCGCAGCAACATCCTGCTGCGCCAACTCATCTAATAACTGCCCCACCTCACTTAGGTGCGCCGCACTACGCGACAGACTAACCAACGCTTGCGGCCATCGTTTGAGCAATGGCGGCAGCACCTGACGACGCAAATAATTACGCGAGAACCGCTCATCGGCATTTGATGGGTCTTCGACCCAGCTCAATTGCTGCTCGTGGGCATACGCCAACAGCTCAGCACGCGAACAATTCAGCAGCGGCCGAGCCAAGCTCCCCACTCCCAATCCACGACTCACCGGCATAGCCGATAGACCTTGCACGCCAGCACCGCGCAACAGACGAAACAGCAGGGTTTCTGCTTGATCGTCGCGATGCTGTGCGGTCAGCACGACATCACCAGGCGCAAGACGCGCAGCCAGCGCTGCATAACGGGCATCGCGGGCAGCCCGCTCAAGGCTGGCGCCCGGTGCGACCTGTACATATTCGACCTGTAGCGGCACAGACAGCTCCGCACACAGCTCACGACAATGCGCAGGCCAGACATCGGCCGCAGCCTGTAAGCCATGATGAATATGAATAGCGGAAAGTGGCGGCAGCGCCTCGCGTTGCGCGAGTCTGGCCAGCAGGTGCAACAGCACCGTGGAATCCAACCCGCCGGACAAGGCGACATGCCAAGCCGGCGCGTTGCGCCAGGGCGCCAGAGATTCCAGCAACCTGGCGCTCAAGGTCATTTAAGCGATGCCGTAGCTCATCAGGCGCTCATAACGACGCTTCAACAAAGCCTCGGTATCGAACGTCTTGAGCATGTCCAGCTGACCTAGCAACGCCTGGCGTACTGATTCAGCGGCAGCCGCTGGATCAGCGTGCGCACCACCAAGCGGCTCGCCAATCACCTGGTCAACAATCCCCAGACCTTTCAGGCGCTCAGCGGTAATGCCCATCGCCTCAGCGGCATCCGGCGCCTTATCTGCAGTTTTCCACAGAATCGAGGCACAACCTTCCGGCGAGATCACCGAATAGGTGGAGTACTGCAGCATGTTCAGTTGGTCACACACGCCAATCGCCAAGGCACCACCGGAACCACCTTCACCAATTACGGTGGCAATGATCGGGGTTTTCAGGCGTGCCATGACACGTAGGTTCCAAGCAATCGCCTCGCTCTGGTTACGCTCTTCGGCGTCGATACCCGGGTAGGCGCCCGGCGTATCGATAAAGGTTAGAATCGGCATTTTGAAGCGCTCAGCCATTTCCATCAGGCGACAGGCCTTGCGGTAGCCTTCTGGACGCGGCATGCCGAAGTTACGACGTACTTTTTCGCGCACTTCACGGCCTTTCTGGTGACCGATGACCATCACCGGCTCACCGTCCAGACGTGCAACGCCGCCCACCAGAGCAGCGTCATCAGAGAAATGGCGATCGCCATGCAGCTCATCAAACTCAGTAAAGATGTGCTGCAAGTAATCCAGGGTATATGGACGGCGCGGATGACGCGCCAGCTTGGCGATTTGCCAGCTGCTCAGGTTGCCGAAAATAGTTTCGGTCAGCGAGCTGCTCTTGTCCTGTAGACGAGCGATTTCATCAGTGATGTTCAACGAGTTGTCGTTACCGACCAGGCGAAGCTCTTCGATCTTGGCTTGCAGGTCGGCGATCGGCTGTTCGAAATCGAGAAAGTTCGGGTTCATAGTCATCCGTCTTGCGTCGACGGCCAAGTGGCCGGGAGCTGTATCCGTTATCGCGCCCTACCTTATAGCAGCAGGCGCATTCAGGTCGACACCCGGTTCTGCACGAAATTTTTCAATACAGAACCCACTGGGTATCACGACCAACCGGCGAAGCCTAGGCCTCGCAAATCAGCGGTAGTGCAAAAAGACGTTGTCGCGGCCGAACTGGTCACGCAATGCTTGAATCAGACTGTCAGCCGGCTCGATTCGCCAGCCCTCGCCAAACTGCAATTGCGCCTTGGCATCGATGCCGCTGTAGTCGACTGTGATCGGACACGCGCCACGGTAGCGACCACACAACTCGGCCAACCAACGCAGGCGATCACCCTGCAAGGCGCTACTGGCGACTTTAATCCGCAAGCTGTCAGCCAAGCCAGTACGTGCCTCCTCCAGGCTCATCACCCGCTTAGCGCGCAGCCGTAGGCCACCGGAGAAGTCGTCATTACTCACCTCCCCTTCAACCACCACCAAGGAATCGGTTTGCAGCAGCGCTTGTGCGGTGTTGAACGCCTCGGCAAACAACGAGGCTTCGATCCGCCCGGAGCGGTCATCGAGGGTGATGAAGCCCATTTTGTCGCCTTTTTTGTTCTTCATCACCCGCAGGTTAACCACCAGCCCGGCAATCGTCTGATCCCCTCGCGCAGGCTTAAGGTCGACGATGCGCTGACGGGCAAAACGCCGCACCTCACCTTCATATTCATCGATCGGGTGGCCAGTGAGGTACAGACCCAGGGTGTCTTTCTCGCCTTTAAGGCGCTCTTTCAGAGTTAGATCACGGGCCCGCAGATGATTGAGGTAGACATCGGCCTCGGCATCAGCAAACACCCCGCCGAACAGGTCCATATGGCCACTGTCATGGCTACGCGCGGTTTGCTCGGCAGCCTGCACCGCCTCTTCCATCGCCGCCAGCAACACCGCACGGTTACGGTCGATGTTGGCTTTATAGGCTTTCAGCTCTTCATGGAAGTGCGGTCCCAGACGATCCAGCGCGCCGCTGCGAATCAACGCTTCGAGGGTGCGTTTGTTGATGCGTTTAAGGTCAACCCGCGAGCAGAAGTCGAACAGGTCCTTGAACGGCCCGTCCTGACGCGCCTCGACAATGGCCTCCACTGGCCCTTCGCCGACGCCCTTGATCGCCCCGAGGCCGTAAACAATCCAGCCTTCGTTATTGACCGTGAACTTGTACTCAGAGATGTTCACATCCGGCGCATCGAGGCGCAGCTTCATGCTGCGGCATTCCTCGATCAGGGTAACCACCTTGTCGGTGTTGTGCATATCCGCCGACAACACCGCCGCCATAAAGGCCGCTGAGTGGTGGGCCTTGAGCCAGGCCGTCTGATACGACAACAAGCCATAAGCGGCCGAGTGCGACTTGTTAAAGCCGTAACCGGCGAATTTTTCCACCAGATCGAAGATGTTGCCCGCCAGGTTCGCGTCGATACCGTTATTGGCGCAACCCTCGATAAAGCCGCCGCGCTGTTTGGCCATCTCCTCAGGTTTTTTCTTACCCATGGCGCGGCGCAGCATGTCCGCACCGCCGAGGGTGTACCCGGCCATCACCTGAGCAATCTGCATCACCTGCTCTTGATACAGAATGATGCCGTAAGTTGGCTTGAGCACGGGCTCCAGGCCCGCGTACTGGTAGTCCTGATGCGGATAGGAAATCGGCTCACGACCGTGCTTACGGTTGATAAAGTCGTCCACCATGCCCGACTGCAGCGGCCCCGGACGGAACAGGGCCACCAGGGCGATCATGTCTTCCAGACAGTCCGGCTTGAGCTTTTTGATCAGTTCCTTCATGCCACGCGATTCAAGCTGGAACACCGCGGTGGTTTCAGCTTTCTGCAGCATGCTGAACGTCGGTTTGTCGTCCAGCGGGATAAAGTCGATATTCAGGTCAGGCAGGCCCTGCTTGGCCTGCTCGCGGTTGATGGTTTCCATCGCCCATTTGATGATGGTCAGAGTACGCAGGCCGAGGAAGTCGAACTTCACCAGGCCGGCAGATTCCACGTCATCTTTATCGAACTGGGTGACCAGGCCACCGCCTTCGTCATCGCAGGCAATCGGCGAGAAGTCAGTCAGCTTGGTCGGCGCGATTACCACACCACCCGCGTGCTTACCGGTACCGCGACAAATACCTTCGAGACGAAGCGACATCTCCCAGATCTCGCGGGCGTCCTCATCGACCTTGAGAAAGTCGCGCAGCGGCTCTTCCATCTCGTAGGCTTTTTCCAGAGTCATGCCGACTTCGAAGGGGATCATCTTCGACAGGCGATCTGCCAGGCCATAGGACTTACCCTGGGCCCGCGCCACGTCACGCACCACCGCCTTGGCCGCCATGGTGCCGAAGGTGATGATCTGGCTTACCGCGTTGCGACCGTATTTTTCGGCCACGTAGTCGATCACCCGGTCACGACCGTCCATGCAAAAGTCGACGTCGAAGTCGGGCATGGAGACCCGTTCCGGGTTGAGAAAACGTTCGAACAGCAGGTCATAGGCCAGCGGGTCAAGGTCGGTGATCTTCTGCACATAGGCCACCAGCGAACCGGCACCCGACCCACGGCCAGGACCGACCGGCACGCCGTTATTCTTCGCCCACTTGATGAAGTCCATTACGATCAGGAAGTAACCGGGGAAGCCCATCTGGATGATGATATCCAGCTCGAAATTCAACCGTTCAATGTAAACCTGGCGCTTTTCTTCATAGTTCGGTGTGGTGTCTTTCGGCCACAGCACCGCCAGGCGTTCCTCAAGCCCCTCGAAGGAAACCTGACGGAAGTACTCGTCCATGGTCAACCCAGCCGGTACGGGGAAGTCCGGCAGGAAGTACTTGCCCAGCTGAACCTCGATATTGCAGCGCTTGGCAATCTCGATGGTGTTTTCCAGCGCTTCCGGCAAATCACTGAACAGCGCAGCCATTTCCTCCGGGCTCTTCAGGTACTGCTGGTCGGAATAGGTGCGCAGCCGGCGTGGGTCGTCCAGGCTGCGGCCCTCGCCAATACACACGCGAGTCTCGTGGGCGGCAAAATCATCTTCTTTGATAAAGCGCACATCATTGGTCGCCACCAGCGGCGCACCGAGCTTGTCGGCCAGCGCCACCGCCGCATGCACGTGCTCTTCATCGTTGACCCGGTTGGTGCGCTGCACTTCGAGATAGAAGCGCTCAGGAAATACCGCCATCCACTCCTGCAGCAAGGCCTCGGCGGTGGCCTGCTCGCCATCCAGCAGGGCATGACCAACCTCGCCTTCCTTGGCGCCGGACAACGCAATCAGCCCCTCGGCGGCGGCCTTGACCCAGTCGCGCTGAATGATCACCAGATCATTACTCTGCCCTTCACTCCAGCCCCGCGAGACCAGTTCGGTGAGGTTGCGATAACCCTTGGCGTTCATCGCCAACAGGGTCATGCGGCTCAGCGGGCCGTCTTCCTCGGCGCTGGCCAGCCAGATGTCAGCGCCGCAGATCGGCTTGATGCCGCCGCCCATGGCCGCCTTATAGAACTTCACCAACGAGCACATATTGCTCATGTCGGTCACTGCTACGGCCGGCATGCCGGCAGCCGCCACCGACTTGATCAGTGGCTTGACCCGCACCAAGCCATCGACCAGGGAAAACTCGGTATGCAAACGCAGGTGGACGAACGAGGCGGTCATGGCAGTCCTATACAAAACACAAAAACGACAAGGCCCGGATTGTACCGGGCCTAGGTGCAAACAGCAGCAAGCAGCATGGGTTAAGGCCAGCCTAGCTATCAAACAACGCCTTTACCGGGCCGAACGAGCGGCGATGGATCGGTGTTGGCCCCAGGCGACGTAACGCCTCAAGGTGCACCGGCGTGGGATAGCCCTTGTGCCCAGCAATCCCGTAGCCCGGGTATTGCTGATCAAGCTGCTGCATCTCGCGGTCACGGCTGACCTTGGCCAAGATCGAGGCGGCGGCAATGGCCGGCACCTGGCTATCACCTTTAACCACCGCAGCACTGGGTACTTGGAGCACGGGGCAGCGGTTACCGTCGATCAGCGCCAGTTTGGGCGTAACACTCAAGCCCTCGACCGCGCGCTGCATAGCCAGCATGGTGGCCTGCAAAATGTTCAGCTGATCGATCTCTTCCACTTCCGCCCGGGCAATGCACCAGGCCAGGGCTTTCTCACGGATTTCATCGAAGAGTTTTTCCCGACGCGCCTCAGTTAGCTTCTTCGAGTCGTTGAGGCAAAGAATAGGCCGCGCCGGATCGAGAATCACCGCCGCGGTTACCACTGCGCCACAAAGCGGGCCACGGCCCACTTCATCGACCCCAGCGACCAGTTCTTGCACCAGGGTAAAATCCAGTCCCAATTGCATCAGCCGCGGCCTGTCAGCTGCAGGACAGCCTGGGCAGCCTGGAGCGAAGCATCACGGCGCAGCGCGCGATGAATCACATCAAAGCCTTCAGTCTGTACTTCGCCGCCGTCCAGCAGCGGAGCAAGCAATTGCGCCAGCGCCTCAGGTGTCGCCGCATCCTGAATCAATTCAGGCACCAACAAACGCTCAGCCAACAAATTCGGCAGCGAGATGTAAGCACTGCTCACCAGGCGTTTGAGGATGCGATAGGTCATCGGCGCGACCTTGTAGGCCACCACCATGGGACGCTTGTACAGCAGCGCCTCAAGGGTCGCCGTACCGGAAGCAATTAACACCGCATCGCAAGCAGCCAGCGCCTCATGGGAGCGACCGTTGAGCAGCGTCAGCGGCAGATCACGGCCGACCAGCATGTGCTCAATCTGTGCACGGCGCTCCGGGCTGGAACAGGGCAAAACAAACTGAATACCGGGGCGCAAGGTACGTAAACGTACCGCCGCATCAAGGAACAGACCGCCCAGGCGCGACACTTCACCGCCACGACTGCCCGGCATCAAGGCGACCACCGGCTGATCACTGGCCAGGTTCAGCGCCTCACGTGCCGCCGCACGGTCCGCCTGCTGCGGAATGGTATCGGCCAACGGATGACCAACAAACCGTACTGGCACCTGATGGTCTTGGTAGAACTGCGCCTCGAATGGAAACAGGGTCAGCATCAGGTCGCAGGCTTTACGAATTTTCAGCACGCGCTTCTGCCGCCAGGCCCACACGGATGGGCTGACGTAATGTACGGTCTTGATTCCGGCCTGACGCAGCTTGAGTTCAAGCGTCAGGTTGAAATCCGGCGCATCAATGCCGATACACACATCCGGCTTGGCCGCGATCAAGGTATTGATCAGGCGTTTGCGCCGCGACAGCAATTCGGGAAGACGGCCCAGCACCTCGACCAACCCCATCACCGACAAGCGCTCCATCGGGAAATAAGAGTTCAGTCCCTGGACCTGCATCAGCGGCCCACCGACACCGATAAATTCGATTGCAGGGTACTGGGCTTTTAGCGCCTGCATCAGCCCGGCACCAAGAATATCGCCAGACGCCTCGCCGGCGACCAGCGCGACACGCATCAGGTCAGTCATAAATTATCGGGTAATGCCGCGGCTCGAGGCCAGAATGGAGTCGCGGAAAATCGCGACCTCGGGGAATGCGCTTGCCGACTCGGCCAGCTCGCTCATCGCCTGGTCAACCGTGAGCCCCTGGCGATAGACAATTTTGTAGGCGCGACGCAGAGCTGCAATAGCCTCAGGGCTAAAACCACGACGACGCATGCCTTCGAAGTTCATGCTGCGCGCTTCGGCCGGATTGCCGAACACGGTGACAAACGCCGGCACATCCTTGCCAATCGCCGTGCCCATGCCGGAAAAGCTGTGCGCACCGATGCGGCAGAACTGATGCACCAGGGTGTAGCCAGACAGAATCGCCCAGTCATCGACCCATACATGCCCGGCCAACGCGGTGTTGTTGACCAAGATGCAATGGTTGCCGATCACGCTGTCATGGCCAATGTGGGCATAAGCCATGATCAGGTTGTGGTCGCCAAGGGTGGTTTCGCTGCGATCCTGCACGGTGCCGCGATGGATGGTGACACCCTCACGAATCACGTTGTGATCGCCAATGACCAGACGAGTTGCCTCTCCCTGGTACTTGAGATCGGGAGTGTCTTCACCCACAGAGGAGAACTGGTAGATGCGGTTATGTTTACCGATCCGCGTCGGCCCCTTGAGGATCACATGGGGGCCGATCACTGTACCCTCGCCAATTTCTACATCGGCCCCGACTATCGACCAAGGGCCGACGACTACGTCGTCAGCCAGCTTGGCGCTGGGATCGATGATGGCGCGAGGGTCAATCAAACTCATAGTTTGCGTTCCGCACAGATGATTTCTGCCGAGCAGACTTCCTTGCCGTCGACACTGGCCTTGCACTCAAACTTCCAGATACTGCGCTTACTGCTCAGGTAGCGAGCCTCAAGGATAAGCTGATCACCCGGCACCACGGGCTGGCGAAAGCGTAGCTTGTCGGAGCCGACAAAGTAATACAGGGTGCCATCGGATGGCTTCAGATCCATCATCTTGAAGCCCAGAATACCGGCCGCTTGGGCCATGGCTTCGATGATCAACACGCCCGGCATAATCGGGTGCTCAGGAAAATGCCCGTTGAAGAACGGCTCATTGATGCTGACATTCTTGTAGGCGCGAATTCGCTTGCCTTCAATATCCAGCTCAGCCACACGGTCCACCAAAAGGAACGGATAGCGGTGCGGCAAGTATTCGCGAATCTGGTTGATGTCCATCATGTGCAGAGAAGCCTGTAAGAGAAAAAAGAGAAGCCGGTAAATACCGGCTCAGGCATCAGATGAAGTGTCAGCGGCAGAGGTCACGGCGGCCAGCTGCTTTTCCAACTGTTGCAGGCGTCGCGCCATGTCATCCAACTGACGAATCCGTGCCGCGCTCTTGCGCCATTCAGCCGCTGGCTGCATGGCAGTACCCGACGAATAGGAGCCGGGTTCGGTGATTGAGCGGGTGACCATGGTCATACCGGTGACGAACACGTTGTCGCACACCTCAATATGCCCAACCATGCCGACACCGCCGGCGATCATGCAGTTCTTGCCGATTTTAGTGCTGCCAGAAATCCCCGCACAGCCCGCCATGGCAGTGTTATCACCAATCTGCACGTTGTGCGCGATCATGATCTGATTATCCAGCTTGACCCCATTACCAATCAGCGTGTCCGACAACGCGCCACGGTCTACGGTGGTGTTGGCACCGATCTCGACATCATCGCCAATGGTGACGCCAGCGATCTGCGCGATTTTCTGCCAAACGCCCTTCTCGTTAGCAAAGCCGAAGCCCTCGCCACCGATCACTGCGCCGGATTGAATCACCACACGTTTGCCGATCCGCACATCGTGATACAGCGTGACGCGCGGGGCTAACCAGCCGCCCTCACCGATCACCGAGCGCGCGCCGATAACACAGTGCGCACCGACGGTTACGCCAGCGGCAATCTGCGCGCCACTCTCGATCACCGCATAAGCACCAATGCTCGCACTGGCATTGACCTGCGCGTCCGCCGCTACCACAGCGCTCGGATGAACACCCGACACAGCCCGCGGTTTGCGATCAAACAGATGAGAGAGTTCGGCATACGCCAGGTAGGGATTGGCCACAACCAGCGCATTACCGGCATAGCCTTCGGCGTCGGCCGCAGTTAACAGCACCGCACCTGCCTGACAGCCCGAGAGAAACTTACGGTATTGCGCATTGGCGAGAAAGCTCAGCTGCTCAGGGCCTGCCTCCTGCAAAGTGGCCAAACCGCTGATCGGCTGGTCTTCGGCGCCACGCAAGGTGGCACCTAAGCGCTCGGCCAACTGGCCAAGGGAATAAACCGGCATGCTCATGATCAGCGCAGCTTGTTCATGCGCTCGATAACCTGACGGGTGATGTCGAACTGAGGTTTGACATCAATCACCGCACCACGCTCCAGCACCAGGTCGAAGTTACCGGTTTTGATGACTTCTTCGACGGCTTTATCCAGGTTCGGCTTAAGCTTTTTCAGCATCTCGCGATCAGCCACCGCTTTGGACTCATTCAATTCCTTGGACTGGAACTGGAAGTCACGGGCTTTTTGCTTGAATTCAAGTTCCAGCCGCTCGCGCTCTGCGGTCTGCATTTTTTCACCGTCTTTGACCAGACGATCCTGAATGCGCTTGGCATCGCTTTCCAGGGTTTTCAGCTTGTTCAGCTGTGGGCCGAATTTCTTCTCAGCATCCACCGCATAACGCTTGGCCGCATCAGACTCCAGCAAAGCCATCTGATAGTTCAATACCGCGACTTTCATCTCGGCAAACGCCGGAGTCGCCAGCAGGGCAACGCTTAACAAAACCAGCTGAGTCAACTTACGCACGGTGCAACTCCTGCAAAACTGTTGATATTCAATAATCTGACGCTTAGAACGTCTGACCGAGAGAGAACTGGAAAATCTGCGTATCGGCATCATCCGGCTTGATGATTGGCATGGCCAAACTAAAGCTCAACGGCCCCAGTGCGGTAATCCACGTCAGACCAACGCCCACCGAGCTGGCCAAGTTACCCGGATCAATGCTGCTGCAATCATCCTGGGAGCTGCCGCAATTGGTGTCAAACACGTTGCCCACGTCCCAGAACAGCGCGGTACGCAGGGAGCGCTGATCTTTCACGAACGGCATTGGGAACAGCAATTCGGCGCCGCCTTGAATCAGCACATTACCGCCGAATGGCAGCGGATCTTGGTCCGGATCGAATGCTGTACCTGGGTTAGTACCTTTGCTCGGCGTGCTACGCGGCCCCAGGCTGCTGTCCTTGAAGCCACGCACGGAGTTGAAACCACCGGCGTAGTAGTTTTCATAAAACGGCAACTCGCTGGTCGAACCATAGCTTTCGCCATAACCCAACTGGCTATGCAGGCGCAGGGTATAGGTATCACTCAGCGGTTTGAAAATCTGCCCGCGGTAATCCACTTTGAAGAAGGACAGGTCGCTGCCCGGCACCGTCGTTTCAAACACCAAACTTTGTGAATGACCACGGTTAGCCAGCACGCCACGGTTCAGCGTCGACTCCGACCAGCCGACCGAAGCTTTAAGGTTCAGGTAGCTGTCACCTTCGGCTTCGATAAAGTCGAAAATTTCGTCAACGGTATAGATACCGGTGCCAATACTGTCGTTCTGTACGGTTAAGCCATAGGTCAGACGCGAGGTGTCACTGATCGGATAACCAATACTGACGCCCGCACCGTAGCTGTCCACCGAGTAGCTGGACACATCGGTGTTCAGCTCGTCGTAATCCGTCTCACGGAAGAAGGCGTTGTAGCCCAGGCTAACGCCGTCTGGCGTCCAGTAAGGGTCCACAAAACCGAAGTTGTAGCTGCTCTGGTATTCGCTGCGGGTCAGGCCCACGCTGACCTTGTTACCGGTACCAAGGAAGTTGTTCTGGGTGATCGAACCACCCAGAATCAGGCCGGCGTTCTGGGCAAAACCGACGCTAGCGGTGATCGAGCCAGAGGCCTGCTCTTCAACGCTGTAGTTGACGTCAATCTGATCATCGGTGCCCGGCACTTGCGGGGTTTCGACGTTAACTTCTTTGAAATAGCCCAAGCGTTCCAGACGGGTTTTCGATTGATCGATCAAATAGGTCGACGCCCAGCCGCCTTCCATCTGGCGCATTTCACGGCGCAACACATCATCTTCTGTCTTGGTGTTACCACGGAAGTTGATCCGGTTGACGTAGGCACGCTTGCCCGGGTCGACCACAAAGGTAATGGACACGGTGCCATCATCATGGGCTTCCGGCACACCATTGACGTTGGCGAAGGTATAGCCCTCGTTACCCAGACGACGGGTGATCAGTTCGGACGTGGTGGTCATCACTTTGCGCGAGAACACCTGGCCTTGCTGAACCAGCAACAAGGCGCGGACTTCTTCTTCCGGCACCTTCAATTCACCGCTGAGTTTGACCTCACCTACGGTGAACTTCTCGCCTTCATCCACGTTGACCGTGACATAGACGTGCTTTTTGTCCGGGGTAATGGACACCTGAGTGGAGCTGATATCCATGTTGATATAGCCGCGATCCAGATAATAGGAGCGCAGACGTTCCAAGTCGCCGGAGAGCTTTTCACGGGCGTACTTGTCGTCATTCTTGAAGAAGGACAGCCAGTTGGTGGTTTTCAACTCAAACAGGCCGATCAGGTCTTCATCGGAGAAAACCGAGTTACCCACCACGTTGATGTGCTGAATGGCGGCAACTGAACCTTCGTTGATATTGATCTTCAGCGCCACGCGGTTACGCGGCTGCGGAATCACTTCGGCTTCGATTTCAGCAGAATAACGGCCCTGCGCCACATACTGACGCTGCAACTCATTACGCACGCCTTCGAGCGTGGCGCGCTGGAAAATCTCACCTTCAGCCAGGCCCGACTGATTCAAGCCTTTGAGCAAGTCTTCACTGCTGATGGCCTTGTTACCCTCGATCTCGATGTCGGAAATCGACGGCCGCTCAACCACAGTAATGACCAGCACATCGCCATCACGGCCAAGCTGGATGTCCTGGAAGAAACCGGTTTTGAACAGTTCGCGAGTGGCTTCTACTAAGGCGCGGTCATCGGCTTGCGCGCCGACATTAAGCGGCAAGGCACCGAATACGCTACCCGCAGAGACGCGCTGCAAACCGGTGACCCGAATATCGGAGATGGTGAAGGACTCGGCGTGAACTTCGGTGATCATCAGTGCGGCAAGCACCGCAGGTAGCAGCAGACGTTTCATGAAGTCCTTTCTTATATCAACTGACAATAAAAAATCTGCCGCTTAGGGCGACACTTTTTGTACATATCGAGAGCGTAATTCGGCGTTAGCTACAGACGACTCAAGTCATTGATCAGGGCTAGCAACATAACCCCAACCACCAGACTGATACCGATCTGCATCCCCCAACCCTGTATCCGTTCCGACAGCGGACGCCCACGCACCCACTCGACCAGATAAAACAGCAGATGCCCCCCATCCAGCACAGGGATAGGCAGCAAATTAAGAACCCCCAGGCTAATGCTCAGGTAGGCGAGGAATTTCAGGAAATCACTCAGCCCCGACTCAGCAGAAGCGCCCGCCACTTTAGCAATGGTTATCGGCCCGCTCAAGTTTTTTACCGAGAGCTCACCAAACAGCATTTTCTTCAGGGAATTAAGGGTTAGAACACTCATCGTCCAGGTGTTTTTCGCACCTTCGCCGATGGCTTCTAAAGGGCCGTAGCTGACTTCGCGTAACATCTCCGGCGGCCACTCGCCACCGGCTACGCCAGCGCCCAAATAACCACTCAGCGCCTCGCCTTCCCCGCGCGCGGCCAGGGTCAGCGGCACATTCAGCTGCTGACCTTGGCGTTCAACTCGCAGGGTGATTGTTTTACCTGGCAAACCCCGAACCTGATCGACCAACTGCTGCCAATCCGTCAAAGACTGCCCATCAAGCGCGAGCAGACGATCGCCGACCTGCAAACCTGCAGCGGCGCCAGGCCCTTCAGAATCAAGCTGCGCCAGCACGGGCTGCAGCACCGGGCGCCATGGGCGAATACCCAGCGACGCAATAGGATCAGGCTCATCAGCGCCACGCAACCAATTGTCCAGCACGATCTGCCGTGAACTGTCGACCGACGAACCGGGCTCGCGTACAGCAAGATCCAGGCGACCACTTTCACCCAAACGACTGACCAACTGCAGATTAACCGCCGCCCAGCCCGTAGTCGGCTGACCATCAATCGCGACGATCTCCTGCCCCGCCTGCAAACCGGCAACCTCAGCCAGGCTGCCCGACTCAACTGCACCGATAACCGGACGCACCTGTAGGCTGCCAAGCATGGCCACGACCCAGAAGAACAACAGCGCCAGAAGGAAGTTGGCGACGGGCCCGGCCGCAACAATGGCGATACGCTGCTTGACCGACTTGCGATTGAACGACTGATCGAGCAATTCCGGCGGTACATCACCTTCACGCTCATCGAGCATTTTCACGTAGCCGCCCAGCGGGATGGCGGCCACAACAAATTCGGTGCCGTGGCGGTCATGCCAGCGCAGCAGAGGGCTGCCAAAGCCCACCGAGAAACGCAGCACCTTAACCCCACAGCGGCGCGCGACCCAGAAGTGGCCATATTCATGAATAGTTACCAGCACCCCAAGCGCCACCAGGGTGCCAACCAACATATAAAGCGCACTCATCAAACTTCTCCGCGTCGGAGCTTAGCGCCGACTCAGCCATTGCTCAGCCAGATCACGGGCGCGGCTATCAGCCGCCAGCACCGCATCCAGACTCTCAACCGCCAGGGCGGGCTCAGTGTGCAAAACGTCTTCGATCATACGCGCGATCTCAGGAAAACGGATGCGCCGCTCAAGGAAAGCAGCCACAGCCACCTCGTTCACCGCATTCAACATGGCCGGCGCAGTACCGCCGGCTTGCGCCGCCTCACGCGCCAAGCGCAAGCAGGGGAAGCGCTGCTCATCCGGCGCCTGGAAGTCCAGGCGGGCGACGGCGAACAGATCCAGCGGCGCCACACCGGAGTCGATACGCTCCGGCCAGGCCAAGGCATGAGTGATTGGCGTACGCATATCCGGATTGCCCAACTGGGCTAGTACCGAGCCATCCACATAGTCCACCAGCGAATGGATCACGCTTTGCGGGTGCACCACCACCTCAATCTGCGCCGGTGTCGCGTCAAACAGCCAGCAGGCTTCGATCAGTTCAAGGCCTTTGTTCATCATGCTGGCCGAATCGACCGAAATCTTGCGCCCCATCGACCAGTTAGGGTGCGCACAGGCCTGCTCCGGCGTCACCGCATGCAATTGTTCCAGCGGCATTTCACGGAACGGTCCGCCCGACGCGGTCAACAGGACACGTCGCACCCCGACCTGCTGCAGGCCACGGGAATAGTCGCCCGGCAGGCACTGAAAAATTGCGTTGTGCTCACTATCAATCGGCAGCAACACCGCACCACTGCGTTTGACCGCCTGCATGAACAAGGCACCGGACATTACCAGCGCTTCTTTATTGGCTAGCAGGACTTTCTTGCCCGCCTCCACTGCCGCCAACGTCGGCGGCAAGCCGGCCGCCCCCACAATGGCCGCCATAACGGTATCCACGTCAGGATGGGCCGCCACCTGGCACAACCCTTCCGGGCCATGCAGCACCTGAGTGGCCAGCCCGGCTGCACGCAATGTTGCTTGCAGCTGATCAGCCGCCAGCGCCTGCGGCACCACGGCAAAGCGCGGCCGATAAATCATGCACAGCGCCTCCAGCTCGGCCAGACGACTGAAACCGGACAACGCAAAGACTTGATAGCGCTCAGGGTGGCGCGCAATGACATCAAGGGTGCTCAGGCCGATCGAGCCCGTCGCCCCCAGCACCGTAACCTGCTGCAGATGACTCACAACGCACCCCAGCCCGCCAACCACAGCAATGCGGCGAATACCGGGATCGCTGCAGTCAGACTGTCAATACGATCGAGCACACCGCCGTGACCTGGTAACAGATTGCTGCTGTCTTTAACCCCAGCCTGGCGCTTGAACATACTTTCAGTCAGGTCACCAACCACCGAGATCAGCACCACCACAGCGGTACCCAGCAAGCCCAACAGCAGACTGGCAAACGACCAGTCGCGGTAAATCGCTACGCCCACACAGATCAGCAGCGTGGCCAACAAACCACCAAACACCCCCTCCCAGCTTTTGCCAGGACTGACCTGCGGGGCC
Organism: Gammaproteobacteria bacterium; assembly: GCA_018816095.1. GTDB lineage: Bacteria > Pseudomonadota > Gammaproteobacteria > Pseudomonadales > Pseudomonadaceae > Aquipseudomonas > Aquipseudomonas spirodelae. The sequence goes on from JAHIWP010000052.1 coordinate 36,462, forward strand.
AGCTTGCGCTTACCGAAACGACGCCCACTGAAGTAGGCACCGATATCCGCGCCCCACACCAGCACCATCACCGCCAGAATCAGCCAGTTCGCTTCGGGCCACTGCTTGAACAGCACCAGCCCCTGCCAGGCTGGCAACAGAATCAGCAGGCCAATTATCAATTTGGCCGGCAGTCCAACCCAGTAGCGGCTACTGGCCGGATAACCGAGCACCAGAGCGGTCGCCAGCGCCCACCAGATCAGCGCGCACAGCAACACCCAAGGCGCTAAAGCAGGCACCAGGTACAAGCCCAGCAGCAGCGCTGCAACCAACACCGCAAACGCCACACGCTGCACCTGTGCAGTCAACCCAGCCAGACGCGCCCATTCCCAGGCGCCGAGACTGACGACCGCACCGATAAACAGCGCAAACAGCGGGCCATCAAGCAGAAAGAATCCGCCCAGAGCGAATGGCAACAGCACCAACGCCGTGATAATTCGTTGCTTGAGCATTAACTACGAGCCTCGGCAGCCACCTGATCGCTGGTTTTCCCAAAGCGACGCTGGCGGCTTGCAAAATCGGCCAAGGCGTTGCGCATGGCGTCGTGTTTGAAATCCGGCCAGTACAGGTCGGAGAAATACAGCTCGGTGTAGGCCAACTGCCAGAGTAGGAAGTTACTGATACGGTGCTCGCCGCCCGTGCGAATGCACAGGTCAGGCAAGGGTAAATCGCCGGTCACCAAGCAGCTTTGCAGCAATTCTGGGGTGATGTCCTCCGCGCGCAAATGGCCGCCTTGAACTTCACGCGCCAGGCGCTGCGCAGCCTGGACGATATCCCACTGGCCACCATAGTTGGCCGCCACCTGCAGGACGAAACGTTTATCACCGGCGGTTTGCGCCTCCGCCTCACGCATCGCAGCTTGCAGCTCAGGGTGAAAGCGCGAGCGATCACCAATAATGCGCAAGCTGATATCGTTGGCGTTGAGTTTTTTCGCCTCGCGACGCAGCGCACTGAGGAATAACTCCATCAGCGCACTGACCTCCTCCGCCGGGCGCTGCCAGTTTTCACTGGAGAAGGCAAACAGGGTCAGTACCTCGACGCCCGCCTCCGCGCACACTTCGATCACCGCACGCACTGCATCGACACCGGCTTTATGGCCAGCAACGCCGGGCAGAAAACGCTTCTTCGCCCAGCGATTATTACCGTCCATGATGATCGCCACATGCCGTGGCACGCCGGGCGGACTACCGTCTTTGGTCATTTCCATGACGATATCCTGGCCGTTAAACGGCCATCAGATCCGCTTCTTTCTGCTTCACTGCCACTTCGATTTCCGCCACGAACTTGTCCGTCAGCTTCTGAATCTCGTCGGCCGCACGGCGCTCTTCGTCTTCGCTGATTTCCTTCTCTTTGACCAAGTCTTTCAACTGGCTCAAGGCATCACGACGGATATTGCGCACCGCAACACGGCCATCTTCAGCCGCATCACGCGCTTGCTTAGTGAAGCCCTTACGGGTTTCCTCGGTCAGCGCGGGCATGGAGATCAGCAGCAACTCGCCCAGGTTGGTCGGGTTAAAACCCAGGCCCGAGCTTTGGATTGCCTTGTCGACAGCGGCCAGCATATTGCGCTCGAACGCCACGACCTGCAGGGTACGGGCGTCCTTGACAGTGACGTTGGCCACCTGATTCAGCGGGGTGTCTGCACCGTAGTAAGGCACCATCACACCGCCGAGAATGCTCGGGTGGGCCTGGCCGGTACGGATGCGACTAAAGGCGTGAATCAGCGATTCCAGGCTCTTTTGCATACGTGCCTGAGCGTCTTTCTTGATCTCATTGATCATGGGTATCTTCCTCAATCAGAGTGCCTTCAGCGCCGCCGACGACAACGTTCAGCAGAGCACCGGGCTTGTTCATATTGAAAACGCGCAGCGGCATAGCATGGTCGCGGCACAGACAAATAGCAGTCAAATCCATTACGCCCAGCTTGCGATCGAGCACCTCATCGTAGGTCAGGCGATCGAACTTCTCGGCATGCGGATCCTTGAAAGGATCGGCAGTGTACACACCATCGACCTTGGTCGCCTTGAGCACGACGTCAGCATCGATCTCGATGGCACGCAGGCAGGCAGCCGAGTCAGTGGTGAAGAACGGATTACCAGTGCCAGCGGCGAAGATCACCACCTCACCGGTTTTCAGATGACGCAGCGCCTTGCGGCGATCGTAATGGTCAGTCACCCCAACCATGGAAATCGCCGACATGACGATGGCCGGGATATTCGAACGCTCCAGCGCGTCGCGCATCGCCAAGGCGTTCATCACGGTGGCCAGCATACCCATGTGGTCGCCGGTTACCCGATCCATGCCAGCTGCGCTGAGCGCCGCGCCACGGAACAAGTTGCCACCGCCGATCACCAAGCCGACCTGGACACCGATACCAACCAGCTGACCGACTTCCAGGGCCATGCGGTCAAGCACCTTCGGATCGATACCGAAGTCTTCCGACCCCATCAGGGCCTCGCCGCTAAGTTTGAGCAGAATGCGCTTGTAGCGCGGTTGACGACCACTCATCTGCTGAGCCATTGCGAGTCTCTCCTGCGGCGTTTGAATTCTGCGCGAACCTTGAGTTCACGTTTAGTGGGCGCTTTGACAACCGCCCGGGTCATTGGTGCCAAAGCCCAACCACCCCACAGCGTAGCTGCCCCCTTAATTTGACAAAGAGGCCGCGCGCGTTAGCGGGCAGCCTCTTCGGGGCGACAGTGATTAACTGTCTTACTGCTTGCTGGCAGCCAGCTGGGCAGCAACTTCTTCAGCGAAGTTGTCGACCGGCTTCTCGATGCCTTCACCTACCTGGAAGCGGGTAAAGGAGACGATTTCAGCGCCGGCTTTCTTGGCCAGATCACCGACCTTGATTTCCGGGTTCTTAACGAAGGCCTGCTCAACCAGACTGGCTTCAGCGAGGAACTTCTGGATACGGCCGCCAACCATCTTCTCGACGATTTCGGCTGGCTTGCCCTTGATCTTGTCTTCGTTGAGGCTCATGAACACGGCTTTTTCGCGCTCGATGGCTTCAACGGAAACTTCCGAAGGCAGCAGGAATTCTGGGTTGCTCGCCGCAACGTGCATAGCGATGTCTTTAGCCAGCTCAACAGAGCCGCCTTTCAGAACGACAGCAACACCGATCTTGTTACCGTGCAGGTAAGTACCGACCACGTCACCTTCAACGCGAACCAGACGACGAATGTTTACGTTCTCGCCAACTTTACCTACCAGAACCAGACGGTCGGCTTCACGCGCTTCGATCAGCGGAGCAGCATTGGTCAGCTTATCAGCAAATGCTTGCTCAACGCTGGCGGCTACGAATGCCTTGAAGTCATCCTGCAGAGCCAGGAAGTCAGTCTGCGAGTTCACTTCCAACAGAACAGCAGCTTTGCCGTCTTCTTTGACCGCGATAGCGCCCTCAGCAGCCACGTTGCCGGCTTTCTTGGCAGCCTTGATCGCGCCGGAAGCACGCATGTCGTCGATGGCTTTTTCGATGTCGCCGCCAGCCTTGGTCAAGGCCTTCTTGCAATCCATCATGCCTTCGCCAGTACGCTCACGCAGTTCTTTTACCAACGCTGCAGTAATCTCTGCCATTTCAAAATCCTCTGGATAGGTTGTTAACCATTCCACCCGCCAAAACAAACGGGCGCTCAATTCTTAACGCATTGCCGACAATGGCTAGAAACAATTACAGCTGCACGTCGACAATGGTTTTAAAGGTGGCAAAAAGGGGGCCAAGCCCCCTTTTTGCGAACTAAGCAAACGCTAGACGCGCTCTACTTAGCCTTCAACAGCTGCAGCCGGGGCTTGCTCGACGAATTCGTCGGTGCCGCCATTAGCGTTGTTGCGAGCACGGATCACGGCATCAGCCATGGCGCCCATGTACAGCTGGATGGCGCGAATGGCGTCATCGTTACCTGGGATGATGTAGTCAACGCCTTCCGGGCTGCTGTTGGTATCAACAACGCCAATAACTGGGATGCCCAGTTTGTTGGCTTCGGTGATAGCAATGCGCTCGTGGTCAACGTCGATTACGAACAGTGCGTCTGGCAGACCGCCCATGTCCTTGATACCACCCAGGCTGCGATCCAGCTTTTCCAGATCACGAGTGCGCATCAGCGCTTCTTTCTTGGTCAGCTTGGTGAAAGTACCGTCCTGGGACTGAACTTCCAGATCACGCAGACGCTTGATCGAGGCACGGATGGTTTTGTAGTTGGTCAGCATGCCGCCCAACCAGCGATGATCGACGTACGGCGAACCGCAACGCGCTGCTTCTTCAGCAACGATCTTGCCAGCGGAACGCTTGGTGCCGACGAACAGAATCTTGTTTTTGCCCGAAGCCAGCTTCTCAACGAACGACAGTGCGTCATTGAACATTGGCAGGGTTTTTTCAAGGTTGATGATGTGGATCTTGTTACGCGCGCCGAAAATGTACTTGCCCATTTTCGGGTTCCAGTAACGGGTCTGGTGACCGAAGTGCACACCGGCCTTCAGCATATCGCGCATATTGACTTGGGACATGATAGTTCCTTGATAAGTCGGGTTAGGCCTCCACGTATCCCGATTTCCAACCCGCGAACTTGTCGCTAGGCACCCAGGAAACCGTGTCGATACGTGTGTGGGTTTAGGCTCCCGGGTACACAGCCCGTAAAGCGGCGCGTTTTATATCATAAAAGACGGCGCCAAGCCACACGCATTCGCAGAAAACCGCACCCAAGCAGCACGGCTCTTTACGTGCTGCTTATGGCTTGCGGCTGGTAGCTGCTAAGATAATGCCCTTTCTGTTCGCGCCCGAGAACCGCACATGACCGTCACCATCAAAACGCCCGACGAAATCGAGAAAATGCGCGTAGCCGGCCGCCTAGCTGCCGACGTGCTGGAAATGATTGGCGAGCACGTCAAGCCCGGTGTCACCACCGAAGCGCTCGACCGCATCTGCCATGACTATATTGTTAACGTGCAGCAGGCCATCCCTGCACCGCTCAACTATAAAGGCTTCCCCAAGTCGATCTGCACCTCGGTTAACCATGTGGTCTGCCATGGCATCCCCAATGACAAGCCGCTGAAAGAAGGTGATGTGATCAACATCGACATCACCGTGATCAAGGATGGCTACCACGGCGATACCAGCAAGATGTTTATGGTGGGTAAAGTGCCAGAGTGGGCTGAGCGTCTGGCCACAGTCACCCAGGAGTGCCTGTATAAAGGCATCGAACTGGTCAAGCCGGGCACCCGCCTGGGCGACATTGGCGAAGTGATCCAGAAGCATGCGGAGAAGAATGGTTTCTCGGTGGTGCGCGAATATTGCGGCCACGGCATTGGCGCGGTTTTCCACGAAGAGCCGCAAGTGCTGCACTACGGTCGCGCTGGCACCGGCATGGAGCTGGTAGAAGGCATGACCTTTACCATCGAACCGATGATCAACCAGGGCCGTGCCGAAACCCGCACCCTAGGGGACGGCTGGACCGCGATCACCAAGGACCGCAAGCTGTCCGCCCAATGGGAGCACACCCTCCTGGTGACCGCTAACGGCTACGAGATCTTCACCCTGCGCAGCGATGACACCATCCCGCGTACGTCGGCCTGAGCCCTCACCGAGTCTGCTTTATAGATAGAAGGAAGGCCGCAATGCCGCAGGTAGATCCAGAGTTGTTCGACCGCGGCCAGTTTCAAGCTGAACTGGCCCTCAAGACCAGCCCTATTGCGGCATTCAAAAAGGCTATCCGCCACGCCCGCGAAGTGCTCGACGGGCGCTTCAAAAGCGGCCGCGATGTGCGCCGACTGATCGAAGACCGCGCCTGGTTTGTTGACCAGATCCTGCGCGAAGCCTGGCAGCGCCTACCCTGGAATGAAGACGCCGATATCGCCCTGCTGGCCGTCGGCGGTTATGGCCGTGGTGAACTGCACCCCTTCTCCGACATCGACCTGCTGATCCTGCTCGATAACGCCGACCACGAAACCTTCCGCGAGCCGATTGAACGCTTCCTCACGTTGCTGTGGGACATCGGCCTGGAAGTCGGGCAAAGCGTGCGCAGTGTCGACGAGTGCGCCGAAGAAGCGCGTGCCGACCTGACGGTCATCACCAACCTGATGGAAAGCCGCACCATTGCCGGCCCGGAGCGCTTGCGCCAGCGCATGCAAAGCGTCACCAGCCCGGCAAAGATGTGGGCCAGCACAGACTTCTTTGTCGCCAAACGCGCCGAGCAGCGCGCCCGCCACGCCAAATACAACAACACCGAGTACAACCTGGAACCCAACGTCAAAGGCTCACCTGGCGGCCTGCGCGACATCCAGACCATTCTCTGGATGGCACGCCGGCACTTCGGCATGCTTAATCTGCACGCCATGGTCGGCCAAGGCTTTTTGCTGGAAAGCGAATACGCACTGCTGGCCTCCAGCAAAGAGTTCCTCTGGAAGGTCCGCTACGCCCTGCACATGCTGGCAGGGCGCGCCGAAGACCGCCTGCTTTTCGACCACCAGGTCAAGGTGGCCGAGCTGCTGGGTTTTAAAGAGCCGGACAACAAGCGCACCATCGAGCGCTTTATGCAGAAGTACTACCGCGTAGTAATGGCCATTGCCGAGCTGAGCGACCTGATCATCCAGCATTTCGACGAGCAGATTCTGCGTGCTGGCGAAGTCACCCAGGCCAACGCCCTCAACAGCCGCTTCCAAGTGCGCAACGGCTATATCGAAGCTGTGCACCCGGGCATCTTCAAGCGCACGCCGTTCGCCATTATGGAAATTTTCGTGGTGATGGCGCAGAACCCGGAAATTGAAGGGATATGCGCCGACACCATCCGCTTGCTGCGCGACCATCGCTACCTGATCGATGATGAGTTCCGTAACGACATCCGCAACACCAGCCTGTTTATCGAACTGTTCAAATGCAAAGAAGGCATCCATCGCAATCTGCGGCGGATGAACCGTTACGGCATTCTCGGCCTTTACCTGCCGGAATTCGGCCTGATTGTCGGGCAGATGCAGCACGACCTGTTCCACATCTACACGGTCGACGCGCACACGCTTAACGTGATCAAACACCTGCGCAAGCTGACCAAACCTGGGGTTGCCGAGAAATTCCCCCTGGCCAGTGAACTGGTCGACAAGCTGCCCAAGCCGGAGCTGATTTACCTGGCCGGCATTTACCACGACATCGGCAAAGGCCGCGGCGGCGACCACTCGGAACTGGGCGCGGTTGATGCAGCCGCCTTCTGCGCGCGCCACCAACTGCCCAGCTGGGACTCCAAGCTGATTGCCTGGCTGGTGCAAAGCCACCTGAGCATGTCCACCACCGCACAACGCAAAGACCTCTCCGACCCGCAGGTGATCTCCGACTTTGCCCACCTGGTCGGCGACCAGACGCGCCTGGACTATCTCTACGTGCTGACCGTGGCCGACATCAACGCCACCAACCCGAGCCTGTGGAATTCCTGGCGCGCCAGCCTGCTGCGTCAGCTGTACACCGAAACCAAGCGCGCACTGAACCGCGGCCTGGAGAACCCACTGGACCGCGAAGAGCAAATTCGTCTGACCCAAGGCACTGCCTTAGACATTCTGGTGCGCGGCGGCACCGATGCTGACGTAGCCGAGCAGCTGTGGGCACAGCTGGGCGATGACTATTTCTTGCGCCATACGGCCGAAGATGTGGCGTGGCATACGCTGGCGATCATTAGCCACCCCAATGACGGCAACCCACTGGTGCTGATCAAGGAAACCACCCAGCGCGAGTTTGAAGGCGGCACGCAAATCTTTATCTACGCCGAAGACCAGCATGATTTCTTTGCGGTAACCGTGGCGGCCATGGCCCAGCTCAACCTGAACATCCATGACGCGCGCATTCTCACGTCCACCAGCCAGTTCACCCTCGACACCTACATCGTGCTGGAAAGTGAAGGCGGCTCGATTGGCGACAACCCCGCGCGCATCAACGAAATTCGCCAAGGCCTGATCGACGCCCTGAAAAACCCCGACGACTACCCCAGCATCATTCAGCGCCGGGTGCCGCGCCAACTCAAGCACTTCGCCTTTGCCCCACAGGTGACCATCCACAACGACGCCAACCGCCCAGTCACCGTGCTTGAAGTGATTGCTCCAGACCGCCCCGGCCTGCTGGCGCGCATCGGGCGAATCTTCCTGGACTTCGACTTGTCGCTGCAGAACGCTAAGATCGCCACCTTGGGCGAACGGGTAGAAGACGTGTTCTTTATCACCGACGCGAACAATCAGCCGCTCTCCGACCCAGAGCTGTGCGCCAACCTGCAGGCCACCATCGTGCGCAAGTTATCAGCCCCCAGCACCAGCGAAAACCAGCCGGCACAGCACACCATTTGATACACCAAGCGCGCTAGGCCGGGATCAGCCTCGCCTAACGCGCCCTGCCGTTTAGATGCGGAAGCTGTCTACCAGCTGCTTGAGTCGACCGGCCTGCTGATCCAGTTCAGTACACGCCCGCAAACTGGCCTCCAGGTTGCGCACGCCGTCTTGGTTCAGCACGTTGATTTCGGTGATGTCCATATTGAGGTTTTCGACCACCGAGGTTTGCTCCTCGGTCGCGGTGGCCACCGACTGGTTCATGCCGTCAATCTCACCGATGCGCCGCGTCACGCTCTGCAGATTTTCCCCAGCCTGCTTGCCAATACGCACGCTGTCATCACTGAAACGACGGCTTTCGACCATGGTGTTGACTGCATCCTGAGCGCCTGCTTGCAGCTGCTCGATCATCTGCTGGATTTCCTGCGCCGAACTCTGAGTGCGCTGCGCCAGGTTACGCACCTCATCCGCCACCACCGCAAAACCACGCCCAGCCTCGCCGGCGCGAGCGGCCTCAATGGCGGCGTTAAGGGCCAATAGGTTGGTCTGCTCGGAGATGCCCTTGATCACATCAAGGATCTGGCCGATGTCGTTGCTCTTCTGGCTCAGGGTTTCGATGTGCGCGCCAGCCGCCTCGATCTTGCTCGACAGATCACTCATCGCGCCCAGGGTTTTCTCGACCATTTGCTGGCTATTTTCGGCACCTTGGCGTGCACCGCTAGCCTGAGTGGAGGCATCGGCGGCGTTGCGCGCAATCTCTTGCGCAGCAGCGCCCAGCTCGTTGATCGCCGCCGCCACACTGTCGGTCCGCGCGGCCTGCTCGCTAGAGTTACTCATCGACGCATTGGACGCTGCCACCACAGTGCGCACGCGTTCATGCACCGCACTGGTGGTCGACGCCACTTCGCGGATCGACTCGTGAATCCGCTCGACAAAGCGGTTGAATGCCACCGCCAGCTCACCGAATTCATCCAACGAGTTAACCTGCAAACGCTGGGTCAAATCGCCCTCACCTTGGGCGATATCGCCCATGGCGCGACTCATCACATGCAGTGGCTGCAACAAAAAGCGAATCAACAGCCCGAGCAGCAGCAAGATCGCCGCGACGCCAATCACCATCACCATCACCGCCGACAGGCGGAACTCCTGCAACGCGGCATAGGCCTTGTTCTTGTCGACTGACAGGCCGACATACCAGCGAACCCCTTGCAGACCTTGCACCGGGACAAAGGTGACAATACGCGCCGCACCATCGGCCGCCTGCACGTCTTGCAGGGCAGTACTGAGCATGGGCTTGCCGCCAGGAAAGAGATTGTCCAAGCCTTTGAGCACCTGCTCGCGGTCAGAGTGAACCAACACAGTGCCGGTGTCATCGACCAGGAAGGCATAACCCAGCCCGCCAAGATCCAGCGAACTAAGGATATTGTCGATGGTTTCCAACTTCAGGTCGCCACCCACCACTCCCGCCAGTACGCCATTACGACGTACTGCACGGGTAATGGTGATCAACAAGCCATCACGCGGATCAGCCGCCAGGTAAGGCGCGGTCAGGCCGACACCAGAACCCGCCTGAGCCATTTTGTACCAAGGGCGCTGGCGTGGGTCATAGCCGGCCGGCAAGTCGCTGGCGGGGTATTGGGTATAGGTGCCGTCTGCTTCACCGAGGTAGGCGTATAAAAAGGAGGACGCAATACTGCGATGCTGAAGGCTGTTGCTGAGCGCGACAGCATCGCCGCTGTCCTCCACCGTCTCGCCGAGCGAGTCGAGCAGCAGAACGCGGCCATTCAGCCAGTGCTGAATATTGCCTGCCGAGACATTACCCATGTCACGCAGGTAGTTCTCAAGGTTCTCGCGGATGGCGTTACGTTGCATGTAGTCGTTGTACAAGGCGAATGAGGCAAAGGCCGCAATCACCACCAACGACGCAGCCAACATGATCTTGTGGCTGAATTTTAGGTTGCGCATTAATACTCTCGTTAAGCGGGTCAGCAATAGGCGTCCGGCTCTTTGTCCGGTAAGCCGACTATCGGCCCAGACCACAGGGGCTTTAGTTAAAAAGGCAGGTATCACTTACCCCAGGCAAGGCACAGCAGAGCGCCAGGCGATTGGTTCGCTTAGGCGCAGGCCGCAGCGGGACCAAGCCGGCGGGGGATTAGGCCGTAAATCAACCCCACAGAATTCTCTAAATGCGTCTTAACGTGCTAGTGTCGCGACCTTTTAAGCACTCCAGTAGCGATCCGTCATGAACCACGCCCTCGCCCACCTCCAGCCCTATCCCTTTGAGAAATTGCGCGCCCTGCTCGGCAGCGCCACTGCGCCGACCGGCAAAACCCCAATTGCCCTGTCCATTGGCGAGCCCAAACACCGCTCGCCGGAATTTGTGGCCGCAGCGCTCAGCGCCAACCTTGACCAGCTCGCGGTGTACCCGACCACGCTGGGCATTCCGGCGCTGCGCGAAGCCATTGCCGCCTGGTGTAGCCGCCGATTCGGTTTGCCGGCCGGCGTGCTCGATCCGGCGCGCCATATACTGCCGGTCAACGGCACGCGTGAGGCGCTGTTCGCCTTTACCCAGGCGGTGGTGCAACGTGATGTTGACGGCCTGGTAGTCAGCCCCAATCCGTTCTACCAAATCTATGAAGGCGCCGCCCTGCTCGCCGGCGCGCAGCCGCACTACCTGCCGTGCCTGGCAGAACATGGCTTCAACCCAGACTTCGACGCGGTCAGCGATGACGTCTGGCAGCGTTGCCAGATCCTCTTCCTCTGCTCACCCGGCAACCCGACGGGCGCGCTGATTCCGCTCGAAACACTGAAAAAGCTGATCGCCCTGGCCGATAAATTCGACTTCGTGATTGCCGCCGACGAGTGCTACAGCGAGCTGTACTTCGATGAGGGCAACCCGCCTGCCGGCCTGCTGACTGCCTGCGCCGCACTGGGCCGGCATGATTTTGCCCGCTGCGTGGTGTTCCACAGCCTGTCCAAGCGCTCCAACCTGCCAGGCCTGCGTTCGGGTTTTGTCGCCGGCGACGCCGACATTCTGAAATCTTTCTTGCTGTACCGTACCTACCACGGCTGCGCGATGCCGGTGCAAACCCAGCTGGCCAGCGTAGCCGCCTGGAGCGATGAAGAGCACGTTAAGGCCAACCGCGAGCTGTACCGCGAGAAGTTCGACGCGGTGCTGGCGATTCTTGACGACGTATTGGATGTACAGCGCCCGGATGGCGGCTTCTACCTATGGGCCAGAACGCCGATAGACGATGAAACATTTACCCGCGAGCTGTTTGCTCGCGAGCATGTCACCGTGGTGCCCGGCTCGTACCTGTCACGCAGCGTAGATGGCCATAATCCAGGCGCAAACCGCGTGCGTATGGCACTGGTCGCGCCACTGGCAGAGTGTGTGACAGCGGCAGAGCGTATTCGTGACTTTGTGAAGGGCCTCGACGCATGAGCAACACCCTGTTTGGCATCAAAGCCTGGGATGCATAAGCAAAAGCGGTAAAGACCTTTCGTATCAATGGCTTGCGCAATAAAAAGCGCCTCACAACTGGGCGCTTTTCGATACTTCCCGCCCCAATAAAATCAAACACTTACGGTTGTGTTTTGGGGAAGAAAGGTATCCGTCCGGCCAAACCATCTACCCAGCCCCGCAAGACCAGGACATGGTGTGCACTTAAATTTAAGTGGACACCAGTTCTAGCCTTTTAAGCGGGTATTTCATGCAGCCAACACGCCGTTCCTATTCCAAGTCCTTCAA
>JAHIWP010000001.1 GCA_018816095.1 Gammaproteobacteria bacterium
CTATGGGACAGACTTGGACTGGTCTCGATACTGGATACGATCAATCGGCTTAACCGCATGGCCTGAACCGCCGTGTACGGAACCGTACGCACGGTGGTGTGGGAGGACGGCGGCCGTGAGGCCGCCTCCTACCCGATCCTAATTCAACCCGCTACGCTTAGTCGCGAGCTTGCTCCCAGGATTTCAACAGCTCGTTGTAGTTGATGGTTTCACCCTGAGGCTTTTCGTTAGCCAGCTTGGGCTTCGGTGCACCCGGCTGATCCAGCCAGTACTGCGGATCACGTGGCTCATTGAGTTTCGGACCACACTCACCGAGCACACCTGCACGCTCCAGACGGGCCATCATGGTGTCCTGTGCAGCCGCCAGGCCATCCAGCGCCTCTTGGGGGGTTTTATCGCCACTGGCTGCCTCGGCAATAAACTGCCACCACAGCTGCGCCAGACGCGGGTAGTCCGGCACATTGGTACCGGTTGGCGTCCACTGTACGCGAGCAGGGCTGCGATAGAACTCCACCAGGCCGCCCAGTTTCGGCGCAACGTCGGTCATGGCTTGCGAGTTGATATCAGACTCACGAATTGGCGTCAGGCCAACCAAAGTCTTCTTCAGCGAAACGGTTTTTGAGGTAACAAACTGAGCATACAGCCAGGCGGCCAGGCGCTGTTTCTCCGGGGTCGACTTGAGGAAGGTCCAGGAACCGGTGTCCTGATAGCCCAGCTTCATGCCCTCTTCCCAGTACGGACCTTTCGGTGAAGGGGCCATGCGCCACTTCGGCGTGCCGTCTTCATTAACCACCGGCAAACCTGGCTTGGTCATGTCCGCGGTAAAGGCGGTGTACCAGAATATCTGCTGGGCGATGCTGCCCTGTGCTGGCACCGGACCAGACTCAGAGAAGGTCATACCCTGCGCTTCTGGTGGCGCGTATTTGCGCATCCAATCGACATATTTAGTGGTGGCATATACGGCCGCTGGGCCGTTGGTATCGCCGCCACGGGAGACACTGGAACCTACAGGGCGACAGCCGTCGACCCGGATACCCCACTCATCCACCGGTAAACCATTGGGCAGGCCCTTGTCGCCACCACCGGCCATGGAGAACCAGGCATCGGTGAAGCGCCAGCCCAGGGATGGGTCTTTCTTGCCGTAATCCATATGGCCATAGATACGCTGGCCATCGATTTCCTTGACCTTCTCGGAGAAGAACTCGGCAATGTCTTCATAGGCCGACCAGTTAACCGGCACGCCCAACTCATAGCCGTAAATTTCTTTGAACTTGGCCTTCAGTTCCGGGCGCTCGAACCAGTCGGCGCGGAACCAGTAGAGGTTGGCGAACTGCTGATCCGGCAGCTGGTAGAGCTTGCCGTCGGGCCCGGTGGTGAAGGAAATGCCGATAAAGTCCTGCAAATCGAGGGTTGGCGAGGTCACCGCCTTGCCTTCGCCTTCCATCATGTCGCTGATGGCCACGGCCTTGCCATAACGGAAGTGCGTGCCGATCAGGTCCGAGTCGTTGATATAGCCGTCGTAGATGTTCTTGTCCGACTGCATCTGAGTCTGCAGCTTCTCGACGACATCGCCTTCCTGCATCAGGTCGTGCTTGAGTTTGATCCCGGTAATTTCGCTAAAGGCCTTGGCCAGCACCTTGGACTCATACTCGTGAGTGGCGATGGTTTCAGAGGCCACACTGATGCTCATGCCACGAAACGGCTCGGCTGCCTGGATAAACCACTTCAACTCTTCGAGTTGCTGCTCAGGCGTCAGGGTCGAGGGATTGAACTCCTCGGCTATCCATTTCTTTGCTGCCTCTTCGTAGGCATCAGCCCAGGCTGCACCGCTCAAGCCGGACAACGTCAGCAGGGCAGCCAGCGCCATGCTATGTCGAGTTTTGTTGTTATTGTCGAACATAGAGACCTCCATCTCAGGGTTTGGAATGAGGCAAGCGGGTCATGGCCGCACCCAATTAACTGGCGCGCCCAGGGCAGCCCGGTTCAGCCCCAACGCATCACTGCAAACAACCAGAACAGGGACAGCACCGAGGCTATCCAGACACTCCAATCGGTCGCGCCCACCACCAGCAGGTGCAGGTAGGCACTTCCAAGCAGACCGATAAACAGCCGATCACCACGGGTGGTGCTAATCGGCAACAAGCCTTTGCGTTCGATGCAGGGCGAACGCAGTTCCCAGATCGTCATGCCAACCAGCAGCATGCCGATAAAGCCGAAAAACAACGCCGTCGGCAGCGTCCAGGCCATCCAATCCATAATCGCGACTCCTATACCCGGCCCAGGGCAAAGCCCTTGGCCACATGGTTACGGACAAACCAGATCACCAGCATGCCCGGCAGAATGGTCAACACCCCAGCCGCCGCCAGCACGCCCCAATCGATCCCCGAGGCCGAGACGGTACGTGTCATCACTGCGGCAATCGGCTTGGCATCTACCGAGGTCAAGGTGCGCGCCAGCAGCAGCTCGACCCAGGAGAACATGAAGCAGAAGAACGCGGTGACGCCGATGCCCGAGCCAATCAGCGGGATAAAAATCTTCACGAAGAATTTCGGGAAGCTGTAGCCATCGATATAGGCGGTTTCATCGATTTCCTTCGGCACCCCGGACATAAAGCCTTCGAGAATCCACACCGCCAGGGGCACGTTGAACAGGCAGTGCGCCAGCGCCACGGCGATATGCGTATCGAACAGGCCGATGGACGAATACAGCTGGAAAAACGGCAGCAAAAACACCGCCGGTGGCGCCATGCGGTTGGTCAGCAGCCAGAAGAACAGGTGCTTGTCACCGAGAAAACGGTAGCGTGAAAACGCGTAGGCCGCTGGCAGTGCCACCGTCAATGAAATCACCGTATTCAGGCACACGTAGTACAGCGAATTGAGATAGCCCTCGTACCAGCTCGGGTCGGTGAAGATCACCTTGTAGTTTTCCAGGGTGAACGCATGCGGCCAAAGCGTCAGACCACCGAGGATCTCGGTATTGCTCTTGAACGACATGTTCAGCAGCCAGTAGATCGGCACCAGCAGGAACAGGATATACAGCCCCAGCACTACTTTTTTACGTAGGGTCATGGTCGGCCTCAGCGAGTCTTATCGTTGTGGGTCATGGCGGTGTAGAACAGCCAGGACACCAACAGGATGATCAGGAAGTACACCAGCGAAAACGCCGCCGCTGGGCCCAGGTCGAACTGGCCGATGGCCATTTGCGTCAGGGTCTGACTGAGGAAAGTAGTGGCGTTGCCCGGCCCGCCGCCGGTGAGCACAAAGGGCTCGGTGTAGATCATGAAGCTATCCATAAAACGCAGCATCACCGCGATCAGCAGCACGCTCTTCAACTTGGGCAGCTGAATATGGCGGAACACCGCCCAGTCGGAGGCACGGTCTATACGCGCGGCCTGGTAATACACATCGGGAATGGCGCGCAGCCCCGAATAGCACAGCAATGCCACCAATGAGGTCCAGTGCCAGACGTCCATGATCAGCACAGTGACCCAGGCGTCGCTGGTATTGGAGGCATAGTTATAGCTGATACCCAGACTGTTCAGGCTCCAGCCGAGCAAACCGATGTCAGCGCGACCGAAGATCTGCCAGATGGTGCCGACCACGTTCCACGGAATCAGCAGCGGAATCGCTAGCACGATCAGCACCAGCGAAGCCATGCGACCCTTGGTCGGCATGCACAAAGCGATGGCGATACCCAAGGGAATCTCGATCAGCAGCACGCAGGCGGAGAAGATGAACTGGCGCAGCAGCGAATCATGCAGGCGGGTGTCTTGCAGTACCTGCTTGTACCAATCGACCCCGACGAAATAGCGCGTGGAGTGGTCGAAGATGTCCTGCACCGAGTAGTTGACCACCGTCATCATCGGCACGATGGCGCTGAACGCCACCAACAGAAACACCGGCAGCACCAGCCACCAAGCCTTGTTGTTCTGCACCTTCATGGCTGCACCTCCTGCACTTGCGCCTCAACCAGAAAGTCATCGGCATAGAGCATCAGCCACTGCGCAGGGAAGCTCAGGTATACCTGCTGCTGCGGCACGGGCTGATCTTCCTGCAGGCGCACCTTGAGTGGCTGGCCATCGAGCTTGAGGGTAAGAATTTTATAGGTGCCGAGGTCTTCGACATGCACCACCTCGCCACACAACGCGTCTTCGTTGGGGCCATCCCAGATATGCACGAACTCGGGACGGATACCGACTTTCAGGCTGCTCCAGTTCAACTCGTCGAGGCGCTGATTCAGCGCTGGTGACAGCGGCAGAACGGTATCGGCAAAACGCACCCCGCCCTCGCAACGGCCGACCTCGATCAGGTTCATCCCCGGGCTGCCGATGAAGTAGCCGACAAAGGTATGGCTGGGCCGCTCGAACAACTCGCGCGGGGTGCCGAACTGGACGATCTGTCCGCCGTACATCACCGCAATCTTGTCGGCGAAGGTCGAGGCTTCGAGCTGGTCGTGGGTGACGTAAACCATGGTGATATTGAACTGTTCGTGAATCTGCTTGAGCTTGCGCCGCAGCTTCCATTTCAGGTGCGGGTCGATCACCGTCAGCGGCTCATCGAAGAGGATCGCCGACACATCATCACGCACCAGGCCGCGCCCCATGGAGACCTTCTGCTTCTCGTCAGCAGTCAGATTACGGGCGCGCTTGTGCAGCAATGGGTGCAGCTCTAGCACCTCGGCAATTTCATTGACCTTGGTGAGGATCTTCGCCTCATTCATGCCCTGATTACGCAAGGGGAAGGCCAGGTTGTCGAACACCGTCATGGTGTCGTAGACCACCGGAAACTGGAAAACCTGGGCGATATTGCGCTGCTCGGGCGGCAGCGCGTTGACCACCTTGCCATCAAACTGCACTTCGCCGTGCGAAGGGCTGAGCAGCCCGGAAATGATGTTCAGCAGGGTCGACTTGCCGCAGCCGGATGGCCCCAGCAACGCATAGGCACCGCCCTGCGCCCACACATGATTCATCTCGCGAATGGCGTAATCAGCCGCACCAGCAGGGGCGCGACTGTAACTGTGGGCCAGGTTATGCAAACGGATCTCGGCCATCAGGCAACCCTCCCCAGACGGCGGCTGGGCGCCTGAATCAGCTGCCCATCCGCGGAAAAGACAAACAATTTATGGGTCGGGATATAAATAAGAATCGAGCTATCCACGTCGTATTCATGCACTCCAGGCAGATGCAGCACCAGCACGAATTGCTCGTTGCGCACATGCAGGAAGGTTTCCGAACCACTGATCTCGGCCAGCTCAACCGTCACCGCCAACTCCAGATCATCGTCGTTGGACGGCACTAGACCGATATGGCTGGGGCGTACGCCGAAACGGTATTCACCTTCGGCAATACCTTGCAGGTCCGGGTTAAGCGGGAAATGCACAGTATCGGCAAAGCTCACTTCAGTACCGCTGACGCGCCCCGGCATCAGGTTGATCGCCGGCTCCGAAAACAACTCTGCCGCTAACACCTGCTGTGGTCGGTGATAGACCTCAGCGGTCTTGCCGCTCTGCACCACTCGACCTTCATGCAGGATGGTAGTGGTACCGCCCAAGGCCAGCGCTTCGTTGGGCTCGGTGGTGGCATAGATAGCGATGGTGTGGCGGGCCTGGAACAGCTCGCGCATCTCTTGGCGCAGCTCTTCGCGCAATTTGTAGTCAAGGTTGACCAGCGGCTCATCGAACAGAATCAAGGAGGCGTCCTTGACCAGCGCCCGCGCCATAGCCGTGCGCTGCTGCTGGCCACCGGACAACTCCAGTGGGTAGCGCTTGAGCAAACCATCAATACGCAGCATCTGCGCCGTGGCATGCACTTTTTCTTCAATCAGCGCCTTGCTCACACCGGCCTGGCGCAGCGGCGAAGCGATGTTCTCGAACACCGTCAGGGTCGGGTAATTGATGAACTGCTGATAGACCATCGACACGTTGCGCTGACGCACCGGCACTTGGGTCATATCGGCGCCATTCATCAGGATGCGTCCGCTAGTGGGCTTATCCAGACCCGCCATCAGGCGCATCAAACTGGTCTTTCCGGATAGCGTGCGCCCCAGCAGCACATTGAAGGAGCCGGGTTCGAAGCTCAGGCAGGCATCGTCGATATACAACTGGTGATCAACGATACGCGTGACATGCTCCAGGGTAAGTGACATGGGCCGTCCTTTTTCTTGTTATCTGCCCAGCTACAAGGCGAGTTCCGTGCCAAGCCCTTTAAACGAATTTAAGTTATTGATTTAAAACATCTACGCTTGAACGCTGGCAATCACAGGTGACAACACTGAACACTTTTGAACAGTGCACAGTGAACAACTGAACAGTCATAGCGTTGACATTGAACAGCCTTCGGCGACACTGCAGGGACCCGGCGCAGACCGTGGCCCATAACAACAAAAAACCGCGCGAGATACCTGTCATGGCTGACGCTGTCACTGCCCTGCCCCACGAGACCATCATCCAGGACTCCTGGACCCGCTGCCGTGACTACGGCCTGACCCACCAGAGCACCCCGATCTTCAGCCAGCCCGAACGCGGCGAAGTCAGCGCATTACTGGAAAGCCAGCACGCCTTGGTGCACACCACCCACAAGGAAGTGCTGCCCTACTACGGCACCATCCTGGCCAACTCCAATTGCCTGATCATGCTGGCCGACCACCAAGGCCAGGTGCTGCAATCCTGGGGCGACCAGCGCTTTATCGAGCCCAGCCGCGCCGCCGGCTTTGTCGCCGGGGCCACCTGGCTGGAGCGCTATACCGGTACTAATGCCATTGGCACCGCCCTTAGCTGCGCCCAGGCGGTTCATATTCAGCACGATGAGCACTTTCTCAAAGCCAACCGCTTTATGACCGGCTCGGCCTCGCCGATTTTTGATGAGCAAAGGCAGATGATCGCGGTGTTGGATGTTTCCAGTGACAGCTACCTGCCGCCCTCGCACACCCTAGGCATGGTCAAGATGATGAGTCAGTCGGTGGAAAACCGCTTGATTCTCAACCTGTTTCAGCAGCGTTACTTCCAACTGAGCTTTAACACCAGCCTGGATAACCTGGGCAGCCCCTGGGCCGGGCTGCTGATTTTCGATGACCAAGGCCAGGTGGTTTCCGCCAATCGCCGGGCCGACAGCTTGTTAGGTGTGGGCCTCGCCCAGGTGAATATCGAAAGCCTGTTCGACGTGCCGCTGCAGCAACTGCTTAACCAACCCGAGTCGCTGCCGTTCAACCTGCGTGCCGGCGGGCGCTTTCGCTTCCACGCCCAGATCAAACGCCCGCAGCAACCTTCACCCATTCAAGCTCGCGACTTTCGCCAAACCCAGCCGCCGTCCGCCAGCGCCAACAGCAACCCGTTCACCCTGGCCTCGCTCAATTTGGGTGATCCGCGTGTTGATAAAGCCGTACGCCAGGCCGAGCGCCTACTGGAAAAAAACATCCCGATTCTGGTGCATGGTGAAACCGGCGTCGGCAAAGAAGTCTTCGTCAAAGCCCTGCACCACGCCAGCTCGCGTGCCAGCCAGGCGTTTATCGCGGTTAACTGCGCGGCCATTCCGACTGAACTGGTCGAATCTGAGCTGTTCGGCTACGAAAAAGGCGCGTTTACCGGGGCCAATCAGAAAGGCAGCATCGGCCTGATCCGCAAGGCCGATAAAGGCACGCTGTTTCTCGACGAAGTCGGCGATATGCCGCTGCGGGTGCAGGCCCGCCTGCTGCGGGTATTGCAGGAACGCTGCGTACAGCCGCTGGGCAGCAGTGAACTGTACCCGGTGGATATCCGCCTGATCTCCGCCACCAACCGCCCACTGCGCCAGGATGTGGAAGGCGGGCTATTTCGCCAGGACCTCTACTACCGCATCAGCGGCCTCAATCTGGAACTGCCGCCGCTGCGCGAACGCACCGACAAGGCCGCCATGGTTAAGCGCATCTGGGACTATCACCGCGAGCCGCAGCAATGGGCTGGGCTAAGCCAGGAAGTGCTGATCCTATTCGAGCGCCACCCCTGGCCCGGTAACCTGCGCCAATTGAGCAGCGTCCTGCAGATCGCCTTAGCCATGGCAGAGGATCAGCAGATCCGCCCAGAACATTTGCCAGATGATTTCTTTGCCGACTTGCAAGCGGCTCCCAAAGCAGCCACTGACACGTCACAACAGCCCAATGCAGCCACCGGCGACGATGACCTGGCCAGCCAATATCAAGCGTGCGGCGGCAACATTTCCAGCCTGGCGCGCAGCCTGGGGATCAGCCGTAACACGCTGTACAAGCGGCTGCGTGAAAGTGGATTAACCGAGCGTTAACAACGCTGGGGTTGCGTACCGCCCGCTCAGGCAATACCTGAGTGCCTGCAATAACAGCGGCGCGCATACTCCACAGGCAATAAAAAACCGCTCGAAAGCGGTTTTTTATTCATTACTGCGTTTAATCAGCCAAACGCCAAGTCGTACCGCCCTTGCCGTCTTCCAGCACCACACCCATGGCGGTGATCTGATCACGGATGCGGTCGGATTCCGCCCAGTTCTTCTCGGCGCGAGCTTGCAGACGCGCCGCAATCAACGCTTCAACCTCGGCCGCATCAACCTTGCCAGCAGCACCTGCTTGCAGAAACGCCTCTGGCTCAAGCTGCAGCACACCGAGCACCCCAGCCAGCTCCTGCAAACGCGCGGCTAAACCAGCCGCTGCTTGCACATTGCTTTCACGCAGACGGTTGATCTCGCGCGCCAACTCAAATAGCACGGCGCAGGCTTCTGGCGAGTTGAAGTCATCATCCATTGCCGCCGCAAACCGTTCAACAAACGCCTCACCACCTGCTGCGGCCACTTTAGGCAAGCCTTTGAGCGCGTTATAAAAGCGTTCAAGGGCGCCCTTGGCTTCCTTCAGGCTGTCTTCGGAATAGTTGATCGGGCTGCGGTAGTGGCTGGACACCAGCAGGTAACGCACCACCTCCGGCTGATACTTCTCCAGCACTTCGCGAATGGTGAAGAAGTTACCCAGGCTCTTGGACATCTTCTCGCCATCCACGCGCACCGCACCGGCGTGCATCCACGCATTGGCGTAAAGCTTGCCAGTGGCCGCTTCGCTCTGCGCGATCTCGTTTTCGTGGTGCGGGAAGACTAGGTCCGGGCCACCGCCATGGATATCGAAGGTATCGCCCAGGCAGCAGGTCGACATCACCGAGCATTCGATGTGCCAGCCTGGACGACCTGCGCCCCACGGCGACTGCCAGCTCGGCTCGCCCGGCTTGACGCCCTTCCACAGGACGAAATCCAGCGGATCCTGCTTGGCTTCATCCACCTCGATGCGCGCGCCGATTTTCAGGTCTTCAATCTTCTTGCGCGACAGCTTGCCGTAGCCAACAAACTTGCCGACGCGGTAATACACGTCGCCATTGCCGGGAGCGTAGGCAAAGTCTTTGTCGATCAGTGTTTGAATCATCTGGTGCATGCCGGCGATATGGTCAGTGGCACGCGGCTCCTGATCCGGACGCAATACATTCAGGCGCGCTTCATCCTCATGCATGGCAGCGATCATGCGCTCGACCAGCGCCTCGAAGGGCTCGCCGTTTTCATTGGCGCGCTTGATGATTTTGTCGTCGATGTCGGTGATATTGCGCACGTAGGTGACTTCATAACCGCGATGGCGCAGCCAGCGGGTCACCACATCGAACGCCACCATCACCCGCGCATGACCGATATGACAGAAGTCGTAAACCGTCATGCCGCACACGTACATGCGCACCTGGTTACCCACCAGCGGTTTAAAGACATCTTTGCTTTTGGTCAGCGTGTTGTAGATCGAGAGCATCGGGATTCCTTGAAAAACAACGGGCCAGCGCGCTGGCCCGACCTATAACGCGTTCGCCTTGATCAAGCCCAGGAGTCACGCAGCGTTACGGTGCGGTTAAATACCGGCGCGCCTGGCTTGCTGTCCTTGATATCAGCGCAGAAGTAGCCTTCACGCTCGAACTGGAAGCGTTCTTCCGGCACGGCATTGGCCAACGACGGCTCAGCGCGACAGCCCTTGAGTACCACCAGCGAGTCGGGGTTGATGTTGTCGAGGAAGCTGCCGCCCTCTTCGTCCTTCTCAGGATTAGCGGAGCGGAACAGGCGGTCATACAAGCGCACTTCGCACTCAACGCTTTCGGCGGCCGGCACCCAATGGATCACGCCCTTGACCTTGCGGCCCTCGGGGTTCTTGCCCAGGGTGTTTTCGTCATAGCTGCAACGCAGTTCGACGATGTTGCCCTCGGCATCCTTGATCGCTTCATCAGCGCGAATCACGTAGCTGCCGCGCAAACGTGCTTCGCCACCAGGGATCAGACGCTTAAAACCCGCCGGCGGGACTTCTTCAAAGTCGCCCGCATCGATATAGATTTCGCGGCTGAACGGCAGTACACGCACGCCCAAGTCCTGCTTGGGATGACGCGCCAGCTCTAGATTCTCGACCTGGCCTTCCGGGTAGTTGGTGATCACCACCTTGAGTGGCTTGAGCACGCACATGGCGCGGCCCGCATTGGCATCCAGGTCGTCACGGATGGCGAATTCGAGCATGCCCACATCCACCACACCGCCTGCGCGGTTGACGCCGATCATGTCGCAGAAATTACGGATCGAGGCTGGGGTGTAGCCACGACGGCGAAAGCCCGACAGGGTCGACATGCGCGGGTCGTCCCAACCATTGACGTGGTTCTCATCAACCAGTTGCTTGAGCTTACGCTTACTGGTGATGGTGTAGTTCAGGTTGAGCCGGGCGAATTCATACTGACGCGGCTGCGACGGTACCGGCAGCTGCGCCAGGAACCACTCATACAGCGGGCGGTGATCTTCAAACTCCAGGGTGCAGATCGAATGGGTCACGCCTTCGATGGCGTCCGACTGGCCATGGGTGAAGTCATAGCTCGGGTAGATGCACCACTTGTCGCCCGTCTGGTGATGATGAGCGTGGCGAATACGGTAAAGAATCGGGTCGCGCAGGTTCATGTTCGGCGAGGCCATGTCGATCTTAGCCCTTAGCGCACGAACACCATCGGCGAACTCACCGGCTTTCATGCGCGCAAACAGGTCGAGGTTTTCCTCAACGCTGCGCTCACGAAACGGGCTGTTCTTGCCCGGCTCGGTCAGGTTGCCGCGGTATTCACGGGCCTGCTCCGGCGACAAATCACAGACGTAGGCGTTGCCAGCCTTGATCAGCTCAACCGCCCAATCGTGCAGTTGGTCGAAGTAGTCGGAGGCATAGTGTTCCTTGCCGGCCCACTGAAAACCTAGCCACTGCACATCACTCTTGATCGCGTCGATGTATTCCTGATCTTCCTTGGCCGGGTTGGTGTCGTCGAAGCGCAGGTTGCACTCGCCACCAAACTCCTTGGCCAAGCCAAAGTTCAGGCAGATCGACTTGGCATGGCCGATATGCAGGTAGCCATTGGGCTCCGGCGGAAAACGGGTGATGATTTTCGCGTGTTTGCCGGCATCCAGGTCGGCCTGGACGATGGGGCGAAAAATGTTAGCGGCGGCGACAGCTTCTGGCTTGCTCATGGGGTCCTTGATCATGCAGGTGCGCGGCGCAGGGTAGGCCGGCTAAAACAAAGCGCTTATCATAGCCGAAGCTGTCAATCCCCTGACAGGCCCAAGAGTCGCCTCAATGCCCATTGCATGTAGCCACACAGCACACGCACGGTCACGAAACGGCTCACGGATTTATCGACAGAGCGATTACCTCCATGATCAAGCTGCACACCAACCACGGCGTTATCACCCTCAAGCTGTTCGAAGACAAAGCCCCAGAGACCGTGGCCAACTTCAAGCAGTACGTTAAAGATGGCCATTACGACAACACGGTATTTCACCGTGTGATCAGCAACTTCATGATCCAGGGCGGTGGCTTTGAGCCGGGCATGAAGCAGAAAACCACTCGCGCACCGATCAAAAACGAAGCCAACAACGGCGTTGCCAACAAAATCGGCACCGTGGCCATGGCCCGTACCATGGAGCCGCATTCGGCTTCCGCGCAGTTCTTTATTAACGTTGGTGACAACAGCTTCCTCAATCACAGCGCGCCAACCGTTCAGGGCTGGGGCTACGCGGTGTTTGGTGAAGTGGTTGAAGGCATGGACGTGGTTAACGCGATCAAGGCCGTGGACACCACTAGCAAATCCGGCCACCAGGATGTGCCCGTTGAAGACGTGATCATCGAGCGCGCCGAGATCGTTGAGTGATTCTACTGATCTCCGATCTGCATCTTGAACAGGAGCGCCCGGCTATCAGCCGGGCCTTCCTGCATTTTCTCGAAACCCGCGCGGCTCACGCTCAGGCGCTGTATATCCTGGGCGACTTCTTCGAAGTATGGATCGGCGACGACGCCATTACCCCTTTTCAACGCTCGATTGCCCAAGCGCTGCGCAACCTTAGCGAGCGCGGCACGCGCATCTATCTGATGCACGGCAATCGTGATTTCCTGATCGGCAAGGCCTTCTGCCAAGAAGCAGGCTGCAGCCTAATTCCAGACCCGTGCGTGATTGAGCTTAACGGTGAGCGCACGCTGCTAATGCATGGCGACAGCCTGTGCACTCAGGATATTGGTTACATGAAGCTGCGCCGCTGGCTGCGCAACCCCATCGCCCTGTTTATCCTGCGCAACCTGCCGCTCAGCACCCGGCACAAACTGGCGCGCAAGCTGCGCAATGAAAGCCGCACGCAAACCCGCATGAAAGCCAGTGAAATTGTCGACGTTACCCCGGACGAAGTGCCGCGCATCATGGCCGCCCACCGCGTACGCACGCTGATTCACGGCCACACCCACCGCCCGGCCACCCATCAACTGCAGGTCAACGGCGAGGCGGCGCAGCGCATCGTCCTCGGCGACTGGGACCAGCAAGGCTGGGCCTTGCTGGTCGACAGGCAAGGCTTGCAGCAAAGCGCGTTCGAGCTGGCAGCAGACTGACCGCCTGACGCGTCCGGCAAAACCGCCAGATTAACTACACAGCAGCGCGCCTGCTCGGCGCGCCAAAGTTTCAGCGTGGCGGAATCCCGCTGTGGAAACGAAACTCAGTGTCTGGCGACTCGATCAGTTCACGCTCCGCCGCCCTCACCCGCTCGATGGCCTGATCAACATCTCGAGCATCGCCGTATTGGTAGGCCAACTTCAGATAATTCTGAAAATGCCGCGCCTCGCTTTTCAGCAAGCCGAAATAAAATTTACCCAGCTCGTCATCCAGATGCGGCACCAGCGCCTCGAAGCGCTCACAACTGCGCGCCTCGATAAACGCACCGACCACCAGGGTATCCACCAGTTTGTGCGGTTCATGGGTACGCACCACTTTGCGCAAGCCCGAGGCATAGCGCGCCGCGGATACCGGCCGCAGGCCGATTTTGCGCCGCTTCATGATGCGCAGTACCTGCTCGTGATGCACCAACTCCTCACGGGCCAGGCGCGACATGGCGTTAAGCAGGTCCACATAAGTGCTGTACTTGGCCATCAGGCTCAGCGCCGTACTGGCGGCCTTGAACTCACAGTTCTTATGGTCAATCAGCAGGGTCTGCTGATCAGCCAAAGCCGCAGTGATCCAGGCATCCGGTGTCCGGCAACCGAGAAATTCGTGGATTTCAGGCAGGTTCATGACCACAGGCCTGCTGCGCAGCAAGGCGAGACCCGAGAAAAACGACAGTGCTGCAGGGGTTCAATTTCAGCTAACAGATACATAAATTCACACAGCTAAGCCGGCAAGAGTGATAACGCTAGAGGGCGCGCATTATACGATTGAGCGCGCAAACAGCCACTCGATTGACATCAATCAGCATTGATCGAGCGGCAGCGATCTATAGTGATAATTAGAAAAATGGACTGCACATGGAGACGATCATGCAAGCTATTCGCAGCATTCTGGTGGTGGTGGAACCGACGCACACAGACGACCTGGCTCTCAAGCGCGCCAAACTGATTGCCGGCGTCACGCAATCGCATCTGCACCTACTGGTATGCGACAAGAAAAGTGACCATACCGGTTACCTGAGCGACCTCACCAGTTTGCTCAACAGCGAAGGGTTCAGCACCTCCAGTCAGCAGGCCTGGGATGATAGCCAGCATCAAACCATCATCAACGTGCAGCAAGCCGAAGGCTGCGGCCTGGTGATCAAGCAACATTTCCCCGACAACCCACTTAAAAAAGCCCTGCTCACGCCGGGTGACTGGAAGCTGCTGCGTTACTGCCCGGCGCCCGTATTGATGGTCAAAACCGACAAGCCTTGGGCCGGCAGCGTAATCTTGGCGGCCGTAGACGTAGGCAATGCCGATGGTGAACACCGCACGCTGCACACCAGTATTGTCAGCCATGGTTACGATATCGCGGCGTTGGCTAAGGCTGAACTGCATGTCATCAGCGCCCACCCAACACCGATGCTTTCAGCGGCCGACCCGACCTTCCAGCTAAAAGAGACCATCGAAGCGCGTTACCGGGAGCAGTGCAAAGCCTTCCAGGCCGAGTACGACATCAACGATGAACACCTGCATATCGCCGAAGGGCCAGCCGATTCATTGATTCCGCAGATCGCTCGTCAGCTCAATGCAGGCGTTACCGTGATTGGCACCGTTGCACGCACCGGGTTGTCTGGCGCATTGATCGGCAATACCGCCGAAGTGATTCTCGACGCCCTCGAAAGCGACATTCTGGTGCTCAAGCCAGACGACATCATCGCCCACCTCGAAGAACTGGTCGCTCAGCGCTGAGACTGAACGGCAAAAACCACAAAGCCGCCTTAAAGGGCGGCTTTGTGGTTTAACCCGGGGCTAAATCTGCACATTCAAACCATCACGCAAAAATTGCGGGGCGATATAGCGCTGATAATGCGCTTCGGACAATAGAAAGAATTCACGATCAATCGCGTCGCGTAACTCCGGCAGGTTCCACTCGCGAAACTCCGGCAATAGCACTATGCCATACGCCTCTACCTGGCTGATCACTCGGGCCCCACGGGCTATAAGCTGGTAGGCCCAGCAATAAGGTGACTGCTGCGGGGCAAAGCGGATCTTGCGCTGCTCCAGCTGCATGCGCAGGCGGTTTTCATCAAAAACCTCGAGTTTCGCCGTCATCACTTGCACCAACAACACTTCCAGACGCAGCCAGACGGCGTGTTTTTCCTCGTCGTTATAACCGTTCCAGTTGATCACCTCATGGTGAAAGCGCTTACAGCCACGGCAGACTAAATCGCCGTAAACAGTGGAGCACAGGCCAACACAAGGGGTTTTGATGCGCTGATTAGACATAACGAAAGGCATGGATACTGGCGGATAGGCTGGCATCTTAGCCCTTTGTCTAAGGCAGATCACCCCTATATAAGCGGGGCCTTCGGCTTAACTTTATGAAAGCTTTCCAGTAGAATCAGCCGGCCTTTTAGAGGCAGCAACATCCGTTGGAAGCTGTTTTCAAAGCGTCACGAGCACAGTCAATCCTGCAGGTTCGATGTTGGTACCGCCCCTTGAGCCACCCCTTCAAGTGTCGGTACCAGCCCTCATCCAAACCGTCCTGCCGGCGTAAAACTTTGAAAACAGCTTCTGCAAGAAAGCAGCACAATCTCGGCTGAGCGGCCCATAAAGCCACGAAGCGCCTGGTTTGTTGTTTTTCTGGATCGCGTCCCGGACACGCATTTGGGACCACTGATGAGGGTAATAACTGTGCTTGAAGCCTACCGCAAACATGTAGCAGAGCGTGCCGCTCAGGGTATCGTGCCCCAGCCGCTGAACGCCGAACAAACCGCAGGCCTGATCGAGCTGCTGAAAAACCCGCCAGCCGGCGAAGAAGCCGTTCTGCTCGACCTGATCACCAACCGCGTGCCGCCAGGCGTCGACGAAGCTGCCTACGTCAAGGCTGGTTTCCTCTCTGCCATTGCCAAAGGCGAAGCCACTTCCCCACTGATCAACAAGCAACACGCTGTTGAGCTGCTGGGCACCATGCAGGGCGGCTACAACATCGCCACCCTGGTTGAGCTTCTCGACGACAGCGAACTCGCTGGCGTGACTGCCGAGCAACTGAAGCACACCCTGCTGATGTTCGACGCCTTCCACGACGTCGCTGAAAAAGCCAAAAACGGCAACGTTCACGCTAAAGCAGTACTGCAATCCTGGGCTGATGGCGAGTGGTTCAAGAACCGCCCAACCCTGGCCGACAAGATCAGCCTGCGCGTATTCAAGGTTACCGGTGAAACCAATACCGATGACCTGTCCCCTGCTCCAGATGCCTGGTCGCGCCCAGATATCCCGCTGCACGCCTTGGCCATGCTGAAAATGGCTCGCGACGGCATCGTGCCGGACGAGCAAGGCGTAACTGGCCCGATGAAGCAAATCGAAGCCATGCGCAACGAAGGCTTCCCGATTGCTTACGTCGGCGACGTAGTCGGTACTGGTTCCTCGCGTAAATCCGCCACCAACTCGGTGCTGTGGTTCTTCGGCGACGACATCCCGAACGTGCCGAACAAGCGCGCTGGCGGCTTCTGCTTCGGCAGCAAGATTGCTCCGATCTTCTATAACACCATGGAAGATGCCGGCGCCCTGCCAATCGAATTCGACGTTTCCAACATGCACATGGGCGACGTGATCGACCTGTACCCGCATGCTGGCAAAGTCTGCAAGCATGGCACCGACGAAGTACTGACCACCTTCGAAATGAAGACTCCAGTACTGCTCGACGAAGTCCGCGCTGGCGGCCGTATCCCGCTGATCATCGGTCGCGGTTTGACCGAGAAAGCGCGCGCCGAACTGGGCCTGGGTCCAACCGACCTGTTCAAACTGCCTGAGCCACCAGCTGCCAGCACCAAGGGTTTCACCCTGGCGCAGAAAATGGTCGGCAAGGCGTGCGGTCTGCCTGAAGGCCAAGGCGTTCGCCCTGGCACCTACTGCGAACCGAAGATGACCACCGTTGGCTCCCAGGACACCACTGGCCCAATGACCCGCGACGAGCTGAAAGACCTGGCCTGCCTGGGCTTCTCCGCTGATCTGGTGATGCAGTCGTTCTGCCACACCGCGGCTTACCCAAAGCCGATCGACGTCACCACCCACCACACCCTGCCGGATTTCATCCGCACCCGTGGCGGTGTTTCCCTGCGTCCTGGTGACGGCATCATCCACAGCTGGTTGAACCGCATGCTGCTGCCGGACACCGTCGGTACCGGTGGCGACTCGCACACCCGCTTCCCGATCGGCATCTCCTTCCCGGCCGGTTCCGGCCTGGTCGCGTTCGCCGCCGCCACCGGCGTAATGCCGCTGGACATGCCAGAGTCGATTCTGGTGCGCTTCAAGGGCAAGCTGCAACCAGGCATCACCCTGCGTGACCTGGTGCATGCGATTCCTTACGCGGCCATCCAGAAAGGCCTGCTGACCGTTGAAAAGAAAGGCAAGGTTAACGCCTTCTCCGGTCGCATCCTCGAAATCGAAGGCCTGGACGAACTGACTGTTGAGCAAGCGTTCGAACTGTCCGACGCCTCTGCCGAGCGTTCCGCTGCAGGTTGCACCATCAAGCTGCCGGAAAAAGCTATCGCTGAGTACCTGCGCTCAAACATCACCCTGCTGCGTTGGATGATCAGCGAAGGCTACGGCGATGCACGCACCCTGGAGCGTCGCGCCCAAGCAATGGAAGCTTGGTTGGCTGATCCTAAGCTGATGTCGGCTGACAAAGACGCTGAGTACGCCGAGATCATCGAAATCGATCTGGCAGACATCAATGAGCCAGTTCTCTGCGCCCCGAACGACCCAGACGATGCTCGTCTGCTGTCGACCGTTGCCGGTGAGAAGATCGACGAAGTGTTTATCGGTTCGTGCATGACCAACATTGGTCACTTCCGCGCGGCTGGTAAGTTGCTGGAAAAAGTTGAAGGCACCCTGCCAACTCGCCTGTGGCTGTCGCCGCCGACCAAAATGGACCAGCACCAGCTGACCGAGGAAGGCTACTACGGCATCTACGGCAAAGCCGGCGCGCGCATGGAAATGCCGGGCTGCTCGCTGTGCATGGGTAACCAGGCACGCGTGGAAGCCAACTCCACCGTGGTATCGACCTCGACCCGTAACTTCCCCAACCGTCTGGGCGATGGTGCCAACGTCTACCTGGCTTCGGCTGAGCTGGCGGCTGTTGCAGCCATCACCGGCAAGCTGCCGACTGTTGAGGAGTACATGGTCTACGCGAAGGAAATCGACACCATGGCAGCGGACGTTTACCGCTACCTGAGCTTCGACCAGATCGCCGAGTTCCGTGAAGCTGCTGCGAACGCCAATATCCCGGTCGTTCAAGCCTAACGAAACAACGCATCACGCTGTACGCTGAAGAAGAGCCCCGCCTAGTGCGGGGCTTTTTCTTTTCTGATCCATGACCGAGCAACTCAATGGCTACACCTAGCGCACTGTTATGCAGCACGGCGGCGTAACTGTGCTGGACAGGCGACGCACCGCCACTTATCTTCGCCACCTGGCCAGCGCACTGGCCAACGTCGCTCGGACGGTTCCGGGCGCTTACGTATCCGAGGAAAGCATGACTGATCAAGCTCCGCGCCGCTTTGCGCGCATCGATCGACTCCCCCCTTATGTGTTCAATATCACCGCCGAGCTGAAGATGGCCGCGCGCCGCCGTGGCGAAGACATCATCGACTTCAGCATGGGCAACCCCGATGGCCCCACCCCACCGCATATCGTCGAAAAGCTGGTGCAGGTCGCCCAGCGCGAAGACACTCACGGCTATTCGACTTCTCGCGGTATTCCGCGCCTGCGTCGCGCCATTTCGCGCTGGTACAAGGACCGTTATACGGTCGATATCGACCCGGAAAGTGAAGCCATCGTAACCATCGGCTCAAAGGAAGGCCTGGCACATTTGATGCTGGCCACTCTGGACCATGGCGATACCGTGCTGGTACCCAACCCCAGTTATCCGATTCACATCTACGGTGCGGTGATCGCCGGCGCACAGGTGCGCTCGGTGCCGTTGATTCCGGGCGTGGACTTCTTCGCTGAGCTGGAGCGCGCAATTCGCGAATCCATACCTAAGCCGAAGATGATGATCCTCGGCTTCCCCTCAAACCCCACTGCGCAATGCGTAGAGCTGGACTTCTTCGAACGCGTGGTGGCCCTGGCCAAGCAATACGACGTGCTGGTTATTCACGACTTGGCGTACGCCGATATCGTCTATGACGGCTGGAAAGCACCGTCAATCATGCAGGTGCCGGGTGCCAAAGACATTGCCGTGGAGTTCTTCACCCTGTCCAAGAGCTACAACATGGCCGGCTGGCGCATCGGCTTTATGGTCGGTAATAAAGAACTGGTCAACGCCCTCGCACGAATCAAGAGCTACCACGACTACGGCACCTTCACCCCGCTGCAAGTTGCAGCCATTGCAGCACTGGAAGGCGACCAACAGTGTGTGCGCGATATCGCCGAACAGTATCGCCAGCGTCGCAACTTATTGGTCAAAGGCCTGCATGAGCTGGGCTGGATGGTTGAGAACCCCAAAGCCTCGATGTATGTCTGGGCCAAGATTCCCGAGCAGTACGCCCATCTCGGCTCACTGGAGTTTGCCAAGAAGCTACTACTGGAAGCCAAGGTCTGCGTTTCTCCGGGTATTGGTTTCGGTGATTACGGTGACGACCATGTGCGCTTTGCCCTGATCGAAAACCAAGACCGCACCCGTCAGGCGCTTCGCGGGATTAAGACGATGTTTCGCGCGGACGGCCTATTAACCGGCCAAAAAGCCAAACCTCACGACCAGTAATCACACAGAGGGCACCTTAGGGTGCCCTCTAACG
The DNA here is from genome assembly GCA_018816095.1 of Gammaproteobacteria bacterium. GTDB lineage: Bacteria > Pseudomonadota > Gammaproteobacteria > Pseudomonadales > Pseudomonadaceae > Aquipseudomonas > Aquipseudomonas spirodelae. The sequence continues at coordinate 19,739 of JAHIWP010000001.1, forward strand.
TTTCAGCTCGAATAATCCAGCACCGTCCACACCCGGCTCAGGCCATCAGCAATCACGCAGCCACTTTGCCCCAGCTGGTTGCTGCTGTGCAGCGACATCCGATTCGTCACGCCATCGGCCGCATCCGAACGTTCGCTCAGCCACTGCGGATTCCACGCCATTCGGACACTCAGCCCACGCTGATCCGGACACCTGTTCCACGATCATTCGGACAGGCAGTCGGAGCGCAGCGACGCAGGGGTGGCATTGTTAGTCTGAGGTGCCCGGCGTCGTCAATTTCTGC
>JAHIWP010000011.1 GCA_018816095.1 Gammaproteobacteria bacterium
GAATATGCGCCCCCGTAAACGCTTTGATTTCAAGTGCCCGATCGAAGTCATGGGCGAGGTGATGCAGGAAGCCTTGGTTATGCGGCATGATGCTCCAGCTTTAATTCAATAACCGTGTTGCACTCAGCTCCTGCAACCGCCGTGGTTATTTAACGGCGCAGTAAACAGATTGCTTTATTGTCAGCCAGCAACCTATGGGCGCTACCATAATGCATCTAGGAATATAAGCAAGCCTGCCGCCTGCCGCCTGGCGGGCTCGGCAGCCTGCTGCCAGTTCTGCGAATGCAATGTATTTTAGTTTTTCACGGTGATAGAGGGGCTGTTTTAGTGCCGTGCGAGCCTTTATTGCTCGATTGCTTTTTACGCAGTAGGCGCCCTGTGTGAAGGCGCACTTTATGTATGCAGTATGGCCTTGAGTTTTTAACGGAAAGCGTACGGGTAATAATCTAGATAATGTTCAGCGCACTGCAATAAACAGCGTCGGGTGGGGCTACCTTTTCTATGGCTGATTTGATGGCGTTATATTGTTTTTGTCGACTTCAGCCGATGCGGGCTGCGCCGGTGTCGAGGCACTCCAACGATCAGCGCGTGCATTAATGCCTGTTTTTTCAGCTGCTACGCTTATCCGGCCGCGGCCATTTCCGAGCTTTTAAATGCGCTTGCCGCTTGGGTTGAGGCGCTGCGCAAGGGACTGTTGTGCGCAGGTATTGGCAGGCCGCACTGCGCAGGGTGTTAGACCAAGGTGGTGTGGTGACCTGCTGGAACGCCTTAATTTTCAGCTAAGTTATTGTTAATTAAGGATAAATGTAAGGATTCAGTGAGGCGCCCGCCAGCTAATACCAATGTCTATCTGTCGGCTTGTGGTGTCCTACTGCTAGTTTGAAGCTGTACGAGAATAACAATAACCGGAGGAGTTTATGACTTCTGAAAAAGCTAACGCTGCAGCGTATTGGAAGGCGAATGTTCGGCTGATCACGTGGAGCCTGATTGTCTGGGCAGTGGTCTCATACGGCTTCGCCATACTGCTTCGACCCATGCTGGCAGGCATTTCTGTCGGTGGTACTGACCTTGGTTTCTGGTTCGCTCAGCAAGGTTCGATTATCACCTTTGTCGGGATCATTTTCTTCTACGCGTGGAGAATGAACAAACTCGATAAACAATTCGGTGTCGAGGAATAACCCATGAGCCAGTTTGTAATCAATATGCTGTTTGTGGGCGCCTCCTTCGTGCTCTATTTCGGCATCGCCATCTGGGCCCGTGCCGGCTCAACCAAGGAATTCTATGTCGCTGGCGGTGGTGTTCACCCCGTCACCAACGGCATGGCCACTGCGGCTGACTGGATGTCGGCCGCTTCCTTTATTTCCATGGCGGGGCTGATCGCTGCCGGCGGTTATGCCAACTCCACTTACCTGATGGGCTGGACCGGCGGTTATGTGCTGCTGGCCATGCTGCTGGCGCCTTACCTACGTAAGTTCGGTAAGTTCACCGTGCCAGACTTCATCGGCGACCGCTTCTACAGCAATGGCGCACGCCTGGCTGCCGTGGTGTGCTTGATCATCATCTGCGTCACCTACGTAATTGGCCAGATGGCTGGTGCGGGTGTGGCATTCTCGCGCTTCCTTGAAGTGAGCAACTCCACCGGTATCTGGATCGCGGCTGGCGTGGTGTTCTGCTACGCGGTGTTCGGCGGCATGAAGGGCATCACCTACACCCAGGTGGCGCAGTACGTGGTGCTGATCATTGCCTACACCATTCCTGCGGTGTTCATCTCCCTGCAACTGACGGGCAACCCGGTTCCGATGCTCGGCATGTTCGGTGATCATGTCGAGTCAGGTGTGCCGCTGCTGCAGAAGCTCAATGAAGTGGTTATGGGGTTGGGCTTCACCTCTTACACCGGGGATATCAGCAGCAAGTTGAATATGGTGCTGTTCACCCTGTCGCTGATGATTGGTACGGCGGGTCTGCCGCACGTAATCATTCGCTTCTTCACTGTGCCGAAAGTGGCTGATGCGCGCTGGTCGGCTGGTTGGACCCTGATCTTCATTTCCCTGCTGTATCTCACTGCACCTGCCGTGGCCTCCATGGCTCGCCTGAACCTGCTGACCACCGTCTACCCGCAGGGTGATGCGGCGCCAGCGCTGGTGTATGCAGAGCGTCCGGACTGGGTGAAAACCTGGGAAACGACTGGCTTGATCACGTGGGAAGATAAGAATAGCGACGGCCGTATTCAGCTGTACAACGATGCCGCTCCAGCCTTTACTCCGACTGCTGAAACACGTGGCTGGAAGGGCAACGAGCTGACCGTTAACAACGATATTCTGGTACTGGCTAACCCGGAAATTGCCAACCTGCCAAGCTGGGTAATTGGCTTGATCGCAGCGGGTGCAATTGCGGCTGCATTGTCGACGGCGGCGGGTCTGTTGCTGGCCATCTCTTCGGCCGTGAGTCATGACCTGATCAAGAACATGATCAATCCCAAGATCAGTGAGAAGGGGGAAATGCGCGCTGCGCGGATTTCCATGGCGGTGGCGATCCTGTTGGCCACTTGGTTGGGGCTTAATCCGCCTGGCTTTGCGGCGCAGGTGGTGGCATTGGCCTTCGGTATTGCGGCGGCCACGCTATTCCCAGCGTTGATGATGGGGATCTTCTCCAAGCGGGTAAATGACAAGGGCGCGATTGCTGGCATGCTGGTAGGCCTGGTGTTCACCGTTGTGTACATCTTCCTGTACCTAGGTTGGTTCTTTATCCCTGGCACGGCGACCTTCGCCAACACCCCGGATAACTGGATGTTTGGCATCTCGCCACTGTCCATCGGTACTGTGGGTGCGGTGATCAACTTCGCGGTTGCCTACGCCGTGTCCCTCTCTACTGTGGCACCGCCTCAGGAGATTCAAGACCTGGTGGAAAGCGTGCGTACTCCCAAAGGTGCTGGTGGCGCGTTGAGCCACTGAGCATAATCAAGCCTGATCAATGCTGATCAGGGTTTTATCAGCGGGCCTCTTTGTGAGGCCCGTTTTATTTCGGGAGTCAGTCAATGTTGTGGACACTACTTGCCATCGGGGTTGCGGGGCTGGGGGCGGCGGGTATTGCCATGCTGCTGCGCAAACTGACGGGCAATCGTTTGCCGAAGTGGATCATCCCCGCGTTTGGCGGTTTGGGCATGCTGAGTTACCAGATTTACTACGAGTACTCCTGGTTCGAGCATCAGTTGCAGCGTCAGCCGGCGGAGTCCGTGCTGGTATCCAGTGAGTCAGGCGAGGTGTTCTGGCGGCCGTGGACGTTCTTCTGGCCAATGACCACGGCCTTTACGGTGCTCGACAGCAAAAGCCTGCTGCGCGAGGAGGCCGCGGGCAGCAACCTGGTGGCGTTCAACCTGTACCGCTTTGAAAAGCAGCATGTTGATCGGGTCAGTCATCAGCCCCATTTGCTCAACTGCACCACCGCCGAACTGCTGCCGCTTGATGCGCAGAAGAAGCCACTGCTGCAACAGATGAAGCGCATAGAGCGGGACGGTGTGCTTTACCAGCGTGTCTGCTCTTAAGGATTTGTAGATTCACCTGTTGGTACGGCTTTGGCGTTAGCTTGGGGCCGTGCCATAGACACAGATCAATACAGCCCCTTGGCGGGCTCCCTAAAATCGCGACCCCCTTGGTTTCCCGAGCTCGCGGTTTATGGCCACTCTCCCTGCTTACCCTGAACTGTTGTCCCCGGCGGGGACCCTGAAGAACATGCGCTACGCCTTCGCCTATGGCGCGGATGCGGTGTATGCCGGCCAGCCGCGTTACAGCCTACGGGTGCGTAACAACGAGTTTGACCACGCACACCTGGCCTTGGGCATTGCCGAGGCGCACGCTCAGGGCAAGCAGTTTTATGTGGTGGTGAATATCGCCCCGCATAACGCCAAGTTGAAGACCTTCCTCAAGGACTTGGCGCCGGTGATTGAGATGGCGCCGGATGCGCTGATCATGTCCGACCCGGGCTTGATCATGCTGGTGCGTGAGCATTTCCCGCAGATGCCGATTCACCTCTCGGTGCAGGCCAATGCGGTGAACTGGGCTAGCGTGAAGTTCTGGCAGCAGCAGGGGTTGAGCCGGGTCATTCTGTCGCGCGAGCTGTCGCTGGAAGAAATCGCCGAAATCCGCAGCGAAGTACCCGGCATGGAGCTGGAGGTCTTCGTCCATGGTGCGCTGTGTATGGCGTACTCCGGGCGCTGCCTGCTGTCGGGCTATATCAACAAGCGCGACCCTAATCAGGGCAGTTGCACCAATGCCTGTCGCTGGGAATACAAAGCCGAGCAGGGCGCTCAGAACGAGCTGGGCGATATCGTGCGCATCGTTGAGCCGACCCTGGGTGTTGGCGCGCCTACCGAGCAGGTGTTTCTGCTGCAGGACGCCTCGCGCCCGGACGAGCCCATGCCGGCGTTTGAAGATGAGCACGGCACCTACATCATGAATTCCAAGGACCTGCGCGCGGTGCAGCATGTCGAGCGCCTGGTGCAGATGGGTGTGCACTCACTGAAAATTGAGGGCCGCACCAAATCCCACTACTACGTGGCGCGTACGGCTCAGGTGTACCGCAAGGCCATCGATGATGCCGTCGCCGGCAAGCCGTTCGACAAGAGCCTGATGAACACTCTGGAGTCCCTGGCCCATCGCGGTTACACCGAGGGCTTTCTGCGCCGTCATGTGCACGACGAATACCAGAACTATCAGCGCGGCAGCTCGGTCTCCGAACAGCAGCAGTTTGTCGGTGAATTGACGGGCGAGCGGCGTGGCGAGTTGGCTGAGGTGAAGGTGAAAAACCGCTTTGCCATCGGCGACGGCCTGGAGCTGATGACCCCCCAGGGCAACCTGCGCTTTAGCCTTGAACAGCTGGAAAACCGTAATGGCCAGGCAATGACCGTCGCCCCTGGTGACGGCCACGTGCTGTACCTGCCCGTGCCGCCTGAGGTGCAGCTGGAATATGGCTTGTTGATGCGCGATCTATAGGGCGGTTAGATCGAATGGGCCAGCTTACGCCGCCGGCTATTGAGCTGTTGCAGCAGCACGGGCAGGCTGTCGAGTTCTTGCTGGCGCGCTTTACTAAACAGGATCAATGCCAGCTCAGCGGTGACCAGCGCATCGGCACTGGCGTGATGGCGCTGCTGCACCTGTAGGCCGAAGTGCTGCGTCCAGCCGTCCAGGCCAGCGTTGCCCACGCCGGCCTTGGGGCACAGCAGCGGGGCGATTTCCGCGACATCAAAGAACGCATGCTGCAAGCGGTAGCCCAGGCTCTGCTTGAGGGCGCGGGCCAGCATGCGTTGGTCGAACTCGGCATGGAAGGCCAGCAGCGGGCTGTCGCCGACAAACTCCATAAAGGCCAGCAGTGCTTCAGCGGGCTCCTCGCCCATGGCAATTTCGCTCGGGGCGATGCCGTGGATCAGGGTGCTTGCGCTAGCCTGGTGGCCTTCGCGTTGCAGCGTGCATTCAAATTGCTGGCTCAGGTCGATGGCCGAATTTTCGATTACCACCGCGCCGATCGACAGCACCACATCGCGGCGCATGTTCAGGCCACTAGTTTCCAGGTCGAGGACGACGAAGCGCTGCTGCAGCGTGCTGCTGTCGAGGGGCGCTGCCTCGGCTAGTTGTTGGCGGCGCTTAAGCTGCGCCTCGGTCAGTGCCGGCTTGTGCCCGGTCAGCCAGGTAAATGTGCTCATAACTGATACCTCACGGCCAGGCTGCTCTGCAGTCGCTGCGCCTGGCGGAAGGACTCACGCAGTATGCGTCGATCCAGGTGGTTGAGGTTATCGGGGTCGACGCGATTGGAATAAGGTTGGCCATTACGCGCCTGTAGCTGGTGCTGCTGCATACGCGCCTGCTGGATGTACTGATAGGCCTCTTCGTAGGCCGCACCATCCTGGGCCTCGATAACGCCTTGGTCGATCAGCGCGCGCAGGCGTTCGAGGGTGTTGCAAGCACCGATGCCGTGAACCAGGGCCAGCAAGCGCGCGCCATCGACGAAGGGCGTCAGGCCTTGCACCTTGAGGTCGAGGGTGTCTTTCTCGGCGCCTTTACGGGCCACCACAAAGTCGCGAAACAACCCAACCGGTGGACGTTGGCGTAGGGCGTTTTCAGCCATCATGCGCTGAAACAGGCTATTGCCCGCCACGTGTTTAAGCATGCCCTGGCGCAATTGTTCGCAGCCCTGCGGATCGCCCCAAACGGCGCGCAGGTCGAAATAAATGCTGGAAGCCAGCAGGTTTTCCGGGGTGGTTGCTTGGACAAAGCTGTCGAAGCGCTTGCTCCATTCCTGGCGCGACAGGCACAGCTCAGGATTGCCGGCCATGATATTACCCTTGCACAGGGTAAAGCCGCATTGGGCCAGACGCAGGTTGATCTCATGGGCCAGCGGTAACAAGCGTCCGCGTATCGCCGCCGCTTCAGCAGCGTCAGGGGCCTCGAAGAGAATGCCGTTGTCCTGGTCGGTGTGCAGGGTTTGTTCACTGCGGCCTTCGCTGCCGAACACCAGCCAGGTAAACGGGATACCAGGGTCGCCCATGTCCTCCAGGGTCAGCTCGATGACCCTGCACACGGTGTGGTCGTTAAGCAGGGTGATCAGCTGGGTGATCTGCGTGGAGCTGGCGCCATGGGCGAGCATGTTATCGACCAGTTGGCAGACGTCACTGCGCAGCGCGGCGAGGGTTTCCACCCGCCCGGCATGGCGAATGGTACGCGCCAGATGCACCAGGTCGACCCGTTGCAGGCTGAACAGGTCGCGCTCGGAAATCACCCCGCAGAGGGTGTCGTGCTCGACCAGGCAGACGTGGGCGATATGCCGCTCGGTCATGGCCATGGCCGCATCGAAGGCGCTGGCATCCGGCGGCAAATAGAAGGGGGCAGGGGTCATCAGGCTGGCGATGGGTTGCTCCAGCACACTGCCGTCCGCCACCACTCGGCGCAGGTCGCGCAGGGTAAAAATGCCCAGTGGTTTATGCCTGGGGTCGACGATGACAATGCTGCCGACCTGCTGTTCGTGCATCAGTTTGACCGCATCGCGCAGTGGCATTTCTGGGGCACAGCTGACGGGTGTACGCATGGCCAATTGGCCAAGGCGGGTATCCAGCGAATACTGCGCACCCAGGGTTTCCACCGCACTCATCTGCACCTGCTGGTTGACCTGGTCGAGCAGGCTGCTGACCCCGCGCAGGGCAAAGTCGCGCAGCGGATTGGACAGGGCGAACAGTTTGATAAATGCGGGTTTGTTCAGCAGCAGGCAAAAAGTGTCTTCGCCGGCCAGGTGCTCTGTGCGGGTGGCGCGTTCGCCGATCAGCGCGGCCAGGGGGAAACATTCGCCGGTGGTAATTTCGAAGGTGGTTTCTGTGCCGCGCCGCGCCGAGTGCGGGCGCTCACCGTGTACGCGACCTTGTTTGACGATAAAGAAGTGCTCAACCGGGCCATCATCGGGTTTGAGGATGGTTTCGCCCGCGCTGTAGAAGCGCAGCTGACAGTTCTCCACCAGGTACGCCAAGTGGGCCGTGTCCATCTGGTTGAACGGCGGGAATTTCTGCAGAAACGCCATGGTGCCATGGATGTTCTGCAGCACGGCCGTCTTACCTGCCTGGGCGAATGCGTCCGTTGTGCTCATGGGCATCTCGACAATCATCAGAAGCCTATGCTCGGCCGTGGGGGCAAATGCTGCCATTGGACGTAAGTCTAGACGCCCTCAGCAGGCTGCCCCGGCGTGGCGACTGATGTCAGTGAGGGGCTGCTTGGGTTAATCTGCGGCCATAAAAAAACCGCCCCGAAGGGCGGTTTTTCACAGCAGCTGCGAATTACAGGCCGTTAGCGGCTTTGAACTCGCGGCGGCGGCGGTGCAGGACCGGCTCGGTGTAACCGTTCGGCTGCTTGGCGCCTTCGACCACCAGCTCCAGGGCTGCCTGGAAGGCAATGTTGCTGTCGAAGTTCGGTGCCAGCGGACGGTACAGCGGGTCATTGGCGTTCTGACGGTCGACTACCGGCGCCATACGCTTGAGGCTGGCAACAATTTGCTCCTCAGTGGCGATGCCGTGACGCAGCCAGTTGGCCAGCAGCTGGCTGGAGATGCGCAGGGTGGCGCGGTCTTCCATCAAGCCGACGTCGTTGATGTCCGGCACTTTCGAGCAGCCAACACCCTGGTCGATCCAGCGCACCACGTAACCGAGGATGCCCTGCGAGTTGTTGTCCAGTTCGTTCTGGATTTCCTCGGCCGACCAGTTGGTGTCCTGCGCCAGCGGAATGCTCAGGATGTCATCAACAGACGCTGGCACGCGCTTGGCCAGTTCAGCCTGACGGGCGAACACGTCAACCTTGTGGTAGTGCAGCGCGTGCAGCGCGGCGGCGGTTGGCGACGGTACCCAGGCGGGGTTGGCGCCGGCCAGTGGGTGAGCGATTTTCTGCTCGAGCATGGCGGCCATCAGGTCGGGCATGGCCCACATGCCTTTACCGATCTGTGCACGGCCTTGCAGGCCAGTGGCCAGGCCGACATCGACGTTGTTGTTCTCGTAAGCGGCGATCCACTTCTCGTTTTTCATGGCCGCTTTACGCACGACGGCGCCAGCTTCCATGGAGGTGTGGATTTCGTCGCCGGTGCGGTCGAGGAAGCCGGTGTTGATGAACACCACGCGCTCGCTGGCGGCTTTGATGCACGCTTTGAGGTTGACGGTGGTGCGACGCTCTTCGTCCATGATGCCGACTTTCAGCGTATTGCGCGTCAGGCCAAGGACGTCTTCAACGCGGCCGAAGATCTCGGTGGTGAACGCCACTTCTTCCGGGCCATGCATCTTCGGCTTAACGATGTACATGCTGCCGGTGCGGGTGTTTTTGCGGCTGGTGTTGCCATTCAGGTTGTGCACGGCGATCAGGCTGGTAAACAGCGCGTCCTGGATGCCTTCCGGAATCTCGTTGCCTTGGGCATCGAGAATCGCCGGGTTGGTCATCAGGTGACCGACGTTACGAATGAACAGCAGGCTGCGCCCGTGCAGGGTCAGCTCGGAGCCGTCGGTCTGGGTGTAGACGCGGTCCGGGTTCATGGTGCGGGTGAAGGTCTGGCCGCCCTTGGCCACTTCTTCGGACAGGTCGCCCTTCATCAAGCCCAGCCAGTTGCGGTAGACCACAACTTTGTCATCGGCATCGACCGCGGCAATGGAGTCTTCGCAGTCCATGATGGTGGTCAGCGCCGCTTCCATGAGCACGTCTTTAACGCCGGCAGCATCGGTCTGGCCGACTGGGGTGCTGGCGTCGATCTGGATTTCGAAGTGCAGGCCGTTGTGCTTGAGCAGTACGGCGATTGGCGCTTCGGCAGGGCCTTGGAAGCCAACCAGTTGCGCGTCATCACGCAGGCCGCTGTTGCTGCCGCCTTTGAGGGCGACTACCAGCTTGCCGTCAACAATGCTGTAGTTGGTCGAGTCGACGTGCGAACCCGCAGCCAGCGGTGCGGCATCGTCGAGGAAGGCGCGGGCGAAGGCGATGACTTTGTCACCACGAACCTTGTTGTAGCCACGGCCTTTTTCGGCGCCGCCTTCTTCGCTGATCGCATCAGTGCCGTACAGCGCGTCGTACAGCGAGCCCCAGCGCGCATTGGAGGCGTTCAGGGCGAAGCGCGCGTTCATCACAGGTACAACCAGCTGCGGGCCAGCCAGACGGGCGATTTCTTCGTCGACATTCTGGGTGGTGGCCTGGAAGTCCGCCGGCTCTGGCAGCAGGTAGCCGATTTCCTGCAGGAAGGCTTTGTAAGCCGCTGCATCATGGGCCTGGCCGGCGCGGGCTTGGTGCCATGCGTCGATCTGTGCCTGGATCTGGTCGCGCTTGGCGAGCAGGGCGTGGTTTTTCGGTGCCAGGTCATTGATGACCGCTTCGGCACCTGCCCAGAATGTCTCGGCACTCAGGCCGGTACCGGGGATGGCTTCGTTGTTCACGAAGTCGAACAGCACTTTGGCAACCTGCAGGCTGCCTACTTGAACGCGTTCAGTCATCACTTGCCTCACTCTGCTCAGCTCTACTCAATAGCCGCGTCGGACATGGGTAATAAGTCATGTAGTCCGAGGCGCGGCATACTACATCAAGATCAGGGGAAAATCAGTCGGTGCGCGTCGCGCTGCGACTAGGAAGTGCTTTGCAGTCACTCTGTGCGACCTTTTGTCGCTACATTCTCCTAATATTGTTTCATATAAAGCAAAAAACAGTACACAGTTAATTGTGCGTATCGCGCTCAATCTGTTTGTCCGGGCTTACCTATACTGCTCTGCACCTTCAGGGAGTGCGAATCTTATGCCTGTACACGCCGCCACAGCTGCAGACCTGGATGAGCTGAGCGAGATGTTTGGCGCCTATCTTGGGTTTTATAACGTCGACAAACCCGCGGCGCAGGTGCGCGACTTTATTGCCGCTCGGCTGAACAACGCCGACTCGACGATTCTGCTGGCCCGTGATGAGCAAGGCGGCGCATTGGGGTTTGTTCAGCTCTATGCCTTTTTTGCCTCGCTAGCGTTGCAGCCGGCTTGGTTGCTGAGTGATCTGTATGTCTGCGAGCAGGCGCGTCGTCAGGGTGTCGGTGAGGCGCTGATGAACGCCGCTCGCGCGCATGCCGAAGCCACCGGTGCCTGCGGTTTGCAGTTGGAGACGGCAAAGAGCAATCTGCCAGGACAAGCCCTCTATGAGCGCCTGGGTTATGTGCGTGATGAGGCGTTTTATACCTATTGGCTGGGGTTGAATTGAGCAGCCGCTGAATAAGGAGCAGAACATGGATCATCTGGTACTGACGGTTATCGCCCAGGATCAGCCTGGGCTGGTCGAGCGTGTGGCCCAATGCATCAACGAGCATGGTGGCAATTGGCTGGAAAGCCGCATGTCACGCATGGCCGGCCAGTTCGCCGGGATACTGCGGGTCGATGTGCCACTGGCGGCGCATGCTGGGCTGGTCTCGGCGCTGGAGGCGCTGCAGGCGCAGGGTATTCGCGTACAGGTCGCGGCCGGTGGTGATGCGCCGACGAGCGTCTGGCAGCCGATTCGCCTAGAGCTGGTGGGCAATGATCGCCCGGGTATCGTGCGCGATATCACCCGTTTGCTGAGCAGTCAGGGCGTCAACCTGGAGAGCTTGAACACCGAGGTGGTGCCGGCGCCGATGAGTGGCGAGCTGCTGTTTCAAGCCCAGGCACTGCTGGGCGTGCCGCAGAGCCTGAGCCTGGAACACCTGCAGGGCCTGCTGGAAAGCCTGGCCGATGACCTGATGGTGGAGCTAAAACTGCGGGTCGAGGAGTAGCCTGTGGGGGTTATCCCCGCCCCGTGTGGATAACTCTGTGGGTAGCATGAGGAGCCCCGGAGCACTGCTTAGTGCCCCGGGGCTTTTGATTAATTGCTTAAAAAATAAGCACTTAACCTATGGTTGTGCACAAAGGCCGGGGATGCTTCTGTGGATAACCGTGGGGCAACCCGCTGCAGCCCAGGCGGGCTATGTGTTGCAGCGGGCTGGTTGTTTTTTAAACAGGTCGGCGTTTGCGCAGGGTCAGCCAGGCGTCGACGCTGTAGATCGCCAGGCCAGCCCAGATGCAGATAAAGGCCAGCAACTTGCTCGGGTCGAAATGCTCGCCAAACAGGAAGATCGCCTGTAGCAGTACCAGGGTCGGGGCCAGGTACTGCAGAAATCCCAGGGTGGTGTAGGGCAGGTGGCGGGCGGCGGCGTTGAAGCACACCAGGGGCACCAGGGTGATCGGGCCCGCGACAATCAGCCAGAGCGCTTCCGGGGTGCTCCAGAAGTCCGCTTGAGTGCTCATGGCGACGGGGTTGAGCAGCAGCCAGCCGATTGCCAGAGGAAGTAGTAGCCAGGTTTCCACCACCAGGCCGGGCAGGGCCGCCACAGGCGCCTGTTTGCGAATCAGCCCGTAGAAACTGAAGGTCAGTGCCAGCACCAGGGATACCCAGGGAATGCTGCCAACCTGCCACAGTTGCTGCAGTACGCCCAGCGCAGCCAAGGCCACGGCCAGCCACTGCAAACGACGTAGGCGCTCGCCGAGAATCAGCATGCCCAGCAGCACGTTGACCAGTGGGTTGATGTAGTAGCCCAGGCTGGCTTCAAGCATGCGCCCGTCATTTACCGCCCATACATAGACCAGCCAGTTGCTGGCGATGAGCAGCCCGCTGAGTGCCAGCACGGCAAAGCGTTTGGGGTTGGCCAGCAGCTCGCGCAGCCAGCCGGGGTGCTTCCACACCAGCAGCAGCAAGGCACCAAACACCGCCGACCAGAGCGCGCGGTGTACGATGATTTCCACCGCCGGTACGCTTTGTATGGCTTTGAAATAGAGCGGGAACAGGCCCCAGATGATGTAAGCGGTTATGCCGAGAATGTACCCGCGACGCGGGTTGACGGTGGTCATGCTGGGTCCTTGCTTAGGCTGCTAACTAAAGACCGGGGATTCTAGTCGCGGCGCAGGGGCTTGTCTGGTCGTTCAGCTTGGCTGTCAGGGGCCTGCACCGAATTAGTGTAAATCTGACGTTACACGGTGTGAGCAACTGTTAGGTCTGCGCCCTCTATTCGCTGTCGTTGGGCGCAGGTCGTAGGTTCGGGGGCGCGGCGCGATCCCCAGTATTACGCGCTGATGGGGGGCGCCTCGAGCTCTCGCCTTCCAGGGCATTGCCATTGTTAGGTGCGGGGCAGCGCGCCGATCAGAACAGCTTTAACGGCTCTTCATCCAGTGCGGCCATTTGCTCGCGCAGGATCAGGATCTGATCGCCCCAGTAACGTTCGCTGCCGAACCAGGGGAAACTCATGGGGAAGGCCGGGTCGTCCCAGCGCCGCGCCAGCCAGGCGCTGTAATGCATCAGGCGCAGGGCGCGCAGGCCCTCGATCAGCGGTAGCTCGCGTGGGTTGAAATCGTGGAATTCCTGGTAGCCGTCCATCAACTCGGAGAGCTGGCCAAGGCGCTCATGTCGTTCGCCGGCGAGCATCATCCACAAGTCCTGAACGGCTGGGCCCATGCGGCAGTCGTCGAGGTCGACCATGTGAAAGGTCTCGTCGCGGCACAGCAGGTTGCCGGGGTGGCAATCACCGTGCAGGCGTATCGCTTGCACCGGGTTGGCGGCGAACAGCGTGTCCAGGCGCTTGAGTAAGTCGCGGGCGACGGACTCGTAAGCCGGCAGCAAGCTGCGTGGAATAAAGTTGCCCTCCAGCAGAGTGGCCAGCGATGCGTGGCCAAAGTTGCTCACCTGCAAGGCTTCACGGTGGGCAAACGGCTTGAGTGAGCCCACGGCATGCAAGCGGCCGAGCAGCTGGCCGAGACGATACAGTTGGTCGAGGTTGCCGGGCTCTGGCGCGCGGCCGCCGCGGCGGGGAAATAGCGCAAAGCGAAAGCCGGAATACTCGAACAGGGTTTCGCCATCGCGCACCAGTGGGGCCACCACCGGCACCTCGCATTCGGCCAGCTCGAAGGTAAAGCTGTGCTCTTCACGGATTGCCGCATCGGTCCAGCGATCGGGGCGGTAGAACTTGGCGATCAGCGGCGTTTCGTCCTCAATGCCCACCTGATACACGCGGTTCTCATAGCTGTTTAGCGCGAGAACGCGGGCATCGCTGAGGTAGCCGATGCTCTCCACGGCATCCAGCACCAGGTCGGGCGTGAGTGCAGCAAATGGATGGGACATGGGCGACTCCGGTGAGTGGGCCGCAAAGTGTAACCCTTATGTCGCTGCGGATGGCTGGCCGCGCTCAGTCGCCCGGTTTGGGTGTGCGCGCCAGGCAATACACATCCACCCGCGCCGCGCCGGCTTTCTTTAGTAAGCGCGCCAGGCTTTCGGCGGTGGCACCGGTGGTCAGTACGTCATCAACCAACGCGACATGCAGGTCTTTGACCTGGCTATCCGCCGCCAAGGCAAAGGCCTTGCGCAGGTTGCGTTTGCGTGTGGCGGCATCCAGTTGCTGCTGCGCTGGGGTGTCGATAGTTCGCAGTAGCCAGTGCGGTTGCAGGGGGGTCTGCAGTTGGTGACTGAGCCATTGGGCGAGCAACCCCGCTTGATTGAAGCCGCGCTGGCGTTGGCGTTTATCCGCCAGCGGAACGGGCAGTAGCAGAGCTGGTTTGCTCAGGCCGTCATCAAAGGCATGGCGCAGATGATGTGACAAAAGCTCGCCGAGCAGACGTCCCAATGGCCACTTGGCCTGGTGCTTGAACCGAGTGATCAGGCTGTCGATGGGGAAGGCGTAGCGCCAAGGCACCTCAACCTTGCTAAAGCTCGGCGGCTTTTTCAGGCAGGTCCCGCATACCAAACCCTGGCTGGGTAATGGCAGGGCGCAGACCTGGCAATGTCCGCCCAGCCAGGGCAGTTCTGCCTCGCAGTTGGTGCAGATAGGCAGCGCGCCATCTGCAGCTTCATCACAGAGCAGGCAGTATTGTTTGTTTTTTAACCAGTTGTAAGCCTGATGGCTTTGGTGAGGTTGACAGCGCATAAGCCTTCCATAATTATGCCGAGCATCCGTGTCGCGCCTGTTGAATCTAGCAGTGCGCCGCCAACAATAAGGAATTACCGATGAGCGCCACCACCGCTGCCAACCTGCGTCACGACTGGACTCTCCCTGAGGTCAAGGCGCTCTTCGAGCAACCGTTCAACGACCTGCTGTTCGCCGCGCAGACCGTGCACCGTGCGCACTTCGATGCGAACCGCGTGCAGGTCTCGACCCTGCTGTCGATCAAGACCGGCGCCTGCCCAGAAGACTGCAAGTATTGCCCGCAGTCCGGCCACTACAACACCGGCCTGGAGAAGGAAAAACTGCTGGAAGTGCAGAAGGTGCTGGAGGCCGCCGCTGAGGCCAAGGCCATCGGCTCCACGCGCTTCTGCATGGGCGCGGCGTGGAAGCACCCGTCGGCTAAAGACATGCCCTACGTGTTGAAGATGGTTGAGGGTGTTAAAGCCTTGGGCCTGGAAACCTGCATGACCCTGGGCAAGCTGGATAAAGACCAGACCCAGGCGTTGGCCGAGGCGGGCCTCGACTACTACAACCACAACCTGGACACCTCGCCGGAGTTCTACGGCAATATCATCACCACCCGTACTTACGCCGATCGCCTGGAAACCCTGGCCTACGTGCGTGACTCGGGGATGAAGATCTGCTCCGGCGGAATCCTCGGCATGGGCGAGTCGCTGGACGACCGCGCTGGGCTGCTGATTCAGCTGGCCAACCTGCCGGAGCATCCGGAGTCGGTGCCAATCAACATGTTGGTGAAGGTTAAAGGTACGCCACTGGCCGATGAGCAGGACGTTGACCCGTTCGACTTTATCCGCATGCTCGCCGTGGCGCGGATCATGATGCCGCAGTCGCACGTGCGCCTGTCCGCCGGTCGCGAGGCAATGAACGAGCAGATGCAGGCCCTGGCTTTCTTCGCCGGCGCCAACTCGATTTTCTACGGCGATAAGCTGCTGACCACCGCCAACCCGCAGGCCAACAAAGATATGCAGCTGTTCGCCCGCCTCGGCATCAAGCCAGAAGAGCGCGAAGAGCATGCCGACGAAGTGCATCAGGCCGCTATCGAGCAGGCCCTGGTCGAGCAGCGCGACTCCAAGCTGTTTTATAACGCTGCCGTCTGAAGTCGGAGGGCGGGTGAGCGTCGTTTCACCCGCCCTGCCTAGTCCTTTGTAGGGTGGCTAACCCGTTTGCGGTTATCCACCGGGTCCTGCCTATGTCTTTCGATCTTGCCTCTCGCCTCGCCGAGCGCCGCAGCGCCAACCTCTATCGCCAGCGCCCTCTGCTTGAATCGCCGCAGGGGCCGTTGGTCACCGTTGATGGCCGCCAGTTGCTGGCCTTCTGTTCCAACGATTACCTCGGCCTGGCCAATCACCCGCAAGTGATTGAAGCCTGGCGTGCTGGCGCGGCGCGCTGGGGTGTCGGGGGTGGCGCGTCGCATCTGGTGATCGGCCACAGCACCCCGCACCACGAGCTGGAAGAGGCGCTTGCCGAATTCACCGGGCGGCCGCGTGCGTTGCTGTTCTCAACCGGCTATATGGCTAACCTGGGCGCTGTTACGGCGCTGGTCGGGCAGGGCGACAGCGTGCTGGAAGATCGCCTTAATCACGCCTCGCTACTGGATGCCGGGCTGCTCAGCAACGCGCGGTTTTCCCGTTATTTGCACAACGATGCAGTGAGCCTGGCCAATCGCCTGCGCAAAGCCACGGGCAATACCCTGGTGGTCACCGATGGCGTATTCAGCATGGATGGCGACCTGGCCGACCTGCCGGCGCTGTGCGCCGAAGCGCGTCGCGCCAATGCCTGGGTTATGGTCGACGATGCCCATGGTTTCGGCCCGCTGGGTGTCACCGGTGGCGGCATCGTTGAGCACTTTGGTCTGGGTGTTGAGGATGTGCAGGTGCTGGTCGGCACGCTCGGCAAGGCGTTCGGCACCGCCGGAGCCTTTGTCGCCGGCAGCGAGGAGCTGATCGAAACCCTGGTGCAGTTCGCACGGCCCTATATCTACACCACCAGTCAGCCACCGGCGCTGGCCTGCGCCACGCTGAAAAGCCTGGAGCTGCTGCGCAGCGAGGATTGGCGGCGCGAGCATTTGCATGCGCTGATCAAGCGCTTCCGTGAAGGTGCGCAGGCCATCGGCCTTGAGCTGATGGACAGCGCCACACCTATCCAGCCGATCCTGATTGGCGACAGTGGTCGTGCCATGCATCTGTCGCAGATGCTGCGTGAGCGTGGCCTGCTTGTCACTGCGATTCGCCCGCCCACCGTGCCGGCCGGCAGTGCGCGCCTGCGCGTGACCCTGTCCGCGGCGCACAGCCTGGAGCAGCTGGAATTATTGCTGGAAGCCCTGGCCGAGTGCTGGCCGATGTTGGCGGGCGAGGGCGCCGTGCATGCGTGATCAGCTAATTTTGTTGCCGGGCTGGGGCCTGGGAACTGTGCCGTTGCAGCCCCTGGCCGAGGCCTTGCGCGGGCTTGATCCGCATCTGCATGTGGCGATTGAGCCGCTGCCGCCATTGGATTCCAGCGACCCTACCGACTGGCTAGATGAGTTGGATGCCAGGCTGCCACAGGACGCTTGGCTGGGCGGCTGGTCCCTGGGTGGCATGCTTGCGGCTGAACTGGCGGCACGCCGTGGCGAGCGTTGTCGCGGCGTGCTGACGCTGGCCAGCAACCTGCGTTTTGTTGCCGAGTCGAGTTGGCCAAGCGCCATGCCCGGTGAAACCTTTGTCGGGTTCCGTCAGGGCTGTGCTGCCAATACGGCGGCTACGGTGAAGCGCTTTGCTCTGCTTTGCGCCCAGGGGGCGGCGGATGCTCGTGGTCTTTCGCGGCAGTTGCTCGCGGCTGCGCCGCCGTCTCAGCCGGCCGCACTGCTGGCTGGATTGGATGTGCTGGCTGCCTTGGACACGCGCGTTGCGCTGCAGGCGTTTGTCGGCCCGCAGCTGCACCTGTTCGGCGGCGCTGATGCGCTGGTGCCGGCTGTCGTGGTTCAGGCTTTATTGGCGGAGCTGAAGGATGTTGAGGTTGGTTTGATTGAGCACGCCAGCCACGCCTTCGTCCTTGAGCGTCCCGCTGCAATCGCCGCAGCCATTCAGCGTTTTCTGCGTGGTGCCGGTCATGACTGATCTAGCTGAACATGCATGCGGCGGCCTGCCTGATAAGCGTCAGGTAGCGGCCTCCTTTTCCCGTGCGGCGCAGAGCTACGACAGTGTGGCGGCTCTGCAGCGCAAGGTCGGCCAACAGCTTCTGGCGCAGTTGCCCTGCTCGATCAGCCCCGCACGTTGGCTTGATCTAGGTTGCGGCACCGGCTATTTCAGTCGCGCCCTGGGCGAGCGTTTCCCGGCCGGTCAGGGTGTGGCGTTGGATATCGCTGAAGGCATGCTGAAACACGCCCGGCCGCTGGGCGGCGCGCAGCAGTTTGTTGCCGGCGATGCTGAGCGTCTGCCGCTGCGTAACGAATCCTGCGACCTGCTCTTCTCTAGTCTGGCGCTGCAGTGGTGTGCGGACTTTGCCGCCGTGCTTAGCGAAGCAGCACGCGTGCTCAGGCCTGGCGGCGTGCTGGCGTTTAGCAGCCTGTGCGTCGGCACCCTGCAGGAATTGCGTGATAGCTGGCAGGCGGTGGACGGTTTTGTCCACGTCAATCGCTTCCGCCAGCTTGAGGATTATCAGCGCCTATGTGGCGACAGCGAGCTGGCGCTATTAAGCCTGCACACCACGCCTGAAACGCTGTATTACCCCGATGTGCGCAGCCTGACCCATGAGCTGAAAGCCCTAGGCGCGCACAACCTTAATCCCGGTCGGCCGGATGGTTTGACGGGGCGGGCACGCATGTTGGCGTTGCTTAAGGCCTATGAGCAGTTTCGCCAGCCGCAAGGGCTGCCGGCGACCTATCAGGTGCTCTACGGCGTGTTGCGTAAGGAGGTTAACTAGATGAGTCAGGCATTTTTCGTCGCCGGTACCGATACCGAGATCGGTAAAACTACTGTCGCTGCCGGCCTGTTACATGCAGCGCGACTGGCAGGTTTGTCCACGGCTGCGGCCAAGCCGGTCGCCTCGGGCTGTATGTTGACCGTCGATGGATTGCGCAATGACGACGCCCTGGCGTTACTAGGCGAATGCACCCTCAAGCTGCGCTACGAGGAGGTCAACCCGCTGGCATTTGCGCCCGCCATTGCCCCTCACTTGGCTGCACGCGAGGCCGGTGTATTGCTGGATGTGGCGGCGCTACAAGGGCCGGTGCAAGCCATTCTGGATAAACGTGCGGACTTTACTGTGGTCGAAGGCGCGGGCGGTTGGCGCGTACCGCTGGCCGGGCAGGCGACGTTGTCGGACGTAGCCATTGCCTTGCAGCTGCCGGTAATTCTGGTGGTCGGTGTGCGGCTGGGCTGCATCAATCACGCGCGGCTGACGGCCGAGGCGATTTTGCGTGACGGTTTGCCATTGGTAGGCTGGGTGGCAAATATTGTCGACCCACTGACCTCGCGCCTTGAAGACAATTTAGCAACACTGGCAGAGTGGTTGCCCGCGCCTTGTTTGGGTTATGTACCGCGCCTGGCGGAGGCTACGCCGGCTGCGGTTTCCAGTTATCTCAACCTCGATCTTCTGCGCAACCCGCTATAAGCAGACGAATTGCCATAGCCTTTTGCCTGTACGTTTTTCGAGCAGCTTCTGCTTAAATCTATTTTATTAGTGGTTGGTTAAAGCGGGAGCTTAAGCATGGAAATCTCAGGCAGCGCCTTCAACTCGGGTATCAGTACCATTCAATCCGGGCAGCGCCGGGTCGATCAGGCCGCGGTGGACATCGCCAGCAACGCGCTCACCCAGCCGCAGCAACCGAATTCCACGCCGCCGGCCAATCAGGTCAATCCATCCCCTAGCTTGGCTGAGCAGAGTCGTCCCGATTTGGCGGAAAGTCTGGTCGCCTTGCGCCAAGGTCAGAATGAGGCGCAAGCGGGTGCCAAGGTAGTGAAAACTGCTGATGAGGTGCTCGGTACCCTGATTGATACCACGGCCTGAGTCGCCGCCCCGGACGCACTCAAGGCGGTTAAAGGGGTAGGCAACTCCGGGCGAGGAATCATTGCATGCAGATTGGCGGCGCATCGTCCTATCCTGCGGCTGTAGCCAATCCTCTGCCGGCTCGCCTTCTTGTGGCGAGCGTTTCCCCCGATGTTTCCCCTGACATTACCCGCGCCACTCAAGCCCCCGTCACTGCTCCTCAGGCGTTAGCCGATGAGCAATCGGCCTCTGCGCGTGAAGAAGCCGACAACCCCGCCGACACCTCGACCAACGCCGATACCTCCACGCGCACTCAAGGCGAGCCAAGCCCCGAGCAGCAGCAACGTCAGCAGCTCGAAATTGCTGAACTGGTCAGTCGTGATCAGGAGGTGCGCAGCCATGAGCAAGCCCATGCGGCAGTTGGCGGGCAATATGCGGGGGCGCCCACCTATACCTACACGCGTGGCCCGGATGGCAAACGCTATGCAGTGGGCGGAGAAGTGGGTATCGATACCAGCCCTGTGGCGAATGACCCTGAAGCCACACTCAGCAAAATGGACGTGGTGATCCGCGCCGCATTGGCGCCCGCCGAACCCTCGGCGCAAGACCGCCAGGTGGCGGCGCAAGCCTTGGGGCAGATGGCCGAGGCGCGGGTTCAGCTGGCGCAACTGCAGCGCAGTGAAGTGCAGGCCGACACGGAGGCGCGTGCCGAGCGGCGGCGAGAGGATGAAGAAGAATCCGTCGGCGATGACTCGTCTGTTGCGCCTACCCAGCAGAACCGGTCGCAGCCACCTAATCTTGGTCTGTACGCGCAGCTGAGTGGTTTGCAGGAGCCAACTCCACTTGTCGACCTGATGACTTAAGCGGCGCTTGGGGTGCTTGACATTAAATAGGCATAAACGTATGTTTCAAACGCTTGTTTGATTAGCCTGTTTGCCAATGCGGCAGTCGGGCACCGAGATTGCTCCCGAAAACGACCGAATATCCGGTCACCTACACATTAAGAATCCACCGCAGAGGTCAACCGCTATGCCTGATTACAAGGCCCCCTTGCGTGATATCCGTTTCGTACGCGACGAACTGCTCGGCTACGAAGCGCATTATCAGAGCCTGCCTGGCTGCCAGGACGCTACTCCAGACATGGTCGACGCCATCCTTGAGGAAGGCGCCAAGTTCTGTGAGCAAGTACTGTCTCCGCTGAACCGTGTAGGTGACACCGAAGGTTGCACCTGGTCCCCGGAAGGCGTGAAAACCCCTACCGGCTTTAAAGAAGCCTATCAGCAGTATGTTGAAGGCGGCTGGCCGAGCCTGGCGCACGATGCTGACCATGGCGGCCAAGGCCTGCCGGAGTCGCTGGGTCTGGTGCTGAGCGAAATGGTCGGTACCGCTAACTGGTCGTGGGGCATGTACCCAGGCCTGTCGCACGGGTGCATGAACACCATTGCTGAGCACGGCACCGATGATCAGAAGCACACCTACCTGACCAAGCTGGTATCCGGTGAGTGGACTGGCACCATGTGCCTGACCGAGCCACATTGCGGTACCGACCTTGGCATGCTGCGCACCAAGGCCGAGCCTCAAGCTGACGGCACCTACAAGATCTCAGGCACCAAGATCTTTATCTCCGCTGGTGAACACGACATGGCCGATAACATCGTCCACATCGTACTGGCGCGTCTGCCCGACGCACCACAAGGCACCAAAGGCATTTCCCTGTTTATCGTGCCGAAGTTCACGGTCAGCACTGAAGGCAATGTCGGTGAGCGCAACACCGTCACCTGCGGCTCGATCGAGCACAAAATGGGCATCCACGGTAACGCCACCTGCGTAATGAACTTTGATGGCGCCACCGGTTACCTGATCGGTCCAGCCAACAAAGGCCTGAACTGCATGTTCACCTTTATGAACACTGCACGTCTGGGTACCGCTCTGCAGGGTCTGGCCCATGCTGAGCTGGGTTTCCAGGGCGGCCTTAAGTACGCTCGTGAGCGTCTGCAGATGCGTTCGTTGACTGGCCCGAAAGCGCCGGACAAGGCTGCTGACCCGATCATCGTCCACCCGGACGTGCGTCGTATGTTGCTGACCATGAAGGCCTTTGCCGAAGGCAACCGCGCGATGGTGTACTTCACCGCCAAGCAGGTTGATATCGTCAAATACAGCAAAGACGAAGCTGAGAAGAAAGCTGCAGACGAACTGCTGGCCTTCCTCACGCCGATCGCCAAAGCGTTTATGACCGAAGTGGGCTTCGAAGCCGCTAACCACGGCATGCAGATCTACGGTGGCCACGGCTTTATCGCTGAGTGGGGCATGGAGCAGAACGTTCGCGATTGCCGTATCTCCATGATGTACGAAGGCACTACCGGTATTCAGGCCCTCGACCTGCTAGGTCGTAAGATTCTGATGACCCAGGGCGGCGCGCTGAAGAACTTCACCAAGATCGTGCACAAGTTCTGCCAGACCAACGAAGCTAACGACGCCATCAAAGGCCTGGTTGAGCCGTTGGCCAAGCTGAACAAAGAGTGGGGCGACATCACCATGAAAGTGGGCATGGCCGCCATGAAAGACCGTGAAGAAGTCGGTGCCGCTTCGGTGGATTACCTGATGTACTCCGGTTATGCCTGCCTGGCGTACTTCTGGGCTGACATGGCGCGTCTGGCGGCTGAGAAGATTGCAGCTGGTGCTGAAGATGAGGCGTTCTACAAAGCCAAGCTGCAGACCGCCAACTTCTACTTCGCGCGTATTCTGCCGCGTACCCGTACGCACGTAGAGGCGATGCTGTCTGGCGCCAACAACCTGATGGACATGGCCGAAGAAGACTTCGCGCTGGGCTACTAAGCCTCAGTCCGTATCTGGTCAAGAAAACCGCTGCCCTTTGGGTGGCGGTTTTTTTATGGCCGCTCATTTGCGACCGCTCGCCATGAACCGTCGGCCGGTAAAGAGCGCACACACTAGCCTGTGGATTTAACAGTGGTTCTGGGTGCGCAATGCGCGTGCTGCAGGCAAAATACGCGGCGTTAACTACTTTTCGCCGCTACATGGTGCCCGTTTTGTCGCGTTTTTCTGCTGTGCGTTTCGGCCATTTTCTGCCTTCGTTGCTGCTTCTGCTCGGTGGTTTTCTGTTGGCGCGATTGGCCGGCCTAAATGAGTTCCTCACATCACTGTTCAATGTGCTGCCGACCTTGCTGCTGTTACTCGGTGGCGCGTTCTGCTTAGCGTACGGTCGCCAGCGCGAAGTGTTCCTGCTGTTAACGCTTTATCTGGGTTACTTCCTGCTCGATACCCAGGTCGATCACTTCCGTGAAGTGGGGCAAGTGCGCAGCGATGCGGCGCTGATCTTTCATCTGTGCAGTCTGTTGTTGCCACTGCTCTACGGGCTCTATGCCGCCTGGCAAGAGCGTACTCATCTGCTGCAGGACCTGATCGCCCGGGCTGCGGTCCTATTCGCCGTGGGTGCGGTGGCGGTGGGCATGGCGCAGCGTTTTCCTGAGGCATTGCTGCACTTGTTGTCGCGGGTGCGCTGGCCGGCGCTGCAGGTTGAGTGGCCGGCGCTGGTGCAGCTGGCCTATCCGGTATTTTTGTTAGGGCTGATTGCGCTGCTGGTGCAGTACCTGCGGGCGCCACGGCCATTGCATGCGGCGCAGTTGCTAGGACTGTGCGGCGTGTTGTGGGTGCTGCCGAATATCTTCATTTTGCCTAATGCGCTGAATGTGATGAGCAGCCTGATCATGCTGATGCTTATAGCGGCTGTCGCGCATGAGGCCTATCAGATGGCTTTTCGCGATGAACTCACGGGTCTACCGGGCCGCCGCGCCCTGAATGAGCGCCTGCAGCGACTGGGCCGCAGTTATGTGATTGCGATGGCTGATGTTGACCACTTCAAGAAGTTCAACGACACCTACGGCCACGATGTAGGCGATCAGGTGCTGCGCTTGGTCGCCCGCCAGCTGAGCAAGATCGGCGGTGGTGGTAAGGCTTATCGCTACGGCGGCGAGGAGTTCACCCTGGTTTTCCCTGGCAAGACGCTTGAGGAGTGCCTGCCCCATCTTGAGGTGGTACGTCAGGCCATCGCAGCCTATCGCATCCAGCTGCGCGACCCACACACGCGCCCGCAAGACGACACGCAGGGGCGGGCACGTCGCGCCGGTAGTGTCGCGAGTCATGTGTCGGTAACTGTCAGCATGGGTGTGGCTGAGCGAGGCCTGGAGCGGCGCAACCCTGAAGAGGTGTTAAAGGCCGCCGACCAGGCGTTGTACAGCGCCAAGAGCGCCGGGCGAAATTGCGTCCGCAGTTTTGACCTGCGCCGCGGCGCGCTCAAAAACGACAGTGCGCGCGCCTAAGGCCTTCAGCTAATGACAGTGTATTCAGCATTCGCACGGTGATTGTTGCTGTCCGGCGGGGGCCGTAGCGTAGGTGCTAAATCAACGCTCTAGCTGACGGAGAAGCCAGCATGCCCGAGTACAAAGCCCCCCAGCGCGATATGCAGTTTTTGATCGACGAAGTTTTCGATTTTCACGCGAGCTATGCCGCGATGGGTGCCAGCGATGCCACCCCGGACATGGTCAGTGCGATCCTTTCCGAGGGCGCGAAGTTCTGTGAGCAGGTGCTGGCCCCATTGAATCGCTCGGGCGATGAAGAGGAATGCCAGATCAACGAGGGTGTGGTGACCACGCCCAAGGGCTTCAAGGAAGCCTTCGCCCAGTACGTTGAGGGCGGCTGGAATGGTCTTTCCGCTGACCCGGTTTACGGTGGCCAAGGCTTACCGTCCTCGCTGGGGTTAATCATCAGCGAGATGGTCGGCTCCAGTAACTTGTCCTGGGGCATGTACCCCGGGCTGACCCACGGCGCGATGTCGGCGATTCATGCCCACGGCAGCGAAGCACAGAAGCATACTTACCTGAGCAAACTGACCGAAGGTCGCTGGACCGGCACCATGTGCCTGACTGAAGCCCATTGCGGTACCGACCTGGGCCTGATCAAAACCCGTGCTGTGCCCCAGGCCGATGGCAGCTATGCGGTCAGCGGCAGCAAGATCTTTATCTCCGCTGGCGAGCACGACATGAGCGAGAACATCGTGCACCTGGTGCTGGCCAAGCTGCCCGATGCGCCTGCCGGCACGCGTGGCATTTCGCTGTTTATCGTGCCCAAGTTTCTGCCGGATGCGCAGGGCGAGGCGGGCGCGCGTAATGGCGTTAGTTGTGGCTCGATCGAGCACAAGATGGGCATCAAGGCCTCGGCCACCTGCGTGATGAACTTTGATGGCGCCACCGGTTACCTGATTGGCGAGGCTAACAAGGGCCTCAACTGCATGTTCACCATGATGAACCACGCGCGCCTGGGTACAGGCATGCAGGGCTTGTGTCTGGGTGAGACCAGCTTCCAGGGCGCGATCAAGTACGCCAGTGAACGGCTGCAGATGCGTGCGCTGACCGGGCCGAAAGCCCCGGATAAAGCCGCCGACCCGATCATCGTGCACCCTGATGTGCGGCGTATGTTGTTGACCATGAAGGCGCTGAATGAGGGCAATCGTGCGCTGGCCTATTTCACCGCGCAGTTGATCGACCAGGCCCACAGCGGCGCCAGCGCCGAGCAACGTGAAGAGGCGGAAAACCTCTTGGCCTTCCTCACGCCAATCTGCAAAGCCTTTATGACCGAGACGGGGCTGGAGGTGACCAACCACGGTATGCAGGTATTCGGCGGCCATGGTTTTATCCGCGAATGGGGCATGGAGCAGTTGGTGCGCGACTGCCGCATTGCCCTGATCTACGAAGGCACTAACGGTATCCAGGCCCTTGACCTGCTCGGGCGCAAGGTGCTCGGCAGCCAGGGCAAATTGCTGCGCGGGTTTACCAAGATCGTGCATAAATTCTGCGAGGCCCAAGCCGAGCATCCGCAGCTCAAGGGCTATGTCGCGCAACTGGCGACACTCAACCAGCAGTGGGGCGCGCTGACCCAGAAGATCGGTATGGCGGCGATGAAGAATCCGGACGAGGTCGGTGCGGCATCGATGGATTACCTGATGTACTCCGGCTACGTCATCCTGGGGTACTTCTGGCTGCGCATGGCTGAGGTGGCCGAGCAGCAGTTGGCGGCAGGCGCGAGCGATGCGGCGTTCTACCAGGCCAAGCTGGCCACTTGCGAGTTCTACTTCAAGCGCCTGTTGCCGCGTACGGCCGTGCACCTGGCCGGTGCTGAGGCGGGCAGTGAATGCCTGATGCGCTTGCCGGCTGAGCACTTCGCGCTCTGACAGACGGTACGTACTGGTAAAAGCCCGCCATTTGGCGGGTTTTTGCTGTGTGGGGCGGGTTAAATACGGGTTGACTTATTGGTCATTACGCGACGCTATGTGTCTAAAAAGTTGTTCGGTTAGACTCCCAGCACATCTTTATACCTGCTGGTTCGTCCGAGGATTTGCCCCATGGCTGACTACAAAGCCCCCCTGCGTGATATGCGCTTCGTACTTAATGAAGTGTTTGAAGTTTCCAAGCTGTGGGCCCAGTTGCCGGCCCTGGCGGAAGTGGTGGATGAAGACACCGCCGCAGCCATTCTCGAAGAGGCCGGCAAGGTCACGGCCGGTACTATCGCCCCGCTCAATCGCAGTGGCGACGAAGAAGGTTGCTCCTGGGCAGACGGCGCGGTGAAAACCCCAGCTGGCTTCCCCGAGGCCTACCAGACCTACGCCGATGGCGGCTGGGTGGGTGTGGGTGGCGATCCGCTCTTTGGCGGCATGGGCATGCCCAAGGCGATCTCGGCCCAGGTCGAGGAAATGGTCAACTCGGCCAACCTCTCTTTCGGCCTGTACCCAATGCTGACGGCCGGTGCCTGCCTGTCGATCAACGCTCACGCCAGCGAAGAGCTGAAAGAAAAGTACCTGCCAAACATGTATTCCGGCCAGTGGGCAGGCTCCATGTGCCTGACCGAGCCGCATGCCGGCACCGACCTGGGCATCATCCGCACCAAGGCTGAGCCTCAGGCTGACGGCAGCTTCAAGATTTCCGGCACCAAGATCTTTATCACCGGCGGCGAGCACGACCTGACCGAGAACATCATTCACCTGGTGTTGGCCAAACTGCCCGACGCCCCGGCTGGCCCGAAAGGCATCTCGCTGTTCCTGGTGCCGAAAGTCATGGTCAATGACGACGGTTCGCTGGGTGAGAAAAACGCCCTGTCCTGCGGCTCGATCGAACACAAGATGGGCATCAAGGCCTCGGCCACCTGCGTGATGAACTTCGACGGTGCCACTGGTTGGATCGTCGATGCACCGAACAAGGGCCTGGCGGCCATGTTCACCATGATGAACTACGAGCGCCTGGGCGTTGGCATCCAGGGCCTGTCCCTGGGTGAGCGCAGCTACCAGAACGCCGTCGAGTACGCGCGCGACCGTATCCAGAGCCGCGCGCCGACTGGCCCAGTGGCGAAAGACAAAGCCGCCGACCCGATCATCGTGCATCCCGACGTACGCCGCATGCTGCTGACCATGAAAGCGCTGAACGAAGGCGGTCGTGCCTTCTCCAGCTACGTCGCTATGCAACTCGACACCGCCAAGTTCAGCGAAGATGCCTCCACACGCAAGCGCGCTGAAGAACTGGTTGCTCTGTTGACCCCAGTGGCCAAGGCCTTCCTCACCGACATGGCGCTGGAAACCACCGTGCACGGCCAGCAGATCTTCGGCGGCCACGGCTTTATCCGTGAGTGGGGCCAGGAGCAGTTGATTCGTGACTGCCGCATCACCCAGATCTACGAAGGCACCAACGGTATTCAGGCGCTCGACTTGGTTGGCCGTAAAGTGGTCGGCAGCGGCGGGGCGTTCTACAAGCACTTCGCCGAAGAGATCAAAGCCTTTACCGACTCGGCTGACAGCAGCTTGGCTGAGTTCGTTAACCCGCTGAAAGAGGCCATCGCCAACCTGGAACTGATGACCGCCGACCTGCTGGAACGTGCCAAGGCCAACCCGAATGAAGTCGGCGCCGCCTCGGTGGAGTACCTGCAGGTGTTCGGTTACACCGCCTACGCCTACATGTGGGCACTGATGGCCCGCACTGCGCTGGCCAAGCAGGATCAGGACGAGTTCTACGTCAGCAAGCTGGGCACCGCGCGTTTCTACTTCGCTCGCCTGCTGCCGCGTATTCACTCGCTGACGGCCTCGGTTAAAGCCGGTAGCGAGTCGTTGTATCTACTCGACGCGGCGCAGTTCTAAGCGTTTCGGCAGCACAAAAAAACCGGCCTGTGCGCCGGTTTTTTTGTGCCTGGGTGTACGGCTTAATTGCTGCGCCCCGAGAGGCAGCGGATCAGTTGTTGATCTGCTGCTCGACCAGTTCGGGGTTGTCGATAAAGCGATTGCGTGTGCCCTGCAGGTTGGCAATCTTGTCGTTACGCGCTATTTCGTCGGCGTCCGGTGGGTCCATCTGGTGCCACTGCTTGAACACCTGCACTTGGCCGACGATGGGCAGGCCGTACTCGACGTGCATATAGAAGATCGCCCGTGCAACGTTGCCTTTGGCTTCGTCTCGTGGCTCTACCAGTTGGAAGCTGGTTTTCATGTCGCAGCCGATGTCGTCGAATTTGCTTGGAACGCTGTCGTCCAGATCGCCGAATTGCGCGTTACGTCGCACCAACTCGACGCGGGTCAGGGCCGGGTAGAGGTTGTGCAGGTCAGACGCCATATAGACGTAGCGCGGGTTCATGATCGCGCACTGGCGGTTGGTGACGCAGCGCAGGGCGCTTTTCAGCTGCTTGCTGCTGTAAACCGGGCTGGCTTTGAACTGGCCGCTTTCCCCGCTAAAGGCTTTGCCGCAATACAACGAGGTGCCGCCCTGGGCATAAAGCGGGTTCCAGAACAGTTGTACGGCGGCTTTGGGATCGGAAAGTTGGTTTTGCCCATTGGCGAATGCAAGCGGGCTGATGCTGGCTGCCAGGCAGCCGATGACAAGAAGCAGTGAGCGCATAAGTGGCCCCAATGACCGCCGTTGACGGGGTCTGTTGTTGTTTTGGTAAGACGCCTCGAGTCTAACAAGACCTGCGTCACAAAATAAAGCCGAGCAGGTGCTTGGTTGTGGCGATGTAAGCCATTGCTTACATCCTGTGCTGCGGATCGCCACTATGCCTGGCATCGGCCGATGGCTAATCTGTGCCCATGGACGTCGCGCAGGAAGCGCATTGAAAAAAAGGGATACGTGGGATAGCTGCCAGGACGGCAAGCAGATCAAGGATGACAGCAAACAGTCTGCAAAAGCCCCGCAATCGCGGGGTTTTCTTTTTTGTGCTCAGCGGATCCATGTGTTTCACCCTCCGGGGCTTGCGCGCAAAAACGCTCCCGACGTTTTTGTGGCCTGCCATCCAGGGCAGCTACCCTTCGGGCCATCGCTGCGCGATGTTAAAAACTGCTCCAGGCAATTTTTTATGGCGTTCGCCAAGCCATATAACCCTTCTTGATCTGCCGCACGCTAGCGTGTGATCACGCTAAATACCGCGCTGGCGCGGGCGATGCGCGCTGATTCGACCACAAAGTAGCAATTGGCAAACGCCAGGCTTTTGCCGACCTTTTGTACATCGGTTTCGATGCTGATCCAGTCGCCGAGCTTGGCGGTACCGGCGTAGTCGATGCTCAGGCTGCTGGTGACTATTGGCGTGGGCGGCTCCTGGGCGAAGGCGCTGTTATAGCCCAGGGCCACATCGGCCAGGCTGCTGAGTACGCCACCATGCACCAGGCCTCGGGCATTGCAGTGTTTCTTCTCGGCGCGCAGACCAATCACCAGGCCCGAGTCGGTGCGCTTGTTGTAGATCGGCCCGAGCAAATCAAGAAAGGGGCTGCTGCGAAACAGCGGGGTAAAGCCTGCGGGGATCATGCTCATCAGCGAAACCTCCTTTGCTCTGGGTTGTTCAGGCCACCTGGCGCTGCGCCTGTAATTCGGCAAACCAGTTCAGCGTTTCATCCCACAACGACTGCGCCGCCGGGCGGAAGTAGCCCATATGGCCGAGAGGACCGATGCTGGCGGCTGAGTCGATAGTGCGGGCTTGGTAGGGCGCGGCGCTGTAAGCCTCCATAAAGGCGTCGCGCGAGGCGGGCGGGGCCCACAGGTCGTCCAGGGCGTTGGCGGCAATGATCGGCGTGCTGACCTGAGCGAAACGTTCGGCGAGATCCGGCATCTGTGGGTCTTCAAAGAAGTAGCGCGGGTAGCCGCACCAGCGCTTCCACTGCTTGTACACGCCCAGCGGCAAATCTTCGCCCATGCCCAGCTTGCTCCAAGCCAGGTAGCCCTTGTAGCGCGTAAGTAGTGGGCCTATCAGTCGCCACATGGTCAGCACGCGCAGCTGTTCGGCCTTGGGCATCCAGCCATGCCAGCCGGCCCCGGTGCCGAAAGTGTAGAAACCCTGCACCTGATCATGGTTCGGCAGCAGGCCGAAGGCATGCCCGCCAAAGGAGTGACCGACCATATACAGCGGCCGCTGTGGATGACGATGCTGATCGACAGCCGCTGCCAGGTCGAGGTGCGCCCAGTCCAGATAATCCATGGCAAAGCCGCGCAGGCTGGCCGGTTTCGATTGGCCGATACCGCGGTAATCGAGGGTCAGGGTGCTGTAGCCGCGCTGCGCGGCATATTCGGCAAAGCGTCGGTAGAAGCCCTGCGGCACGCCAGTGGCGCCGGCAATTACAAGTTGCGCCACTGGCTCCGGGGCGTGATACAGCGTGGCGGTGAGCGGATAACCGTCGAGTGCCGGCAGCTGCACGCTTTCGCTAAGAATGGCTGGGGTGTTCATGGGCGGACTCCTCCCGGAAACTGTTCGCGGGTCAGGTTGAACAGGGCAGTGGCAGCGCGCTTGAGCGGCTCGCTACTACCGGCCACGCGGGCTTGCAGCAGCCCGCCTTCATACAGCGCGACAAACAGAGCGGCGAGGTTATCCGCCTGTTCGCTGGGGTAGCCGTAGGCATGCAGTTGCGCACTCAACGTTTGGCGCACGGCGCTAAAACTGCGCTGCAGGGCGGCGCGAATCTCCAGATCTTCCGGGCCGCTTTCCAGGGCTATGGTGGCCAGCGGGCAACCGCGTTCGAACTGGCTGTTCTCCAGCTGCTGCAGTGCGCCTTGCAACCAGTTGTGCAGCGCCTTGAGCGGGTCCGGCTGCTGGGTAAAAAGCTGGCTGAAGAGGCTGTCGATATGCCGGCTGATATGGTCGATAGCCGCCACCGCGAGCTCGCTTTTACCGCCAGGGAAATGGTGATAAAGGCTGCCCTTGGGCGCGCCGGCAATTTCCAGTAGCTCGCTCAGGCCCACACCATGCAGCCCCTTGCGTTGCAGGGCGTCGGCCATGGCGTGAATCAGCTTGTCGCGGGTCGAGGTCTTTTTCATAGGTTAAATATATAGACCGGTCGGTCTATTTTTCCAAGAGTTTTTTCCACCATGCGGTATCTGGATGACACCGCATAAGCCAAGCGTCAGGACGCGTGGAGTTGCCCGCAGGCGCTTTAGGGCCTGCAGTTTTGCGCCGGCGAGCATTCGCTGCAGCGCTTTTCCGCTACCATCGGCAGCTCCCTCGCATGCGATAAGGATTGCCCCATGTCCACTGCCACGCTGATTTTCCTGACGGTTGCCGCCGCGCTGATTTTTTTCGTGATTGGTATCTACAACCAATTAGTGAAGCTGCGTAACCGCTTTCAGAATGCCTTTGCGCAGATCGAGGTGCAGCTCAAGCGCCGCTATGACCTGATCCCTAACCTGGTGGAAACCGCCAAGGGCTATATGGCCCATGAGCGGGAAACCCTGGAGGCGGTGATTGCTGCGCGTAACAACGCGGTAACCGGGCTTAAGGCCGCCGCGGCGCAACCCGGCAATGCTCAGGGCATGGCACAACTGAGCGGCGCAGAAGGGCTGTTGAACAGTGCTCTTGGCCGTTTGAATGTCACGCTTGAGGCCTACCCGGACCTCAAGGCCTCGGCGAATATGCAGCAGCTCAGTGAAGAGTTGAGCAGCACCGAGAACAAGGTGGCCTTCGCTCGCCAGGCCTTTAACGACGCGGTGATGGCCTACAACAGCTACAAACAGTCTTTCCCGCCGGTGTTACTGGCTGCCAGTTTCGGTCACGCGCAAGACGCCAGCCTGCTGGAATTCGCCGACAGCGCCGCGATTCAAGACGCGCCGAAGGTGTCGTTCTGAACTAAGGGCGCACTGGGATGAATTTCTTCGAGCAGCAGGATCGCGCCCGGCGTCACAGCGGGCGTTTATTGATGCTGATGGTGCTGGCGGTTCTGAGTTTAATCACCCTGACCAGCCTGGCGTTAGGGGCAATCTGGCAGTTATTCGGCAACGACCAGAATTCCCTGGGTCTGCTTGATGGCCCGGGCAGCCTACTGCCCAGTTGGCCATTGGTAGGCGGCGTGGCGCTGGCGGTTGTCGGTGTGGTATTGCTGGGCAGCCTGTACAAGCAGCTGCAACTGAGCCGAGGCGGGCAGGCGATTGCCGAGCGTCTCGGTGGGCGCTTGATCAACCTGTCGCCACAGAACCTCGAAGAGCGCCGGCTACTCAATGTGGTCGAGGAAATGGCCCTGGCCTCGGGCACCGCGGTGCCGCCGGTGTATGTGCTCGATGATGCCGGGATCAACGCCTTTGCCGCCGGCCTGACGCAGCAGGATGCGGTGATTGGGATAACCCGAGGGGCGATCTGCCAGCTCAGCCGCGATGAATTACAGGGCGTAATTGCCCATGAATTCAGCCATATCTTCCATGGTGATATGCGCCTCAATACCCGCTTGGTGTCGGTGCTGCACGGCATTCTGCTGCTGGGGCTGATCGGTGGTTTTCTGCTGCGCAGCAGCGGTCGCGGTCGTCGCTCTAGTCGCGATAATTCGGTGGCGGTTGTGCTCGCCATCGGTGTCACGCTGTGGGTGTTGGGCTATGCCGGGACTTTTTTCGGCAACCTGATCAAGGCGGCGGTGAGCCGCCAGCGCGAGTTTCTCGCCGATGCTTCGGCGGTGCAGTACACCCGCAATCCGGAGAGCATCGCCGGTGCGTTGAAGAAAATCGGCGGCAACCTCTACGGCTCGCAACTGCAAGCCGGGCATGCTGCCGAGTTCAGCCATATGTACTTTGCCGCCGGCATCAGCCAGGCGTTGGAGGGCATGCTGGCCACCCATCCACCTCTGGATCAGCGCATTCGCCGGATTACTCCCGGCTGGGATGGCCGTTACCCGGAGGTGCCGGCGCTCAGCGCTGCAGTGCCTGCCGCAGAGGAAAGTGATTCACCCGCCCGTATGCCTGGTGCGAGTGCCTTTGTGCCGGTTTTAAGCTCAGCCTCGGCGAGTGAGGCAATTGGCGCCATTGGTGATCCGCAGGCGCCGCACCTTGTCGTTGCGCGTCGCTCACTGGCACAGCTGGATGAGGCCTTGAGTGCGGCTGCGCACAGCTGCAATGGCGCCGAGGCGTTGCTCTACGGTCTATTGCTCGACCCGGTTGAGGCGCAATCGGCGCAGCAGTTGGCCCTGCTGCAGCCGCGTATCAGCGCCGAAGTGGCGACGCAGCTTGAATGCGTGCGCGCGCCGCTGCGTCAGTTACCCGCGGGTATGCGTTTGCCCCTGTTGGACTTGGCCATGCCGGCGCTCAAGCAATTGGCTGTCGATCAGTTCGCCGCACTGAAAGCCAACCTGGCGCTGCTGATTCGCGCCGATGGCCGGGTAGCTCTACTGGAGTGGACCTTGCTGCGCATTGTCGAGCGCAATGTCGAAGGTGTTCGCGCACAAGCCAGCCGCTACGCGCTGCCGGAATTGGCCGCTGAAGTGCGCGTGGCGTTGTCACTGCTGGCCCGTGCGGGTGGCGTGGACGAGGCGGCCGCGCAACGCGCCTTCAACCAGGCGGGCAGCGAACTGCCGTTCAGTGTTGGCCAACTGCTAGCGGCCGATGCCAGTGGTTTGTCGGCGCTAGAGCGTGCACTGCGGCGTTTAAGCCTGCTGCGGCCGTTGCAGAAGCCGCAGCTGCTCAAGGCCATGGCGCGCTGCATCGAACATGATGGCCAGATCAATGCCGCTGAGGCCGAGTTGCTGCGCGCTGTGGCCGATATTCTTGATTGCCCGATGCCGCCCCTGCTCGCAGCGCGTGCCTGAGCGGCTGGCATTTATGCTTCATTAAAGCGTCTGCAGGCGCTGGTTTAGCGCGAGGGGTAAATCCTCGCGCTGGCTATGCAGGTGGGCGCCGAATGGCTGGGGCAGGGCCGCTGCCGCGCTGCATGCCTGACGCATCAGTGCCTGGTGTAGGGCGTGAGCACGCTGATTGTTGTGCCCCGGCGAGTGAGCGCTGTTGCCAGCCTGGCTAATCGGTTAGGTTTTCAGGCAAAGTGCAGGTTACCAAGCATCTATGAAGTGGCAAGTCATACCCTTTAAGTCGAGCGCCAACATGGACGGTGATAACAACGTTGCAGTCGACGACCTGCAGTATCTCGGCCGTCGTTCGCTAATTCGGATGATCTATGCCTGCACCGGGCTGACCCTCGGGGTGTTCTGCGCGTTGCAGTTTATGGCCGGCAATTACCTGTTCGCGAGCATTGAGCTGATCTTCTGCGTGACGCTGTTGTGGGGTGTATGGGGCATTGTCAGGGCACGCAACCTGTTGCCTTGGATCTACCTCTACCTGCTGCCGACCTTCAGTTTTATGCTGTACATCATCGTTATTCCCAATGCCTCCAAGACTGCATTTGTCTGGGTCTATATCATCCCCGTCATGTCCTACCTGCTGCTCGGGCGTAAGCGCGGCAGCATGCTGGCGCTGCCCTTTGTGCTCGCCGCCTGCCTGCTCTACCTCAACACCTATCCCGTGCGTCTAGATGCCGAGGGGTTGATCGACCTGGGTAATGCGCTGTTGTGTGGTGTGTTGCTTATGGTCTTTGTGCACCTCTACGAAGCCCGCCGTGCCTTTGCTTATAAGCAGTTGCAGCTCATGGCGCGTACTGACGCCCTGACGGGCGTGGCTAATCGGGGCAGTTTTCAGCAGAGCCTGGAGCAGAGCGTACGAGAGGCCCAGCGCAGCCAGGCCAAGTTAGTGCTGGTGATCCTGGATGTTGACCACTTCAAGCGGGTCAACGATCAATACGGTCACGCTGCCGGCGACCAGGCCCTGCAGCATATCTGCAACAGCCTCAGCCAGCGCCTACGCAACACCGACACCCTAGGCCGCCTGGGTGGTGAGGAGTTTGGCCTATTGCTGCGCAATACCGGGCACAGTGCGGCCGAGCCCTTGGTGGAAATGCTGCGCGAACAAATCGCCAGTAAGCCGCTGACTTACGGCGACAAGCAGATCGTGCTGACGGTGACCTTTGGCATGGCCGAATGGCCCAGCGACGGCCAAACCGCCGAGCAGCTTTACCATTGTGCCGACCAGCGCCTGTATCGCGGTAAGGCACAGGGCCGAAACCAGTTGGTCGGCCGCGCAATGCCTAGCGTTCGCCTCAGCGAGTTCTGAGCTGGGCCTGCAGCCGTGCAGGGCGCCCACAGCGGCGACTACACTCACTCGGTAACCCCCAGCGCCGCGCTGAAAACTCAGTGCGCCAAGGCGCGGTTCACGAATCAATAGGTCAATCAGGGATTCTTCATGACCATTCTTTCGTCCTTTGCCAAACAGGTCGCCAAACTCTGGTATTCGCCTGATCTGCTCTTGATCGGTCAGCGCCGTGAGCGGCGTATGCGCATGCTCGCCAGCCTGGTGCTGGTGCTTGTCGGCAGTTTATGGGGCGTCTTTTTCACCCTGCAGGGGGGCTGGGGCATCGTCCTGATGGATATGCTGCTGATCCTCTGTGGGCTGGGTGTATTTATCCTGACCCTGCGCAATCAGGTGCGCCTGGCCAACCTGCTGCTGTTTGGCGTGATCATTCTGGTGATTGTCGGCATGACCCTGCTGCTGGACCCCAACACCACAGCGGCGCCAAGGGCCACTCACCTGTACCTGCTGCCCATTGCGGTGGCCGCGCTGATGGCGTTCAGGGATGAGCCTATGTGGTTGCGCTACGGCGTTGCGTTGCTGTGTCTCGGGCTGTTCACCGCGCTGGCCTCATCATCCTGGGCCCCATCAAGCGCCTACAACCTGCCGGATGAGGTGCGCGTGACCGGCTCTTGGGTGCAGAGCATCGTGGCCATGCTGATGTTGTTTGTGCTGCTACATATTCTGCAGAGCGATGCCGTCGAGCGTTCAATACTTGACCGCGATTTGCACGTGGCGCTGCGTGAGCAGCAATTCGTGCTGCATTACCAGCCTCAGCTCAACCGTACTGGCCAGGTCATCGGTGCCGAAGTGTTGATCCGCTGGCAGCACCCGCAGCGTGGGCTCGTAGCCCCAGCCGAGTTTATTGGCCATGCCGAGCAAACCGGGATGATTATCCCGATTGGTCAGTGGGTGCTTGAGCAAGCCGTTAAGCAACTGCGCTGCTGGAGCGACGAGCCGCTATTCGCAGGCATCGGCCTCGCGGTCAATATCAGCCAAAAGCAGTTTCGTCAGGCCAGCTTTGTCGCGGACACCCTCGCGCTGCTCGACGAGCACAACATTGATGCTCGGCGGCTCGATCTGGAAATAACCGAGACCCTGATCGTGCAAGACCTTGAAGACCTGCAGCACAAAATGAGCGCCCTGGCCGAACGTGGCGTGCGCTTCTCGCTGGACGACTTCGGCACTGGATTTTCCTCCCTCAGCCACCTCAAACGCCTGCCCCTCGACACCCTGAAAATAGACCGCTCGTTTATCTGCGACGTACTCACCGACAGCAGCAGCGAAACCATCGTGCGTACGGTTATTGGCTTGGGGCAAAGCCTGGGCATGACCGTGATCGCCGAAGGCGTCGAGAACGAAGCGCAGCAGCAGTTCTTGCTCAGCAACGGCTGCACGCAGTTCCAAGGTTACCTGTTCAGTAAACCGCTGCCGCTGAAGGCGTTCCGGGACTATGTAGCGCAGCAGAACAGCTGAGCGGGAACTCGGCTCAGCGTTTATGGGCGGAAAGGTAAAAGCCGCGCAGTGCGCAGCTTTTTGTTTGCGGGGTACGTACGGATATAGGCGGCGGTTAAGCACTCGGTACAGCTTGCCGGCTGAAGTGCGACTAGCTGCGCTGCAGCTAGGTCCCGGGGCATTCATTGGTTCGCTCACCGGTGAGCCGATTAGCGAGGCTGTTCGGCTCACTGCTTAATTGCGTTCATCTGGCTGCTTGTGTCCTCAGGCTTGCCGTTGCCGGCAGGTATCTCTATTTTTGCTATTAGCTGCCCATCCAAGCTGACGCCTTCGTACAAAACTGCCTCACTCCAGGCCATTCGGTTGGCGCTAGCGCGAAGGCACCGGTATAATCCGCCCGCCTCTGAGGGCCCATAGCTCAGTTGGTTAGAGCAGAGGACTCATAATCCTTTGGTCCACGGTTCGAGTCCGTGTGGGCCCACCAAATAAAGCGTTAAAAAACAACGGCCTGCACACTAACCCTGTGCAGGCCGTTTTTGTTTATCGCTTCAATGCTCAACACAGTGCTCAACAGTAGCAACGCAGTATCATCAGCGAGCAACCACTGCCCAACGTGATTGAAGCCCTGCATTCTGCGTTTAGGTAGAAGTCCAGCCTTGAACTTCAACCCCCTCCCTACCAAGGTATGGAGCTATCGTTTTGCGGCGCTTTTATCAACAAGAGTGGCTATTCCGCAGGCAACGGCACCTAAACCGAACACAAAGACCGGGACCAGTAAAATCTTGACCAACACACTGTCCTGGGTTCCCCACTGGTAGTTTCCGCACACTAGCAACCAGAGTGCGCTCCCAAATATGCCGCACATACCTGCAACGACCAGTGAAAATATGAGCCTGTGTTTACGCATTACCCTCAGCAGTTGTCGGCTGCTGCAGTGAATTGCCCACAACAACAGCGGCACGGCAATGAGCGCCAGCAACGCCGGGGCGCCTCTTACTAACCCACCCAGCATTACGGCCTCCTCAGCCGAGAGGCTTGCGATACTCCAGTGCGACCAAAGCGCGAAACACGCCAGTACCAGAACCACGGCCAGCAGGACGTAGGAGAGCGCTTCGGCCTTGGCCTCAGCAAAGCGGCAACATCAGGAACTGGGTGCTGGCACCAATCGTGTGCCTGAACCCGGAGCGGGAAGCGGTACTGCAGCAAACATCAAAGGCAGCGTGACACGCTCACGCGACAACTACCTTGAAAATCGCCGACATTGCTACCTTAGGGACACCGCCTACGGCTCGAATCAGTAACTCAAGCAAACCCCGGGTGCAGGATCTGCATCGTTCGGCTCATGGACATTACCGAGGGAACCTAATGTCGACGCACAATCCCACAAGCAGCCTCACACCCCACCACGCCAAGTATTTCGCCTGGGAGCTGACGCGCCGCCGTGCAGCCAGCGAAGAAGACCGGCTTTCTCAGTCGCTCTTCGATGCCAGTGTCGACCTCAACCCACACCAGATTGATGCTGCCCTTTTTGCCTTGCAAAACCCTCTGAGCAAAGGCGTGATACTGGCTGACGAAGTCGGCTTGGGTAAAACGATTGAAGCCGCCTTGGTTCTAGGCCAGCTCTGGGCCGAACGTCGCCGTCGTCTCTTGGTCATCTGCCCAGCGGCACTACGCAAGCAATGGGCGCAGGAGCTTTCTGAAAAATTCAATTTGCCCACCCAGGTCTTGGATGCCCGCACCTGGAAACAGCTCCGCCAGGATGGCATCTACGACCCGCTGGATCGCGACGTTATCAGCATCATGTCGCTCCACTTTGCCGCGCGTATGGAAGAGCAGCTGGGCAATATTCCCTGGGATTTAGTCGTCATCGACGAAGCTCACAAGCTGCGCAATGCTCATCGCAAAAGCAATGAAACCGGTCAATCGCTCAAACGCTCACTGGCTGGACGGCGCAAGCTCCTACTGACAGCTACTCCGCTGCAGAATTCGCTGATGGAGCTGTATGGTCTCAGCTCGCTGATTGACGAGGATATCTTCGGCGATGAGCGCAGCTTTCGCGCTCAGTACAACAACACCGATGGTGACCTGGCAGCTTTGCGCCGCCGTTTGCAGGCCTTTATCAAGCGCACCCTGCGTAGGGATGTTCTGGAGTACGTGCCCTATACCCAGCGCCATGCGCTGACCACACCATTTACCCCGAGCGATGACGAGCAGCGGCTCTATGACCTTATTTCCGCGTACCTGCACCGCGACTTCAGCTACGGCTTCCCACAGCGTCAGAAGCATCTCGTCGCGCTTATTCTGCGCAAGCTGCTGGCCTCCTCGACTGAAGCGGTTCTCGCCACACTGGAGGCGATTAAAGCCCGCTTACAGAAGCTGCTGGATCGCCAGAGTATCGATGAGGAATGGTTCGAGCACCTGATTGAAGAAGACGACTTGGAGGAAGACCTTCTCGAAGCAGCGGAAGAGTCAGCCAACTACGAGGCCCATGACTCAGCCAACAAAGTCGACTTTGAGCTGCTGAGTAAAGAAATCGCCGAGCTCGATGTTTATATCGAAATCGCTCACAGCATTCGTGAAGACCAAAAATCCTTCGCCCTTCTGAACGCGCTGGAACAAGGCTTTGCACGCATGTCCGGTATGGGCGCACCGCGTAAAGCAGTGATCTTTACCGAGTCACGCCGTACCCAAGAATACCTGGCTCGTTTTCTTGAGGCTCATGGGCACGCCGGTAAGGTTGTCACCTTCAGCGGTGGCAATCAGGGTGAAGCCGCTACCGGCATCTATCAGCGCTGGCTGGCTCGTTACCATGGCAGCGACCGTGTCACCGGCTCCCCCGCCATCGACCGCCGCACCGCGCTGATCGACTATTTCCGCGATAAAGCTGAAATCCTTATCGCCACAGAGGCAGCCGCCGAAGGTGTGAACCTGCAGTTCTGCTCCCTGGTGGTGAACTATGACCTGCCCTGGAACCCCCAGCGTGTAGAGCAACGTATTGGTCGTTGCCATCGCTACGGCCAGCGCTTTGACGTGGTTGTGATCAATTTCCTCAACCAACGCAATGCCGCAGACCAGCGCGTATTGGAGCTACTGCAGGACAAGTTTCACCTGTTCGATGGCGTCTTTGGTGCGTCTGACCAAGTGCTCGGCAGGATCGAAGCCGGCATCGACTTCGAGAAACGCATTGCCGAAATCTACGACTGCTGCCGCACACCTCAAGAGATCGACGCCGCCTTCGCCAGCCTGCGCGCGGAACTGGATGCGGATATCCAGGCACGCATGCTGGAAACCGAAAAGCTCCTGCTGGAAAATTTCGATGCAGACATCCACAGCCTGCTCAAAACCCACAAAGAACGCGCTGAAAGCCAGCTAGATAGAATCACTCGCCTTTTTTGGCAACTGACCCAGTATATCTTGGCAGAGCAAGCCAGGTTCGACAGTAACCTACTGACCTTCGACCTCAGCCTACCGCCCCTCCCCCAGATCGCAACCGGGCACTACCAGCTCATTCGCAAGGGCGAGCTAGCAAAACAAGCTCAGATTGAAAACACCCGAATCTACCGCCTGACGCACCCACTGGGCGAATACGTACTCGATCAGGGACGTAATGCTCCTGCACCCACAGCCACTCTGCGCTTCAGCTATGCGCAATGGCTGGAAGGCCGCAACCCGCGCATCAGCGTCATCGAGCAACTGGTCGGTCAGCAGGGCTGGCTTCAGCTCAACTTGCTGGAGCTCGACAGCTTTCAACGTGAAGAGCACCTGGTATTCACCGCCATGGCCGATAGCGGCGAACTGCTCGACCAGGAAACCTGCGAGAAACTCTTCCAGCTCTGCGCTACCGCCGAGCCAACCCACAGCGCCCCACCGGATGATCTGCATGGCAATGCTCGTCGCCAGATCGATGCCGCATTGAGCCAAGCGTTGGAGCAGAACGACAAATTCTTCCAGCAAGAGCGCGAAAAACTCGATGCCTGGGCCGAAGACCGCATCCTCGCTGCCGAACAAGCCCTGCAAGATACCAAGCTCAAGCTGAAGGGCCTGAAGCGACAAGCCCGCACCGCCCAGAGCATGGACGAGGCACGCCGACT
Organism: Gammaproteobacteria bacterium; assembly: GCA_018816095.1. Lineage (GTDB taxonomy): Bacteria > Pseudomonadota > Gammaproteobacteria > Pseudomonadales > Pseudomonadaceae > Aquipseudomonas > Aquipseudomonas spirodelae. The sequence continues at coordinate 40,451 of JAHIWP010000011.1, forward strand.
GCAGGATGACATCCGCAAGGTAGAAGGCGAACAACGCCGGCAACGCCAAGAAATCTTCGCCGTGGAGGACGAAATCGAAGCCCGCCGTGATGCCCTTATCGAGGCTCTGGAAAAACGCCTGCATCGTGCCAGCCGTACCCAAACACTGTTCACTGTGCGCTGGGGCGTGAGCTAACGCGTCGCTAAAAGTCCATTTTAAGAACATATCGGGAGCACATGTCGTCACCAGCTACACGAGAGCAAAACATGTCGCTGAAACTAAAAAATAGCGACACGTTAAACACACATGTTTACACTGACGCCACGATTAGGGCGCTCACCAGAGCGCCCTTGCCTTTAGATGGATACCCCAAGGATCAGGATCGCATCCATGACTGCATCCCCCCTCCCCTGGCAGGCCGACAAGCCCTATAACCAGCTGCCGCCCTTGCCGCCTACAGCAGAGCTGGAGACCCGTGCAGTGCTCAAGCGCTGTATCGAGGCCCGCACAGCCCTGGCTGAGTTGAAACAGGCCGCCGAGCTGATCCCCAACCAAACGGTGCTGATCAACACCATCCCGCTGCTGGAAGCCAAGGACAGCTCGGAAATCGAAAGCATCGTTACGACCACTGACTTGCTCTTTCAGCATGCCCAGGATGGCGATAACCATGCCGATCCAGCCACTAAGGAAGCCCTGCGCTACCGCAAGGCCCTGCACCACGGCTACCAGTCGCTGGCCGAGCGCCCACTCTCCACCAGCACTGCAGTCGAGATCTGTCGCACGCTCAAGGGTGTCAACATGGACATCCGCCGAGTACCAGGCACCCAGCTGGCCAACGACCGCACTGGCGAGATCATCTACACCCCACCGGAGGGTGAAGACCGCTTGCGTGACCTGCTCGCTAACTGGGAGCGCTTCCTGCACAACGAGACCGACCTAGACCCGCTGGTACGCATGGCCGTTGGGCATTACCAGTTCGAAGCCATCCACCCGTTCACCGATGGTAATGGCCGCACAGGGCGCGTGCTCAACACCCTGTACCTGATTCAGGAAGGTCTGCTGAGCCTGCCGATTCTCTACCTCAGCCGCTACATCATCGCGCACCGCGCCGATTACTACCGCCTGCTGCTCGATGTCACCCGCGAACAAGCCTGGGAGCCCTGGCTGCTGTACATGCTCAGCGCCGTAGAAGAAACCGCTCGCTGGACTACGGCCAAAATTGCCGCCATCCGCAATCTGTCCGAACACACCACCGAGTTCGTCCGCGCCCAACTGCCGAAAACCTATTCCCGCGAGCTGGTGGACGTGATTTTCGAGCAACCCTACTGCCGCATCAGCAACGTCGTCGACAAACAAATTGCCCAGCGTCAGGCCGCTTCTCGCTACCTCAAAGAGCTAGTCGCCATCGGCGTCCTGCAAGAGGTGCAGGTCGGCAAGGAAAAGCTCTTTATCCATCCCAAGCTGATGCAACTATTGATTCGCGACAGCAACGACTTCAAGCCCTACGCCTGACCCATTTTTGAGAAGTCCACATGAGCAAGCAAAAAGACCAATTTATCGCCCTGCTGGGTGAGCTCTTCCAGCTCAATCAACCTGAGCTCGACTTCGGCCTGTACCGCATCCTTCACGCCCGTAGCGCACAGATAAAGGCCTTTATTGATACCGAACTGGGTAGCGAGATCGATGCCCACTTTGCCGGCCAATCGCAAAGCAACGCCCATGACGCGTTAGAAGCTGCCCGCGTAAAAGTCGCTGAAGCCCTCGGCGAGGACGCCTTCCTGCCTACGGGTGAACTGAAACCTGAATATCGCGGCACCAAGGTTGGCAAAGAATTCGAGCTGGCCCAGCAGCATGCCCGCGATGGCGGCGGTGTGCTGGCTGACGATGCCCAGGTATACGAACACCTGTATCGTTTCTTTAGCCGCTACTACGACAAGGGCGACTTCATGTCGAAGCGCTACTTCGTCGCCGAAAACGACAGCCGTGCCGCACCTTATGCTGTGCCCTACGATGGCCGCGAAGTCATGCTGCACTGGGCCAACAAAGACCAGTACTACATCAAATCGAGCGAGGCACTCAGCAACTTCACCTTCGATCTCACCGCAGCCCAGGCGAGGGAGCAGGGCCCGCAGAGCGGCTTCGAATTTCAGCCAGCAGCCACAGCGCCGCTGAAGGTGCATTTTCGCCTGGCCGCCGCCGCCGAGGGCGAGCACAACAACGTTAAAGAAGGCCAGGAGCGCTTCTTTATCATTCACGCTGCCGAACCGTTGAAGCTCGAAATCAACGGCCAGGGCCAGCCGGAACTTGTCGTGCAGTTCGACTACCGTCCCGATACTGAAAAATCCGGTCAGGCCGGCACCTGGCAGCAGAAGCGCCTAGCAGAGGCCGAACAGGTTGTAGGCGAGCAGCTCGCCAACCTGGTGTTTACTTACCCAGAATTGCGCGCCTTCGAGCAGCCACTGTTTGCTCCAGCACCTACCGACAAGCAGCCTAACCGTACACTGCTGGGCAAATACCTTGGGCAGTTCACCGCCCGTAACACCATGGACTACTTTATCCACAAAAACCTTGGCGGGTTCCTTCGTCGCGAGCTGGATTTCTATATCAAGAACGAGATCATCCGCCTCGACGATATCGAGGCCGCCGATGCACCGCGCGTGGATGAATACCTGAAGAAGCTGCGGGTGCTGCGCAAGATTGCCAAGCGCATTATCGACTTTCTAGCCCAACTCGAAGACTTCCAGAAGAAACTCTGGCTCAAGAAAAAATTCGTTGTCGAGACCCAGTACTGCATCACCTTGGATCGCATACCGGAAAGCTTTTATCCCGAAATCGCAGCCAATGATCAGCAACGGGAAGAGTGGGTGAAATTATTTGCCATTGATGACATCCAGGCAGATATGGCACAACCAGGTTACAGCAAACCTCTGACTGTTGATTTTCTGCGAGCCAACCCATTTCTGACGGTCGATACCCGCCTCCTTCACGAAGACACAAAAGCAAAGTTGCTTGCTAGCTTGACTGACCTCGATGAAAACTGCAGCGGCATTCTGTTACACGGTGATAACTTCCAAGCGCTGAATCTTGCACAAAACCGACTGCACAAGCAGATAAAAGCCGTCTATATCGACCCGCCCTACAATACAGACGCAGGGCCTATTGCATACAAGAACGGTTACCGCAGCTCGTCTTGGTGCTCACTTATGGCAGACCGGCTTGCGATCACTCCGTCCCTGATGAGCATCGATGGTGTTTTGTGCGCCACAATTGATGATTACCAGCAACGTGAACTTAGCTACCTCATTGAACAGCAGTTCGGAAAAGACAACCTGCTTGGCACCATTGCCGTTCGTATCAACCCGTCTGGCCGCCCAGTACCAAGTGGTCTAGCGCAAGCACACGAATATGCCATTTTCGCCAGAAACACCTCAGCAGGAGAACTGGAGAAGCTTCCTCGGAGCGAAAAACAGTCCGCCCGCTACAAGCAGGAAGATGAAAATGGTAACTTTATGTGGGAGCTATTTAGGAAAAGAGGATCAAACTCAGAGCGAAAAGATCGTCCATCTCTTTTCTATCCGCTATATGTAATGGGTGAGTCAATACGCGCCCCTAAGATGAACTGGGATGAAGACAAAAGAGTATGGACAGATATAGAGCCACCAAAACAAGGCGAAGTAGTTGTCTACCCACTTGACGACTCAGGCAGTGAAAGAACTTGGAGAGGAAAGCCAAGCAATGTGGTGGGAGCGCCTGAAAACTATAAAGCAAAAACCAACGATGATGGCAGCATTACCGTTTACTATAAATTTCGCCCAGGCTCAGAGGGTGTACTTCCTCCAACCAACTGGATTGACTCCAAGTATTCGGCAACTGAGCACGGCACCGGCGTACTAAAACACTTCTTTACTGGGGTGAGCCCATTTACTTATCCAAAGTCAATCTATGCAGTAGAAGACTGCCTCCGTATTTCAGGACTTGGAGACTCACAATACGCTCTCGACTATTTTGGCGGATCAGGAACAACTGGGCATGCCGTAATAAATCTCAATAGAGAAGATGGCGGAAACCGAAAATACGCCTTGGTTGAAATGGGTGTTTATTTCGACACAGTTCTCAAGCCTCGCATTCAAAAAGCGGCCTATTCCAAAGACTGGAGCGAAGGAAAACCCGTATCTCGGGAAGGTGTTAGCCATTGCCTGAAATACATTCGGCTAGAGTCTTTCGAAGACACACTAAACAATCTGCAACTGCCAGAAACTTCCCGCCTAAATGTTAGCGCGACGGACTCCAATGAGATGGCCCGCGACTACCTACTCAAATACTGGCTGGAGTTCGAAACGGCTGGTAGTCCGAGCCTGCTCAATGTGCGCGAGTTTACCGACCCCACGTCCTACAAACTCAAGGTCAAGCAGGCCGGCAGCGATGCCCAGGTAGAGAAGACCATCGATCTGGTGGAAACCTTCAACTGGCTGATTGGCCTGCATGTTGCCCACCTCGACCAACCGCGCCGCTATGCCATTGAGTTGGTGCGTGAGACCGATCCGGAACTACCCAAAGACCAAGATACGCGCTGGCGCTCCAGCGCCATCAAGGAACGCGATGATGGCGAATTCTGGTTCAGGGCCGTGGAGGGTCACATCCTCAGCGTACCGGGAGACGACTTGTCGCGTGAACGTGTGCTGGTGATCTGGCGCAAGCTGACCGGCGACTCCGGTCGCGATCAAGCCGCCCTTGAAGCCTGGCTGAACAAGCGCGGCATCAACCCGCGTGAAAGCGAGTACGCCTTCATCTACATCAACGGTAACCATGCCCTACCCAGCGATGGCGATGCCGCCACACGCGTGCGCCTGATCGAAGAGACCTTCGCCCTGCGTATGTGGGAGGACGCTTGAGATGGCTCGCGCCCCGCGAAAAAGTAAAGTTCAGCCACCACTGGTAGCCAGCCACTTTCAGGATGCGCTGGTACTCAATCAGTATCTGATCAGCCTGTTTGGCATCGATCCGCTGGCGACTCATAGGGATGAAGGTCGCCCGGTGCGGCCACTGGAGATCATCGCCAAGTCGCTGCGCAGCGCTGAGCCGGGCATCGGCCCGGACGGCAAGCACCGTTTTCTGACGAAGCTGATTTCGCACCTGCCGCCCCATGCAACACTGACTCCGGTTGAGCTGGAGCGTTACGACGCCAACCTGGTGGCTCACACGCGGGCCATCAATGCCCGGCGCAAGCACAAGGGAGACATCGCCTGGAAGTACTTCCAGTGGCTGACTCTGCTGTTTGTTGAAATCTACCTCGACCGCTACTTCAATGACCGTCAGGGGCTCTGTGCGGCGCTCAATGAATTTATTGAGCGCTTCAACCAGCACCACCAGGGCCAAGGACGCGAAACGGGCATCGGTGCTTATGCTGTTGAAGACCTCAACAAGCTCTGCCTGCAAAACGCCACAGGCAGCGGCAAGACGTTGCTCATGCATGTGAATTTGCTGCAGTTTTCCCAGCATGCGCGGGCGACCGGCCAGGCCGATGCTTTCAGCCGGGTCATTGTGCTGTCGCCGAACAAACGCCTGTCTGAGCAGCACGAGCGAGAGCTACGCGAGAACGGCTTTTACCCGGAGCCACTGCGCCAGGAAAGCGACCTGATCTCACGCGGGCAAAACGCCCTCGATGTGCCGCTGCTGACCGAAATCACCAAGCTGGCGGACGAACAGAAGGTCAAGCAGATGGCCGTCGACAGCTTTGGCGATGGCAACCTGCTGCTGGTGGACGAAGGCCACCGAGGCATGAGCGGCAGCGACTGGAAAAGTAAGCGTGACAAGCTGGCGGCCAAGGGCTTCACCTTCGAGTACTCGGCCACCTTCAAGCAGGCAGTCAAGGCTGCCAATGACCGCGTATTGGCTGAAAGCTACGCCAAAGCCGTGCTGTTCGATTACAGCTACCGCTATTTCTATGCCGATGGCTATGGCAAGGACTACCGAATATTCAACCTGCCCAAGGATGAACTGGCCCACAAGGACATCTACCTGACCGCTGCCCTGTTAGGGTTTTATCAGCAGCTGCGCATGTTCACCGAGGCGGGCAATCGCTATACCGGCTACAACCTGGAAAAGCCCTTGTGGGTCTTTGTCGGTGCCAGCGTCACCGGGCGCAAGGTCGATGAGGAAAGCGTATCGCCGTCCGATGTGGCACAGATCCTCGACTTCCTGGCGCGCTTCCTCGCCCACCGGGAAGATTTCACCGCCCTTATTCACACCGTGCTCAACGGCAACAGCCAGCAGACAGGCCTGGTCGATGCCCAAGGCCACGATATCTTCGTACAGTCCTTCCCCTACTTGAAAGGTCTGAAGCAAAGCGCAGCACAGCTCTATGCCGACATCTGCCAGCGCCTATTTCATGCGCCTGGCGGCGGTCACTTAGTGGTTGAGCGCGTGAAAGGTGACAGCGGCGAGTTGCTGCTGAAGGTTGGCGAAGCCGACCAACCCTTTGGCGTCATCAACGTCGGCGATGCGGCGGCGTTGGCCAAGCATGTGCAGGACGAGCTGGAAGACAAACACTCCTTGGCCGAGGTACGCCCCAGCGAGTTTGGCGAGCCGGTGTTTGGCGACGTACACAAGCCCACCTCGCCTATTCACATGCTGGTCGGCTCGAAGAAGTTCATTGAAGGTTGGGACTGCTGGCGAGTATCCAGCCTCGGCTTGATGCGCATGGGTCAAAGCGAAGGCGCACAGATCATTCAGCTGTTCGGGCGCGGCGTGCGCTTGAAAGGCAAAGACATCAGCTTGATGCGTACCAGCCGTTACCAGCCGGTGAATCCACCAAAGGATATCCACTTCCTGGAAACGCTGAACGTGTTCGGCGTGCAGGCTGACTTTATGGCGACCTTCCGCGACTTCCTCGAAAGCGAAGGCCTGCCGCCAAATGATGCACCGCATGTTGAGGAAATCACCCTCAACGTCACCCACGACTTTGGCCAGAAGCTGAAGATCCTGCGCTCCAAGTTCCGCAAGGACACCCAGGAGCAGTACGACTTCCGAAAGCATGGCCCCATTGTAGATTTCAGCATCGGAGCTCTCCCGCCTGGCCTGACCAAGGGGGGAATGCCCTTGGTGGTTGACCGCTTCCCACGGCTGCAAATGATCCAGGCCAAAGAGGTTGTGGGCCAGGCTCCTGAGGCAGCCGACAACCCACCACGTCACTTCGATGCATTGCGCCTGTCGATGCTCGACTGGGACAAGTTGTGGTTCGATCTGGAGCGCTTTCGTCGCCAGCGGCACCTGGACAACATCATCGTTAAAGCTGAAGCGCTACGCCCATTGTTGGAGACCCCAGACTGGTATCGCGTCCTGGTGCCCGCGCACTGGTGGGCACCGTCGATGGCCAACCTGCGTCACTGGCAATCGATAGCCTTCGAACTGCTCTGCGGTGCCCTGGAGCGCTGCTTCAATCACCAAAAGCGCAAATACCTCGATCCGCGCATGGAACTGGTTCTGCTCACCCGCGAGAACGAAAACCTGCCGGGTGACGACATCAATTACCAGTTGATCGTCGAGGCTACCGAGCAGTACCTGATCGACGACATCAAAGCGCTGAAAGAAGAGCTCGCCCAGGTCGGCTGGCGTGACCATGGCCACGTCCAAGGCCTAAGGCTGGATGCTCACCTCTATGAGCCGCTGCTTTCCAGCGAGAAGGTGAAGATCCAGCCTGTCGGCCTTAACAAGTCCGAGTTTCAATTCGTCGAAGACTTGCGCCTCTGGCTGGTGGCCAACGAAACGAATCTTGCTGAACGTGGAGAGCGCATCTTCCTGCTGCGCAACCTGGCCAAGCAGGGCGTCGGTTTCTTTGAGGCTGGCAATTTCTATCCCGACTTCATCCTCTGGTGTTTGAAGTCGGATGGCAGTCAGCGCATCTGCTTTATCGACCCGCACGGACTGGAACACGAAGGCCCTGGCAGCGACAAAATCCAGCTCTCGCAAAACATCAAGGATCTGCAGGCGCGCCTGAATGATCCTGGGGTCACGCTGGAGTCGGTCATCCTGTCACCGAGCACGAACCGCATACGCATCCAACACCTGTGGAGTCAGCAAGGATTGCCAGCCCCAGATCTGAATGCATTGCATGTTTTCTTCATCGGGGAACCAGACTACATCGGCAAGGTGATGGAGCTGGTGTCCGCTTAGAAGATCGCCAGGGCAATGATTTCTCTGAAATGCGAAGGGGCTGTGCTGTTCATTAAAACAAGGCACGGACGGTACGGCTCTTTGCGGGAGGATAGCGCCCGTGGACAAAAATTCCGGTCTGGCCTGCCTACCCGCTAGGCAGATCACTGCGCGCAGCTCTGACGCGCCAACACTGGCGTCTTCAATAGATTAAATAAGATTAAAGAAGATTAGAGGCGCTCAGCTATTTCTGCAGCCCTTGTAGAACCTGGGCTGCAGCCATTTTACCCTGTGGATAAAAAAGTCAGTGCAACGGTACTTTATAGTCAGCGCAACGGCAAATCCTAGCCAATGCAACGGTAGTGGATAGCCAACGCAACGGTACTACTTTTGACCTTTTGCGGATTTCGACTTGCGCTGCAAATGACGGAGCTGACTATCGCTTGGTACCTGTTCGACGTGAACATTGCCGTTGTGAATTCGATAGCTGAATGCTTTTTGATGTGTGGCACGGGCATGAGCAAGGGAGTCCAGTGCTCTGCGCAAGTTTTGCTCCGCGCTTTGGGTAGACCTGTCAGTACTGCCAGCCATTTGCATGAGTGTTTTGATCGAAACAGGAAATGGTTCAGCATGACTGGAGTAGTAGCCATGTAGCCACTGCGCTAGGGGCTTACTGTTGAGTAGTCGGCGGATGCTCCAGTCGACCCAAGTAATACCCTTTTTGTCAAAGAGGCTGTATAGCGCTGGGTTGAGGACCACCACCAACTCTTCCGTCGATTCGTCTCGGTAGGTCGCGTCTACCAAGCTACCCGTGTAAGGGTAGCGAAAGTCGATAATTTCAACCTTTGACGTCTCCAGCTTTGCCAAGCATTTGTAGAGGTTTTTACGGTTAGCGCCAGTGTCAGTTTTATGTTGCAGCTTGAGCAGCGAATAAGCGCTTGTCCGAAGTGGCAGGTTGAGGCGATTACCCCGGGCCAGATGCAGGAGCGTGATCCATACGTCATGATCAGCCTGATTGAGTTGCGGCCCTGTATACCTTATGCGGGTCGGGCTCTGCGCGAAAATCTCCTCCTTCACCAAATCCTGGCTTGATCTGCTGGAGCTGAACAGTGCTGAGCGCAGTAAAATATTAGGCACTCCACGGTGTGAATCGGGCCAGCTGGGTAGCTTGCGACCATCCAGGCCCTCAGTCGGTTTAACGGAGGAGGAGCGACTCAAGGCAGCTTCGGCCATTCGCGCAACTTTGTTACTAGTCGTCCTGGCTTTGGACGACATTGGTATCTGATAGCGCTCTCCCACGTTTCAGGCCATTCGCAGAGGTGATACTTGATGGCGAAACTCGAAACGGTCTAGAGCTACGGCGCACGAACCCAACACCAAAGTCACTGATGCACGCATGACGACTGAACCTCGGATTTGCAGGCGCAAGCACGCCCGCAAACCATCTGCTGGTCTGTAAAAAATCTGTAGTGGGGGCGGCTGCCTGATGCGGAGCTTCCGTAGGCAGCCTTTAGATCACTTGATCAGTGCAACTACTTGCGAAACTTGTTCAGGAGTCCACAGCAATCGGCGGCGCAGACGACCTGGCTGGGGGAACCCTGGGACATCTCGGCGCAGACGCCATAGGGTGGTTTGACTGCAGCGCAGTAACTGACACAGCTCGGGGGTGGTGAGAAACGTATTGGGCATAAAAAGTACTCCTGGTTTGATCTGGGAGTACGGTGCCATCTCCTGAAATTGTTTTGGGCCGTTATTCGACCACATTGTTGTCAGTTTAAGATTTTTTGCTAAGGGCGGCGCTTGTGCGCGGCTCGCCCTAGGTAGCGGCCTGAGAAGTTCGATCAAACACGGCGCGTTATTGACCCCTACTAACCCTATCGATGCCTGAGCCTGGCCATCAGCACAAATAATTAGTATTGGCGGGTTCGTTGCCGTAATGGAGGACAAACGGCAACACAAGAAACCAATCTGGGGGGGGCAGCAGGGGGAAAAATACGGCCTACGTTGACCAGTTGCCGTAATGGACGACAAATGGCAACTGATCACACATTTAGACGAGCCGTCTCCCACGCGAGCGTGCCTTGCCTGATTATGCGTAACACAAGGCATGGCGGACTAAGCACGGGGGCTTGCGGATTCCACGCTGACTCGGACACCCATTCCACGCACATCCGGACAGTGATTCCACGCTGATCCGGACACTCACTCCACGAGCATCCGGACACCGATTCCACGGCCATCCGGACACTTTTCAGGCAGGCAGCTACGCA
>JAHIWP010000053.1 GCA_018816095.1 Gammaproteobacteria bacterium
CGACTTCAGCAAGCTGACCGTCGAGGCGGTCAGTCGCGTGGTAACGAAGATCAATTTACGCCCGCGAAAACGCCTGGGCTGGAAGACGCCGTACGAAGTTTATGCAGGGGTGAGCGTTGCACTTATGTGTTGAATTCAGGCTGTAAATACTGCGCAGACTAACTATTTAGTCTGCACGCACGAGATTGCGATGGGTAAACGCGACATGAGTTACATGCACATTACTGGTGCGCAAGGCGTTGTGTCCACGGGTGGTGGTGCTGTGGTGGCGGGACGGCGTGCCGATATGTGCTTGACCTTGCCACAATGGCAAGGCTGAAGGTGAGGGTGAGTCAACAACCACTGCCCTTTAAGGAGCACGCGATGATTACTTTCGACGTACAAGGCATGACCTGCGGACATTGCATAAAGGCGATTACCCAAGCAGTGCTGGCCGTGGATGCAGCTGCCAAGGTGCAGGTCGACCTGCCGTCACAGCGGGTACAAATTGAGTCGGTTGCCGGCGAGGCGGAACTCAGCCAGGCCATTGTGCAGGCGGGCTATAGCCCGGTTTTATTGACTGGCGAGCCGGCCATCAGTACGCCGGCCAAGAAGGCCGGTGGCTGCTGCTGTAGCTGAGCCGGGGCAACGCCGTGCATTGATATTGATCAATACGCGCCGATGACACAGACGTAGATTTACGACCTAATCATTGGAGGTTCGCATGAACACTAAACAGCTTATCGCCACCCTGGCATTCACCTTTGTGGCCGGTGCGCAGGCCGCGACGCCTGCTATGCCGGGCCAGCAGGCGGCTGATGGCGCTGCTGCAGTTGTGGCGCCACAGTTCGACGCTGGTAAATTCGATCAGCACATCAAGGCGATGCAGGCCATACACCAACAATTTATGGCAGCCCGTACACCTGAAGAACGTGATGCGTTACGTCAAACCGGCATGGCTGCCATGCAGGATGGCATGACGATGATGAAGCAGATGCCTATGGGGGGCGACATGCCTATGGGCAAGCATATGGGTGGCATGGGCATGGCCAACGGTATGCCGATGGACTGCGCCGGCGCGGACCGGCGCACGGAGATGATGGACATGATGATGAAGCTGATGAATGACCAGCAGCTGCCGGCCAAGCAGTAAGGCCGAGCACTCAAGCATATGACTGGGCGAGGAGTGCCCAGTCAGGGGCAGGGCGGGCGAGGCTGAGCTAGAGGCCCTTGCCCAACATCTGCCCGTTGATGGTTTTGCCGTATAAGTTGACGCCGTCATTGGCGTGGTACTTGTCGCGGGTTTTCTCGACTGAACCATCGATCAAACGCGGGTCTTGCGGGCGTTCGTGGCTGTTCATAAAGGCGGCCACATGCCAGGCATCCTCATCGGACAAGGTGCCGCCTTTGCCCAGCGGCATGTTCTCTTTGATGAACGCTGCGGCGGTGTTGATCCGGTGCATACCGGCGCCCCAGTTGAACGAGTCTGCCCCCCACAGTGGGGGGAGCACGTAATCCTCGCCGGCTTTCTGCCCCTCGCCATTCTTGCCGTGACATACCGCGCACTGTGCTGCGTAAACCTTCTCGCCTTGGGCAAGGTCGAATCCGCCCTTGGGCTCTGACACTGATGGATAGGCGCGGCCTGGCAGCTCTTGCCCGGTGGGTGCGCCGGTTGCAAGCCAATAGGAGTAGGCGGTGAGCGCGGCGATCACCGGGCCGTTGGCTTCAGGGGCTTTGCCGTTCATGCTGAATTGAAAGCAGCCCTGTAAACGCTCGGTGTAGCTGTTGACCTTGTCGTTTTTCTTACGGTACGCCGGGTACATGGTGTACGCCGCCCAAAGCGGCGCAGAGTTGGCTTTGCGGCCCTGCTCCAGGTGGCAGTTGGTGCAGGCCAAGCTATTACCTACATAGTCTGGCGCGTGTGTTTTAGTGTCGACGAAGATGGCGCGGCCTTGCTGTACCAGCTTGCCAAAGGCGTTATCTTCAAGCTGGCTTTCCAGCGGTGGCTGGAAGGCCGCGTTGCTGGCAGGAACCGCTGCGGCGGTGGTGATTTGTGATTGATCATCCATGGCGATGTCCGCTGCATGCGCTGGGGTGGCCAGTGCGATTAGCAACAAGGCGCTTGTGGGGGCGTTCATTGGCCGGCTCCTGTTTCGGTCAGGGTGGCGAAGTACTGCGACACGGCATTGACCTCGTCTTGGCTGAGGCTGCGGGCGATGTGCCCCATCAGGTCGTTGGGGTCATTCTTGCGAGTGCCTTGCTGCCAAGCGACGAGCTGCGCAGACAGGTACTGGGCGGACTGCCCGACAAGGGGCGGAAAGGTCTCGCCAACGCCTACACCGCTTGGCCCGTGGCAAGACACGCACTCAGGAATATTGCGCTCCCAGGCACCACGCAATGCAAGCACGGCGCCTAACTCTGCCGCCGGCGCGGCGCGGCTAATGCGCTCGACCTGTGGTGACGGCTTGTTGGCGAGCAGCGCCGTTACCGCGTCTGCTTCTTCGGCAGTCAAGGCGGCTGCTATCGGTTGCATGATCGGGTTGGCGCGTGCGCCGGAAGCAAAATCAGCCAGCTGTTTTTTCAGATAACCGGCGGACAGGCCAGCCAGCCGCGGGAACCCGGCAGCGGCCAGGCCTTCACCCTCGGCACCATGGCAGGTGACGCAGGCCATCGCCGCCGGGTTGCTACCGCCTTTGCTATAGACAGTGGCCGCATCGGCTGCGTGGGTAGGCAGCGCTAGCGCCAGAAGCAGCCCGGCAAAGGGCCAGTGAGCGAGGTTCATGTAGCCTCCACATGATATTCAGGTAACGGCACTGGGCTGCTTGGTCGTGGATTAACACTTCGCGCAGAGCGCCCGATAAGTGATTTCAGCGGCTTGGTGCTCGAACACCTTGCGATTGCTGCAGGGCGCTCACTCAAGCAAGCGGCGTCCGGGTTGCTTTAGGCCGTGTATTTACCTTAGACGAGATGCAGCGCCCGACTTAAGTTTGCGGGCGCCGTGTGTCGTGTCAGCAACAGCCGAGCATTGACCGTTCCTGTCACGTAGCCTCGCACAAGTGGGTCATGGGCCTGCTGCGTATTATTTGTCGCAGCGTTAACGGCAAACGCATAGGCGATATATGCGGGCGTCGGCTTGCGCTGTGATCAGCAGATCCGGACGAGAGGCGGGGGGATGTATGGCGGCGGATGTGGGGTTGCAGAATTCGGCGGCAAGATGGTGCTCGCTTATCGCCGCGAGCAAGTAGCTGTTTTGCGCCAGAGTGTTCTGGCATCTGCCTCGGTTGGTAGGCGTTGCGCCTGGTCTACAGCCGCTGCAGGCAGCGGCTATTTCAACCATTAGGGCGATACAGTATTGCTTCAGCCGTTGCTCTGATCGGTGTTCACGGACGCGTCAGCCTGTTCCTGCTTGGCGGCCTGGAACGCTTGCAGCGATGCTTCGCGGGCTTGTTCCATACGTGCGAAGGTGCGATCAGAGCCGCCTTCGGCCATGGCCAGGCTGGAGACACTTAGAGCAGCCAGTACGAGAAGGGTGTTCAGCGATTTCATTTAGGTATTCCTCATTGTTTCGGTAAGCCCCTGCTAACAGCGGGCGTTGAGTGTTGCGTTCGAAACAAGATTAACCAGGGCACCCCGTCAGTAAGCTGAAGCTGGGGTTACATTTTCGTAATCCTGCGCATGCTTGCTGAGTGCGCTCATGCAGGGGGCATTTGTCGGGTATGTATGGGCTTAGCTCGGCCAGCGTCACGGCACGCGGCCTGATAAAGACCGGGCTAATGGCGGCAGTCAGGCAGCGTTCGCGTTATCCTGAGCGGCCTTTCTTGTGTTGAAGCCTGGCCATGCTGGTTATTTCCAACAGCGTTCATCTCCCCGATGACGAAATCGAACTGACGGCCATCCGTGCCCAGGGCGCGGGCGGGCAGAACGTCAATAAGGTCTCCAGCGCGATGCATTTGCGCTTCGACAGCCAGGCGTCATCCTTACCGCCGTTCTACAAGGAGCGTTTGCTGACGCTGCGCGACAGCCGTATCACCGCCGAGGGTGTGGTGATCATCAAAGCCCAGCAGTACCGCACCCAGGAGCAGAACCGCGCCGATGCCCTGGAACGCCTCGCCGAGCTGATCCGTAACGCCGGCAAAACCGAGAAAGTCCGCCGCCCGACCAAGCCTACCCTGGGCTCGAAAAAGCGCCGCCTGGAAGGTAAAACCAAGCACGGGGCGATCAAGGCTGGTAGAGGGAAAGTCGATTTCTAAACGTTGCGCCTGAGCGGCAGGGCTTTCGTTGCATGGCACGCGGCATTGCATCTTCGGCACTGCCAGGGCCTTTGCAAGGCGAACCTCGCTGGCCGGGTGGGGTCTGCTTTAAAGGGTGGACGCTGCTGTACCTGGGCTAATCTACCTGTGACCGATGCATAACGACTGTTAACGCAAAGGAGTAAGCAGATGAAAATTCATGCCTATTTAACCTTCGATGGCCAATGCGAGGCGGCGTTTAAATTCTATGCCGATTGCCTGAACGGAAGCCTGGAGTTGATGCGTTTCGGTGAGGGCCCGGAGGCAGGCAGTGTTCCAGCGCAATTCCACGATCGGGTCATGCATGTGAGCCTCGCCGTGGGTGATCAGCTGCTGATGGCGTCCGACACCTGCCCAGGCATGGGCACGCCGTATGAGGGCATCAAGGGCTGTTCGATTTCTCTGCAGGTGGAGAACGTGCCCGAGGCCGAGCGCCTGTACGAAGCGCTGTCTGCCCAGGGCTCGGTGCAGATGGAGCTGCAGCCAACGTTTTGGGCCACGCGGTTTGCCCTGTTCACGGACCGCTTTGGCGTGTCTTGGATGATCAATTGCAACATTGATGCGCAGATGGGCTAAGCCACTAAGCCAATACGCAACAGCCCGGCCATGGGCCGGGCTGTTTGCATACAGGCTCAGTTCAAACGACTAAGCCCAGTGCGCGGTCGAGCTTTTCTTCCGGGTCGCTGACGGCCGCAAGGAACTCATCGCCCCAGCGGCGGATATCGTTATAGCTGACGATATCGAACAGTTCACGCAGGCGATCCTGGGCTTCCGCCTTGGGCATGTTGAGTGCCACATAGCAGGTTTGCACCATATCCATGGGGTCGTGCGGGTTGGTCAGTAGCGCGCCTTTGAGCTCAGCGGCCGCGCCGGCAAACTCCGACAGTACCAGTACGCCACGCCCACCGAGCAAGCCTTGGGCGGCGACGAATTCCTTGGCCACCAGGTTAAGGCCGTCGCGCAGTGGGGTAATCCACATCACATCGGCCATGGCATACCAGGCGCTGACTTCTTCGAATGGCAGGCTGCGGAAGAAGAACTGCAGCGGCGTCCAGCCGATGCGCGCGAAGCGGCCGTTAATCCGGCCCACGGCTTGCTCGATTTGTCCTTGCAGTTCGTCGTAGATGGTCATTTCTTTGGCCGCCGGGACGCAGACCGTGACCAGGGTGACTTTGCCCAGCAGCTCCGGGTTTTCTTCCAGCAAGCGCTCGTAGGCGTTGAGTTTTTCCAGGATGCCTTTGGTGTAGTCGAGGCGCTCGACCGAGAGAATCAGTTTGACTCCGCTCAGCTCGGTACGCAGGCGCTCCATCATGTCCTTGATCTTAGGTGACTCCAGGGCGCTGCTGACCCGGTTGATGTCCAAGCCCACCGGGTGCGCGCCGAGTTTGACCACCCGCGTACCGGTGTCCACGGCCGTGGTCATGCGCTCCAGGCCCACGGCGCAGCCATAGGTGATAAAGCGCGGGGCGCAGTTCTGCCGGCTGATGGTTTGCAGCGGCATCACGCCGCGCGCGGCATCGACGAAGTTCTCCACCTGACGCGGGATGTGGAAGCCGATGTAGTCGCACTGCAGCAGGCTGCCAATGATCTGCCGGCGCCACGGCAGCACGTTGAACACATCGGCCGAAGGGAAGTAAGTGTGGTGGAAAAAGGCGATGCGCAGGTCGGGACGCAGTTCGCGCAAGTAGCCCGGCACCATCCACAGGTTGTAATCATGCAGCCACACGGTAGCGCCTTCGGCAGCTTCCAGCGCGGTGCGTTCGGCAAAGGCGCGGTTGACCTTGAGGAATACTTGCCAGTCGTCTTCGCGGAACTGTGCACGCTCCCAGAAAGTGTGCAGGGTTGGCCAGAAGGCCTCTTTGGAGAAGCGTTTGTAGAAGATGTCGACTTCTTCTTTGCTCAACGCCACCCGTGCAGCGGTCAGCGTGGGGTAGCGTTCGGCATCCACGGTGGTGTGGCTTTCAAAGGTTTCGCCGCCGGCAGCGTCATGTTCGGCCCAGGCCACCCAAGAGCCCGCACGGCCATCGCCGAAAAAACTCAGCAGGGTTGGGATAATGCCGTTGGGTGAGGTCGGGCGGCGGCGTTGCAACTTGCCATCCTTGCCGCGGTACTCCTCATAGGGCAGGCGGTGGTAAACCATCACCAGATCCGCTTTGCCGGGTTCAGCGACTTGTTTGCCCTCGGCGGCGATGCCTTGTTTACCGAGAAAGCCAAAATGCACAAAGGCTTCGAGGATGCCACCGCAACCGGCGCGCTCGGCATGCAGCACGCGTGAGTACTGACGCGTGGCTTGCAGCAAGCCGTCTTCGGATTCGCCAACGCATACGCCCTTGAACTGCCCGCTGAGCATGCTCAGGTCGTTCAAGGTGTCGCCGGCGGTCAGCACCTGGTCATGGTCCAGTTCCAACCAGTCGATCAGTGCTTGCAGGCTGCTGCCCTTGTTGACGCCTTTGGGCAGGAAGTCCAGATAACGCTCGGCGGAATACAGCAGGTCGCAGCCCAGGCTTTCGGCGATTTTCAGCAGTTCCGGGTTGCCGGCTTCTTCAGGGCTGCAGAAGTAGGAGCAGCGGCGCACTTGCGGCACGTCCTGGCGCTCTAGGGCCAGGTGTTCGATGGCGCTGGCGACCTGGCTGTCGCCGGGCCAGAGCGCATCTACCGCGCTTTGCAAGGGTTGGATTGGCTGCAAGGTGTCGCCATGCACCAGGCTGGCGCCGACATCGGAGATGATGAAGTCAGGTTGCGGCAAGGTGGGGTCAGCCAGCAGGGGCAAAACCGATTCCAGGCTGCGCCCGGTGACATAGGCCAGACGAATTTCTGGGTGGGCGGCAATGGTCTGATAGAGGCTCAGACGATCCTTGGGATCGCCGCCGAGAAAGGTTCCATCGAGATCGGTGGCAAGTAACATGCGCTGTCTTCCTGTCCAGTTAAGTGGGTGCAGTGACGCGCCGACATAGGCCGACGAGCTGTGTGGGGCGAATGCGCAATGCTGCGTTCGCCTCTTCTTTTTATCCCGGCGTCTGCGGCGCCGGGTTATGCGGTTCCTCGTTAGAGTCTGTGGCATCTGTTGCTGGTGCGTCGGGCATTAGCTCAAGCACCGTATGACTGGTCCGTAGCATAGGCATGAAGTGCCCAGCGGGTGCGCTGACCAGATCGCTGACATGGCGCAGGCGGTACAGCGTGTAAGCCGCGAGCAGGCCGAGGGTTACCGCGAAATACAGCGGCAGCGCCTTGGCGCCCAGATGCTGCATCAACAGGCCCGCAAGCAGCGGCCCGCAGACCGAACCGATGCCGTTAACCATTAGCAAACTGCTGGAACCGGCGAGAACTTCATCGCTGTGCAACTGGTCGATCAGTTGCGCCACGGCAATCGGGTAGATGGCAAAGGTCAGCCCGCCCCAGATAAACATCAGCCCGAGCAGCAATGAACCTGCCGGCAACAGGCTCATCAGCAGGGCCACCACGACTGACAGCGTGACGACCCAGAGCAACACCACGCGGCGGTCGTGTTTGTCGGAGTAGATGCCAATGGGCCATTGCAGCAGTGCGCCGCCGAGAATGCTGCTACTCATCAGCAGGCCCACGCCTGTCGCATCAAAGCCATTCAAGCTGGCATACACCGGTGCCATGCCCCAGAACGCACCCAGCGCTAAGCCGGATAAGCCTGCTGCGGCGATGGCCAGCGGTGCAATGCCGACAATCTGGCGCAGGTTGGTGTGCAGGGTCTCGGGTACGCTGGGCTGGATTTGGCGGGTCAGGGTAATGGGCATCAAGGCCGCGCTGATCAGCATGGCAGCCAGCACGAACAGCACGAAGTCAGTTGGCGATGCTAGGTTCAGCAACTGCTGCGCGGCGGCGAGTGCGCCGAGGTTGACCGCCATGTACACCGCGAACACTTGGCCACGCTTGTCGTTCGGCACCTGGGCGTTAAGCCAGCTCTCGATCACCATGTACAGGCTGACCAGCGCCAGGCCGTAAAGCACGCGTAAACCCAGCCAAACCCAGGGGTCGACGATCAGTACATGCAGCAGGGCGGTGATGGCAGCCAGTGCGGCGCAAAAGGCAAACGCACGGATATGCCCAACGCGGCGAACCAGCGGAATCGCTAGCCAGGTGCCAAGGAGAAAACCGACAAAGTACCCAGACATAATCAGCCCGAGCATCGAGGTGGAGTAGCCTTCGGCGACGCCACGCAGGGTCAGTAGAGTGTTAAGCAGGCCATTGCCGAGGAGGAGTAATGCCACCCCCCCCAGCAACGAGCTGATTGGGGCAATTAAGGACCACATAGCGACCTACCCTAAGCAAAACAGCCACGCATGGCAAATCACAGGCGGCGTTTAGGAAGGTGTACTTGGTTTTTAAGTTATTGTTTTAATTGATTTTATTTTCGTATATGAGCGTGCTAATTATTTTTCAGCGGCGGTTTTCCTAGGTACTGCCAGCAACGCAACAGGTTCTTGGAGGTCGTTGTTCTGGTTAATGCGTTCGATCAACTGGTTAATGGCCTCACGCTCACGGCTGTTATGCAGGCAGTGGTCCGCGGTTTCTTGGACGCTGTGAACATGCTTGAGTAAATCTGTTTTTTGCTGCGCGCGTAGGGGATGGTAAAGCAGGTTTTTGTAAGCCTGTAGCAACCCGAACAGCACACTGGCATCTGCCCGGCCGTAGTTACGAATAGGGCCAAAAACCAGCAGCAGCAATTCATCCAGCGACAATTCGTAATGGAACAGGCGCGGCGGCTCATCATCCAGCAGCGCGAAATCCAAGTCGGGTAAAGCCAAGCGTTTGCTCAATAACACGCTGAGTAAATCGATGGCGGTGAGCGCGGTACCTGGGTCGTTGATCCCTGGACTGAGTGCCTTGACGGCGATTTCAGAGATTTGCGTGCAGCCAAACAGGTAATGGGCGTGGGCGTACTCTTCGATAAAAAAGTCGAAGCAGTCGAGCAGGGCGCTGGATATGTCCTCATCCACTTGCCGATCCAACTTGAATAGTGGGCGACCACTCGTCACGAAGAAACCATGGTGGATCATTACCGTCATGCGCAGGTCGTGTTCAATCAATAGGGTGTTGATTGCGTTGATATTGAGTTCTTTGAAGTACCCATTGCGCTGGGCGCGAACCTGTTGCCATTGCTGGTCATCGGGCCAGCTGGGGATTGTATCGACGCTGGCCAATTTGGCTTCGCGTGCGGCGAGCTTCTTCAGGGTGGTCTGGTAGAGGTTGTTGAGGATGTATTCGACTTGAATCGAGCGGGAAATCGAGTGGATAAAGTGAACAAACAGGCCAAGGCAGGCGATGCCCATGCCCAGTGCTATCAGCACCCCAAGGCTGGGCACCTGGCTGGAGTTACCTTGCTCGATGCTGGTGATCAGTAACAGCGAATAGAGAATGGTGCCGAGATAGAAACCCAGAGTTTTCTGGTGCCCCTTGTCACTGATTAGGCCCGGTAGCACACGGGGTGAGAGGGCGGCGGATGCGTTATTCAGCACCACCATAACCATGGAGAAGCTAAAAACGGTCAACGACAGGATGCCCCCTACCAGGGTGCTGAGTATCAAACGGGCATTTTCGGCGTTGCGCACCAGGCCCACATCGACGTTGCGCTTGAGAGACATCAGCCAGGGCTGATACTCGATACTCATGACTAGCAGGCACAGGCCAAAAAAGCCCACGGCGATCAGCGTTGGATAGAGTGCCAGGCTGTGCAGGGTGCGTTGGTACACGCGAAACACGATATTAGAAAGGCGGGACACAGGCATCTCGAGATGATGGGTGTGCCCCGACTATAGCAAGCCTGGGTTTGTGTGCAGTGGCTTGAGGCCGAGCGCTTTGGTTAAGGCGCTCGGTGGCGCTTTAGTCCAGGCATACGCGGGCGATGGCATTGGCCAACTGGTCGAGGCGATTGGCATCCAACCCCGCCATATTGGCCCGGCCGCTGCCGACCATGTACACACTGAATTCATCACGTAGGCGCTGCACCTGCTGGGCGCTAAGGCCAGTGTAGGAGAACATCCCGCGTTGTTGGTTGATGTGCGCGAAGCGCTCGGCCAGCCCATGGGCTTGTAATGCTTCAACCAGGCCCGCGCGCAGGCTGACAATCCGCTGCCGCATGCTGTCCAGTTCGTCCATCCACAGCGTATGCAGCTCGCTGTCGGCGAGAATGTTGGCGACCACGGCCGCGCCATGGGCGGGCGGCGTAGACCACAGGTTGCGCGCCAGAAACGCCAGTTGGCTGCGCACATCCTGCAGTTTTGCCGGCGTTTCAGCGCAGACGATCAACGCGCCCGTGCGCTCGCGGTAAAGGCCGAAGTTTTTCGAGCAAGAACTGGTGATTAACAGCTCAGGCAACTCAGCCGCAAACAGACGCACCGCCCAGGCGTCTTCTTCCAGGCCGTCGCCAAAGCCCTGGTAGGCAAAATCGATTAATGGCAACAACTCGCGCGCCTTGACCACCGCCAGCACGCGCGTCCAGTCGTCTGCCGTGAGGTCGAACCCGGTGGGGTTGTGGCAACAGGCATGCAGCAGCACCACATCGCCTTTCGGTACATGGCTGAGGGCGGCGAGCATTGCCTCGACATTCAGCTGGTTGTCCGCGCCCACATAGGGGTAATGGCCGACGCGTAAACCGGCGGCAGCAAAAATGCTTTCGTGGATCGGCCAGGTCGGGTCGCTCAGCCAGATGCCGCGGCCCGGCAGGCAGTGAGCAATAAACTCCGCGCTCAGGCGCAGCGCGCCAGTACCGCCAGGGGTTTGCGTGGCTGCTGCACGGTCTTCCAGTAAAGGATTGTCTGCGCCCAGCACCAGCTGACTCAGCAGGCGGCCGAACAGCGCATCACCATGGCCGCCGATGTAGCTTTTAGTGGCTTCGCTTTGTTGCAGTGTCAGCTCCGCCAGCTTGACTGCCCGAGGTATGGGCGTCAGGCCATGGGCATCCTTATAAACCCCGACACCCAGGTCGAGCTTGGCGGGGTTGCGGTCGGCGCGATAGGCGTCCATCAGGCCGAGAATGGGGTCCCCCGGCACTCGGGCAATGTGCTGGAAATGACTCACTTGCGGCCCTCGGCACTGGCGGCCAGTACATCAGTGCGCGCGGCCATAATGAAGTCGTTGCGGTGCAGGCCACGCATTTCATGGCTCCACCAGGTCACGGTGACCTTGCCCCATTCGGTTAGCAGCGCTGGGTGGTGGCCGACTTCTTCAGCAATGGCTCCTACGGCGTTGGTAAAGGCCAGGGCATGACGGAAGTTCTTGAACGCGTAAACCCGCTCCAGCTCCATGTGGTCGTCGCGTACTTCGATGTTCCAATCGGGGATCTCACGGATCAGTTCCGCTAACTCGTCATCACTGACTTTCGGCGCATCTGCACGGCAGGCTTCGCATTGGGCTTGGGCAAGGGACATGAGGTTTCTCCTGGGGCAAAGGTGGGCCGTAGGATGGGGTGGACGGCGGTCTGTTGAGCATCGCTCGACCTGCGCGGCCCTACCCATCCTACAAAGGTTAGGCAGCTCTTGGCGCAAATTTTGGGGCGTGCAAGCCCTGGCGCATGGCCTGCCGGACCATGCTCATGATGTCTTCATGGGCCAGTTCGAAGAGGTGCTTGAGCTCCGGCAGGACGAAATACACAGGCTGCAGAATGTCGATGCGATAAGGCGTGCGCATCGCCTCGATGGGGTCAAAGGCCTGGTGCTCAGGTTTATTGGACAAGCAATACACGGTTTCTTTCGGTGAGGAGAGAATACCGCCGCCGTAAATCCTGCGGCCCTGGCTGGTGTCGAGCAGGCCGAACTCGATGGTCAGCCAGTACAGCCGCGCCAGGCACACGCGCTCTTCCTTGCTGGCGGCCAGGCCGAGCTTGCCGTAGGTGTGGGTGAACTCGGCAAACCAGGGGTTGGTCAGCAGTGGGCAGTGGCCGAATATTTCGTGAAAGATGTCCGGTTCCTGCAGGTAGTCCAGCTCCTCTGGCGTACGGATAAAGGTGGCTACCGGGAATTGTTTACTGGCCAGTAATTCAAAGAAGGTCTGAAACGGAATCAGCGCCGGCACCCGCGCCACCTGCCAGCCGGTGCTGGCTTGCAACACCTGATTGATTTCACCCAGCTGCGGGATGCGCTCATGGGGCAGGCCGAGCTGTTCGATGCCGTCCAGGTATTCCTGGCAGGCACGGTCCTCAATCACCTTTAGCTGGCGGGTGATCAGGGTATTCCACACCTGATGCTCAGCTTCCGGGTAAGCAATAAAACCACTGTCATCCGGTTCGCGCGCTGTGTAGTGCGTGCTCTTCATTGCAGCCTCCTGCTGGGGCTTTGTTGTTGTATTTGAGCTAGAAATACCTCGCTTGGTGCCCGGGCGCAGCGCTTTGGCGCGCGCGCAGCACGGGTTTAGGGTGATTTTCTGTAAAGAATTGATTACGTGGCTGCCGGCGTGGCGAACTATCGCCTTGCTGCTGCGCTGATCTGTCACATATTCTTGACGAACAATCCGCCGCCAGCGTTGATTCTTTTGCGCAGCGGTCTAATAAGAAGCCTGATCAGAGCCCTGCTATGCGTATCAAAGTCCACTGTCAGAACCGAATTGGCATCCTGCGCGACATCCTCAACCTGCTGGTCGAATACGGGATTAACGTCGCTCGAGGGGAGGTGGGCGGCGAGCAGGGCAATGCTATCTACCTGCACTGCCCGAACCTTATCAACCTGCAGTTCCAGTCGCTGCGGCCCAAATTTGAGGCCATTGCCGGGGTGTTTGGGGTGAAACGCGTTGGGTTGATGCCCAGCGAGCGGCGTCATCTTGAGTTGAACGCCTTGCTCGGTGCGCTGGATTTTCCTGTGTTGTCCATCGACATGGGCGGCTCGATTGTCGCCGCCAACCGCAGCGCCGCGCAGCTGTTGGGCGTGCGGGTGGATGAAGTGCCGGGCATTGCGCTGTCGCGCTACGCCGAGGATTTCGACCTGCCCGAACTGGTGCGCAGCAATAAATCGCGGATCAATGGCTTGCGCGTGAAGATCAAAGGCGACGTGTTTCTCGCAGACATCGCGCCGCTGCAAACCGAGCACGATGAAAGCGACGCCCTCGCAGGTGCGGTGTTGACGTTGCACCGGGCGGACCGTGTTGGTGAGCGCATCTACAACGTACGCAAACAGGAACTGCGCGGTTTTGACAGTATTTTCCAAAGCTCCAAGGTGATGGCGGCAGTGGTGCGCGAGGCGCGGCGAATGGCCCCGCTGGATGCTCCGCTGTTGATTGAGGGCGAAACCGGCACCGGTAAAGAGCTGCTGGCACGTGCCTGCCACCTGGCCAGCCCGCGTGGACAGTCGCCCTTTATGGCGCTTAATTGCGCCGGGTTGCCGGAGTCCATGGCCGAGACTGAGCTGTTTGGCTACGGCCCCGGTGCCTGTTGCCGCTGACCGAAAACTGACCCAGTAGAGGCTGTTCTGCCGACTGAAAACTGACCCAGGTGTTCAACTGCTTCTGCTCAATTTTTGAGCAGGAGAACACAGGGTGATCAGTATGGAAATGATGGGCAAAATTCGCCG